>NZ_JRGM01000099.1 GCF_000764665.1 Aeromonas lacus | reverse complement strand
CTTAAACGCTTGGACGAGCCAATGTTTAAGAGCGCAGAGATACCATTTAAAATTATTGTTTACCCGTTGCACACACATTTATCCATGTTATACGATCTGCAAAACGATATAAGGTATACAATGTTTGGTGTGAAATAGTCTTCTTACAATATTTCGTGCTTTCCTAGAAGTCAAAACCTCCATTGTAATTATTGGGCTGGTCTTTGTACTTCTCCAGCAATGCACGCATACGTGCACGACTTGCTTGTAATGCAAAGAAGTCTACTTTGCTGTTCTTGTAGACCTCTTCGTTATGTTGTACTTGCTCTGGTGTAAGGGGCATGTCTTAACCCTTATGTCTGTTGATTTCTTTCTGTGTTTGATCTTTTAGGTAATCCACTGTTACTTCTTTAGCTGCATCAAGTGCTTTATCCGTTGCTGCTTTTACTACTGCATCTTCTGATACTCTAGTAAAAAACTTCTTGATTGATTTCCAAATGTTCATATTATTCTCCTTTTCTTGTATCTTGTAGAAACGTAGTTGGCACTTGCACTTTTCGAATGGCCTCAATATTTTTTGCACTCACAAGAATGTACTCCACAATTGCTCTGCGTTCGTTCTCAGCGTACTTGAGAAGGTAATTTATTAGTTTATCCATTTCATCGTGTGACATTTTATTCTCCTTTGTTTACGTTGCAGACCACAAC
>NZ_JRGM01000098.1 GCF_000764665.1 Aeromonas lacus | reverse complement strand
ATCTCAGAGTTATTATCAATAGTCTTACCCGTTTTTTGCCATGGTATAGATCTGTAAAAGTCAGGAAACTGCTTAAGTAAAAATGTAGAATATAGCCGATTACCTAATCGATACTCATCATTAATCGAAAAAATGAATTCAATAAGTTCATTATCTTGAAACGGTTTTTTGTGTTCCAACCAAGCTGATGAGGCAAAGGTTCCCATATTGGTAAATCGCCGGACTCGATTCATCAACAGGTTGGGCTCAATATGAGGTGTATCATAAAATGATGATTCAATTTTAGCCAGATGAGAATACTGGCCATAATATTTCTCGGCAATATAATGGTTGATTCTCATGTTTGTGGTTTCAGTATGCAAAAAGCTAGGACCAAGAATAGCATCCCCACAATACCCATTGATGACAAATCGCCCCTGCTTGATAATATCATCGACAAACTCACAGCCATGCATATGCTGCATATCCAGTAGACCATCTGTCAAAAAAATTGTCGGAATTCTTTTTTCAAACCAATTATCCGGTGTGAGCTCATGGATCACATGTGGCCATTCGACTATATCCGTTACCTGCTGCGCCAACACTATATCTGCGCAGGCTTTCGTCCCGAAGGTATAACAGCGACCTTGATAGTCAGGGTGCGCACGGTGTGTTGCCGCCAATAGCATCCTTGAATCCAGTCCACCACTGATTGGAAATACCAAAGACTCTTTCAAGTCCACTCGGCGCCCAACTGCTCGTTCGACAATTTCACCTAAAGCATCCACTGCGTCATCGAATGATATATTACGCTGTTTTATATCAGCCCATGACCAATAGTGGTAACTGTGCAGTTTATCGGCATCTATATCGTAAGTCAGCAGTGTGGCTGGAGGTAATAAGCTTACTCCATCGAAATAGCTAATATCACCGACCAGATACCCCAAGTCCATAAAACAGGATAGTGCTTGTGTATCTAATTTTTTTTCAAAGAAATTCATTGGCAGAAATGCTTTTATTTCACTTGCCCATGCAAAAAATCCATTTTTATGGTAAAAAAACAGGCCTCGCATACCATTTCTATCCGATATCAGGACTAGATTTTTTTTATGACGATCGTACAGCACAGCACAAAATATTCCATCAAGACCGGCAAGCATCTCGGCAAGAACCTGATTTTGGTAACCCCAAATTAGAGCATGATTTAGAT
>NZ_JRGM01000097.1 GCF_000764665.1 Aeromonas lacus | reverse complement strand
GTAAAAGACCAAAATGCAAAAGACAAAACTGAACTAATTGCAGCTGATGCAGCCGACAAGAAAGCGTTGGCTGACCGTATATCAGCAGTAGAGAAAGCATCCAATGACAGTGACGCTAAACATAATGCTGCTATTGCGCAGCACACAACGCAGATTAAGCAGCTGCAAGATGCCGATGCCAGTACTACAAGCACGCTTGGCACGCTGTCAGACGCAGTTCTACAAGCTAATACAGCAGCTACCAAAGCGAACACTGACCTCATTGGCATCAAGACAGACGCGGGTAACGTAAAGCTCAAACTCACAGAGCTTGCAGCAGAGGTAAAAGCAGCATCTCAAGCTGCGCAGAGCTCTATCCCTGTGGGCACCATCATTGATTGGCATGGTGGGTTCTATAACCTTGATGTGCCTGCTGGCTTTTGGCCATGCGACGGTACAGATATCAAGGATCCCACATCAGTACTGAACGGTAAGAAAGCTCCTGACTTGCGTGACGTGTATACAGCAGGTGCAACTGACGGGAAAGGTTCAGGGACTATCTTAGGCAGCAACACTTATGCATTGAAAGCAACTGATCTACCCAATGTTAAGTTCCAAGACAGCACAACTGATTACACACCACAGGGTACAGTTCAAATCGCTAACGGAGGCGATCACGTACACCGTAGAGGGATGGCGTTTGATTACACTGCTGGTACTGTACTGGGTTGCAACAACGCAGGTAATAACAGCCAGTTCCAAGTACTCACATATGGAGCTAACCCTGGCGGCTGGGCAGGTGCATTGCCAAATATCCCAGATGGAAATAAGTACACAACTCAAGATGGTTCACACTCTCACCCTGCTACTTTTAGTGGCACAAAAACACAAATCACAGTGAAAGGTTTCTCGTTAAATACAGGGACACAGACACCAATTGATATGCGTCCTAAGACGTTGTACGTGACTAAACTAATAAAAATTTAATTCCCTTCGGCCCCTATCTGGGGCCTTTTTGGGTTCCTCAAAATTATAATAATAAGGAACTGAACATGTCTGATTCCCAGAATATTTCCCGTAATACTATGGT
>NZ_JRGM01000096.1 GCF_000764665.1 Aeromonas lacus | reverse complement strand
GAATTAGAAGCTGCATTGTTAGAGCTTGGAACTGTACTTGGCACTAAAGCATGTAGAACAGGTATAAAGCAAGCAATGAAGCCTGTCTTGGATGAGATAGTAAATTCTGCGCCAATAAATAATGTAGTACAGGACGGAATACATATAAAAGACTGCTTCAAGATGAAAGTATCAAAAGCGTCAAAAAAGATGTTGAAGAATGGTTCTAGTACTTTCCTTTCATGCTCTGTATACACTAAAGGCCCAGCTAACGACTACGCATGTGCAGTAGAATTTGGCCGGAACCCGTATACAGCAACCCGCGATTATCTCTTCCATAAGAAGACGAACCCCTATCAAGTCCATATTGCAGAAGTTCAACCGAACCCATTCATGCGGACAGCCCTCTATAAGCACGCTCATAGTGCAGCGCAAGCATTCATAGATATCACAATGGCAGAGATTGCCAAAATCGCACAGAATCGTAACAAAATTGCTCAACAGAAAATAAATGCAATGTA
>NZ_JRGM01000095.1 GCF_000764665.1 Aeromonas lacus | reverse complement strand
CGTACATGCGCTTCTTATCACAACCGCGATATTGCATTGTTGTATATGTCGCAGTTAGTACTCCATTGCAATCCAAATCCCGTTTTGACATTCCCATTTCCTTGTATTGCTCTTTTGCAAAAGCAGCAACAATCTTAACTGCTGTTGGTTGCTGTTTGATCAAATCAATACAAGCAGTTGCAACTTCATCAATCAGAAAGCGTAGGCTTTTTACCATTGAGCCAAATACTGTTTGGATTGCAATAGGTGAATTATCTAGTTTCTCTTTACTTGCAACATCAAAGCAGTACGGGGTAAGTACATCCAGCTCTAGAGAGCGTCCATTCTTCAAGTTGTTTGCAGCAACAACAAGCAAGCATTCTGCACCTCTATTGCGATAACCTACGTTGCGGCCTATTGCTTGGTTTGCTTGGTCTGAAATGATAACGGAAAGTGCAGTTTCTTCATTGCAACCTAAGCGCATCATCATATCTCCGATTGCTTCTGGGCAAGGTGAACCAATAAGTACTGCGGTTTTGCGGGTCATCATTTCGTTGGAGCCTTTGCAACCTTCAATAGTGATATCCCCGATTGCTTTACCTGTTTCGTCTTTGCCATCGGAAATAACAAAGTAATCATTCTTGCGCAGCAGATCTGCAATTGTGCTTCGGGTATCGCTGTTGCTGTTTGCGAGGCTCTTTACTACAACACAAGATAATTTCTCGTCCTCAAGTACTTTAGGCGCACCAACATGGCACATGCTGTACGTAATCTCAGGGAACAGGCGTTTCATTTTTAGGTTAGGCATTTCTTTAGTACCGAATGCACGCAGCAGGCTCTTCTCAGCTGAAAGCATTACTACGCCACCTTCACGTTTTGCAATTACTTG
>NZ_JRGM01000094.1 GCF_000764665.1 Aeromonas lacus | reverse complement strand
ATGCAAGAACGTAGACTTAGACGAGTTCATTTTGCATATAACCTTAGTTTCACAACGTTACGGCGACTACGCAGATGCAATTCGTACAGTGAAACAGGAAGGCCAAGTAATCGTCCAACAAGGTGATAAGAATCAAGACCGCAAGATAATCAACCCTGCTGTACGTATTCGTGATGATGCTTATAAGAGCATCGTGCAAGGGCTAAGCGAACTTGGATTAACGTACAAATCAAAATCAAGTATTGCAGCAGTAGATGCACAATCGCTTGATGCACAGATGGAACTTGTGCGCTTGCTTAATGATGTGCCCGATGTTGGAGGTACAGATGACCTCTAATCCCAATGAAGTCGATTGGGAGCGTGTGCAGTACATAGATTTTGTGAACGATATAGAAAAGTTCAAGTTGTACAATATCGACATTGAGAAGTACAACTTCAATTTAAAAGATGAAGATCAAGATTATCGCTGGGTTCACCAGTACTGTTATGAAGCTCTTACGAAGTACAAAGAAGAAACCTGCCTCAATATAAAACTCGCTGCCGTTCGTCACATCATAGATACACAACGTCAGAAGCAGACGTTACCCGCGGGTAACGGACAGCAAGAAACCTTCCAATATAAGTTCAGTGCAGGACATGCACAGAAAGTTATCAACTTCTACAAGCTGCTCGTGCACGTAAAAGCAAAGTCTGGTGCATTTAAACTCCTTCCTTGGCAGCAATTCATTGTAGGTTCCATTTTTGGCTGGATACAAAAAGATAAAACCGAAGAAGGCAGAGTAAAACGTAGATTTCGTTATGCGAACGTATATGTTGCCCGTAAGAACGGTAAAAGTACTCTTGCTTGTGGCATTGCACTTTATATGTTAGTTGCAGACGGTGAAATAGGCCCAGACATTTACACTACTGGCCCAACAGGTAAACAAGCACGCATTGTATTTGATGATGCATCCAAGATGCTTAAGAAGTCCCAGCTTAAAGCACTAGGGTTCAGGATTAACCGTGATGCCATTATATGCGATGCATTAGACGCAAAGATGGAATACAAGAATTCAATTGCAGATAACTTGGACGGTTTAAATAGTCACCTTGCAGTAATAGATGAATTGCACAGCTTTAAAAATGCAGATGTATACAACGTAATGCGTACATCAATTGGTTGCCGTACTAATCCTATGTTCTTTGCAATCACAACAGCAGGTTTCAATATTGGTTGTATTGGGCATACCGTATATGAAGATAACAAGAAGATCCTGTTGAACATCTCCGACATGTCAGAGTTTGATACAACGTTCTGCGCAATGTACGAGATTGACGATAACGATAGTTT
>NZ_JRGM01000093.1 GCF_000764665.1 Aeromonas lacus | reverse complement strand
CATTGTAGGAGTTCGAATCGGCGTGGGCAAACAAGAAAAATTGCACCGTTCAGATTAGTTTATCTAATTTATTTTTTGATTGGTTTGGCTCGCATGAGTATGCATTTTTAGCAGTATTAAATTGAGTTTTTCAGAGCGGGAGTCAGTTGCGAATAACATGAGAAAAAGAAGCTTGGCTCCATTTTTAAAATTAAATGAAGGTATTGTTGGATAAATAATTAAATTGATTTAAATCAATAAATTACGTTTTTTGTTATTCTGTGATCTGACTCATGTCATCAGACGTTAAATAGTTTAAAAATGCCTTTTGCGGCCATCTTTTGCGGGTGCTTTTACATTGATTTCAATCAAATAAAGGTGATATAAAACCACAGTCATCATGGGCGAGAATAAATTTCAGCTGGTTGTTTTGTAAATGTTAAACATTAGCTTTCTTTGTTCTCAGTTATTGCCTTGTTGTTAATGCTGGTTGTTAGTAATGGGGTTTTGTTGTGAGAGCTCATGGCGGGACCCATTTGATGGCCATCAACGGAAGCTTTGTCCTAAAACTTAAAATAGCCGTGCCAATAATCGGTGAGGAAACATCATGATTGCTGAGCATGTGGTAGACCTATCGCGGTTCCAGTTCGCTGCGACGGCCCTTTATCACTTCTTGTTTGTACCCCTGACGCTGGGAATGGCCTTTCTCCTGGCGATCATGGAATCTGTCTATGTG
>NZ_JRGM01000092.1 GCF_000764665.1 Aeromonas lacus | reverse complement strand
GTACTGTTATGAGGTAAGCAGAACAGTGAGAGATGGATATTTATCATGATGCTACTGGGCGTTTCTCTTATTGCGGCAATCTACATCTTTGCTGGTTTTTGGCGGCCTGAGGATAAGCGTTTTTTATTCAGTTCGTTCTTGATGACATTCTACCTTATCCTCTATTACTGTTTCCCGGTTACTACTTCCGGCACTTCCATTTATATTGGCCGCTTGACCCAATATCTCCCTGTTTTTTCATATGGTTTGATATTGTTTGGTTCATTATTTATCCAATTTAAAAAGAGAGTTATATATATGGCTGGGTTTTTAGGGTTGTTGCTCTCCATTTTTTCTCACTTTTTGTTAAGTATCATTATTTAGCTTAGTAGTGGTTTTTTGATAATTTTTAAAAATGAAGGTGTACTCATAGAGTTTGTCCAACCGATGGTTCTGTATATGGCAGTTCGATTTCTTTAAAATTCAAGGCGAATTGATACTTGCTTAAGCTAGCTTGATAGCAAGGTATTTTTTTAAATGAATTTTCCTCGAATGCTAATTTTCCTAGTGATATTTTGTCTGATTCGGTTAGCCTACAACCTAAAAATATCCCAGTAATACATTCTACAGGGATATCAAAAAGGAAAATGGATGTCGGAACTGCAGCAATAAAAGAAAGTAGTTCGTTTAATATTGTCCCACTTGGAGAAAATCTCATCTCTTCCATATCATCGGTAGCACTGCCATCTTTTTCTTGTTTATCCATTAAGTCGCATAATTGATGGTTTATGGATATTTTAATCACCCCTTTACATTCTTGAAAATTAAGAAGAGCAAGGTGGTTTTCATCATAGAAGTCTAGGATGTATTCGTAGGTGTCTTTATTTATGATAAAGTAATCTGCATTCGATACTTTAGTTATTACTCGAT
>NZ_JRGM01000091.1 GCF_000764665.1 Aeromonas lacus | reverse complement strand
CATGTGGATGGTGTGGATTCTAATTCTGCATATCTCAACTTTCAAAGTCAAAGTGCTATAGGTGCTAACCATTTCGCTCTCGAAGGTACAATTTCTTCTGGAGATGGTAACGAACAAACAGTTGCTTTAAATAAGGCAATGTATGAACTTGATGCTAATGGCAAGCGTGTGGCTGCTGGTATGCTTGATAGCTGGTCGATGCAAGAGCTAGGTAGCATTTCAACACTTAATAGCTCACGTATATATGGAGTGTCGTATGGCAACACCAGCCAAACGATTAAAGTTAATTCAAGCCAAGCTATAAATCCTATAGTTGCTTACTTCCCCTCTGCTGGTGAGGCTCGGATTTTCCGTGACAATCAACTGCTTAGTATACAGCGTGTTTCAATGGGTGCTCATGAGCTAGATACAAGTGCGCTACCTAGAGGGATGTATGATGTGAGAGTCGATGTAGTTGTTGGTGGTCGAGTTGTTTCATCTCGAGTACAACACATCAATAAAATGAGTGAAAGCCAGCAGTACCCAGACGGTCTAGTTTGGCAGTTGTGGGGGGGGAGGACAGAAAATAGTAGTGATTATTCATCGATTGACTCGCAGAAAGATAGTGGTCTAGGGGCAATCTTTGGTGTGTCATTAGCCTCAAATTGGTTGGATGTAAATTGGAAGCTATCTCTATATAAAAATAACCAAACAACAGTAGAGGAAGGGCAGGCAAATTGGCAACTAAGTAATGGGTTGCGATTTGATTTACAGAATCTCTGCTCAAGTGATGCAAGTAAACAATGGATGACTAGAGTAAGTTATGATTTACCAGATAGCATTGGTTCCGTATGGGCCTCTCGTCAACGAGGCACAGATGGTAATAAACTGCCATTTTATTCACAGAGCTATGACTCAGCTGGTGTCAGTTTTAATTTAGGTAGTTTGGTTAACAATGCTGGGTCACTGAATATTAGTGTCGATGATGATAAGAA
>NZ_JRGM01000090.1 GCF_000764665.1 Aeromonas lacus | reverse complement strand
GACTAAAACCATACTCCTCTGCTTGTTGTGAGGTTAATCCACTATGATCCGGTGATACTTGGCCAGCTACACCAGGTCGATCTCGTAACATTAACCAAATCCCAATAATACCTAAATCGTGTTGCTGTGCATGTTCTAGAACAAGGTTTGCATCTGACTTGTAAAATACCTCACCAAGAACATCTTTATATCCAATCATTGGTGTAGTGCCTAGCATGTTCCATACTTGCTCATCAGATTTATCCGGGTAAATACTCTTCACTTGTGTAAATAGAGAGTTTAAAGCACTAATGGCACAATTCCCGTGGATATTCTGACCTTCAGTGTTGTTAGATTGACATTGTGGGCTGCCATAATCGATCGTCATTACATTAATGCCAGACAAGTCCACACCAAAACTTTTAGCACTATTTAAGACATTCATTCCATCAGCGGTGAGTCCTTCCGGTATAACCGGTAGAGTAAACCATACATCAATAGCACGGCCCTCAGCTTTCCAACGCTGTTGGACTAAACTGATCGCCTGACTTAGGCGATTGATCGACTCCAAATCCGCAACAGCCATTCCTTCGATATCAAAATCAATTATTTTCAGATTTAGATTTAGATTTAGATTTACCACAATACAGTCATATAACTCTACGAGGTCGTCAAGGCTCTTACAAGCCATCGCCAGAGATGTATTAGTAGCACCACCAAGGGATACCATTACATCACCACCTGCACACGAAGGGCTTTAATATTTAAGTATTGCGGATATCCATTAACTGCATAAGATGCCCCCCAAGTAGGCACACAGGTATCTGCATCTTTGGCAACAAGGAATGCAAGCACGAAATGACTTATCCCTTGTTCGTTCTGGAACAGGAAATTATATATCTATAAACCGCTTTGTCATTATC
>NZ_JRGM01000009.1 GCF_000764665.1 Aeromonas lacus | reverse complement strand
TGAAGCCGAGGCGCTTGGCAAGGGTCATCATGCCGCGGTTGCTTGGCATGGTCATGCCTGATTAATCTTTGTAGCGCAAACAAAGAGGCCTTCCCGTTGGGAAGGCCTCTTTTCTCTTTATCTATCAAGTGATTGTGGCCACTTTGTCGAGCAATCAGGATTTCTCTTTCTTACCGAGGCTTAGACCCAGCTTGATGGAGAGTGCCGCCAGCAGCAGCAACATCATGATCAGGGAGAAGAAGTTGCTACCGAGTTCCGGGTATTGCACCTTGAGCAGGGCCGAGTGACCGAAGGCGCCGATAAAGAAGCAGAGCAGGGTACAGATGGGGGTATTGCCCACCATGGGTTCGTGGCGATAGTGCTGGAACAGCTGATAGGCAGCCAGCCAGAGAGCGATCAGCGGAAAGAAGGAGAAGGGTACGACCGCGTTGGTCAGCACCGCCAGAGACGCATCGCCACAGATGCCGATCAGCATCGCCATGGCGAGCGGTTTTTTGGGGATCACAAGCTGTTCAGTCATATCGTTCTCCATCCTGTGGTCATGGGTGAGGTTCACGGCGCTTCTGGTTTTGTACCTCGGCGCCCATGGCTATCATCCGCAGTTGGCGAATAGTGCGATCGGAGAGTGCCCGGCACTCTTCACTGGTCATGTCGAGCGCATCGGCACCGGCGCTGAATACAATGGTAACCATGGCCTCGGCTTGGATATAGGCGTCTTCCCGCGGTGCCTGGGTGGTGGCCTCCAGATAATCGGTCAGCTCGGCAATAAAGTGCTGGATCTCGCGAGCGACAGCCTGACGAAATGCAGCCGAGGTGCCGGAGCGCTCCCGCAACAGCAGGCGGAAGACGTTGGGATTGTTCTCGACGAACTCCATGAAGGTCTGCACCGAGGTGCTGATGACGCTGCCTCCACCGGCAATGCGCTGGCGTGCCTGGCGCATCAGCTGACGCAAAGTCAGGCCGCCTTCATCGACCAACGTGAGGCCCAACTCTTCCATATCGCGAAAATGGCGATAGAAGGAGGTGGGGGCGATGCCCGCTTCCCGAGCCACTTCCCGCAGGCTGAGATTGGAGAAACTCCGGTTGGCGCACAGTTGGCTGAATGCAGCATCGATCAATGTACGCCGGGTTTTTTCTTTTTGTTGAGCGCGAATACCCACGAAATCAGTCACCTTCAGCTTAACGAGGACAAATGATAACCCGAAGGCGCCTCAGGATCAGGTTTGTATCCTACTTTTTTACCATTGACCCTGGCGAAGTCGCCATGGAAAATGGCTAACAGCTGTTCGCTGAAAGGATGCAAGAAGATGGCTAGACCCCCGATTATTCTCACCAATACCCTGTTGTTCTCCCTCTCCGGATTGGTCGCGCTGGTTGCCGTGCCCTGGTATGGGATGAGCCACGGTTACGATCTCTGGCAGTGGGCCACGTTCCTGTTGCTGTTCTGTTTGAGCGGGCTATCGATCACTGCGGGCTATCATCGCCTGTGGTCGCATAAGGCCTACAAGGCTCACCCGGCGTTGCAGTGGTTGTTTGCCATCGGCGGTGCGCTGGCGTTGCAGAACTCGACGCTGCACTGGTCGGCGGATCATCGTCGCCATCATCGTCATGTGGATGACAACGATAAGGATCCCTACAGTGCAGGGCGTGGCTTCTGGTACTCCCATATCGGCTGGATGCTGCGGGAGTATCAGGGGGAACAATACGGTGATTACAGCAATGTGCGGGATTTGCAGAACAACCCCGTGGTCATGTTTCAGCATCGCCACTATCTGGCGCTGGTGCTGGCAACCAATCTGGGCCTGCCGCTGCTGTTTGGTCTGATCCACGGAGATCTGCTCGGCATGTTGTTGCTGGCGGGCGTTTTGCGGATGGTGATGACGCACCACACCACTTTTTTTATCAACTCGCTGGCCCATATCTGGGGCAGCCAGCCCTATACGGATCGCAATACCGCCCGTGACAACGGCATCCTGGCCTTTTTCACCTTCGGCGAGGGGTATCACAACTTTCACCATCTGTTCGAGAACGATTATCGCAACGGTATCCAGTGGTGGCAGTTCGATCCGACCAAGTGGCTGATCCGGTTTGCCTCATGGTGCGGACTGGCGAGAGATCTGCGCTCATCGCCGGAGGAGCGCATCGAGCAGGCCAGGCTGGAGATGCAGCTCAAACGGGCGCAGGCAAGGCTCATCAAACAGGATGATCGCGAGCTGTGGCAAGCGTTGCTGCAGGAGGAGTACGCCAAGCTGAGTCAGCAGTTGCAGCACTACTATGCCAGTCGCAAGCGGCTGCTTGAGCTGCGCAAGCGCAAGGCGCTGGCGCGCTATGACCGACTCAAGGTGCAGCTGGAATATCGCGCCTTGAAGGATGGTTTCATCGCCAGCAAGCGTAACTGGAGTCGCTTGCTGGCAGGTATTGCCAGAGCCCCAGTCTGAGCAAGCAGAAAAGATAAGACCGCCAATCGGCGGTCTTATCTTTGGTGGAGCCTGCGCGCCGGTTTGGCGCCAGCATTTCTACTTATTCGGGGTGATCCTGCTCTTGCAGCTGGCTCAGGGTCTGTTGTTCCAGCGGGCTGAGCCCCAGTTGTTCGTACGCCTGCTCAAAGCTGATCCCCAGACGGCACATCATGATATCCAATAACGGGAGGGCTAGTTGGCTTGGCTCTGCTGTTGCTGCAACTGATCCAGAGCCTGCTGCTCCTGCTGGCTGAGCCCCAGTTGCTCGCACGCCTGCTCAAAGCTGATCCCCAGATGGCGCATCATGATATCCAATAACGGGAGGGCTTAGTTGGCTTGGCTCTGCTGTTGCTGCAACTGATCCAGTGCCTGTTGCTCCTGCTGGCTGAGACCCAGCTGTTCGCAGGCCTGCTCAAAGCTGATCCCCAGATGGCACATCATGATATCGATGGCGGGCAGATAGTTTTTCATAGCTTCTTCCATGGTGATCCTCCAGACCCGTCACTTATGCCCTGAATGGTATGGCATGGCAATTAGACTTTAGGCTTAGTCTCACCCTTTGATCCGCCCCCTGCCACTCGGTGGGGGAATTTGTTACCCTGCACCCTGATATAAAAACGGTTGCCGTATGACAGCGAGCAACGGGTGAGGAGCAGGGCATGTTATTGAGTTTCTTGATCATCGCTTCCGGTTGGTGGCATATCCGCGCCGCCTATGGTTCAGACAGCCGCCAGTTCTATATCAGCAAGCCGCTGACCATGCTGCTCATCATCGCGTTGGCGTTTGGCTATCAGGGCTATGACCACGATGGCTCCCACGCCTGGATCCTGCTCGGCCTCTGCCTCTCGCTGGCGGGCGATGTGCTGCTGATGTTGCCAAGCGACCGCTTTATTCAGGGTTTGGCGGCATTTCTTGTCGCGCACCTCTGCTACATCGTCGGCTTTGCCCAGGGGCCGCTGCTGCTCAATCTGGTGGATGGCTTGCTGCTCCTGCTCATCGCCGCGCTGGTGTTTGGCCTGCTGTGGGGCAAGCTGGGAGAGATGCGCATCCCGGTCTTCTGCTACATGCTGGTTATAATCGGCATGGCCTGGGTGGCTGCCGGTGCCTGGCACGCTTCGCTCACTGCTGGCAGTGCGGCTGCGCTGGCCGGTGCCCTGATGTTCCTCTTCTCCGACAGCATGCTGGCACTTGATCGCTTCCGCCGCCCTTTCCCCCATGCCAGAGCCTGGGTGATGAGCAGCTACTTTGCCGCCCAGTTCCTGATTGCGGGCTCGCTGGCAGGATGACGCCATGTAGTTGAATGCAGGTAACAGATAAAGAAAAACGGGCGTTGGCCCGTTTTTCGTTTTATCTCCTGGCTGCTTTTCACGCCTCTATTGGCTCGGCATCCGCTGCCCGCGGGGCGGGGGATTTGAGTAGCAGCATCAGACCGCTGGCGACCAGCAGGAAGATCCCCATGATGTAGAACACCTGGTTGTAGGCCATGATGGCCGCTTCCCGGTTGATGGTGTTGGCGAGTATGGCGTGGGCCTGCTGCTCGGCCAGTTCGGGGCCGGAACCCTGTGCCATCATGCTTTGGGCCAGCTGCAGCAGATAGGTTTGTCCCTCGATACTGCTGGCAGGCAGGGTACTGCCGATCTGGAGCATATGGGTGCGGGTGTCGTTGTCGAGCATGGTGGCGATGATGGCGATACCAAACGCACCACCCAGGTTGCGCAGCACGTTGAGCAGGGTCGAGGAGGAGGGGATCTCGTCGTGGCTCAGGCTGGCGGTGGCGACCAAGGAGAGCGGCACCATGATGAAGGGCTGCCCCAGCGCCCGCACGATGAGCGCCTGAATGAGCTGTGGCCCGGCATAGTCGGCACTCATGTTGACGTTCATAAAGCAGCTGACGGCGAAGATGAGAAAGCCGAAGCTCACCAGATAGCGCGGATCGACCTTGTGGGTCAGTTTGGGCACCAGCGGCAGCACCAGCAACTGGGGCAGCCCCATCCACATCAGCACTTCGCCAATCTCCAGCGCGTTGTAGTTGTGGATCTGGGTCATGTAGAGCGGCAGCACATAGATGGAACCCATCAGCGCCATCCCGAGGATCAGGTAGGCAAAACAGGCGAGCGCAAAGCGCGGGTTGTGCAGCAGTCGCAGGTTGACCAGCGGGTGGCGGCGGATCAGCTGGCTGATGACGAAGAAGACCAGCGCAACGACCGAGATGATGGTCAGGCGCACGATGAAGGTCGAGCCGAACCAGTCCTCCCGGTTGCCCTCCTCCAGTACCACCTCCAGCACGCCCAGACCAAGCGCCATGGTAACGATGCCGATAAGGTCGACCCGTTTGATCACCTCCCAGTCCACTCCCTTCTTGTCCAGCCCGTGCGCCAGCATGGCCATCACCAGCAGTCCCGGCGGGACGTTGAGATAGAAGATGTAGTGCCACGACATCTGCTCGGTGAGCCAGCCGCCGAGGGTCGGGCCGATGGCCGGGGCGAAGGTGGCACAGAGACCGAACAGCGCCATGCCGGTAGCCCGCTTCTGCAGTGGCAGCAGGGTGACGATGAGGGAGAAGGCCATCGGGATGAGTGCACCGCCGGTGAAGCCCTGCATCGCCCGGAAGACGATCATGCTGGTGAGGTTCCAGCTGAACGAGCAGAGCACGGAGGCGACGATAAAGGCGCCCGTGGTCCACAGCAGGTAACGACGCACGCTCAGCCCCCGGCTCAGCCAGCCACTCAGGGGGATGGCGATCATCTCCGCCACCAGATAGGAGGTGGAGATCCAGGAGCTTTCACTCAGGGTGGCGGAGAGCGCCCCCTGAATATCCTTGAGGGAGGCGTTGGTTATCTGGATGTCGAGGATGGCCATGAAGGCGCCGATAAGGCCGCCGATGACCGCGATCCAGTGGCGACGTGGAATGGGTTCCATCAGTTAGCGGCCGTCATGGCATCAGGAGTACGGGTATCTACCGTCACTTCGCTGGAGAGACCCGGTAGCAGCTTGCCAGCGAGCTGACCCGGCTCGGGGATACGGATTTTGACCGGTACCCGCTGCACAATCTTGGTGAAGTTGCCGGTGGCGTTCTCCGGTGGCAGCAGGGCGAACTTGGCTCCGGTGGCTGGCGCCAGACTGTCTATTACCCCTTCGACCGGCTGATCCGGATAGGCGTCGAGTACTACTTCGACTTTCTGGCCGGGCTGCATATGGGCGAGCTGGGTCTCCTTGAAGTTGGCCTCGACCCACACCTGTTGCAGCGGCACCAGACTGGCGACCTGCATGCCGGACTGGACATAGAGTCCTTCCCGCAGGCTGCGCTTGCCTATGATGCCATCGGCCGGTGCGCGCAGTTCGGTGTAGCCGAGCTCCAGTCTGGCCTGCTCCAGTTGTGCTTCGCTCAATGCCAGCTTGGCCTGGTTCTGTTTGCGCTCGGCATCAAGCACCAGCAGCCGTTCGCGGGCGGCCTGCAGGGCGGCCTTGGCTTCTTGTGCCTGTGCCTGATTGACCTGCAGACCGGCGCGCACTTCATCCAGACTGTCTTGCGAGCTGTAGTGGCGCTGGTTGAGCTGGCTGATCCGGGTTACCTGCTGGCTGGCGCGCAGCTGTTCGGCCTTGGCGGAGGCCACCTTGGCTTCGGCCTGCTGGATCAGGCTCAGCTGCTGGATGCGGGTCGCGGCCAGATTCTCGGCGGTTGCCTGATTGAGGCGCAGATCGGCTTCGGCCTCTGCGACCTTGGTCTTGTATTCGCGATCATCGAGACGGGCGATGAGTTGGCCCGCTTTGACCGGTTGGTTGTCGGTCACCAGCACTTCGCTGATATAGCCGGGCAGCTTGGAGCTGATCCCGGTTACCTCGCTCTGGAGATAGGCGTTGTCGGTGCTCTCGAAATAGCGGCCGTGGAGATACCAGTAGGCGGAGAAGAGGAGTGCGAGCAGGGCCAGGATCATGGCGGCCAGGAGAGGGATTTTCTTGTGTTGACTCATTTTGGAGATTCCTGAACGTAAGGGGCGCAGGCTAACACTGCTCGACTGTTTCGATTAGTATTGGTTCACGAGATATACAGTTTCACAGGTGCAACAATGGACCTAAATGCTGCGTTAATTCTGGTACGAATTGTCGACAAGGGCTCGTTTACTGCCGCAGCCCAGGAGCTGGGGATGACCAAGGCGATGGTCAGCCGGCGGATTGCCGAGCTGGAACAGCGGCTCGGGGTACGGCTGCTCTATCGTTCCACCCGTCAGCTCACCCTGACCGAGGAGGGGGAGAAGTACTACCGACACTGCAGCAAGGCGGTGGAGGCATTGACGGAAGCGGAGCTGATGTTGAGCGCCAGCCAGCAGGAAGTCACCGGCACTCTCAAGATGGCCGTGCCCATCGAGACGGGTCAGTTGGTGGTCGGGCGCCTGGTCGCCAAGTTTTTACAGGCCTATCCCGGCTTGCAGGTGGAGCTGGAGCTGACCAACCGGGTGGTTGACCCCATCAGCGAAGGGCTGGATGCGGTGGTGCGGATCGGCGATATGAGCGATTCCAATCTGGCCGCGCGCCGGCTCTGGAGCACCGGACGGCTGCTCTGCGCCAGTCCGGCCTATCTGGCGCGTAGTCCGGTTATCAAGCGGCCGGAGGATCTGGCCAACCATGAGCGGGTGACGGTGAGCAGCGGTTTTCTCGCTTCCCACTGGTGCTTCGAGCTGGATGGCAAAGAGGTGCTGGTTGACCCTCCCTCCCGTTTTCGGGTCAATAATATTACCTGTGCCCGGGAGGCGGCGAAGGCGGGTCTCGGACTGGCCTCGATCCCGGCCATGCTCTGTCAGGAGGAGCTGGCCAGCGGCGAGCTGGTTGCGGTGCTGCCAGAGTGGCAGCAACCCAAGGTGTCGATCTACCTGCTGTTTCCGGAGCGACAACTTATGCCGCGCAAATTGCGGGCGTTCATCGATTTCATGGTGGAGAACGGGGCCGAGTTCGGCATCGACAAGCTGCTGTAAGGGGGAGCTATGGATAACTGGATCAATCTCTATCGCGCCTCTCACACTCTGGAGGCTCATGCACTCAAGGGGGCACTGGAGGCGGAAGGGGTGCCGGTACGCCTCAATGGCGACGGCCTGTCAGGGGCCTTTGGCGAGCTGGCGGCGGATCTGCTGCAGGTGACCCTGATGGTGCGCGCCGAGGATCGCAGCAAGGCAGGGCGGGTGATCGAACGCTATCAGCAGCGCCAGGGTAATGGCTGGCTGTGCGGTCAGTGCGGGGAGGAGAACGGCGCCAACTTCGAAGTCTGCTGGCGCTGCCATCACGATCCCCACGACAGCTGATCTTCCCTAGCGCAGGGGGACGTCGATATCTTCCCCGGCGTGTTCATCGTGATAGGTCGCCAGATCCAGCTCGTTTTCGCTGCGGGCAATCAGCACGGAAACCAGAATATCCCCCGAGACGTTGACCGCGGTGCGCGCCATGTCGAGCACCCGGTCAATCCCCGCAATCAGTGCGACCCCTTCCAGCGGCAGTCCGACCGCAGTCAGTGTGAGCGTCAGCAGCATCAGCCCGGTGCCGGGGGTGCCTGCTGTGCCGATACTGGCCAGGGTGGCGATGCTGATGATGGTCAGGTAGTCCACCAGATGCAGATCCACGCCGAATGCTTGCGCCACGAACAGGGCAGTGACCCCCTGATAGAGTGCCGTGCCATCCATGTTGATGGTGGCGCCGATGGGCAGCACCTTGGCGGTGATGGCGGGTGAGACCCCGAGCCGCTTCTCGGCGCAGGCGAGGCTGATGGGCAGGGTGCTGCTGCTGGAGCTGCTGGTGAAGGCCACCGCCTGGGCATCGACGATGCTCTTGAAGTAGTGGATCGGATTGAGCCGCGCCAACAGGAGCAGCAGGGTGCTGTAGACCCCGAGCACATGGAGCAGACAGCCGAGATAGACGGCGCCGATTACCTTGAGCAGGGGCAGCAGCAGGTCGATGCCATATTTGCTGGTCATCCAGGCCATCAGGGCACAGACGCCGTACGGAGCCAGCGCCATCACCATCTGGGTCAGCTTGAACATCCCCTCCGCCAGCGAGGTGAAGAAGAGGATGGCGGGGCGGCCGCGGCGGCCACAGGCATTGAGTGCCACGGCCAGCGCCACGGCAAAGACGATCACCTGCAGGATCTTGCTGTCCACCATCGCCTCGACCGGATTGCTCGGCACCAGATGGCTCAGTACGCTGGCCAGCGTCGGTGGTGTGGTCATGCCGGGTCGTTGGTAGGGGCCCATGTCGGCCCCCATGCCGGGTTCCAGCAGCCAGCCCATCATCAGGCCGATGCAGATGGCGATGGCGGTGGAGCAGAGGTAGAGGCAGCTCGCCTTGATCCCGATGCGGTCGAGCGCCTTGCCCTTGAGTAGTGAGGTGAGGCCGGCGATGACCGAGCAGAAGATCAGGGGCAGCATCAGCATCTGGATGGTGTTGACGAAGAGCACGCCGATGGGCTTGAGCAGCTGAGCCTGCTCCTCGAAGCCGACGCCAAGGGCGACCCCGGTCAGCATGCCGATCAGGGTCTTGAGCCAGAGCGGGCGACGGGTCCAGATCTGCCAGGGTTTGCTTGCCTCTCCATGGAACAGCATGGCGCCAATATCCTTATCAAATGTCTGCGGTGACCAAAAATGG
The DNA here is from genome assembly GCF_000764665.1 of Aeromonas lacus. Taxonomy (GTDB): domain Bacteria; phylum Pseudomonadota; class Gammaproteobacteria; order Enterobacterales; family Aeromonadaceae; genus Aeromonas; species Aeromonas lacus. The sequence continues at coordinate 100,024 of NZ_JRGM01000009.1, read as the reverse complement.
GGCGCTAGTGTAGCGATCCCTGCAGTGGGTTGCCACATTATCGACAAAGCGGCGTCGCTGGCCACTCTCGCAGCAGGGTAATCCGTTATTTATTGGCCTATATCAAGATCCCTCCTGACGGGAGAGGATTTAATTGACATTAAATATGTTCATTATTGAGGTGCAAGATGTCGCAATCGGTACATGGTCACGAAGTGATGGAGATGATGCTGGAACAGGATGGTCAATTTACCCGTGCCAGCCTCAAGCAGGCGATGGCGCAGCGGTTCGGTGCCGATGCCCGTTTTCATACCTGCAGTGCCAGCGAGATGGATGCCGAAGCGCTGATCGACTTCCTGGCTGCTCGCGGCAAGTTCATCGAAGCAGGCGAGGGTTTCCAGACCCGTGCCGACAAGATCTGCAATCACGGCTAACCCCCTGGCGAGCGCGTGATGGCGCTCGCTCAACTTCTCGCCCTTTGCTATATTTCGCCCCCTCCCATTTCCCAATTCAAGGCGTAGCCCGGGCGTTGTATGGATACTTTCTCTGCCGCAGTCATGCTGTTTCTTATCATGGACCCGCTGGGCAACCTGCCGGTCTTCCTCTCCATCCTGCGCCATATCGATCCCAAGCGGCGGCGCAAGGTGATGATCCGCGAGCTGCTCTTCTCGCTGGCCATCATGATGCTCTTCCTCTTTGTCGGTCAGCAGATCCTCGGCTTCCTCAACCTGCGGCAGGAAGCGGTCAGCATTGCCGGCGGCATCATCCTGTTCCTGATCGCCATCAAGATGATCTTCCCGAGTGAAGGGGGGGTGACCGGACTGGCGGCGGGCGAGGAGCCTTTCCTGGTGCCGATGGCGATCCCGATGATCGCCGGCCCCTCGATCCTCGCCTCTTTGATGCTGCTGGCCAATCAGGAGCCCACCCGGATGGTGGACTGGTCGTTGGCGCTCTTCATGGCATGGGCCGCCAGCGCGGTGATCCTGATGTTCTACGAGGTATTCAACAAGCTGCTGGGTGAGCGTGGACTCACTGCGGTGGAGCGGCTGATGGGGATGCTGCTGGTGATGATCTCGGTGCAGATGCTGCTGGACGGGGTACATCACTATCTGGCGGTGACCGGTCAGGGCTGACCGGTTTGCATGCCGAAATGAATGAAACGGGGCTACGCAGAGCCCCGTTCTTTTTTGCTGCCGAGAGGATGTGCCGTCACCCGCATGCGGTCGCTGCGGGTTCCAGTTTGCTCATGATGAGGGTCAGCAGCAGCTCCCGCAGCCAGCGGTGGCCCGGATCCTCGCTGTGACGCTGATGCCAGATCAGCAGGTGCGAGATGCTGTCCAGCTCGATGGGCAGCGGCAGTTGCAACAGTGGATAGACCTGGGTCGCGTGGCGGGCGTAGAGCTTGGAGAGGGTGACGATCATATCGGAGTGCATACCCATCCGTAGTGCCGCCTCAAATGAGGGGACACTCGCCTCGATACGCCGGTAGAGGTCGTGCTCCGCCAGCTTGTGATCCAGCATCCAGCGATCCCTCCCCTCGCAGTAGGTCTGGACATGGGGATAGCTGAGGTAGTGGCCGAGATCCCAGCGCGGCTCCTGCAGGGCGGGGTGGTGTTGCTGCACCAGACAGGTGAGGTCATCGACCGCCAGCACTCGCTGGCAGATGCTGCCGGGCAGGGTGTCGAGCCGGTAATCGGAGCTGATGCAGTTCTCCCGCACCGCGAAGGCGATGTCCACCTGCCCCTGACTCATCTCGGTCAGGCTGTTTTCGGTCCACTCTTCATAGCGCAGGCGGATCCGTGGTGCCTGCCGCTTCAGCTCGCTCAGGTAAAGCGGGGCAAACAGGGTGAAGGCGCTGTCCATACTGGCGATGACGAACTCCCGATCCGAGTTGGCCGGGTCGAACTCCGGCGGCTGGATCAGGTTGTCCAGCGACAGCAGGATGGGTTGCAGCTGCTGTTGCAGCACCAGTGCGCGGGGGGTCGGTTCCAGCCCGTAGGCGGAGCGGATAAAGAGGGGATCGTCAAAGGTTTCCCGCAGCCGGCCAAGCGCTTTGCTGACCGCAGATTGACTCAAATGCAGTCGTCTGGCTGCCTTGCTGCCGTTGCGTTCCTCCAGCAGAACCTGCAGGATAATCAGCAAATTGAGGTCGATACGACCCAGTTGTTCCAGCAGCATGATATGAATCCTCTTCAACTCTAAGATGAATTTATACCATTTGTTTTCATATCTTGGCGATCTTATCCTCGAATGGTCTCAGGTTCGGATGAACCACTGGTACAGGATGTAGCGGTTGAGGGGACACGTAGCACAACTAATATGGCGACCTTCGGGTCGCCCTATTTTTTGTAGTGATTTATTTGCTCACTTGCACCCGCCTTGATTTTGCCCAACAATTCTTGCGCTCTGTTTTGATACAACTGATAGATATCTCTCTTTGAGGAGCATCCCTATGGGACTCGGTGGAATTCATATCTGGCACATGTTGATCCTCTTGCTGGTGGTTGTGCTGGTGTTTGGCAGTAAGCGTCTGGCCAGTGCGGGTGAGGATCTGGGAACCGCTATCAGGGATTTTCGTAAAGCCATGCGTGACGATGAAAATCATCCGAAATAAGCAGTAGGAGTAAAAGTATGTCTGTAGACGAGAAAGTTGAACTGAACGAAACCTGTGACAGCTGTGGCTGTTTTGCCGAGATCGGCACCATCATCGGTGAAGGCGATGATGTGATGGAACTGGTGATCGAAGCCGCTGCCGAGGCTGATGCTCGTGCCAAGCTGGCTGCCTATGAAGCACTGGCCAAGCAGGTGACTGCTGAAGCCAAGAGCAGCAGTGAACTGACCCAGGGCGCCAACGGCGTGATCCTGAAAGCCCGCCTGCAATTTACCTGCACCGCCGAAAAACTGATCTTCGAAATGCGGGCCCGCTCTATCTGAGCCCTCTGATGACGCGGCAGGCCAGTCCTGCCGTGTTGACCCTTCTGCTGTGGGTCTGCGTTCTATAGTTACTCTATCCCACAGACGGTTTTGCCCGGCGCGAGTCGGCCAACAGAAGGCGACAACATCATGATGCGGCACTGGATCTGGGGCCTGCTGGCTCTCTGGTCTCTCCCTCTGCTGGCGGCCGATCTCAAGCCACAGCGCCTTCCCCAACCCGGGGACCTCGAAACCATTTTGCAAAAGCGCGAACTCAGGGCTCTGGTGGTCTATGAGCGCGGTTTCTATTTCCTCGACAAGGGTGCCCAGTACGGCATTCTGGTCAATCAGCTGCAAGGGTTCGAGCGCTGGTTGAACAAGACCTACCTCGCCAAGGAGAAGGTGCCGCTCAAGGTGGTCTACATCCCGGTTCGGCAGGACAAGTTGCTCGATTATCTGGCTGAGGGACGCGGCGATCTGGTGGCGGCCAATATGACGGTGACTCCCACCCGGCGCGAACAGGTGACCTTCTCCCGGCCGCTGATCTCCTCCATCGAGGAGTGGGTGGTCAGCCAGAATACGCTACCCGCCTTCAACCGCATTACCCAGCTCTCCGGCCGGCGGGTCTGGGTGCGTGCCAGCTCCAGTTATTGCGAGAGCCTGCGTCAGCTCAACTGGTTGTTTCGCGAGCTTGGGCTGCCTCCTGTCTATATCGAGACGGTGCCCGAGTATCTGCAGGATGGGGATCTGCTGGAGATGGTGGCGGCCGGCATCATTCCGCTGACGGTGACCGACAGCTACAAGGGGCGGATCTGGCTGGGGGGGATGATCTCCGGCCTCAAGGCGCACAAGCTGATCCCCCTGCGCAGCAAGGGCACCAGTGCCTGGGCGCTACGCAAGAACAGCCCCGACCTCCTTAACGCGGTTAACCGTTATCTGGCGGGCGCCAGCCGCAACAGTCTCTATAGCGACATGACTCTGCGCCGCCTGCTGGCGCGCAGCGACCAGATGAGCAACATACTGGCACCGGACCCCATGGGGCGGCTGGCAACCATTCGCAAGGTACTGGAGAAGTACGCGAAGCAGTACGAGCTGGACTGGCTGATGCTGGCTGCGCTGGCATATAAAGAGTCCGGCCTCAACCCCGCTATCCGCTCCGAGAAGGGGGCGGTCGGCATCATGCAGCTTCTGCCCAGCACCGGCCGCGAGGTCAATATCACGGGGGCCAGACTGACGACGCTGGATGGCAACGTCGAGGCGGCCTGCCGCTATCTGCGCCTGATCCTCGATACCTACTTCAACGATCCCAATCTGGATCGGCTCAACCGTCACCTCTTTGCGCTCGCCGCCTACAATGCCGGGCCGAATCGGGTTCAGGCCCTGCGGGACAAGGCGGGCAAGCTGGGGCTGGATCCCAATGTCTGGTTCGGCAACGTGGATCAGCTGGTTGCCAACGAGGTGGGGCAGGGGCCGATCAACTATGTCGGCACCATCTACAAGTACTATGTTGGCTATCGCTTCAGCCTGCCCCAGATCGAGGGCAAGGCCGCGGCTATCGAAGCGGCTCAGCCATAAGCCGATTGACCGGCTGAGGCTCCGGCGTGGTCGTTAGCGGCCAGCCACCATCCCTGTGCAGCAAGAACCAGTGGGCCGGCTCGATGCCGGGTGTTTTATCCGGCTGGTGGAGCTGGCCCAGATAGCGCAGCATAGGGGTATCGTGCAGTTCCATAGCAACTCCCTGTTTCGAGATACGAAAAGTGTCGATATACGAAGAGGCTTGCTGCGTTATGACACCTGGCCATGACAGCAGGATGACAAGATGATCCCCGGATCCTTTGCCCTGATCGATGACCCTGCCCTGGCGCTCAAGGTGCGCTGCCACTGGATCCGCTCTGCCCGCGAGCAGATCCAGGCGCAGTACTACAGCTGGGAAGAGGACAGCAGCGGCAAGCTGCTGCTGAGCGAGCTGCTCCATGCCGCCCGGCGTGGAGTCAGGGTGCAACTGCTGGTCGATGACCTCTATGCCGGGGACAACCGCTTTCTGGAGATGGTGGCTCACTGTCCCGGTATCGAGGTACGTCTGTTCAACCCCTTCTGGCTAAGGGGCTGGCGGCCGTTGGCACTGCTGTTGGAGGGGCTCTTCACCTTTCGCCGCATCAATCACCGGATGCACAACAAGCTGCTGCTGGTGGATGGCAAGCTGGCGCTTATCGGTGGCCGCAATATTGGTGATCGATATTTCGGGCTGGATCCGGAAGCTCCTTTCGTGGATCTCGATCTTGCCTGTCAGGGGGCCATTTGCGAGCAGATGACGGCGGGGTTTGCCCAGTTCTGGCAGAGCCGCTGGAGCCACCCTATCCGCCACCTGTTGCGCCGAAGATTGCAGCCCGCCGAAATTCGTGTGGTTAACGATTTCCTCCTCACCATGGCGGATCCCGCGGTCGCTGCCGTTTATGATCTGCCTGCCTCCCTGTTTGACGGCAACAAGCCTGCGCTTGCGTGGCATAACGGTCGGGCCGAGGTCTGGTTTGACCGGCCCGGCAAAGGGCTGGTTTCCCGCCCGGTGACGGCTCGCCAGCTCTGGCGACAGTTGGCTGAGGCTCCCTCCACGCTCCGCATGGTGACTCCCTATCTGATCCTCACGCGCGGCTTTCGGCTCCGTTTGCAACGGTTGCGTCGGCAGGGAGTGGTGATCGAGATCCTCACCAACTCGCTGGCCAGCACGGATGTGCCGCTGGTGTACGGCGCTTACTTGCGCCACAGGGGCTGGTTGCTGCGTCAGGGGATCCGGCTGTACGAGTTTGATGAAGGGCAAAGCAGCCTGCACGCCAAGCTGATCCTGCTGGGAGAGGATCGTGCCCTGTTTGGCAGCCTCAACCTCGATCCCCGCTCGCTTTTTCTCAATACCGAGCTGATGTTGCAGCTGGAGTGTGCGCCCATCTGCCAGCAGTTGCAGGCGTGGCTGCAACAGTGGCAAGGGCCGAGCGAACCACGCAAACCGGGAGGGTGGTCACGGCGTCTGGTCGGCAGGATCAGCGACTGGTTACCACTGCATCGCTGGTTGTGAGCTGGCCATTTTTTGTGCGAGATCTCGCAAAGGCGTGTAGGTCTTTGCCGATGCACATTGCGGGTGAATAGCCATAATTGAGTCTATCTAGCTGTTTTATAACCAATTCATGGTGGTGGCAAGGCTGTTTCTTGTACCGACATGTGAATGAATTGGGCATAAAATCGTTTTTTATTTTGTTTTTCTGCGTAATATTTCAGTTGCAAGGACAAACACGGCGGCTTGCTGCCGTGTGGAAGAGGGTTGTAACGGGTTGCTGGTCACTTGTATCGCTGCAACTGGCGCTGACTTCTGATGGGTAGCGAACTTTCGGGAGGTTCGGAGAGGCGCCCGCGACGACCGGATTCCAATATGGAACATGCTTATTTGCGAGGGGGTGACATGGATATGTCACCCCACTTTTTTTCTGGCTGAAGGCGGGGGGTTATCCCCTGGTATCAGCGCTTCAAAAAAGAGGGCCGCTGTCGCGGCCCTCTCTCGTTTCTCATGCAGATGCGGGAATCCATCAGCTTGCGCTGACCACCACGCGGCGGCGCTGCAACCAGATGATGGCGCCAAACAGCAGGAAGCCCGGGATCCACATCAGCTCTTTGCGCCAGCGGTCGGTCGGCGCTTTGACGGCCAGGATCTCCTGATCGAACTCCAGCCCCATGGCGGCAGCCGGGCTGCCGAAGGCGACGCTGTCGATCAGCGTCTTGCCATCCTGCTCATAGAGGGTGAGCCCCAGATTGGCCAGCCGCTCTTCACCCGTGGCCCCTTCCGGTACGGGCACCAGCAGGGTGAACTGGCGGGGTTTGCCTACCGCATCTTCCCCCAGGAGCCGTAGCCGCAGGGTGCTCTCCGCCTCCACTTCGCCCAAGGTTTTTGCCAACTCGGCGGGCGGGGTAACCCGATAGGGATCATGAAGCCTGTCCATCCAGAAACCCGGGCGGAACAGGGTGAAGGCGACCAGCAGCAGCAACACGCTCTCGTACCAGCGGCTCTTCACCAGAAAATGGCCCTGGGTGGCGGCGGCGAAGATCAGCATGGCGATGGTCGCCACAATGAAGATCAGCACCCCGTGGGCAAAGTCCACGTCGATCAACAGCAGATCGGTATTGAAGATGAACAGGAACGGCAGTGCCGCGGTACGCAGGCTGTAGTAGAAGGCCGTGATCCCGGTCTTGATGGGGTCCCCCTTGGAGACGGCGGCTGCCGCGAAGGAAGCCAGTCCCACCGGTGGCGTCACATCCGCCATGATGCCGAAGTAGAAGACGAACAGGTGCACCGCGATGAGCGGCACGATCAGCCCATTCTGCTGTCCCAGCGTCACCACCACCGGCGCCAGCAGGCTGGATACGACGATGTAGTTGGCGGTGGTGGGCAGCCCCATGCCGAGGATCAGGCTCAGCAGGGCGGTCAGCAGCAGCATCAGCAGCAGATTGCCCATGGAGAGCATTTCGACCAGATCCGCCAGCACCAGACCCACCCCGGTCTGGGAGACCGCACCGACTATGACCCCAGCGGTGGCGGTGGCAATGCCGATACCAATCATGTTGCGGGCACCTGCGACCAGCCCTTCTCGCAGATCCACCACGCCGTCAGCGACGGTGCCGTAGTTGTGCTTGCCATCCTGGCGCAGCCAGTTGAGCAGCGGTCGCTGGGTCAGCAGGATAATCACCAGCATCACGGTACCCCAGAAGGCGGAGAGGCCGGGCGAGAGGCGCTCCACCATCAGGCACCACACCAGCACCACTACCGGCAGCAGGAAGTGAAGGCCGGAGAGCAGCACGGTACGGGTGTTGGGCAACTCCTCAAGGGGCTTGTCCGGATCTTCCGCCGGCAGGGGGTCATTGCTTGCGGCGATCTTCAGCAGACCCAGATAGGCGATGGCCAGCAGCAGGCCGATACCGGGCAGGGCATAGTCGCCCAGCGCAGGTTTGAGCCAGCCAAGGCCATAGTAAACCGCCATCGACAGTCCGCTGATGAGGGCTGCACCAAAGGCAAAACCGGTCAGACGGTGCAGCCAGGGTTTCGGCTGGTAGTTGCCGATGGGCTGCATGCCGAGCTTGAGCGCCTCCAGATGGACGATGTAGAGCAGCGCTATGTAGGAGATGGCCGCAGGCAGAAAGGCATGCTTGATGATCTCCACATAGGGGATGCCCACGTATTCGACCATCAGGAAAGCCGCGGCCCCCATCACTGGCGGCATGATCTGGCCGTTGACCGAAGAGGCCACTTCAACCGCGCCCGCCTTCTCTTTCGAGAACCCCACCCGCTTCATCATGGGAATGGTGAAGGTGCCGGTGGTGACTACGTTGGCGATGGAGGAGCCCGAGATGAGGCCGGTGAGGCCGGAGGCAACTACCGCCGCCTTGGCTGGGCCGCCGCGCAGGTGACCAAGCAGGCTGAAGGCGAGCTGGATGAAGTAGTGGCCGGCACCGGCCCGCTCCAGCAAGGCGCCGAACAGCACGAACAGGAAGACGAAGCTGGTGGAGACGCCGAGGGCGATACCAAATACCCCCTCGGTGGTGATCCACTGGTGGTTGGCCAGTGCAGTGAAGCTCACTCCGCGGTGGGCCAACAGTCCCGGCATCCAGGGACCCGCCAGACTGTAGGTGAGAAAGACGATGGCGATGACCGCCAGCGCTGGTCCCAGCGCACGACGGGCCGCTTCGAGCAGCAGCGGAATGCCGATACAGGCCGTCACCAGATCTGCCGTGGTGAGGTTGCCCGGTCGCTGGGCCAGCGCCTGATACATCACGAAGAGGTAGGAGGCTGCGCCGGCCGCGATCAGGGCGAGAGCGATATCGCTAAAGGGCACCCGATCTCGCGGCGAGGTGCGAAACGCCGGAAACACCAGAAATGCCAGCAGCAGGGCAAAGGTGAGGTGAATGGAGCGGGTTTCGGTGTCATTGAGCACGCCAAAGCCGAGCATGAATGGGAGCGGTGAGGCGATCCAGAGCTGGAACAGTGACCAGGCCAGCGCCAGCAGGGTGATGATGCCACCCATGGCGCCAGCAGGGAGTCGTGCGCCCACATCCTGGGCGATCAGCTCCTCGGTAGAGAGTTGTTTGTCTTGCATAGGGTTAGTTTGTGCCCACCAGTACAACAAGAGCGACACCCGCCCCCGCAATCAGGGGCGCGGCAGACGGGTGTCGGTGAGAGTGACAGCGGCCCGGGGGCCCGCGCTTAGATCCAGCCGCGCTCTTTGTAGTAGCGGGCGGCCCCTTCATGGAGCGGAGCGGAGAGCCCCACCTTGATCATGTCGGCCTCTTTGAGGTCGGCGAAGGCCGGGTGCAGGCGCTTGAAGCGATCGAGATTGTCGAACACCGACTTCACCAGCTGATAAACCACTTCGGGGTTGGTCTTGGCGCTGGTGGAGAGTACCGCCTTGCCACCGATGGAGGGGGTCGGCTGGTCACTGCCCTTGTAGATGCCACCCGGAATTTCAGCCTTGGTGTAGTAGCTCTTCTCGGCCAGCAGCTTGTCGATCTCGGCGCCGGTCACCGGCACCAGCACGGCGTCGGTGGTGGTGGAGGCTTCCTGAATGGCGCCATTGGGGTGGCCGACGAAGTAGCTCATGGCATCGATGTTGTTGTCACCGAGGGCGGAGGCCTGTTCGGCCGGTTTCAGCTCCGATACCAGACCGAAGTCGCCCTTCTTCCAGCCCTTGACCGCCATGATCTCTTCCATGGTGTCGCGCTGGCCTGAGCCCGGGTTGCCGATATTGACCCGCTTGCCCTTGAGATCATCGAAGCCGGCGACCTTAGCATCCTTGCGGGCCAGGATGGTGAATACTTCGCTCTGCAGGGAGAAGACGGCGCGCATGTCATCCATGGCTCCTTCTACCTGGAAGGGGGGCAGCCCTTTCATCGCCTTGAACTGGTGATCGGATTGCATGATGCCGAAGTTGAACTCGCCGCTGCGGATACCGTTGACGTTGGCTACACCGCCGCCGCTGGCCGGGGCGTTGCACTTGATCTGGTGATCGGACGCGCCGCGATTGAGGAAGCGGCAGATCGACTGGCCCGCCACGTAGTAGACGCCGGTCTGGCCGCCGGTGCCTATGGTCACGAAGCGCTCCTGCGCCTGTACCGGGCCACCAAACGACACGCCGACCAGAGCAGCCGACAGGGCGCATGCCAGGGATAATCCTTTCATGTTTTCCATCCTTTTCATTGAGTTATCTCACCCGTTCCACGAGTGAATTTATGGCGAGCCTGCGGCGGGAGCCGGGCTGGCCGATAGGGCCTCGTACGAGGAAAAGGTCGGGCTGTTACCCCCTCCCAAAAAAGCCACCATCATCCTGCGGTGAGATAGCCGGCGTCCTGCCGGCAGAAGATAATTTGGCCCCTGAGGGGCCAAAGAAAAAGTTGTAACGGCTTCGATTAAGCACATCTCGCCAACAACAATCAAACAAAAGGGCAAAAAAGCAGCGTTTAATATCGAAAAGTTTGATGCCGATCATTAATTTGTTGATCGCAGATTAATTGTGCGGGAGTCGGGTGGGGAGTAGCGGAAGGGGTCTTTTGTAGCCCTTGCGTGGCAAGGGCTAGCGTCATATGAGATCAGTTGGCCGGGGCGGCCAGATCCAGGATAAAGGCATACTCCAGCGCGATATCTTCGTAGGCTTTGAAGCGGCCCGACTTGCCACCGTGGCCAGCATCCATGTCGGTATTCAGTAACAACTTGTTATCATCCGTCTTCAGCTCACGCAGCTTGGCGACCCACTTGGCTGGCTCCCAATACTGCACCTGCGAGTCGTGCAGGCCGGTAGTAACCAGCAGGTTGGGGTAGGCTTGCGCCTTGACCTGATCGTAGGGGCTGTAGCTCTTCATGTAGTCGTAGTAGCGCTTCTGGTTCGGGTTGCCCCACTCGTCATACTCCCCGGTGGTGAGGGGGATCGACTCGTCCAGCATGGTGGTGACCACATCGACGAAGGGCACCTGCGCCACCACACCGCGATAGAGTTCGGGCGCCTGATTGATGACGGCGCCCATCAGCAGACCGCCGGCGCTGCCGCCCATGGCGTAAACCTGATCCCTGGCACCGTAGCCTTGCTCGACCAGTGCCTTGGTAACATCGATGAAGTCATTGAAGGTGTTCTGTTTTTTCAGCAGCTTGCCATCTTCGTACCAGGGGCGACCCAGCTCCTCACCACCCCGTATATGGGCGATGGCGTAGACGAAGCCGCGATCCAGCAGGCTCAGGCGTGAACTGCTGAAGTCGGGATCCATGCTGGCGCCGTAGGAACCGTAGCCATAGACCAGTAGCGGATTCTTGGCCGAATCGGCGAGACCTTTCTTGAACTTGTCCTTGCGATAGACCAGCGATACCGGCACCGATACGCCGTCGCGGGCGGTGACCCAGAGTCGTTCGCTGGCATATTGATCAGCCTTGAAGCCCGCCACCGGTTGCTGTTTGAGCAGGGTGCGCTTGCCGCTCGCCATGTCCAGCTCATAGGTGGAGGAGGGGGTGGTCATGGAGGAGTAGCCATAGCGCAGCAGGCTGGTATCCGGCTCCGGGTTGTAGGCGAGCCAAGTGACGTAGGCAGGGTCGTCGAAGGCGATCTCCTTCTGCTCACCGCTCTGCCAGTTGAGCTGACGCAAGCGGGTCAGCCCCTTGCTGCGCTCTTCCAGCACCAGCCAATCCTTGAACAGGGCATAGCTCTCCAGCAGCACGTCGGGGTTCGGGGCAATCACCGCCTTCCAGCGATCGACTGGGCTCTCTTTGGTTTCGTAGAGGCCGAAGTTCTTACCGTCCTTGTTGGAGCGCACATAGAAGCGGCCGCGGTAGTGATCCAGGCTGTATTCGTGATCCACCTTGCGCGGCAGGAACAGGCGGGGCGCGTGTTCCGGCAGGTTGGCATCGATCAGCCGCGCTTCACCTGTGGTGGTGCTGGAGAGGGCGATAACGATGAAATCTTCCGAGGTGGTGGCGTAGAGGCTGACGTAGAAGGAGTCATCCTTCTCCTCGTAAACCAGCTTGTCCGTGGCCGGATCCGTACCGAGCGTGTGGCGGTAGACCTGATACGGAAGCAGGGTCTGCGGGTGCTTGCGCACATAGAAGACCGTTTTGTTGTCGTTGGCCCACACCAGATTGCCGGAGGTGTTCTCCAGTGTGTCGGCGGCCCACTTGCCGCTCTCCAGATCGAGGAACTGGATCTGGTACTGACGGCGGGAGAGGAAATCTTCCGCCACCGCCAGCCAGCGGTTGTTGCGGCTCACCTCAAGGGCGCCGAGGGCATAGAACTCGTGCCCTTCAGCCCGCAGGTTGCTGTCGAGCAGCAGGCTCGCCTGCTCTTCGCCGAGCTTGGTGCGCGAGTAGATCCCGTACTCCTTGCCCGGCTCATAGCGGGTCTGGTAGCGGTAGCCATTTTTCACATAGGGTACCGACTCATCCTGCTGGGGGATGCGGGCCACCATCTCCTTGTAGAGCTGTTCGCGCAGTGGCTGGGTCGGCTTGAGCATGGCCTCGGTATAGGCGTTCTCGGCCTCGAGGTATTGCAGCACTTCCGGCGCCTGACGCTGGTCGTCACGCAGCCAGTAGTAGTTGTCGATCCGGGTGTCTCCGTGTTTTTTCAGCGTACGGGGATGTTTGGCGGCCACGGGCGGCTGGATTGAGGTGTCAGGTGTCGTCATGGCAGGCTCTTCATTGGCATAAGTAGGGGGGAGAACTGTCAGAAAGGCTAGCAGCAGAACTCCTCGGGAAAAGGTAAACATGTCGCATCCTTGGCGCTGGAAAGGGTTGGCAGACCTGAGCATCGGCTCCATGAATTGGCGTTAAATCTGCCCCTTGTTGCCGATTGTTGCAAGCAATCCCTTGTTATTGAAGGAAAAGCAAATAAAAAAGGCCGCCATCTCGCGATAGCGGCCCCTTCTCTGGCCATGAGCGACAAGGGTCCGCTCAGGTGTGCCTCACATGATAGTGGAGTGCCGGTTCATGGCCAGTTGTTGTCAGCCCGGGTAGCGCGACCAGCTGTCGGTCGTGCCCTCGTTGCTGATGCTCAATACCTCGTAGGGCTGGCCGGGAATATCCATACCTGGCGCACTCTGGGGCATGCCCGGAATGGTCAGACCGCGGATGGCAGGCCGCTCCTTGAGGAGTTTCTTCACATCGGCGGCCGGTACATGCCCCTCGATCACATAGCCATTTACGATTCCGGTATGGCAAGAGGCCAGTTCCGGCGCGATACCGTATTGCTGTTTCACTGCGCTGAGCTGCTCGGTCTCGATGACTTCCAGTTCGAAGCCATTCTGCTCCATGTGCTCGTTCCAGCTTTGGCAGCAGCCACAATATTTGGATTTGTAGACGGTCATCTTCTCGGCCGCGAGGGCTGAAAAGCTGACGGTACCGGCCAGCATGGCCAGTAACAGGGGTTTGTACATCACTCACCTCAGATGAAAGAAAAGATGCCCGATACGGGATGACTTTCAGGCCTGAGTGCGAGGGGGGCGTTCGAGCCGCTCCAGCGGCGCTTCCGGCATATAGAGAGAGGGAGAGGAGAAGTCGGGACTATCCGGTTCCAGCACCGCCACCGTCAGGCTGTCGCTGGCCAGCAGCGTCATCGAGAGCGCCGTGGTGAAGCTGCCGCAGGGCATCGCTTTTTCCAGCGAGCGTTCGCTCTGGCTGCAGTGGGTGGTCAGGGTACAGAGGTCGGTTGCGGCCCGGCTGCCAAACGACATCAACACCAGCACCAGACTCCACAGGGGGAGCCAGCGACGGGCGTGAGCGAGTTGGCGACGGGTGAGAACCATGGAATGACTCGAAAATAACAAGGGGCACATGGTAACCCTGTGCCCCCGGGGAGGGTCAAGCCCTCCCCATAGTGCCAGTCAGCGCAGATTAAGGTTGCTGACGGGTGGCCGCCAGCACGATCTCGCGTACGCAGACGTTGGCCGGCTGGTTCCAGGCGTAGAGTACCGCCTCGGCGATCACTTCCGGCGCAATGACGCCGCCCATCTGATCTTTCCAGTCGTGATAACCGGCCTTGATGCTCTCGTCAGTGGTATGGCTGAGCAGCTCGGTCTCGACTGCGCCCGGAGCTATGGTCACCATCCGCACGCCGACATCGGCAACCTCTTCGCGGATGTTTTCGGTCAGGGCGTGGACGGCGAACTTGGTAGCGCAGTAGGCGGCATGGTTCGGGAAAGTCTTGCGACCGGCGATGGAGCTGATGTTGATGATGGTGCCGCTGCGGCGCTCCTTCATCCCGGCCAGTACCGCGTGGACGCCGTTCAGCACCCCCATGACGTTGATGTTGAGCATCTGTTGCCACTCGGCCGGATCCTGCACGTCAGCTTGACCCAGCAGCATGACGCCGGCGTTGTTGACCATGCAGCCGACCGGGCCAAATTTGGCTTCTGCCTGCTGGACGGCGGCCTTCATGGCGGCGGTGTCGGTCACATCGACCCCGATGCAGAGGGTATTCGGCAGACCGAGAGCCTGCATTGGCTCGACCCGACGGGCCAGCAACAGCAGGGGATGGCCAGCGGCAGAGAAGGCGCGGGCGATGGCGGCACCGATCCCGGCAGAGGCACCGGTGATAACGACGAGAGCTTTGGACATGATTTTTTCCTTCAGATTCGATGGTCGGTTTGAGCCAACAAGCTGCTGGCCAGCGCGGAACAGGGTCACTATAGTCACTGCATCTATAAGTGATAAATATTGTTTTCCGCTGGTTATCATCTGAAAAAACTATGGTTGGACTTATGCTGGATCTGCGACTGCTACGTTTCTTCATCGCCATCTATGAAGAGAAGAACATCACGGCGGCGGCCGAACGCTGCCATGTCAGCCAGCCCTCTCTCTCGGCTGGGCTGCGCCAGCTGGAAGAGGCGCTCGGTGACAGCCTTTTCATCCGCGGCAAGAAGGGGGTGGAGGCGTGCGATCCTGCCCACTATCTCTATCCCCACGCGGTCAAGCTGGTGGAGGAGGCGCGTCGTCTGCCGGAGCTGTTTCGCCAGAAAGCGACGCGTGCGAGGCTCAATATCGCCATCATGCCCGACCTGAGCCGGCGTCGGGTGGCGGGGTTGCTGCAACGGGTACAGACGGTACTGCCCGAGCTGGATCTCACCCTCTCCGATTACGGCACGCCAGCCGACTGTCGGCTGACGCTGGACGCCCTGCGCCGGGAGGACGAGATCTTTCTGCCGCTCTGGGAAGAGGATTACGTGCTCTGCGTGCCGGTCGACCATCCCCTGGCCAGCCGCGAGAAAATTGAGCTGGCCGAGCTGCAACATTATGATTTTATTGAGTGTCCACCCTGTGAAGCCCATCAACAGACCATAGGCCTGCTGGCCTGTGACCGGCTTACCCTCAATCTGGTGGCCAAGGCCGAGAGCAAGGGATTGGTGATGGCGCTGGTGCTGGCCGGGGTCGGCATCAGCTTTCTGCCGGACGGGCTGGTGGAGGATGAGGCGGGGCTCTGTACCCTGCCGGTAAGCGGGCCGCGGATGTTTCGCCGGATTGGGCTTTGTTATCCCGCTCACCAGACCCTCAATCCGGCGCTGCGGGAGCTGATCCCCGAGTTGGCAGGCCACGGTGCTTCCTGATAAGGTCGCTTTCCTGTGCATCTTTACGATGTGTCTGTCACACCCCTTTTCTCTTTTATCGCGCCAGCTCTGGCGCTTGTTCGGGTGATGTTGTCATGAAACGCATTCTGGTTATTTTTTCCCATCCCGCCTTGCAGGGCTCGCGGGCCAACAAGCAGCTGTTGCAGGCGATTGAGGGGCTGGAGGGGGTCACGGTTCACGATCTCTACCAGCACTATCCCGACATGTTCATCGATGTGAAGCGGGAGCAGGCGCTGCTCTCCGAGCACGATATCATTGTCTTTCAGCACCCGTTTTACTGGTACTCCTGCCCGGCCATCATGAAGGAGTGGATGGATCTGGTGCTGGAGTATGGTTACGCCTACGGCCCCGAGGCTCATGCCCTCAAGGGCAAGCAGTGGCTGAGCGCCATCACCACCGGCGGGGCGCCGGAGTCCTACTGCAGCGAGGGGTATAACAGCCGACCGCTGCTCGACTTTTTGCTGCCATTTCAACAGGCTGCCACCTTGTGCGGTATGAACTGGCTACCCCCGTTCGTGCTGCACTCCTTTCACAAGATCAAGGATCCCGCCGCCCTGCGCCGCTGTGGTCAGGATTACCGCCAGCTGCTCTGCGCCCTGCGTGACGATCAGCTGACTCCGGAGCAACTGGCCGGGCGCCCTTATCTACGCGATCTGCTGGAGGTGCTCTCATGAAACACGGGCAGCTTGTTGGCCGAGCTCATGAGCCGGATCAGACGTTCACACGGAGGACTGACTGATGGGCCACGGGATCCTGTTTGATGCCTTTATCTACCTCTCTGCCGCCGTCATCGCAGTGCCGCTGGCCAAGCGCTGGGGACTGGGCTCGGTGCTCGGCTATCTGCTGGCGGGGATCATCATAGGCCCCTTCCTGCTGGGGCTGGTGGGCGAACAGAAGGATGTGATGCACTTCGCCGAGTTTGGCGTGGTGCTGATGCTGTTTCTGGTCGGTCTTGAATTGCGTCCGGCCCTCTTGTGGCAACTGAAGGGGCCGATCCTCGGCACCGGCGGCCTGCAGGTGCTGCTCACAACTGCCGCGCTGACTGGCGTGGCGCACCTTATTGGCCTGCCGCTGCAACAGGGGCTGGCCATCGGCCTCATTCTGGCGCTTTCATCCACAGCCATCGTGTTGCAGAGCCTGCAGGAGCGCAAGCTGATGCAGAGCGAGAGCGGTCGCTCCGCCTTTGCCGTGCTGCTGTTTCAGGACATCGCCGTCATTCCGATCCTGGCGATCCTGCCGCTGCTGGCCATCGCGCCGGTGAGCAACAATGGCGGCTCCGAGCTGGCGGGGTGGCAACATGGTCTGCTGGTGGTGGCGGCCATCTCCGGCATCGTGCTGGGTGGCCACTACCTGATGCGGCCAGTGTTCCGGGCCATTGCCCAGTCCCATATGCGGGAGATCTTCGTCGCCGCCGCCCTGCTGCTGGTGATCGCCATCGCCGTGCTGATGGAATCAGTCGGGCTTTCACCCGCTCTCGGCTCTTTCTTGGCCGGCGTGGTATTGGCCGACAGCGAATACCGTCACGAGCTGGAGGCGGACATAGAGCCGTTCAAGGGGCTGCTGCTCGGCCTCTTCTTCATGTCGGTGGGGGCCGGCATCAACTTTGGCCTGTTTGCCGAACACCCTTTCCTCATCCCGACGCTGGTGGTGGGGCTGATGGTGCTCAAATGGCTGGTGTTGATGGCGCTTGGCTTCGTCTTGCGCATCTCTCCGAGTCAGCGCTGGACTTTCGGGCTGGCGCTCGCCCAGGGCGGTGAGTTTGCTTTCGTGCTCTTCTCGTTTGCCGCGCAAAACCGGGTGCTGCCCGGCGAGACCATCTCCCTGCTGACGCTGGTGGTTGCGCTCTCCATGGCGCTGACCCCGCTGCTGCTGATCCTCAACGATCGGGTGATCCAGCCCTGGTTCGATTACCGTAACCAGAGCGAGGTGCCGCAGCATGAACAACCCGAATTGGTGGAGCATCCGGTGATCATCGCGGGCTTCGGCCGTTTCGGTCAGATTGTGGGACGTCTGCTGCACGGGCATGGCATCGGCACCACCATCCTCGAGCAGGATGCCAGCCAGATCGAGACGCTGCGCAAGTATGGCTATCAGGTCTTCTATGGCGATGCCAGTCGCCTTGATCTGCTGCATGCTGCCGGCGCTCACAAGGCCAAGTTGCTGGTGCTCTCCATCAACGACAGCGCCACTTCGCTGGCGGTGATCGAGATGGTGCAGAAGCACTTCCCCCATCTGAAGATCCTGGCGCGGGCGCAGGATCGTCCCCATGCCCACGAGATCCTGCGCCACGGTGTCGACAGCGTATATCGGGAAACGCTGGGATCAGCCGTGGATCTGGGGGTGGAAGCCCTGACTCAACTCGGTTTTCGCGCCAACCAGGCCTGGCGAGCGGGCCAGACCTTCAAACAGCACGACAACTGGTTGCTGCGCGAGCAGGTCAACTATCTCGACGACGAACACACCTATATCAACAAGAGCCTGCAATACCGGGAGATCCTCTCCGATCTGCTGCAAGACGATGAGGAGGGGCAGGAGCGTATTCATGCCCACAACTGGAACAGCGGGCTACCCGACGACGACAAGGAAGCAAAATGATTGCCTATTATCCCATGCTCAAACACCTGCACATGACGCTGGCGCTGGTCAGCCTGTTGCTGTTTGCCTACCGCTGGAGTCTGGCACTGTCCGGCAGCGCTCGGTTACAGCAGAAGTGGCTGAAGATCCTGCCCCATATCAACGACACCTTCCTGCTGCTGCTCGGTGTTCTGCTGGCGGTGGCATTGCAGCTGAGCCCGGGTCAGCAACCCTGGCTGCTGGCCAAGCTGATTGCTTTAGTGCTCTATATCGGTCTGGGTGTCATGGCGCTCAAGCGTCCGGCCCGTGGCCAGAAGCTGGTGGCCGGCTTGGCTGCGCTGGCAGTGTTTGGCTATATGGTTGGCGCCGCTGTCACCAAGTCGCCCTGGTCATGGCTGATGTAAATCCGGCGAGGAGGAGAGCTTTCTCCTCCTCTTTTTATACGACTGGCTGATAATCATTGATTGAATGGTTTTTTATGCTGCCTTATTCATTTGATGCAGAGCTTTAATTTGATGTTTTTTCTGCAAATCTTTTCAATTTTTAGCCTTCCTTACTGATTATTTTTATATATAAATCAATTGCATAGTGCATTTTGTATGAAAATGGCGACAGTTGTCGCGGCAAAACTTGCGACATAGACTGTCGCAAGATGCCCTTAGCATACAGTCAACGCTAAACCAGTGAAGGCATGCACCATGAGTAAGAAGCTGTTACGACAACTGACCTTGGCGCGTTGCATCCCGCACCGCCCTTACAAGCTGACCGCCAGCCAACTTCAGGTAAAACTGGAAGAGGAAGGTATCCACGTCAGTCTGCGTACCGTGCAACGGGACCTGGAAGAGATGTCCGGCATGGGACTGTTCGACCTCACCTCGGACGAGCGCAGTAAACCCCATGGCTGGTGCTTCGAGCGCCACGGCCTCAATGACTTTGCCAACATCATGCCGCTCTCGCTGGCTGTTGCGCTGAAAACCTGGAGCGACCAGGCCAGCCAGCTGTTGCCTGCGAGTGTGCTGACCGAATTGAACCCGCTGGTCGACAAGGCCAGTCAGGTGATCCGTGACAGCCAGAGTGAACTGGCCGAACGCTGGCTGGAGAGTGTGCACCAGTCGCCGCGCCCGTTTGCCGGCAACCCGGAGATCCGCCGCAGCACCCTGATCCGCGATGCCTTGTGGCGTGGCCGCAAGTTCAGCGCCGAGATCCAGCGCGTGATCAAAGAGCGTACCGTGTGGCTCTGCTACGACCGTATCAATCCGCTCGGCATTCTCAATCAGCCGGACGGTCCGATCCTGCTCTGCACCCTGTCCGAGCTGGATCCCAAGGTTTACGGCATTCCGTTCGACCATATCAAGAACGTGGAGCTGACCAACTTCAGCGCGACCCAGCCGAAGGATTTCAATATCCAGAAGCTGATCCGTGATCAGGGCTATCAGGATGTGAGCGGCCCAATCCGCTTTGTCGGCCGGATCGATGCCAACAGCCAGTCGCTGGTGGATAACCAGATCCCGGGCAACAATCCGCGGATGACCCGCTACGACAAGCGCAGCGTGGTGGTGGAGACCGAAGTGCAGGACACCCCGGAGTTTCGCAGCTGGTTGAACAATATCGGTGGCGAGCTGGAGGTGCTGGCACCCGAGTCGCTGCGCAGAGCCTATCTCAACCCGGGCAATCGGGTGAGCTGAACGGTACGTTTGGCACCACAGTGAAAATCGTAAATAGCCGGCCCCAGTGTCGGCTTTTTTTTGCGGTTTTTTTGAGCATATTTATTCAACTTATTTTTAAGCTTTTACGGCGAAATTGAACCGTTTTCTCTGGCCATTCCGGTGCAGGATTGCCGTGTAAGAGATCTGCCATAGCTGCTGTAGGAGGCTGGCGCTTTAACCCGTGCGCGAAGCTAGTCAGGGTGGAGTCCACTTTCCATTGAAACTAAATAAGTTGTTGATTTTAATGTGTTATGTTTGCAGTCCACTTTGTCTGGGAAACGGTTGGCAGGATCTTTCTCCAGAAATCCCCCTTGTTCTGAACCGGCAACGCTTTACTATGGGTCTCACAAGGACGGAGCTGGTTCTGCAGGACGCAGAGCAGCGCATAAAGATGGAATAGTTCGCAGGATGCGAGCAAGGACACCTCAGGATGAGTTCGATGGTCTGGATGACTGTCGTCACGGATGAACGAGGGAACACCGCGGGATGCGGCAGGGATACTCTCAGGACGAGAGCAGGACGAACAGGACATCGTTCTTCAGGATGAGCAGGAACTCGCTGGATGCGGGCAGGATTCTTCAGGATGAAGCGAGATAACCCGGATGGTTATCGGTCAGGAAGACTCAGGGAACCCCACAGGACGTGGTAATGGACACCTCCAGGATGGAGACCGTGAAGCAGTTCGGGATGAATTGCCAAGCCAGGAAGGCTGAGGACACGCCAACGGATTGGAAAGGGGATATTCCAAGGGATTAGGATAACGTCAGGGATTGCAGGGAGCATTGCAGTTCTAAGGACAGGACGACACGACAATAGGGGACGGCGAAAGCCGTCCCCTTTTCTTTTATGCCTGATCCTGATTTTTTGGTCGCTGGGCCGCACTGACAATCTCCTGCAGGCGATGGCGAATATCCACCATGCCGAATACGCCGAAGACCAGCACACCGACAAACTCGGCCTTGGTTACTTCGAAGTAGCGTTTGCAGGCAGCCTTGATCATGCTGGCCTGTAGCCAGTGGAACAGGGCGACAATCACGCCGCAGACCGGCAAAAAGCCGTTCAGTTTGCCGGGCAGGGGGGCGATCAGGCTCATCAGCACGCCAAACCAGAAGAACAGCACCAGCCCCATCGCCAGCAGATTAAATACCCGCTTCATTGTTTACCTCCCTTACATAGAGTTGATAGCAGACCTGACCTGCTTGTTTGTCCTTGAGTAACTGCCAGCTGGCGGGCAGCGCCAGATCGGCCATCTCCTTCTCTCGCTCCAGATAGATGAGGGCATCGGGGGCCAGCCAGCCGCGCAGTTCCAGCAGTTCGCAAACTTGCGGCAGCAGATCCCGACGAAATGGCGGATCGAGGAACACCAGCTCAAACGGTGTCGCCGGGCCTTGCAGCCAGCTCACCGCATCGGTCTGGAAGACCTGACCCTGCGTGCTGCCGAGAGTGGCCAGATTCTTCTTGATCTGCTCTGCAGCCCCTCTGTCCATTTCGATCAGGGTGACCTGCTCGGCATAGCGCGACAGCGCTTCCAGACCAAGGCCGCCGCTGCCGGCAAACAGGTCGAGGCAGCGGGTGCCGCGGATGTGGGGAGCCAGCCAGTTGAATATGGTCTCTTTGACGCGATCCGTTGTGGGTCTGAGCCCTTCCACATCCTTGACCGGCAATTTGCGGCCTCGCCACTGGCCGCTGATGATTCTTACAAAACCTGATTTTCCTTGCGGGGCAGGGCTTTTGCTCGGGTTGCTACGGCTGGATTTCACTCTGGGCATCGCGTTTCATCGTCAGAAAATAAAGTGGTAGTATAAGGCGGTTCATTTTTATGCCGACCCGCCAAGGGACGGCTATCTTAGCAGTCAGCCAACGAAGTGAGTATTTTTTAGATGGCAAAAGGTTTGTTTTCCTGGCTGGGTTTCGGCCGCAAGAAAGAAGAGGCTGAGGCTGTCCAACCACAGACACCCCAAGCCACCCCGATTACCGCTGAGCCTGAGGTCGCTGCTACCCCCGCTCCCGTTTCCGATGTGATTGTTTCCGATAGTACGCCGGCCGTTGCTCCCGAAGTGCCCGCCAGCGCACAGAATCCCGTTTTGCACGACGATTGCTGCCCGCCAACCGAGCTGGATGATCATGGTCCGCTGGTGGTGGAGGAGTGCGCCTCCGATCTGGAGCCGGTGATCGTCAACGAATCCCTGATGGCAGAAGAGGAGCGTGCCGCCGCAGAGGCGCAAGCTGCTGAAGCTGCCCGTGTTGCCGCCGAGGCTAAAGCCGCAGAAGAGGTTCGTATCGCAGCTGAAGCCCGCGCCGCGGAAGAAGTTCGTATCGCTGCCGAGGCCCGTGTGGCGGAAGAAGCGCTTATTGCTGCTGAAGCCCGCGCCGCGGAGGAGGCTCGTATTGCTGCCGAGGCTCGTATCGCTGCCGAGGCCCACGCTGCGGAAGAGGCTCGTATTGCTGCTGAAGCCCGTGCGGCGGAGGAGGCTCGTATTGCCGCTGAAGCTCAGGCTGCGGAAGAAGCCCGTATCGCCAAAGAGGCCCAGCGAGCGGAAGATCTGCGTCTGGTCGCCGCGATGGAGGCTGAGGCCGCCGCCCTGGCCGCTCTGCCGCTGGCCGCCAAGGTGGACGATGACACTCAGGAGAAGCCGCAGCGGGAGGGCTTCTTTGCTCGCCTCAAGCGCAGTCTGGTGCGCACCAAGGAGAATATCGGCTCCGGTTTCTTCGGCCTGTTCCGTGGCAAGAAGATCGACGATGAGCTGTTCGAAGAGCTGGAGACCCAGCTGCTGACCGCCGATCTTGGCGTCGACACCACCACCCGTATCATCGAGGGGCTGGTACAGCACGCGGACCGCAAGCAGCTCAAGGATGCCGAGGCGCTCTATGGCCTGCTCAAGCAGGATATGGGCGAGATGCTGGCCAAGGTCGAGCAGCCGCTGGTGATCGACACCAGCAAGAAGCCTTACGTCATCCTGATGGTCGGCGTGAACGGCGTCGGCAAGACCACCACCATCGGCAAGCTGGCCAAGCAGTTCCAGGCCGAGGGCAAGAGCGTGATGCTTGCCGCTGGCGATACCTTCCGTGCTGCTGCGGTCGAGCAGCTGCAGGTGTGGGGTCAGCGCAACAACATTCCGGTGATTGCCCAGCACACCGGTGCCGACTCTGCTTCCGTTATTTATGACGCCATCGAGGCTGCCCGCTCCCGCGGGGCTGACGTGCTGATCGCCGATACTGCCGGCCGCCTGCAGAACAAGAGCAACCTGATGGAGGAGCTCAAGAAGGTGGTGCGGGTGATGAAGAAGCTGGATGAAGAGGCGCCCCACGAGATCATGCTGACTCTGGATGCCGGCACCGGCCAGAACGCCCTGAGCCAGGCCAAGCTGTTCAGCGAGGCGGTAGGCCTGACCGGTATCACCCTCACCAAGCTGGATGGCACTGCCAAGGGCGGCGTCATCTTCGCGGTGGCCGACAAGTTCCAGATCCCGATCCGCTATATCGGGGTGGGCGAGGGGATCGACGATCTGCGTCCCTTTGTCGCCAACGACTTTATCGAGGCCCTGTTTAGTCGCGATGAGTAAACATCCCATGCCCCGACTTCGGTCGGGGTTTGTCAATGTCAGGGAACCGTTATGATTCGTTTTGACAAGGTCAGCAAGGTATACAGCGGTGGCCATCAGGCGCTGCAAAAGGTTAGCTTTCACCTGCGCAAGGGGGAGATGGCCTTCCTGACCGGACACTCGGGGGCGGGCAAGAGTACCCTCCTCAAACTGATCAGCGTGATGGAGCGACCGACCGATGGTCGCGTTTTCTTTCATGGCGACGATGTCAGCCATATCCAGCGCAGCCAGATCCCCTATGTGCGCCGCCAGATCGGGATGATCTTTCAGGATCACCGGCTGCTGATGGACCGCACCGTGTTTGACAACGTGGCGTTGCCGCTGGTGATCGATGGCTACAGCCATGCGGACATCAACAAGCGGGTCGCTGCGGCGCTCGACAAGGTGGGGCTGCTCGGCAAGGAGCGCTACCAGCCGCGCATGCTTTCCGGTGGTGAACAGCAGCGGGTCGGCATCGCCCGCGCCATCGTCAACAAGCCGCCGCTGCTGCTCGCTGACGAGCCGACCGGTAACCTGGATCCCCAGCTCTCCATGGATATCATGCGGCTGTTCGAGGAGTTCAACCGCTTCGGCGTCTCCGTACTGATCGCCACTCACGATCTGGGGCTCATCGCCCGCATGCGCTATCGCACCCTGACCCTCAAGGCGGGTCGCATGTATTCGGCCGGGGAGGAGCTCTGATGGCTATCGTTCGTCACAAGCAACCGCCGCTGCGCCGTCTGATGATGTACGGGGTAGACCATGTGCGGCAGGCGTTTGCCAGTCTGGGTGAGCTGTGGCGCAACCCGCTCGCCTCCCTGATGACGCTGGCGGTACTTGGCGTCAGTCTGGCGCTGCCCTCCTGCTTCCACGTGTTGCTGAAAAACGCCGAGGTGGTGGAGGGGAGCTGGCAGACCAGCTCCCAGATCTCCCTCTATCTGCGCAAGGATCTGCCGGAGCAGAGCATTCTCGACCTGCAGCACAGGATCCTGCTCTACCCCGAGGTGGATTCGGTTACCTATATGAGTCGCGACGATGCGCTGCGGGAGTTTCGCGAGATCTCCGGCTTCGGCGATGCGCTCGACTACCTCGACAGCAACCCGCTGCCGCCGGTGCTGAGCGTTATTCCTGATCCGCGCTGGCAGAATCCGGAAGGCGCCGCCGAGCTGCTCGGTAAGCTCAACAACGAGGAGGGGGTGGAACAGGGCAAGCTGGATCTGCAGTGGCTGACCCGTCTGCAGGGGATCATGAACCTGCTGCGTCACACCATCACCGGTATCGCGGTGCTGCTGCTCTCCGCCGTGCTGCTGATTGTCGGCAATACCCTGCGTCTCAACATCCTCAACCAGCGCTCCGAGATCGAGGTGCTGAAACTGGTGGGGGCGACCGATGCCTTTATTCACCGTCCTTTCCTTTATACCGGCATCTGGTTCGGGGTCATCGGTGGCATGCTGGCATGGTGGCTGACCGAGGTGATGGTGATCTGGAGCGAGGGGGTGGTGAAAGAGCTGGCGGGCTTGTATAACAGTAACTTCCAGCTGGTTGGCATGGGTGTGGTGGACGGGGTGAACCTGATCCTGCTGGGCGCTCTGCTGGGGCTGATTGCCTCCTGGTTCTCGGTTCACCGCCACATTCGCGACATCGAGCCTTCCTGATTAATTTATCAACATTGTGAATTGCTGGATTTTGCGAAGCGGATCAAGTAAAAGAGTGGCCGTTTCTGGCTTGGCCACTCTTCTCGGAGTATTCTGAATAACGGCGATCTTCAGGATCTTTGCTGGATCCTGTGAACCTTCTGCTCTATAAGCAGTCAAATAGCTGAACGAATTTATACGAGTGTGGCCCCTATGCCTTGCTCGTCAGACTTGGCAAGCATGTGAAGGTTGCGAGCTCCGCAACAATGGACTTAGCATGCTACTTTTCGGGGGTCCTTCATTGTGACCCCCTTTTTTTGACTGTTCATTCATGATTCATCCTGTGGGCATAAGATAAGCCAGTCTAAAGCTGAGCTTGTGATCTATGATGTAAGCCGCAGAATGAGACCCGGTCAGTAGACAGTCCCTCTTGGGGTGTTAGACTGGTTCGATTGAAAAGTAAGAGGTAACAGATGGGAACTTCATTGCAGCGCACTATGGCTTTGATTCCGCAAGGTAGTCTGGAAGGCTATATCCAGGCAGTAAACTCTATTCCGGTGCTGAGCGCAGAGGAAGAGCGTGAGCTGGCTGAGCGTTTGCAGCAGGATGGTGATCTCGAGGCTGCCCGCCAGCTGGTTATGTCGCACCTGCGCTTTGTCGTTCATGTCGCCAAGAGTTATGCCGGTTACGGTCTGCCGCAGGCCGATCTGGTACAGGAAGGCAACATCGGTCTGATGAAGGCGGTCAAGCGCTTCGACCCGAGCGTCGGCGTGCGTCTGGTCTCCTTCGCCGTGCACTGGATCAAGGCCGAAATTCACGAATACGTATTGCGCAACTGGCGCATGGTCAAGGTGGCAACCACCAAGGCCCAGCGCAAGCTCTTCTTCAACCTGCGCAAATCCAAGAAGCGTCTGGGCTGGCTGAACCACGAAGAGGTGAAGGCCGTGGCTGCCGATCTCGGGGTTTCCGAGAGCGACGTGACCGAGATGGAAGCACGGATGGCCAACTACGATCAGGCATTCGATCTGGTTGGTGACGATGAAGAGGAGGGTGGTTTCGCACCGGTTCACTATCTGGAGGACAAATCCTCCGATCTGGCCGCGACCATCGAGAACGACAACTGGGACGATCATGCGACCCGCCGTCTGAGCTCCGCGCTCTCTTCTCTCGACGAGCGCAGCCAGCACATCATCCGTGCCCGCTGGCTCGACGATGACAGCAAGACCACCCTGCAGGAGCTGGCCGATACCTACGGCGTCTCTGCCGAGCGAGTGCGTCAGCTTGAGAAGAACGCGCTCAAGAAGCTGAAAGATGCCATGGAGGCGTGATGCCTCCGCGCTGAAAACAGGGCCTGATGGCCCTGTTTTTGTTTCTGCCGCCGGTAATAGGGGCTTGCCCTGATAACCCTTGGATATGTTATGTTGCCGCCACAGCCACATGATGGAGAGCAGAAGTGAAACTGTTGAAGGACCTGTTTACCAATAACCGTGAGTGGGCCGAGCGGATCAAAGCGGAAGATCCCGCCTTCTTTGCCACCCTCTCTGCCCAGCAGGCTCCCGAATACCTCTGGATCGGCTGCTCTGATAGCCGGGTGCCCGCCAACCAGCTGATGGGGTTGCTGCCGGGGGATGTCTTCGTTCACCGCAACGTCGCCAATCTGGTGGTTCACACCGACTTCAACTGCCTCTCGGTGCTGCAATATGCGGTCGAGGTGCTCAAGGTGAAGCACATCATCGTCTGCGGTCACTATGGCTGCGGCGGGGTCAAGGCGGCGATGCAGAATCAGGAGCTGGGGCTCATCGACAACTGGCTGCGCAACATCAAGGATGTCTACTTCAAATATGGTGAAGAGCTGGAGGCCATCGAGGATGAGCACGAGCGCTTTGACTATCTGTGCGAGCTGAACGTAGCCGAGCAGGTTGCCAACGTCTGCCACACCACCATCATCCAGAACGCCTGGCGCAAGGGGCAGGAGCTGGCCGTCCACGGCTGGATCTACGGCATCAAGGATGGTCTGCTGCACGATCTCGATCTCTGCATCAGCGGGCCGGATCAGATCCCCGACGTCTACCGCGCCTGGCCGGACATGCGTCCGCCACACCGTCGGCGCTAAGGAGCACCCCGTTGGCGCCAGCCCTCTACCTGCAGATCAAGCAGCATATTCTGGATCGGATCCGCGAACGCCACTATCAGGCAGGGGATCGGATCCCGACCGAAGCGGCCTTGTGCGAGCAGTTCACCGTGAGCCGGATGACGGTCAACCGGGCGCTGCGCGAACTGGTGGCCGAGGGGTGGCTGGTGCGTACCGCCGGATCCGGCAGCTTCGTGGCGGATCGGCGTACCGAATCGCCGCTGCTGGCCATTCGCAACATCGCCGACGAGATTGCCGAGCGGGGCAGCGAATACAGTGCCCGGGTGATCCGGCTGCAGCGGCTGGCCGCCGACGAGAAGGTGGCGGTGCAGCTGGGCCTGCGGGTTGGTGCCCCGATCTTCCACAGCCTCATCGTCCATCAGGCTGATGGCGAGCCGCTGCAGCTGGAGGAGCGCTTCGTCGATGCCGAGCAGCTGCCGGGTTATGGCGAGCAGGATTTCACGAAGCAGACTCCCAATCGCTATCTGATGGAGCTTTGCCCCCTGTCGGAGATGGAGCACGTGGTGGAAGCCGTGTTGCCGAGTGCCGGTGAGGCGGGATTGTTGCAAATTCGCGTGGATACACCCTGCCTATTGTTGCACAGGCGCACCTGGTCGGAGGGACATCTGGTCTCCTACGCCAGATTGCTCTCCCCCGGTTCTCGCTACAAGCTGAGCTCCAAGGCGCAGCTTTCCTGATTGTCTATACAAATAGATTGTTCTCAAGCCCACCTCTCGGTGGGTTTTTTTGTGCTTAAACTCTAAGCGTGATGCTGTTATCAGGATGTGAATCCTGCTCTTTCTTTCGCCGGATGGATCGACTATAAAGATATGTATATACATTTGAGGTCGCTATGAACAAGGAATTGTTGAACTGCGAGCGGGTCTGGCTCAACGTGACGCCCGCCACCCTGAATGATGAATTGGCGGATTACGGTCTGCTGCCGCTCCATGCCATCGGCGTGAAGGATGGCAAGATCCACGCTCTGGTGCCGATGGCCGAGCTGAATGGCCCCCATCCTGCCCACTGGCTGGATATGCAGGGCAAGCTGGTTACCCCCGGTCTTATCGATTGCCACACTCATCTCATCTTCGCTGGCAGCCGTGCCGAGGAGTTCGAGCTGCGCCAGCAGGGAGTGCCCTATGCCGAGATCGCCCGTCGGGGCGGCGGCATCATCAGCACGGTGCGCGCTACCCGCGCCGCCAGCGAAGAGCAGCTGTTCGAGCTGGCGCTGCCGAGGCTGAAATCCCTGATCCGCGAGGGTGTCACCACGGTGGAGATCAAGTCCGGTTATGGCCTGACGCTGGCGGACGAGCTCAAGATGTTGCGGGTGGCCCGCCGACTGGGAGAGGCGCTGCCGATCCGGGTCAAGACCACATTGCTGGCGGCCCATGCGGTGCCGCCGGAGTATCGCGACGATCCCGACTCCTGGGTCGAGACCATCTGTCAGGAGATCATCCCGGCCGCCGCCAAAGCGGGGCTGGCCGATGCGGTGGACGTCTTCTGCGAGCACATTGGCTTCTCGCTGGCCCAGACCGAGCAGGTCTATCTGGCGGCGGATCAATACGGCCTGCCGGTGAAAGGGCATATGGATCAGCTCTCCAACCTCGGTGGCTGCACCCTCGCCGCCAACTTCGGTGCCCTTTCGGTGGATCATCTGGAGTATCTGGATCCGCAGGGGATCCTGGCACTGGCCCAGCGCGGCGTGGTCGCCACCCTGCTGCCCACTGCCTTCTACTTCCTCAAAGAGACCAAGCTGCCCCCGGTTGCCGCCCTGCGCAAGGCGGGTGTGGCGATGGCGGTCTCCTCCGATATCAACCCGGGTACCGCGCCCATCGTCTCGCTGCGGATGGCGATGAACATGGCCTGCACCCTGTTTGGCCTGACGCCGGTGGAGGCGATGGTCGGGGTGACCCGCCACGCTGCCAAAGCGCTTGGCGAGCAGGCACACCTTGGCCAGCTCAAGGTGGGGATGACGGCCGATTTCCTGATCTGGCGCTGTGCCCATCCGGCCGAGCTGAGCTACATGGTCGGCGTCGATCAGCTGGCAGGCCGCATCTTCAACGGTGAGGAGACCCTCCATGGATAAGTTCAACCCGATCGACATGTCGCTCTGGCAGGGGCGGCAGGATCCGGAAGATGGTGAACTGGCACTGCGCTGGCACGACAAGGTGCTGCCCTGGGCCGCCGGGGCACAAGAGGCTGCCGGTGTGGTACTGCTCGGTTTTGCCTGCGATGAAGGGGTACGCCGCAACAAGGGGCGTGTCGGCGCCGCCGGTGCGCCGCAAGCGGTGCGCAAGCTGCTGGCCAATACTGCCTGGCATCTGAACCGTCCCGTCTATGATGGCGGGGATGTGAGCTGTACTGATGGCAATCTCGACGCTGCCCACGGCCGACTGGCTGAGCGGGTCGCCGCTGCGCTCGCTCTGGGCCACTTCCCGCTGGTGTTGGGCGGTGGCCACGAGGTGGCCTTCGGCAGCTGGAGCGGCCTCAACCTGCATCTGGCTGGCCGTGGCAGGGTCGGCATCATCAACTTCGACGCCCACTTCGACCTGCGCATGAAACAGGAGCTGGCCAGCTCCGGCACCCCCTTCTTCCAGATCGCCGAGCAGTGCGCCGCTCAGGGTACGCCGTTTCACTACGCCTGCCTCGGGGTGGCCGAGACCGCCAATACCCAAGCTTTGTTTGCCCGCGCCAAGGCGCTGGGAGTGTGGCATGTGCTGGACGAGGCGATGACCCGGACCGAGCTGCCAGCCTTGCTAAGCGGGCTCGACACCTTTATCGCCGATTGTGATCACCTCTACCTCACTATCGACCTCGATGTGCTGCCCGGCAACCTGATGCCGGGAGTGAGTGCCCCCGCCGCTCGCGGCGTGGAGCTGGCGGTGATCGAACCGCTCATTGCCCATATCCGGGCCAGTGGCAAGCTGAGGCTCGCCGATCTGGCCGAATACAACCCGACGCTGGATCAGGACAACCGCAGTGCCCGCGTGGCCGCGCGACTGGTTCATCTGTTGATCCGTTAACCCTTTGGCCGCCCGTCGCCGAAGGCACCCTATTGATACAACAAGGAGTGTGTATGTCTGTGCAACAGCAGGATCCCCGTCATGATCCTAACCGCGTGATCCGTGCCCCGCGCGGTACCGAGCTGACCGCCAAGAGCTGGCTCACCGAGGCGCCGCTGCGGATGCTGATGAACAACCTGGATCCCGAGGTGGCCGAGCATCCCCAGTCGCTGGTGGTCTATGGCGGCATCGGTCGCGCCGCCCGCAACTGGGCCTGCTTTGACAAGATCGTCGAGGTGCTGACCCGGCTCGAGGAGGATCAGACCCTGCTGGTGCAATCCGGCAAGCCGGTCGGGGTGTTCCAGACCCACAAGGATGCGCCGCGGGTGCTGATCGCCAACTCCAATCTGGTGCCGCACTGGGCCAACTGGGAGCACTTCAACGAGCTCGATAAGAAAGGCTTGATGATGTACGGCCAGATGACTGCGGGTTCGTGGATCTACATCGGTACTCAGGGGATCGTGCAAGGTACCTACGAGACCTTCTTCGCGGTGGCCAATCAGCACTTCAACGGTGAACCCAAAGGGCGCTGGATCCTGACCGGTGGTCTCGGCGGCATGGGCGGTGCCCAGCCGCTGGCCGCTACCATGGCCGGCTTCTCGATGATCGCCGTGGAGTGTGACGAGACCCGCATCGATTTTCGTCTGCGCACCCGTTATGTGGACAAGAAGGCTCACACTCTGGATGAGGCGCTGGCCATGATCGAAGAGGCCAAACAGAGCGGCAGCGCCATCTCCGTCGGCCTGCTCGGCAACGCCGCCGACGTCTTCGCCGAGCTGGTGGCTCGTGGCATCACGCCTGACGTGGTGACCGACCAGACCTCTGCCCACGACCCGGTGCACGGCTACCTGCCGCAGGGCTGGAGCGTGGCAAAGTGGCGCGAGCTGCAACAGAGTGCCCCGCAGGAGGTGAATCTGGCCGCTCGTCGCTCCATGGCCCGTCAGGTGGAGGCGATGCTGACCCTGCAAGAGCGCGGCGCGGCGACTCTGGATTACGGCAACAACATCCGTCAGATGGCGCTTGAGGAGGGGGTGAAAAACGCCTTCGACTTCCCCGGCTTCGTCCCCGCCTACATTCGCCCGCTGTTCTGCGAGGGGATTGGCCCGTTCCGCTGGGTGGCCCTCTCCGGCGATCCGGAAGATATCTACAAGACCGATCAGAAGGTGAAAGAGCTGATCCCCGATGATCCCCATTTGCACAACTGGCTCGACATGGCCCGCGAGCGCATCGCGTTTCAGGGGCTGCCAGCGCGGATCTGCTGGGTCGGGGTCAAGGATCGGGTACGCCTCGGCCTGGCCTTCAACGAGATGGTGAAAAACGGCGAGCTGAAAGCCCCCGTCGTCATTGGCCGCGACCATCTGGATTCCGGCTCGGTGGCGAGCCCGAACCGCGAGACCGAGTCGATGATGGATGGCTCCGATGCCGTCTCCGACTGGCCGCTGCTCAACGCCCTGCTCAACACGGCCGGCGGCGCGACCTGGGTCTCGCTGCACCACGGCGGCGGGGTCGGCATGGGCTTCTCCCAGCACTCCGGCGTGGTGATCGTCTGTGACGGCTCTGATGACGCGGCCCGCCGCGTCGGTCGGGTACTTCGCAACGATCCGGCCACCGGGGTGATGCGCCATGCGGATGCGGGCTACGAGATTGCCATCAACTGCGCCCACGAGGCGAAACTGGATCTGCCGATGATTGACGGCGCCAACGGTGTCAAAGGAAAGGTGTAACACCATGTTTGAATTGACTATTACCCCGGGCGAGCTGGATCTTGCCACCCTGCGTCGCGTCAGCCGCGAGCCGGTACATATTGCACTGGATCCAGCGGCGTTGCCGGCGATCCACGCCTCCGCTGCCGTGGTCACCAAGGTGATCGAGCAGAACCGGGTGGTGTATGGCATCAACACCGGCTTTGGCCTGCTGGCCAACACCCGGATCCCGGTGGAGCAGCTCGATGAATTGCAGCGCTCCATCGTGCTCTCCCACGCGGCTGGCATCGGCACCTATATGGATGACGCCACCGTGCGGTTGATGATGGTGCTCAAGCTCAACTCGCTGGCGCGCGGCTTCTCCGGCATCCGGCTGGCGGTGCTTGAGGCGCTGATGAAGCTGGTCAAT
The DNA here is from genome assembly GCF_000764665.1 of Aeromonas lacus. Lineage (GTDB taxonomy): Bacteria > Pseudomonadota > Gammaproteobacteria > Enterobacterales > Aeromonadaceae > Aeromonas > Aeromonas lacus. The sequence goes on along the minus strand of NZ_JRGM01000009.1, from coordinate 67,705 downwards.
GCCGAGGTCTATCCGCTGGTGCCGAAGAAGGGTTCTGTCGGCGCTTCCGGTGATCTGGCGCCGTTGGCCCATATGAGCTGCCTGTTGATCGGCGAAGGCAAGGCTCGTCACGACGGGCGCGAGATCGATGCGAGCGAAGCGTTGCGTATCGCTGGGCTTGAGCCCATCGCGCTGGCACCGAAAGAGGGGCTGGCACTGCTCAACGGCACCCAGGCGAGCACCGCCTTTGCGCTGGAAGGGCTGTTCCACGCCGAGGATCTGTTCGCCGGAGCCATCACCATAGGTGCCATGAGCGTGGAGGCGGCCCTTGGTAGTCGCCGTCCGTTCGATGCCCGCATTCACGCGGTGCGTGGCCAGCGTGGCCAGATCGACGCGGCTGCCTGCTATCGCCATCTGCTGGGGGATCTCAGCGAGATCGGCATGTCCCACCACAACTGCGAGAAGGTGCAGGATCCCTACTCATTGCGCTGCCAGCCGCAGGTGATGGGCGCCTGCCTGACCCAGATCCGTCAGGCGGCCGAGGTGTTGGTGTGCGAGGCCAACTCGGTCTCCGACAACCCGCTGGTGTTTGCCGATGACGAGGAGATCATCTCTGGCGGCAACTTCCACGCCGAGCCGGTGGCCTTTGCGGCCGATAATCTGGCGCTGGCCATCGCCGAAATCGGCTCGCTCTCCGAGCGGCGGATGGCGCTGCTGATTGACTCGCGGATGTCCGGTCTGCCGGCGTTTCTGGTCAACAATGGCGGGGTCAACTCCGGCTTCATGATCGCTCAGGTCACCTCGGCGGCGCTTGCCTCCGAGAACAAGACCCTGGCCCATCCCGCCTCGGTAGACAGCTTGCCCACCTCCGCCAATCAGGAGGATCACGTCTCCATGGCGACCTTCGCCGGCCGTCGGCTGGCGGACATGGCCGAGAACACCCGTGGCATTCTGGCAGTCGAACTGCTGGCGGCGGCGCAGGGGCTCGATTTCCGTGCTCCGCTGCGGGCCAGTGCAGGGGTGGAAGTGGCCAAGGGCCGACTGCGGGAAGAGGTTAGCTTCTACGACAAGGACAGGTACTTCGCGCCGGACATCGAGGCGGCCGCCGCGCTGCTGGGGCGTGCCAGCTATAACGATCTGATCCCGGCCGGGGTACTGCCCAGCCTGTAAGCCTTGAGCCCCCTTCTCCCCTGGCGGGAGAAGGGTAGGGGATAAGGGGGACGCCGCTTCACTGATGTCCGTGAGATCCTGGAGCTGATAACAAAAGACCGCCCAATCGGGCGGTCTTTTCGTCTCTGCGATAGTCGGTCACTGGTGCTCGAACATCAGGAACAGATAGACCACGAACAACACCAGATGGGTGGCACCATGGAGCACATTGGTACGGCCGCTGCTGAAGGTCACCTTGCACACCATGAGCGTAGTGATGAGCAGCACCATGTCGGCAGCGGAGAGGCCGAGGCGCACCTCCTGACCCAGCATGGAGCCGATAAAGAGCACGGCCGGGACGGTGAGGGCTATGGTGGCCAGCACCGAGCCGAAGTAGAGGTTCATGGCCCGCTGCAGCTGGTTGTTGATGGCGGCCTTGATGGCGCCAACCGCCTCGGGGGCCAGTACGATACAGGCCACGATAAAGCCGCCAAGCGCCTGCGGCGCTGACAGCACCTTGACCCCGTAGTTGATGGGGATGGCCAGAGTCTTGGCGAGCAGGATCACCACTACCAGATAGGCGAGCAGCAGCAGGGTGTGATAGACGTTGCTCTGCAGCGGGCCGTGGTGCTCCTCGTAATCCTCATGGTCGCTGTCGACAAAGAAGTGGCTGTGGCTGCGGGTCTGGATCAGCAGAAATACGCCGTAGAGCAGGATCGAGATGATGATCAGCATCCACGACATGGCGCGCGACATACTGCCGATTGCGCCTCCCTCGGTGAAGTTGGGCAGCACCAGACAGAGCAGGGCGAGCGGGATGATGGCCACCAGATAGGATTTGACCCCGTCCAGATTGAAGCTCTGGGTGTGGTAGCGCCAGCCGCCAAACAGCAGGGTGAAGCCGACCAGACCGTTGGTGACCAGCATCACCACGGCGAACATGGTGTCGCGGGCCATCACCGGATTGGGCTCGCCGGTCAGCATGACGGAGGAGATCATCACTACCTCCAGCGAAATGACCGAGAGAGTGAGGATCAGGGTGCCAAAGGGTTCGCCCAGCTTGATGGCGAGGGCATCCGAGTGGCGCACCACCGAGAAGATGGCCCAGGTGACGATGGCAAGCAGCCCCGCCGACACAGGAAGATAGATCCCGAGCGGAGTTGTCTCTGTCAGCAGGTCGCTGCCGAGCGTCTTGAAAAAGAGCAGGGTCAGCAGGCCGACGGGCAGGGCAATCTCTTGCCGGATAAATGTCTTCATAGGCAATGGTTCTCTTCTGGGGCGACCGGTGGGCCGGGAGATGAATGGAATGTGCAACGGGCGGTTGCACCCTAACCAGCCCCTTATGATAAAAGCTCTTGGCCTCGAGGGGCAGCCCATTTTGTTAACAGATGTAAATCGGGTGCTTGGATCGGAACAGATCTCGGGCTGTGCTGGTGCCGATGGCGGGCTTGCCCCGCTGGCAAGGCTCTGCTGAAATGGCTTCCCTCTGACCGGGAGTCCATTTGATGCCGTTGCCACCTATCTCTCACGACTATGAACCGGCCAGCGCTGCTGAGCACGCGGCGCTCTCGGCCAGTGATCCACTGGTGATCGTGGCCGCCAGCGCCAGGATCCGCATCGATCCCGTCTATTACCGCCTTGATCTGGCGGGCAGTGAGCCGCAGATCCGGGTGCGAGAGCCGGTTGCCAAAGCGCTGGCGCGGGTCGCTGCGGGACTACCTGCGGGGCTGGGTCTTACTCTGCTCGACGGATTTCGCAGTCGCGCCACGTCTCTGGCCATCTTCGAACGGATTAAGGGCGAGATCGCCGCGGCTAATCCCGAATGGGATGGTGCGCAGCTTGAGCAGGAGACTCGCCGTTTTTGTGCCCATCCCTCAGATCCCGGTCACTATCCGGTGCCGCCCCATCTGTCGGGCGGAGCCATCGATCTGCTGCTACACGATCTGGCGAGTGGTGAGCCGCTCGACTTTGGTACCGGTTTTGACGATATCAGCGAGCGGGCCGAGAGCGACTATTTCGAACGCCCCTGTGCGGGAATGAGCGAGGCGCAGCGGCTGCAGATCCGTGACAACCGCCGTCTGCTGTTCTGGCTGATGCGGCGGGAAGGGTTCAGCAACTATCCCGGCGAGTGGTGGCATTTTGATCTGGGCGACTGCCTCTGGGCCCGTTTTCGCGGTGGTGAGTACCGCTATCCTGCCGCGGAGTGAGTGACCCCGGAGCAAGCTCCGGGAAAGAGACTTCTCTCTGTCGTCAGGCTGTTTCAGAGTGGGGTCGACGGAAGGCCTGTTGCCAGAGCAGCAGCTCCTGCAGCGGCATGGGCTTGCCAAAGACATAGCCCTGTATCAGATAGACTCCCTGCCGATACAGGTAATCGACCTGTTCCTGGGTCTCGACCCCCTCGGCAATCATCTCCATCCCCGACTCTCGGCCAAAGGCGATGATGGCATCCAGCACGCTGCGTTTGAGGTCGTCGGTACCAATGGTGTCGACGAACATCTTGTCGATCTTGATCTGGCGGATCCCGAGGCTCTGCAGATAGGCGAAGCCGCCATAGCCAGTACCAAAGTCATCCAGTTTGACGTGATAACCCCGCTCTTGCAGGGCGGTGATCTCGCTGGTAGCACTCTTGATATCGGTCAGCGGTTTGCGCTCGGTCAGCTCAAAGGTGAGCTGGGCGGGGGAGGGCCACTGATGTTGTTGCAACAGGTTGCGCAGCAGAGGCTGCTCGATATGGGCCGCCACCAGATTGACGCTGACCCACTGAGTTGCAGCAAGAGAGGAGAGGTCTGTGAGTACCCGCTCCAGCAATTGTACGGTTATCGGCAGGATCAGTCCCTGCTCTTCGACATAGTCAATAAAGGCGCCGGGAGGCACCAGTTCACCGCCGCGCCGCCAACGCAGCAGCGCCTCGAAACCGACCACTTCGTGGGTACGGCTGTTCACCACGGGTTGATAAAAGGGGATAAATTCCCGGCGTATCAGTCCAGCCTGTAGCAGCCCTTTGAGGGAGCGCCGGTAGTTACGTAGCAACCAGTAGCTCACCGTCAGCAGGAGTCCCAGCGCGGCCCCAATCCAGAGACCATAGAATCTGACTTGCTGCCGGGCGTAGTCATTGAGTGCCTTACCCGCCCAGAGAGTCTGTTTAGTCATGCTTTCCTGATCGAAGAAGCTCAGGCTATGGCTGCTCTCTTCGGCTTTAATTGCCTTGTTGCCACGGGGGAAATGAGTGGTCATCGCAGCGGGGTCCCGCTGGCTGAACTCCAAATAGAAGCAGTTAGTACAGGGGTGTTGCAGCAGATCGTGGCTCCAGCTGTTATCCAGCACCCAATAAGCGATGTTCTCGCCTGATTTGTAGTAGGCCACCAGCTCCTGTTCGGTGTTGAACTTATCCATTGTGGCGGTCAGACCAAATTTCCCGGGTAGGCCACCCATTTTTTTGGCTTCCTTGATGAGCGGGATCCCTACTCCAAGGCTTGAGCAGTTGACCCCTGAGGCTAGTTCCAGCCCCTGCAAGCGGATATGAGTGCTGTAGAAGCGCGGATCGCGTAGCAGCACCATATCTTTGGCGCCACAGTCAAAGTCAAATTGAGCTAGCTGAGTGCTGAGCGCAGTATCGAGCTGTTTACCGCGTTCTGCCATGGAGGCTTTGATCTCTTCCATTTTCTGTTGCAGCAGATAGTAAGCCATTGGCTTGTCGAGCCATCTGCTTAAGGGTTGGCTGGCAATAATGGGAATAACCAGCAGCAGCAACGAGATCCAGAACGGGGGGATACGCAACAAGGGATACCTGCCTGTCTATCAGACACGAGTGAGGAACAACATCATAGTTCATTAGTACAATCAATATGAGTCTGACTCGTCACACTTGTTGATGAATTCTTTAATTTTATGATTTTAAAAGTTTTTATTGTTGTTTTTGACTAGATTCAATCGCTAACCTGTCATAAATGACAATTGCCCAGCTTATCCGAACTGCATTAGAGTAGCCCCGCGGTTTGACTCACCGTGTGTTCAATACTCCTGTATCTGTTTTTTGTCAGTAGCACAGAGTGTTAGTTTTGATATGAGTGTTCCTTTTGGTCCCTTTTCAGGGACCATTTTTCTTTCTGCCGTTTTCCGTTCTTCTCTCTTCGTCTGCTCCGCGCTTGGTAATATTCCCCCGCTTTCGGTATCCTCGCCCCTTTGAAATTGCAGAAGCGGGATCTCCATCCATAGCAGGGCGCAGATCGCCGCTGCTACCATGAGGTCACATGGATGATGCTGGGCATACGGAAAGGCGCATGAAACTGACTACACAGCTTGTCTCGTTTATCACCCTGTGCGTGATTGCCGCCATGGCGACAGTGCTGATTGGCGGCGTGTTCAGCTTTCGCGAGCTGGGTATGGAGCTGCAGCAGAAGAAGGTCGATGCGTTGGTCGAGGTGATCGACAAGCAGCTCGATGTGTCCCATGACATGAACGAGATGAGCCACTGGTTGCCCACCCTGCTGCGCGCTTCCCACGTCGTCGAGCTGGAGGTACGCCAGAACGATCAGCGTGTCTACTGGTTTCGCGATGTGCAGCGTTCGGTCGATGATCAGTTGTTGCTGCCATACAGCAAGGCGCTTATCCATCAGGCTGGCATGCAGGCCAATCTGAAGCTGGAGCGCCCCTTCAAGGAGGCGGAGTACTCCATCAAGGCGATGTCCGGCATCTCCTTCGGCGTTTTTATCGTGGTGTTCGGCCTCTGGTACTCCATTCGCTGGCTGCGCCAGCAACTGCGCGGTGCCGAGCTGCTGGCCGAGCGTGCCCAGCTGATCCTCGATGACAAACTCTCCAAACTGAATCACGACCCCGCCGAAGAGTGGCCGGTTGCCGCCAGTCAGGCGCTCGACCATCTGCTGGCCGAGCTGGCGGATGCCCGCAAGGAGCGCAGCCGTTTCGACAACTTCATCCGCAGCAATGCCTTCGTCGACAAGATGACCGGCATTGGCAACCGTCTCTTTTTCGACAACCGGCTTGAAAGCGCCATCATGGAGGCGAGCGTGATGAGCGGCGGCGTGCTGCTGATCGATCTCGCCTGTCTGGAGGATCTGGAGGCCGAGCAGTTCGATCTGCTGGGTCATGACCTGATGCTGGAGGCAAGCGCTACTATCGGGGCCTTCGTGCGCAAGCACAGTGGCGCCCTGCAGGCCCGCTATGCCGGGCAAGTGTTTGCCGTGCTGCTTCCCAATATGTCCGAAAGCGAGATGGTGGACAGTGCCAGCCAGCTGCTCAAGAGTCTGCAACGCCTCCACTGGCCGCAGGAGGTCAATCCGGAGACTGCGGTTTATCTCGGTGCCGTCTGCTATCAGTCGCAAGACTCCCTGCTCAAGGTGCAGGAGGAGGCGGAGCTGGCTCTCAAGAGCGCCCGTCTGCAAGGGCACAACGGCTGGTTCCTCTACGAAAAGCAGCTGGATGAGGAGCAGAGCAGCAAGGGGACGGTGCGCTGGCGTACTCTGCTCAGCCGCCGCCTCGAAGAGCAGGCCATCGAATTCTATATCCAGCCGATCCAGCAGGATCGCGGGCAGGTGGTGCTGCAGCAGGAGCTGCTCACCTATCTTGAGGATGAGCAGGGGCGGCCACTGCCGGCCGGGATCTTCATGCCGATGGCCGAGAAGGTGGGGTTGCTGCTCCAGCTGGATCGGCTGGTGGCGGAACAGACCCTGGCGTTGCTACGCCAGCGTTCCGACCAGAGCTGCCCGGTCAGCCTGGCTCTCAGCGCCCAGAGCCTGCTCCATCGCGACTTCCAGCGCTGGCTCTTCTTCGCTCTGTTTCAACTGCCGCGCAGTACCAACGAGCGGTTGATCCTGCAGCTCTCCGAGGCGCAGGTTACCCGCCATTTCGAAGCCCTCAAGCGACCGCTGCGCTCCCTGCGGATGCTCGGATGCATGCTGGCTATCGATCATGCCGGCCAGGATGTTGTTAGCACCCAGTACATCAAGGAGTTCGAGATCAACTTCCTCAAGCTCCACCCCAGCCTGGTGCGGGAGATCCATGCTCGCCAGGTTAACCAGATGGCGGTGCGCAGTCTGGTGGGTGGCTGCGCCAATACCCCGACCCGGGTACTGGCCGTGGGGGTCGAGAGTGGTGACGAGTGGAAGATGCTGCGCCACCTCGGGGTACATGCGGGGCAGGGCCCCTGGTTTGCACTGCCCGAGCGACTGGTGATGGAACCGGCCGAAGCCTGATGTTTCAGAGGCGGCCCTGCTCCCTGAGCCCGGCCAGCCCCTGCATGCCACCCGTGTGGATAAAGACGATCCTGCTGCCCGGGGCAATACGGCCCGCTGCCAGCTCGCGAAACAGCCCATACATTGCCTTGCCGCTGTAGATGGGCTCCAGCGGCAGACCGGTTTCGGCGCTGAAGGCCTGTACCCACTGCCAGAGCGCCGGGCTGAATTTGGCGTAACCTCCGTCGTGATGATCCAGTGCGATCTGCCAGCCAGGGGTTGTGGCGGAGGTGGGGTAGAGGCGCCGCACCTCGTCGGCGATAAAGTCGCCTCCCTTGAGCACGGCGATGGCGAGGATCTGCTCGCTTTCCCGCTTGCCAGCAATCAGGCCTGCCAGGGTGCCGCCGCTGGCGCAGGGGAGCACCCAGAGATCCGGCGAGAAGGGGAGCTCCGTCACCAGTTCTGCCACTCCGGGGATGGCGAGAGGACTGCTCCCGCCTTCGGGAACGATGAGGGTGTCTGCGGCTTCAAATTGAGCCAGCCATTCTGGCTCCTGACGCTGCCGGTAGCTCTGCCGATCGACAAAAACGAGATCCATGCCCCAGCGTCTGGCATCGCTCAGGGTAGAGTTGCTGACTGAGTCACTTTCGCCCCGTATGATACCTGTGGTGCGAAGGCCAAATTGATGGCCAGCAGCGGCCAGGGCATGGATATGATTGGAGTAAGCGCCACCAAACGAGAGCAGGTGGCATTTGCCGTGTTCGCGGGCATGGTGCAGATGGTACTTGAGCTTGCGCCACTTGTTGCCGGAGATGAGCGGGTGGATCAGATCGTCTCGTTTGCACCAGAGCTCTACGCCATAGTTGGCCAGTAGGGGATGGTAAATCGCTTGCAGTGGTGACGGGCCAATGGCACTGATTTCAAACGCCGGCGGCGAAGGGTTGGCTTGCAATGGTGAGTCCCTCTTTTGTCTGGAGGCTAATCTGCTGTTTATGTTAATGTTTCACTCATTTAATCACTAATGACGGGCGGGCTTACATGAAACAACTGTTCAGACGGTCGATGCCAAGCCGCCAGGTGGGGCTCTTGTTGGCCAATGACAGGATCATGCTGGCAGCTGTGGGCAATCCCCCTGTGTTTGCTACGCGCGCCATCAACAGTGCGCAAGAGTGGCCGCTTGCCGTCAACGAACTTTTCACTCGCCACGGCCTTGCCAAATCCCGTGTTCGTGTTGCCCTGGCAGCTCCGCTCTATCAGCAGATCCAGATCGACAAGCCCGCCGTTCCCGATGCCGAAATGGCGGGGGCGCTCCCCTGGGCCATCAAGGATTATGTCAGCGAGCCGGTGCTGCAACTGGCGATGGATTATGTGGATCTGCCCACTCCACCCGCCGGTCGCCCGCGGATCAATGTCATCTGCCTGCCCAAGAGCAGGGTGCAACAACTGGCGGAGGCGATCAACGGCATTGCCACTCTGCAATCCATCATCAGTGACGAACTGGCGCTGACCTCCCTTTATGAGGCGGATGCGACGGTACGCATGCTGCTCTGGCAGCCGAAGGGGCAGGATCTGCAACTGCTGGTGTTCCATCAGGGGGGGCTCTGCTTCTCCCGCCAGCTGCGCGGCTTTGCTTCCCTGACCGGCGAACAGGAGCCTGACAGCATGTTGCTCGACTCGCTGGCGCTGGAGATCCAGCGCTCGTTCGATTATCTGGTCGGCCAGCTCAAACTGCCGGAGATTGGCCAGATGCAGCTGGCCGTCGCCTCGCCCTTTATTGGCACCCTGGTTCGCCACATGGAGCATACCTTCGGCCTCGCTGTCTCCGCCATGGCCAACAAGGCGGTACTGGCCGGTGTCGAGTATCTGTCGGCCTATGCCGCCGCCATCGGGGAGGATGCCTGATGAAACGTCAGATAAACCTCTATGGCGCCGAGTTTCATCCCAAACGGCAGTGGGCCAGCCTCAACCAGATGGTGCTGGCATGGGGCATCACCCTGCTTGTCGTCTTGCTGGTCGGCGCCGGTTACGGCTGGCAGCAGCACAGTGTCAGCAGGGCGCTGGCACAGGTCAACGCCGAGCTGGAGCTCAAGCGTAGCGAGGCGCAGCGACTCGATGCCGATCTGGCGCGCCATCTGGCCGATCCGGCTCTGCAGCAGCAGTTGCTCAACAAGCAGGACGATCTGGGGGCCAGACAGGAGCTGCTGCGTCAGCTGGGCTCTTTATCCCTGCAAAAATCGCAGGGCTATGCCGGAGTGCTGGCCGATCTCTCCCGCATTCGCAGCAGCAATCTCTCCCTGCAACGGATCGAGATCCACGAAGGGCGGATCAATCTCTCCGGTTTTGCTGGTCGCAGTCAGGATGTGCCGGCCTGGGTCAATCGCTTCAAGCAGGCACCGACCCTGATGGGCAAGGAGTTTAGCGAGTTGACCCTGAGTCGTGACAAGGAGGGGCGTCTTGCGTTCCAGTTGAGTGGCATTGCGCGGGAGAAGCCCTGATGAACCTGAAAGCACAATGGCAGGAGTGGGCCCGGCGAATTGCCGCCCTGAGCCAGCGGGAACGGATGCTGATCCTGCTGACCGGGCTGGTGTTGCTGGTGGCAGCCAGCGTCTATGGCTGGCTGGATGGCGCCGATACCCGGTTGCAACAGGATCGCATGGCCCTGAGCGCCGCCGAACGCGATCTCGAGATCCTCGGGTTGGAAAATCTGGGCAAGCAGGCCCGTCTGCAGCGGGATCCCAATCAGGGAGTTCGCGAGCAGCTGGCAAGGGTTGAGAGCGATCTGGCCGGGGTGGATCAGGCGCTCAAGGCCCAGACTGTCGACCTGATCCCGGCGCACGAGATGCCGCAGGTGCTGGAGGCGCTGCTCTCCCGCTCTGCCAATCTCCATATGCTGGCACTCAGTTCACTGGAGCCGACGCCACTGATGGCCGGAGAGCAGGGGCAGAAGGTCAATCTTTACAAACACGGTATCCGTCTCCAGCTGGAAGGCGGTTATTTCGATGTGTATCAATATCTCAAGGCCCTGGAGGCGTTACCCCGCCACTTTTACTGGAAACAGTTCGATTATCAGGTGAAAGCCTATCCGGGGGCCGTGGTGGAGATGGAGATCTACACCTTGAGTACTAGCAAGGAGTTTATTCGTGGCTAGATGGTTTGCATTGGGGGCTTGCCTCTTTGCGTTGCTGGCGCAAGCCGGTCAGGTCGAGGTGTTGCAGGATCCCACCGCGCCCTTGGCCGATGTAGCGGTTGGCGCGAGTGCAACCGGCCAGAATAGCGCCGGCTTGCCGAAGCTGCAGAGCATCATGCTGGGCAATGGCCCGGCACTGGCGGTGCTCAATGGCAAGAGTTACCGGGTCGGGCAGCAGGTGGACGGCTACAAGCTGGTGGCCATCAATGCCGATGCGGTGGTGTTGGAAAAGGCGGGAAAACGCCACTCGGTGGCACTGTTTGCCAGCAAGATCAGGGTTTGAGCCGCACTAGCCATTGGCAGGTAAGCCGGATTTATCGAGTTTCATTGCAGGGTGCACTAATTACATGAAAATACACCGTTTCTGTCTGATCACCTTGGCCATGATGGCCGCAGGTTGCACTACCTACAAGCACCCAGAGCCAACTCAGGCCAAGGACGCGCTCAAGCAGGCGATGAATGAGCAGCAGAAGCAGCAAAATACCCCCCTGACCACGCTGCCCAAGTCGGTGCAGAGCGAGCTGCTGCAACTGAACCGGCCGCAGATGCCGGTTGCCATGCCGGAGAAGCGGTTGCGGATCGCGGCCCACGACGTGGAGGCGGTGGAGTTTTTCGGTTCACTGTTCAAGGGCTCCCGCTATAGCGTGGCGGTGCATCCCGGGGTCTCCGGGCTGGTCTCGGTCGAACTGAAAGATGTCACCCTGCCCGAAGTGCTGGCGGTAGTTGGCGATATGTATGGCTTCGACGTGCAGCGCAAGGGGAGTGTTTTCCATATCTATCCGGCCGGCCTGCGCACCGAGACCATCCCGGTCAACTACCTGATGCTCTCCCGTCGCGGCCTCTCCCGCACCTCGGTCAGTACTGGCGGGGTGACTGCCAATGACAACAACAACGGTAGCAACAGCAATTTCGACAGCTCATCCAGCAATAGCACGACCAATAGCACGACAAACAACTCGAGCAACTCGAACAGCAGTGGCAATGGCACCCGGATCGAGACCGACAGCAATAGCGACTACTGGACCGATCTGCGCGATTCACTGCAGACTCTGATTGGCAACGGGGATGGACGAGCCGTGATCACTAGCCCACAGGCGGGTCTGGTGACGGTGCGGGCCTATCCGAAAGAGCTCAAGGCGGTGCGCGAGTTCCTCAGCCAGTCGGAAGATCACCTCAAGCGTCAGGTGGTGCTGGAGGCTCGCATCCTTGAAGTGACTCTTGGTGAGGGTTACGAGCAGGGAGTGAACTGGGACAAGCTCTCTGCAACTGCCGATGGCAAGGGGATGACCACTGGCGGATCTCTGGCCGATACTCAGTTGCCCAGTACAACCAACCAGATTTTTACCGCTCTGGGCGGCGGGGCCAGTTTCAAAATCTCCGATGGCAATTTCGATGTTACCGTCAAGTTGCTGAAAACACAGGGCGATGTGAATACCCTCTCCAGTCCGCGTGTGACTGCTACCAATAACCAGAAGGCGGTGATTAAAGTCGGTACCGACGAGTATTTTGTCACCAATGCTTCGACTACAACGGTGAGTACGGCAAGTGGTGACCGAACTACGCCCAATGTTGAGCTGACTCCTTTCTTCTCGGGTATCTCTCTCGATGTCACGCCACAGATCGATGAAGAGGGCAAAGTGCTACTGCATATTCACCCCTCAGTCATTGATACCGAAGAGCAAACCAAGACCATCAAGGTGACTGACAGTGACATCCTGGAATTACCACTCGCCAAGAGCTCTATTCGTGAGTCCGATACCGTGGTGCAGGCCAATAACGGCGACATCATCGTGATCGGTGGTCTGATGAAGACTGACAAGAAGGAGACTGTCAGCAAGGTGCCGTTGCTGGGTGATATCCCCTGGGTGGGCGAAGCCTTTACCAACCGCAGTAAAAGCAACAGGAAGGTAGAACTGGTGATTATGCTCAAGCCGACCGTCGTCGATAAGGATACCTGGCAGAACGAGCTGCAGCGATCTGCCGACCTGCTCGACAAGTGGTATCCCTCCAAGGGCTAATTCATGACTCAGCGAGCGGTCAGTCTTATTTCGGATGGTCTGCGGCGATTTGTTCGCAGAGGTCTCTTGCCCGCTGTAGCAGGTAACGACAGATGTACCTGACCCATTTCGGCCTGCAGGAGGCGCCGTTCAGCCTTACCCCCAACACCGGTTTCTACTACGGCCTGCCGCCTCATGAAGAGGCGCTGCAGGTGCTCAACTGGGCGTTGGCTCAGGGGGAAGGCTTTATCAAGGTGACCGGCGAAGTGGGCACCGGCAAGACGCTGCTCTGCCGCAAATTGCTGAGCGAGCTGGGCTCGGAAGAGTGCCCGGTACGCCTCGCGTGGCTGCCCAATCCCCACCTTAGTCCGGCCGAGCTGCGCACCGCGCTGGCGCTGGAGCTGGGGTTGTCGGTGCGGGATCAAAGCGAGCTGGATCTGACCGATCGCATCCATCGCCACCTTATCAGCCTGTATCAGCAGGGAAGTCGGGTGGTGGTCTTGATCGATGAGGCGCAAGCCCTGCCGGATGAGACGCTGGAGGCAATTCGGCTGTTTGGCAATCTGGAAACCGAATCGAGCAAGCTGTTGCAGATAGTGCTGTTTGGTCAGCCCGAACTGGATGTGCGGCTGGCCAAAACCAATTTGCGTCAGCTGCGCCAGCGCATTGGCTTCTCCTATCGCCTGCGACCACTCAGTTTTGACGAGACTCGTGCCTATCTGGAGCACAGATTGCAGATCTCCGGCTATCGCGGTGCGCCGCTATTCGCCGGCCGCGCCTTGCGCCTGCTGTGGCGCGCCTCGCGCGGGGTGCCAAGGCTTATCAACATCCTGGCGCACAAGTGCCTGATGCTGGCCTATGGTCAGGGGGCTCGTCAGGTCGATGGCCGGCTGGTAGGGCTCGCCATTCGTGATACCGACGATGCCAGCCGTTTTGCGCCACGGCGCTGGTGGCCGCTGTTGCTATTGCTGGGATGTGCCCTGGCTTATGGAGTCTGGTCATGAGTGTGATCAACCAGATGCTGAAAGATCTGGAGCAGCGCCAGCAAAGCGTCGAAGGGGCGGCCGTCTACGTCGCTCCGGCGCGCCAGCAGGGTTGGTGGATGTTGCTGCTCACCCTGCTCTGCGGGCTGGCGCTCGGGATCCTAGGATGGCGAACCTGGATCTACTGGCAGCAAACCCGTGTGGTTGCACCGCAGGCTAATGTAGTCAGCGAGCAGAGCGCTCCCGATGCGGTTGCCCGGGTGGCTGAGCCGGTCGCCTCATCTGCATCGGCCGAAGTGGCCGCTACCCTGCCTCTGCCCCGTCAGGCGGAACCTGCAGAGGAAGAAGCTGAAGACGAGGCATCGCTGGCTCAGGGGGAAGGTGCTCCCTTTGACGCCTCCAGCGAGATTGACGAGCGGACGCCGACCGATGAGGAGCTGCAGCCCGAGCTTTATGCCGAGCTGGCCGCAGAGCAGCAGGCTGCCGCCGTACCGCGCAAGCCGAGCGTGCTCAAGATTGAAACGGTCGAGCTGTCACCCAAAGAGCTGGCAGCGCTCTCGGAGCGCAAGGCGACTACCGCCATGGCCAAGGGCAATATGCGCGATGCTCAGGACAACTACTACGACGTGCTGGCCCACGATCCCTATAACCAGGGCGCCCGTGAACAGCTGGCCGGGTTGCTCTACGGCGAAGGGCGGCTGACCGAGGCACGCCAGCTGCTGGAGGAGGGGATCCGGCTCGATCCGCAACAGGCCGATTTTCGTCTGCTACTGGCCCGTCTCGCCATCAGCGAGGGGTTGCAGCAGCAGGCGCTGGGCTGGTTGGCTGGTTATCAGCCTGATCTCGCCAGCAATCTGGACTATTACGCGACTTGGGCCGGACTGGCGCAGGAGCTGGGACAGAATGTCGAGGCGGCCAATCTCTATGTGAAGCTGCTGCGCCAGCAGCCCGATCAGGGGCGCTGGTGGCTGGGGCTCGGTGTGGCCGAGGATGGTCAGGGCCACAGCCAGCGTGCCCTCGATGCCTATCGCAATGCTCAGCTGCATGGCAACCTGGGTGAAGCATCCACCAGCTGGTTGGAACAACGGATTGCCCAGCTTGCTCCCTGACGATCACCGGATCAGATGGAGCAAGAGGGAAGAGAACAACAGGAATCGGAGTAGCAATGGCACAACCCAGACTGAAAATGCGCCTCGGCGACCTGCTGGTACAAGAGCAGATCATCTCCGATGATCAGCTGCAGCTAGCGCTGCAGCAGCAGCGTCAGACCGGCCGCAAGCTGGGCACCACCCTCATCGACCTCGGCTTTATCAGCGAGGTGCAGCTGCTGCAATTTCTCGCCCGCCAGCTGGATGTGCCATTCTTCGATCTCAACAACCTCACCATAGATGCTGCCGCCGTGCCGCTGTTGCCCGAGGTGCAGGCGCGCCGTTACCGGGCGCTGGCGGTCAATCTCACTGACGATCGGGTGACGGTTGCCATGTCGGATCCGGCCGATTTGAGCGCACTGGATGCCATCGCCGCTCTGCTCAGCCCGCGCATCATGGTGCTTGCGGTGGCACGTGAAGGGCAGCTGCTGGAGTATTTCGACCGTCTCTATCGCCGCACCCGCGAGATTGAGAGCTTTGCCGAGCAGCTGCAGGAGGAGTATCAGGACTCCGGCTTCGAGCTGGGTTCCGGCAATCTGAGCGCTGCCGATGAGGGGGAGGCGACAGTGGCCAAGCTGCTGCGCTCCGTGTTCGAGGACGCGGTTCAGGTTGGCGCTTCGGATATCCATATCGAGCCGGACGAGAAGGTGCTGCGCATTCGCCAGCGGATCGACGGCATCCTCCACGAGAATATCCTTAACGAGGTGCGCATCGCCCAGGCGCTGGTGCTGCGTCTCAAGCTGGTGGCGGGGCTCGATATCTCCGAGAAGCGCTTGCCGCAGGATGGCCGTTTCAACATGAAGGTGCGCGGGCGCGATGTGGGCGTGCGGATGTCCACCATGCCGGTGCAGTATGGCGAGTCGGTGGTGATGCGTCTGCTGGATCAATCCTCGGGCATCCTCTCGCTGACTGAAACCGGGATGCCGCCCGATATCCTGACCCGTTTCCGCCGTCAGCTCAAACGGCCGCACGGTATGATCCTGGTAACGGGACCGACCGGTAGCGGCAAGACTACGACTCTCTATGGCGCCCTCTCCGAACTCAATCAGGCGAGCCAGAAGATCATCACGGTTGAAGACCCGGTGGAGTACCGCTTGCCTCGCATCAGCCAGGTGCAGGTCAACCCCAAGATTGGCCTCACCTTCTCCCACGTGCTGCGGTCTACCTTGCGTCAGGACCCGGACATCCTGCTGGTGGGCGAGATGCGCGACAACGAGACGGTGGAGATCGGCCTGCGCGGCGCCATCACCGGTCACCTGGTGCTGACCACCTTGCATACCAACGATGCGGTGACCAGTGCTCTGCGCCTGATCGATATGGGGGCTCCGGGTTATCTGGTTGCCAGCGCCCTGCGGGCGGTTGTCGCTCAGCGACTGGTGAGACGGATCTGCGAACACTGCGTCGAGGAGAAGGTGCCGGATGAAGGACAGACGACCTGGCTTACCGTGCTCTCGGGAGAGGCCCCCGGGCAGCATACCTATCACAAGGGGCGGGGTTGCCAGAGCTGCAACTTCACCGGCTATTCGGGCCGGATCGGGGTTTACGAGTTGCTGGAGCTGGATCAGCCGATGATGGATGCACTGCGCCGTAATGACGCTGAGGGTTTTGCCAAGGCAGCCCGTCAGCATGAGCACTATCGGCCATTGGCCCTCACTGCCCTCGATTATGCCCGTGAGGGTATTACCTCGGTGGATGAGGTGCTCCGGCTGGCCGAGGATTTGGGGTAAGCGATGGCTAACTTTGCCTACAAGGGGCGCGACAGCCAGGGCAACGCTACCAGCGGTGTGGTTGAGGCTGCCAACGAAATGGCGGCGGCCGAGCAATTGATGCGCCGTGGCGTGATGCCCACCGAGCTCAAACCGGGCAAGGCCAAGGGGGCCGAGCTTAACTGGTCGCTGCTGCTGGAGGGGGGTGTCAAACTCGATGAGCTGGTGATCTTCTGCCGCCAGATGTATGCTCTGACCCGGGCCGGGATCCCGATCCTGCGCGCCATCGCCGGGCTGGAGGAGAGCACCCACAGCAAGCCGCTCAAACGTGCGCTCCATGCGCTGGGAGAGGATCTTGGCAACGGCCGACCCTTATCGAGCTCGATGCAGGCTCACCCCAGAGTGTTCAGCAGTCTCTTTATCGCCATTATTCACGTTGGTGAGAACACCGGTCAGCTGGAAGAGGCCTTCCTGCAGCTTGCCACCTATTTCGAGCTGGAGCTGGAGACCCGCAAGCGGATCAAGACTGCGATGCGTTATCCCAGCTTCGTGCTGATCGCCATCGGCATCGCCATGGTGATCCTCAATATCATGGTGATACCGGTCTTTGCCGGCATGTTTGCCAAATTCGGGGTGGAGCTGCCGCTGGCGACCCGGATCCTGCTCGCAACCTCCCACTTCTTTGTGCACTACTGGTGGCTGATGCTTGCCACCCTGATTGCTATTGTCGTTAGCTGGCGGCGCTGGGTGGCTACTCCCAAGGGCAAGCTGACCTGGCATCGCTGGCAACTCAGGTTGCCTATCGTAGGTACCATCATCGAGCGCTCCCTGCTGGCCCGTTTTGCCCGCAGTTTTTCCATGATGCTTAAAGCAGGGGTGCCGCTCAATACTGCACTGACGCTGGTTGCCGATGCGGTGGATAACGCTTGGATGGCTGGCCGGATCCGTGATATGCGGGCCGGGATCGAGCGAGGTGAGAGCCTGCTGCGCACCGCCAGCAGCAGCGGCCTGTTTACCCCGCTGGTAATGCAGATGATTGCGGTGGGTGAAGAGACCGGTCAGGTCGATGACCTGCTCCATGAAGCGGCCGAATATTACGAGCGAGAGGTCGACTATGACCTCAAGAGCCTCACCGCGCGGATCGAGCCGATCCTGATCGGGATTGTGGCGGTCATGGTGCTGATTCTGGCGCTGGGTATCTTCACACCGATGTGGGACATGATGAGAGCCGTAAGAGGAAAGTAACCCAGTATCTTCACGCCAGAGTGGGACATGATGAGGGCCGTAAGAGGCAAGTAACCCGGTATTTTCACGCCGGAGTGGTGGGACATGATGAGAGCCGTAAGAAGCAAGTAGCTCGGTATCTTCACGCCGAAGTGGTGGAACATGATGTGCGCTGTGCGAGGCAAGTAATTTGCTGGCGTAGCTGCGGGGGAGTCGAGGGCTGGATGAGCAGACAGGCAGTGCAGGATGACCGCTGGCTCGGCGGCTATCGGCGGATTGCGGTGGTGATCCTGCTGATGGTGATTGTGGCTACGCTGGCGCGCACTTATCAGCACAACCGGGAGGAGGCACAGCAACTCACTCTCACCCTGCTGGGTGTGCAATTTGCCGAACGGGCACAACGTTTGCACGGCCTCTGGCTCGATGAGCGGCGGCCCCAGACGCTCTATGTGGGTGAGCAGGGCTGGCATTTCGATAAGCGAGGCTGGCCGCTGGGTCTGTCGCCACTGCAATCCCCTTCCGCTGATTGCCGACAGTTGTGGCTGGCGCTGATGGGAGAACAGCAGGAGGAGCTGCCTCCTCTGCAGTTTTTGGCCCGCGCCGATGGCAGCGGTTGCGACATAGGGTGGGATGGTTATTGGCTCTTTTATCAATTTTCTGACGGGCGCGTGATTAAATCACCTTGAACAAGGGCGATGATAGGGCCTAACGGCATGATTTTTTTGAGTCTGCATGAAATAATACAGGCTCTATTGGGGAGGGTGCATGACAATGAAATCAACGGCACTGAGAGTGCCAATGAGAGGGATGATGAAACGGACGGCAGGTTTCTCTCTGATTGAGCTGGTGATCGTCATCGTGATCCTGGGGATCCTGGCGGTAACGGCGTTGCCCCGTTTTCTCGATGTGACTGATGAGGCGAAGAAAGCCAGCGTCGAGGGGGTTTCCGGCGGTTTTGCTACCGGGGTATCTCTGGTGCGGGCCCAATGGGAGGCTGAGGGGCGAGCCAAACAGGATAGTCTCAACACAGTGCTTTATGACGGTTCCCGTTTCTATCTCACAACACCGACCGATACCCAGATCAGCAATGGCGAGTTATCGCCGGGTTATCCGATGGATACCGCGGCTGGCGGCACTCCCGATGTGGATCCTACCAATCTGACTGCGGAGCGGTGTCTGAAAATTTGGGAGGGGTTGCTGCAAAACCCACCCAAGGCTACGGCCAGCTTCAGTGAAGTGCGCGGTAGTGGTAATGACCTGAAATACTATGCCACCGTGAGCAGTAATGGACTGGATTCGGTCTGCCGTTACTATCTGGTCAATAGTTTAAGTAAGGGCAGCGATGGCAAGTATCAGGATCCGCAAGGCAGTACTGATGCATTTATGAGTTTCAGTTACCGTCCGGCCTCCGGTCAGGTGACCACCAATATTAATTGACAGAGGAAAGTGCAATGAAAAAACAGGCGGGTTTTACCCTGATCGAACTGGTTATCGTGATCATCATCCTGGGGATTCTGGCAGTGACTGCCGCACCCAAGTTCCTGAATCTGCAGGATGATGCCAAGAAGTCTGCGGCTCAGGGCGTGCAGGCTGCTGTAAGTAGCTCGGCTCAGCTGGTTTACAGCAAGTCCGCGTTGGCTGGTGTAGAGCGTAATGCAACTGGCGCTGTTAGCAGTAGTGATGGTACTAGCATTTCTGTTGTTTATGGTTATCCGGCTGCGACTGCTACAGGCATTAAGAACGCTGTTACTCTTGATGGTTCTTGGACTGGCACAGTATCTAGCGCGCTTGGCAACTTTGTATTTTCTACCAGCAGTTCCACCTGCACAGTGAACTACAAGGAAGCGACAAGTTCGGCTGCATCCGTAACAACATTGTCAGGCTGCTGATATGTAAGCGAGGCTTCGGCCTCGCTTTCTCTTTCCCTGATGAGAATACCTATGCCTGCAACCAAGGGCTTTACCCTGATTGAACTGGTACTGGTAATCCTGTTGCTCGGGATTCTGGCCGCCTTTGCCGTGCCCAAATGGCTGGGCAAAGGCGGCTTTGAAACTCAAAGTTTGCGTGATGAGCTGCTGACCCGGCTGCGCTTGGTGCAGACCGTCAATATGCATGAGCCTGCCAACCGCTGCACCCAGTTGGTGGTCGATGCATCCAGTTTTGCTCATATTACCCAAGCTGTTGTCGGCGGGAGTTGTCCTGCCCCTGGCGCTCTTGCCAGCTGGAGTGGCAATCAACGCACCCGTGGCCGCCCGGTCACGCCTTCTGCCGGTATGACTATCTCCCTTAATAACAGCAGCAGCTTTGTGCTCCGTTTCGATCAGATGGGACGACCAATCGGGGTTTGCAGTGCGGGATGTACCCTGCAGGTAAGCGATGGGCGCGAGACGGGAGCAATCAGGATCGAGTCAGAGGGCTATATCCATGAGAGCCCCTGAACGCGGTTTTACCCTGATCGAGCTGATCGTCGGCATAGTGCTGCTGGCGGTGGCGCTGACCGGCATACTCGGTTTACTCATCAATCAGGCGCCACAGGCTGTTGATCCGGTGCAGCAGGTGCGTGCCGCCCAGTTGGCCCAGCGTCTGACTGGCGAGATCCTGCAAAAGTCGTTTGATGAAAAATCAGATCATAACGGTGGTCGTTACCGTTGTGGTGAGACCTTCAATGGCCAATTTTATGGGGATTGCAGCTGCCCTGTTGGCGTGACATGTACCCAGCAACCTCCTGCTCCGGCGATTGCTGGTTGGCTGCCCAGTCAATATGGCCCCGATGGTGAGCCTACCCCCTACGCCTATAACGATGTGGATGACTTCGATACGGCGGGAAGTTGGCGGGATGCCAGCTGGTTCACCCAGACTTCATCAGGTATCGGCAGCGATGAGTATCGCAACTATCAGGTCAAAATCGCTGTCAGTGCCGTTGATTTCAGCGATGGTACCTTCAAGAACTGTACGGCCCCCTGCTCGGTAGGAAAGCGCATCGATTTGCAGGTTCGCCTGCCCAATCAGAGCGTGCTCGATTTCTCCTTCTATCGGGGGAATTACTGATGGGCAGGATCATTCAACGGGGCCGTAGCTCGGCCCTGACCGCTTTATGCTCAGCCAGAGGTTTTACTCTGGTCGAGCTGGTGATGGTGATTCTGCTGCTCGGGATCATGGCGACCTTTACCAGCCAGTTTATCGGTATTGGCACCCAGATCTACGGTGATGCCAGCAGCCGTGAGCAGCTGATGAGCGATGCCCGCTTTGCCATGGAGCGGCTAAACCGCGAGCTGCGCAATGCGGTACCCGGTTCTGAGCGGATCGAGACTGCGGGCGGCCTCTGGGTTGATTCCGGTGTCTGCCTGCGCTTCTGGCCCATCAGCACCTCCAGCCGCTACCTTGCCCTGAACAAAACGATATCAGGCAGCAGCTCCACGCTGGAGCTGGTGATGGCAACGCCTGCCGCCGCGACGGATCCCCTGAGCTCTGATGCGACCGCGGTCAAAGTCGGTGATCTGATGGTGGTCTTTCCGTTACCCAATTCCAGTGCGGGTTCCCTGAGCAGTGGTTGTGATTACGGGCGCTGCGTGGCAAACGTCACAGCAGTGCAGACTCCGGTATCCGGTGCACAATCTATCCGCTACACCAGTGCCGAGAGTCTTGCCGGCCTCTCGCCGGGGAGCCGGGTTTACTTTGTCAATCAGCAGGTTCGCTATTGCGTGGAGGGCAGCGCGATCACCCGGGCAAGTGCTGCCATCAGTGCATCTTTGCCTGCCACCGGTGTGTTGATGGCCGATTCTCTTGCTTCCGGCAATTTCTATCGGGAAACCTCAGCCTTCAACGCGGAGGGAGAGTTTGGCATGCGCTTCGTATTCGAGCGCAAGGGGGAGTCGGTCACGTTCAATCACAAGATCGAGGTGCTCAATGTCCCTTGATTCGCGTTCACCAAGAGGTATGCGGGGGAGCGTCCTGATGATTGCGCTCTTCGTCATTGTGGTCATGGCTCTGCTGGCTGCAGCCATGGGTCGTTTTCTGGTCGATAGCAGCGAAAAAAATACCGTGGAGGTACGTAGCGTGCGTGCCCTGCTGGCTGCCCAGAGCGGGCTGGAAATGTCGCTCTATCGGTTGTTTCCAAATCGCACTCTCGCCCAGCTGGCTCCTCCCGCGTTGTGCCCGGCAACCACTTCAGTCAACTTTACCGCCAATCCCGGGCTTGCAGGTTGTCAGGCTGTGGTTCGTTGCGGCAGTGTGCCGGTGACCTACAACGGAACCGTGACCAACGGCTATAGGCTGGAGAGTGTTGGCACGTGCGGTACAAGTGACCTCACCTCGGACAGCCCTGATTTTATGGTGAGCAGAACCGTGATGGTGGAAGCTTTTGATGGAGGTACACCCTGATGCGCAAGGTTTGGTTGATTCTAGCCTTCTGGTTATTCAGTAGTGCTACCGGGGCGTTTCAGACTATCGACACATCCACCTATTTTCCTGCAGTGACTCAGGGTCATCGTGGGGACACCAATCTTAATTGCAATTCCCTTGGTAATCCGGCGTTGACTATGTACGGCTCTGCCAAGGTGAACGGCACTGCAGGAGCTGCACTTAATTATTGTACTTCAAGCCAGGGCTCCGGAATGCCGTTGGATGCATGTGACAACGCAGATGGTTCTCGCCGCTTGTGCTCGATTACCCGAAATACGATACGTGGGTTACCTGTTAGCGGTGGTAATGCATTTTCCTCGAGTAGTGGATCTAGTGGCGATTTTTCACAATGTCAGGCTGGGCAGCAGTTGAGTATCGGGAGTGCAACCTCGAATCAATTTAACTCCATTGCATTGAATACCAGTTGCTCTTTAAGTTTCTCCAATGCTGCTACCGAATATCGCATCAAGTCGTTGGTATTGAACAATAGCGCCAAAGTGATTTTTTCATCCGGTGATTACTGGATTGAATCATTAACGATGAATCAGGGTGCAGAAATTCAGATTCAGGGTGAAGTTCGTATTTTTGTCAAAAACACTTTTGAGCTGAACAATGCCATATTGAATGCTTCTGGCGAGGGAACACTGCTGTTATTTGGTTATGGCGGAATTACCCTGAATGGAGGGAGTCAAATAAATGGTTATGTCTACTCCGATCAAAATCTGACTCTTAACAATTCAGCCATTATTCGTGGACGCACGACAAGCCGTAGTCTGAATATGACTGATAGTTCTGCAATCAATGATCAGACATTCACTCCCATACTGGGGTGTTTTTCAGATGATTTTCCCGGAACAACATTGAGTGACAAGTGGGTTGTCAAAAGGACTTCTGGTTCTTTTGACCCGAAGATTATCAGTGGCCGATTACGGATGACTGAGGCGAGTGGTAATCAGGCTACTTCCGCGACTTATCAGCGTTTATTCCCGGCTGCAAATAATTTGGTCGAAGTCACTTTTCGTTATTATGCATGGTCACCCACTTGGTTTAATACCGGGGGGGATGGATTGGCGGTGATTCTTTCTGATGCGACAGTAACCCCGCAGCCCGGTAGTTTTGGTGGCGCGCTCGGTTATGCCCAACGTGATGATGGAACGCCTGGTTTTGCCGGTGGGTGGCTTGGCGTCGGGCTTGATGAATATGGCAACTTTTCCAACGGTAATGAAGGGAAAGTTGGTGGCCCGGGATTCCGTGCTCAAGCAATTGCGATTCGGGGGGGCGTCGGTTCAAGTTATCGCTATTTGGCAGGCACGGCAGCCAATCTTAATCCCAAGATTGATGTGAGTGGCACCAGTTCTGCACAGCCGGGTCACCTGTATCGATTGAGAGTCGATTCTCGGGTCGCGGGGCGTGCGATGGTCTCGTTGGATAGAGACAGTGGCTCCGGATTTAGTACCCTTGTTACCCCATTCAATGCGATGGCGACCGCTGGACAAGAGCAGGTTCCAGCAGATTTTTTGTTGTCGCTTACAGGGTCAACAGGAGGTGCCAACAATAACCATGAGCTGGATGATCTCCAAATCTGCGCTCTGCGCTCCAACCCGATCGGGGTGCAGATTGACCACTTCCAGCTTGATTACTCCGGTCAGCCGCTGACCTGTAATCCCGAGACGGTGACGGTCAAGGCATGCGCCGATGCCGCTTGTAGCACACTTATCAAAGACCCGGTGACCGCGACCCTCAGTCTTACCCCTACTTCTGCCAGCAATGGTTGGATTGGCGGCAATACGGTGACATTCAGCGGCGGCTCGACCACGGTGCAATTGCGTAATAACACGACGACTGCAGTTACTATCGGCGTTTCCGGTTCGAATCCTACGACCAAGCCATTCAGTACCACCTTGTGCAAGGCCGGGGCTGGTACGCCTAGTGCGGTAGCCTGTACCCTGAATTTTGCCGACAGCGGCTTCTTCTTTGATGTGCCTGACACCTATTCCAATCAGCCGCAGATAGTGACCATCAAGGCGGTCAAAAAGAGCGATGTGACCAAGCTGTGTGTGCCGGGGTTTGCCAGTCAGACCAAGAGCGTCAAGTTCTGGAGCAGCTATATCACCCCTGCCAGTAACCCCTATAACAGCCAGATCAGCGTCAACAGCAGTGCGATTGGTGCCAGTCAGGGCGCTGCAACCCCCCTCTCTCTCGCTTTTGATGCTCAGGGACAATCTTCCATAACGGTCGCGTATCCCGATGCCGGTCAGGTGCAGCTGGATGCCCGCTATGACGGTAGTGGCAATGAGGCAGGTCTGATCATGACAGGATCGGATCAGTTTGTGGCTCGGCCGGTGGGGCTCTGTATCACCAGTGCCAGTGGTAGTTGTTCCGGCAATTACGCCAACTGCCCGGTTTTCCGAAAAACGGGGGCTACTTTCCCGATCCAGATCCAGGCCATGGCCTGGGAGTCAGGCAGTGACAACGATATCTGTACGGGGAATCTGGCCACGCCCAACTTTGCGCTGAACGGTATCGCCCTTGGCACTAGCCTGGTTGCTCCAACACCGGGTACCAATGCTACGGTAGGAACCGCTACCTATAACCATGCTGCGGCAACCAACAGTATCAATACCGTCAACCAGACGGTAAACGAGGTGGGGGTGTTCAGAATGACAGCAACCCCGCCGGCCAATGGTTACTTCGGTTATACCATCCCTTCAGCTCAGAGCGCGCCGTTGGGGCGTTTTGTGCCGAGCGACTTCAATCTGGTCAGTGGCGACATAGTGCCGGCCTGCAACGCTTTCTCCTATATGGGGCAACCTTTTGGGGTGACGCTTGATGTGCGGGCTCGCAACCAGTCCGGGGGACAGACTCAGAACTATACTGGCGCTTTCGCCAAGGGCAGTGCCTATATTTCCGTCGCCAATAACAAGGACGGCAACTCTCTGGCGACCCGGCTGACCAGCCTCGCGGTGCCATCATGGGTCAACGGTAAAGCTGCGTTTAACGGCGCCACTGCCTTTGCCCGTCTCTCTGATACCCAGCCGGATGGCCCCTACAAGTCGCTGCTGTTTGGCCTCTATATGAACGACAACGACGGTGGCAATACCCTGATCGCCACGCCTGACTTCAACGATGCGGTGGTCGGCAATTGTAGCGGGGTGGCTTGCAACGCAAGATTGATCGACAGCGTGCCAATGCAGACCTATTTTGGCCGGCTGATGGCGGGGACAGGAGCGGGTCTTGCCTCGGCACCGTTGGCAATTCCGCTGCAGATGCAATATTACGAAGCGGGCAACTGGGTGTTAAACAAGCTGGATCAGTGCACCCAGCTCTCCCTTGCCAGTCAGGGGATTGCGTTCCTCAATCCAAGCCACTCGTTTGATGCGGCAACCAGTAGTCTGAATCTGGGGGTGGGGTTACCCATCAGACTAGGGCTGGGCAGCGCACCTCCCGGCGCTATGTCGGATAAGGCAAAGGATGGCGAGATACGCTTCCAGTTTGCCAGACCCGGGATCGCAGTACGTATTCCCTACAAGGTGGATCTGGCGAAGCAACCCTCATCACCGCTCTGGCTCTCCGATCCGCTGACCCTGCAAGGTGAGGCCATCTTTGGTTCGACCCGCGGTAATGACAGAATTATCTATCGGCGCGAAATATTGCGCTGAGGTGCCGCAACAGGGGGGTGAGGCGTATCTTCTCCCTCCAACACCCTGTTTATGAGGGCTGGCAAGCCTGAGCAAGTGAGTAATGACTCGCACTTTTGTCGCGCTTGATTGATTGGCGACAGTTTGAGCGCTTGCCCATTGGGGTGGGCATTGGTAAAGTTAGCCGGTTTTCTGCACCTCCAAATTCTTAGGATTTCCCGTAGCCATGTTCAAAAAGCTCAGAGGCGTCTTTTCCAACGATCTGTCGATCGATTTGGGAACTGCCAACACCCTGATCTATGTAAAAGATCAAGGGATCGTCCTTAACGAACCCTCAGTTGTCGCCATTCGCCAAGAGCGCGGGAACGCCAAATCGGTCGCTGCTGTCGGTCATGCCGCCAAGCAGATGCTGGGCCGTACCCCGGGCAACATCTCCGCGATCCGCCCGATGAAAGACGGTGTGATTGCCGATTTTTACGTGACCGAGAAGATGCTGCAGCACTTCATCAAGCAGGTTCACGACAACAACTATTTCCGCCCCAGCCCGCGAGTGCTGGTGTGTGTACCGTGTGGCTCCACTCAGGTTGAGCGTCGCGCCATCAAGGAATCCGCTCTGGGTGCCGGTGCCCGCGAGGTTTACCTGATCGACGAGCCTATGGCTGCTGCCATCGGTGCCGGTCTGCCGGTATCCGAAGCGACCGGTTCCATGGTGGTTGATATCGGTGGTGGTACTACCGAAGTGGCCATCATCTCCCTGAACGGTGTGGTCTACTCCCAGTCCGTCCGTATCGGTGGCGACAAGTTTGATGAAGCGATCATCAGCTACGTCCGTCGCAACTACGGCAGCCTGATCGGTGAAGCTACTGCCGAGCGCATCAAGCACGAGATCGGCTCCGCCTACCCGGGCGAAGAGGTGCGCGAGATCGAAGTCCGTGGTCGCAACCTGGCTGAAGGTGTGCCGCGCAGCTTTACCCTCAACTCCAACGAGATCCTGGAAGCGCTGCAAGAGCCGCTGTCCGGTATCGTGGCTGCCGTGATGGTGGCGCTGGAACAGTCTCCGCCGGAACTGGCTTCCGACATCTCCGAGCGCGGCATGGTGCTGACCGGTGGTGGTGCGCTGCTGAAAGATATCGACCGTCTGCTGATGGAAGAGACCGGTATCCCCGTCGTCGTTGCCGAAGATCCCCTCACCTGTGTGGCCCGTGGCGGCGGCAAGGCGCTGGAGCTGATCGATATGCACGGTGGCGATCTGTTCCACTACGAATAAGACCCAAAGCCGGCCAGCGTGCCGGCTCTTTTTTGACGACCCATGAAACCCATTTTTGGTAGAGGCCCTTCGCTTCAGTTACGGTTGTTTCTCGCCGTCATCATCTCCATTGCTGCCATCGTCGCGGATTCCCGCTTCGGTGTGTTCAGCCACGTCCGCGTCTACCTCAGTTCGTTAGTCAGTCCGTTGCAGTACATGGCCAATGCGCCCGGCACCCTGCTCGACACCATGTCGACCCAGGTGCAGACCCGTGCCGATCTCATCGAGCAGACCAAGCAGCAGGAACAGCAACTGTTCACCCTGCGTGCCCGCCTGCTCAAAATGGATCAGCTGGAGCATGAAAATCAGCGGCTGCGTGAGCTGCTCGGTTCGCCGGTACACAAAGAGTCCCGCAAGATGGTGGCCGAGCTGCTGTCGGTGGACTCCGACCCCTTCAGCCATCAGGTGCTGATCAACAAAGGGGCGCTGGATGGCGTCTACAACGGTCAGGCAGTGATCAACGATCAGGGTGTGATTGGTCAGGTGCTCCATGTGGGCTCCACCACCAGTCGCGTGCTGCTGATCACCGACTCCAGCCACGGCATTCCGGTGCGGGTGCTGCGCAATGACTTACGCGCCATCGCTTCCGGCAGTGGCGAGCTCGACAAGCTGGAGCTGCGCAACCTGCCGCGCAACACCGATATTCAGGTGGGTGATCTGCTGGTTACCTCCGGTCTTGGCGGCCGCTTCCCGGAAGGTTATCCGGTGGCGACCGTGACCCGCTCCGAGTATGTGGAAGGCAAGCCCTTCGCCCAGATCGAGGCCAAACCTCTGGTCGAGCTGGATCGGTTGCGCTATCTGCTGCTGCTGTGGACCGACAAGAAGCCCGAGGTAAATGACAAGGATGGCGAACGCCCGGCCCCCGCTGCCGCTGCGTCCGCCGCAGGAGCCACTCGCTGATGCTGCAACCCGCCAGTGGCAGGATCTGGATCTGGATCTCGATCCTGCTGGCTTTAAGCCTGTCGATCCTGCCGCTTCCCTTTGAATTTGATCCATTCCGTCCGGACTGGCTGGCCATGGTGCTCATCTACTGGGCGCTGGCGCTGCCGCACCGGACCAACGTTGGCACCGCCTGGGTGGCCGGTCTGCTGCTGGATGTGCTGCTTGGCAGCACCCTCGGGGTGCGCGCCATGGCGATGGCCATCACCACCTATCTGGCGGCCTTCCAGTTCCAGAAGATCCGCAACTTCTCCCTCTGGCAGCAGGCGCTGATCATCGGCTGCCTCTCGCTGGTGGGCAAACTGACGGTCTTCTGGGCCGAGCACCTGTTTAGCCGTGCCAGCCTCAACTTCGCCTACTTTTGGTCGACGTTGACGACGATGCTAATATGGCCCTGGGTGTTTCTGGTGTTGCGCAAAGTGCGGCGCCGCTTCAATATCAGGTAAATATGAGCAAAAACAACGAACTGCAACTCTATCTTGCGTCGGGTTCCCCCCGTCGTCGCGAACTGCTGACCCAGCTTGGCTACCGTTTCGAGGTGTTGAAACTCGATGTGCCCGAGCAACGGGAAGAGGGCGAAAAGGCGCAGGATTACGTCTGCCGCCTCGCCCGCGACAAAGCGATGGCCGGTGTGGCCATCGCACCTGACGCATTGCCGGTGCTGGGCGCCGACACCATAGTGGTGCTGGGCGACAGAGTGCTGGAGAAACCGTCCGATCTGCTCGATGCCAAAGACATGCTGGAGGCGCTCTCCGGCAAGGTGCATCAGGTGATGACGGCGGTGGCGCTGGCCAGCAAGGATCGTTGTGACGTGCGACTGGTCACCACCAACGTGGCATTTCGCAAGCTGGACGAGGCCGAAATCGAGGCCTACTGGCAGACCGGTGAGCCCTGTGACAAGGCCGGGGCCTACGGCATTCAGGGTATTGCTGGCAAGTTCGTCAGCCGTATCGAGGGGAGCTACAGCGCCGTGGTCGGCCTGCCCCTGCTGGAAACGGATCTGCTGATCAAGCATCATCTGGAACAGCTCAGGTAATTTCCCGTCAGCTGTGCTGCTGCGTTCGTCCTTGCGCGCGTTGTACCGGATTGGCTGTATAAGAATTCAAAACTGGAACAGGCAAGGTTACTTATGTCGGTAGAACTGCTGGTTAACGTTACCCCCTCCGAAACCCGGGTCGCCCTGGTCGAAAATGGTCTGCTGCAGGAAGTGCACGTAGAGCGTCAGGCCAAGCGCGGCATTGTCGGCAACATCTACAAAGGCAAGATCAGCCGGGTACTCCCGGGCATGCAGGCGGCCTTCGTCGATATCGGCATGGACAAGGCGGCCTTTTTGCATGCCTCCGATATCGTCCCCCACACCGAGTGTGTGGCGGTGAAGGAGAAGGAGCAGTTCCAGGTCGGCAACATCGCCGAACTGGTGCGTCAGGGGCAGGACATCATGGTGCAGGTGGTGAAAGATCCGCTGGGTACCAAGGGTGCCCGTCTCACCACCGACATCACCCTGCCATCCCGCTATCTGGTCTTTATGCCGGGCAGTGCTCATGTCGGCGTCTCCCAGCGTATCGAGTCCGAAGCAGAGCGCGAGCGTCTCAAGCGCACCGTGGCCGGTTATGTGGATGAACTGGGCGGCTACATCATCCGCACCGCTGCCGAAGGGGTGGGGGAGCAGGAGCTGGAGCAGGATGCCGCCTTCCTGAAACGGCTGTGGCGCAAGATCCTCGAGCGCAAGCAGAAGTATCCTCCCTGCAAGATCCTCTACGAGGATCCCAGTCTGGCATTTCGGGTGGTGCGCGACTTTGTTGGTGCCGAGCTCGACAAGATCCGCGTTGACTCCCGTCAGAGCTTCGATCAGCTCAAGCGCTTCACCGAAGAGTACGTGCCGGAGCTGGCCAGCAAGCTGGAGTACTACCCCGGCGAGTCGCCCATCTTCGATCTTTACGACGTGGAGAACGAGATCCAGCGGGCGCTGGAGCGCAAGGTGGAGCTGAAATCCGGCGGCTACCTCATCATCGACCAGACCGAAGCCATGACCACGGTGGATATCAACACCGGCGCCTTTGTCGGCCATCGCAATCTGGAAGAGACCATCTTCAACACCAACGTCGAGGCGACGGCGGCCATCGCCCGTCACCTGCGCCTGCGCAATCTTGGCGGCATCATCATCATCGACTTCATCGATATGCAGTCCGAGGATCACCGCCGCCGGGTACTGCACAGTCTGGAGCAGGCGCTGTCAAAGGATCGTGCCAAGACCAACGTCAACGGCTTCTCCCAGCTCGGTCTGGTGGAGATGACCCGCAAGCGTACCCGCGAGAGTCTGGAGCATGTGCTCTGCTCCGAGTGCCCCGAATGCAAGGGGCGCGGCCGGGTCAAGACGGTGGAGTCGGTCTGCTTCGAGATCCTGCGGGAGATCATCCGGGTCAATCGCGCCTACGATGCGGATCAGTTCACCGTCTACGCCGCGCCTGCGGTGGCCGATTACCTCCATGGCGAGGAGTCCCACAGTCTGGCGGAGCTGGAAGTATTCATCGGCAAGCAGGTGCGGGTGGTGAGCGAACCCCTCTGCGGTCAGGAGCAGTTCGACGTGGTGATGATGTAATTGGTCTATCGCTGGCTGAGTCGGGGCTGGTTGGCCCTGGGGGTTCTGTTCGTACTGCTGGCCATGTTGGTCACGCTGGTACGGGTCGGAGGCCCTTTGCTGAATCAGTACCGGGAGAGCCTTATCAACTCTCTGCTCGGCGATTCGCAAATCAAGGTCAGCGTCGATCAGATTGGACTGAGCTGGACACAGTCCGGCCCGGCCCTCGAGCTGCAACAGCTCGCCGTCGCCCCCGACTCCAAGCGCTATACCATCAAGCTCGGCAAGGCCTGGGTTCATCTCGACT
Source organism: Aeromonas lacus (assembly GCF_000764665.1). GTDB lineage: Bacteria > Pseudomonadota > Gammaproteobacteria > Enterobacterales > Aeromonadaceae > Aeromonas > Aeromonas lacus. The sequence goes on along the minus strand of NZ_JRGM01000009.1, from coordinate 36,975 downwards.
TCTGGCGCACCCTCAACCAGCTCAAACCGGTCTTTGGCGAGCTGATCCTGAGCGATGGTGACATCACCCTCGATTTCAGTCAGCCGGCTGACGACAGCCCCGCTGGTGACCCCCAGCAGGGTGCCCTGCTGCGCTTTCTGCTGACCCAGCTCTCCACCTTCGATGTGCACGATACCCGCCTCAGCGTCACCACGGCGCTGGGCGACATGCGGGCACTCGACATTGCCCATCTGCGCTGGCAGAACCGCGGCAAACGCCATCAGGGGGTAGGCAAGGCCTATCTCATCAACGGGGTGGGTGAGAGTACCCTCGACCTGATCCTCGATGTTGAAGCGCCTGAAGCGCGTCTTGATCGCCTCAGGGGGCAGCTCTATCTTGGCGCCAACCGCCTCGATATCAGCCCCATGCTTGCGCGGATCCACGCTGGCGAGCCGGCCATCACCGGTCTGCTCGACTTTCAGCTCTGGAGCGATTTCGCCAACGGTCAGCTGGGCAATACCCTGCTGGCATTCGGATCCAACTACCTGATTTGGAAGGATCCCAAGAAAGGGGATATGCACCGTTTCGGCCTCGATGGCGGCAAGATCCAGCTGCGCCGCGACGGCACCGACTGGCAACTGGCGAGCCATAACGTCACCTTCAAGCTGGATGGCAAACCCTGGTTGCAGAGCCGCCTGCAGCTGGAGCGGATCGGGGATCGGGTGCAGGGCTATCTGCCCAGCATTGAGTTCGACAAGATCACCCAGATGAGTCAGCTGGTCTCGGCCCTCTACCCGACGCTCTGCGAGACCCTGCGCCAGACCAATCCGCAGGGCTCGGTGCAGGATCTGACGCTGCTGGCCAAGGCAGACTGGCAGGATCTCTCCCTCAGCGGTCGCTTCAGCAAGGTGCGTCTCAAGGCGTGGCAGGATGTACCCGGGATGCAGGATCTCAACGGCGAGTTCTGGCTGACCCCAACGGGAGGCAGTGCCAGACTGGCGCTGGCCAAGGACACGCTGGATCCGGCCCGCCACTTCAAGGAGCCGATCCCGGTCGACAGCTTCTCGGCCCGTCTCGACTGGTGGCGTGAAACACAGGGCTGGGTGATCTACGGGCAGGATATCGCGCTGGATAACCCGGATCTGACCCTGGCCAGCCGCTTTCGCCTCGATCTGTTCGAGCACCCTTTCCTCGCGCTGACCGGCCGCATCGATGTAAAGAATGCGGGTCATGCCTATCGCTACTTCCCGCTGCAGGTGATGGACAAGGAGCTGGTTGATTACCTCAGTGGTGCCATCAAGGGGGGCAAAGCCAAAGGGGCCGACCTGCTCTGGTATGGCGAGTTCAGGGATTTCCCCTACGAGAAGGGTGAGGGCATCTTCCAGGTGGCGGTGCCGCTGGAGCAGGCGACCTACGAATTCTTCCCCGGTTGGCAACCACTTACCGACCTGCAGATCGATCTGCTATTCCAGAATGCCAGCCTCGATATGCGCAGCCGCTCGACCAAACTGGGCAAGGCGAGCTCCGATTCGGTGCATGCCTGGATCCCGGATCTTGCTCCTGGCGGCCATCTCTATGTGGATGCGCAGGTGCAGGGCGAGGGCAAGGCCATCAGCGACTATCTGCAGGACTCCCCGTTGGGCAGTTCGGTGGGGCAGGCGCTGGAGGAGATCGAGGTGCGTGGCCCGCTCAAGGGGGCGCTCAAGCTCGATATCCCCCTTGACGGCGAGAGCGAGGTGAAGGCTAGCGGCGATGCCACCTTCAACAACAACAAGGTGCGGGTCGCCAGTCTGGATCTGCCGCTGGAGAAGGTGCAGGGGCGGCTCGAATATGACAACGAGCAGACCCGCTTCAGCAACCTCAAGGCGACCCTGTGGAATCAGCCGCTCACCCTCAACTATCAGGGGCGCCAGCATCCTGACCGCTATCAGGTCGATCTCGATTTCCAAGGCCAGTGGGATAGCCGCCGCCAGCCAGCAGCAATCTCCTCATACGGCATCCTCAACGGCCGCAGCAACTGGGGCGGCAAGCTGGGGCTGACCTTGCCCGATGACAAGCCGTTCAGCTTCCAGCTGGGCCTCGACTCCACCTTGCAGGGGATGGCGCTCGATCTCCCTTCGCCACTGGCCAAGAGCAGTGGCAGCCGCCTGCCGCTCACCGTGATCGCTCGTGGCCGGGATGGCAGTGCCGATATTCGCGCCGTGCTGGGGGCGGATGTGGATATGCAGACCAGATTGGTTTACGGCGAAGGTGTGCCCTATCTGAGCCGGGTGCGGGTCGATGTGGGCCAGCCGGGCGCGCGGGTACTGCGCGATGTCCCCATGCTGCTCGCCATCAACCAGCAGGAGGCTGATGTCGGCGGTTGGTTGGCCCGACTCAAGCAGTGGCTGCCTTCCGGCAATGCGCCGACCGGTACTGCCGTGGTTGGCCCCTCTTTCCTGCCGCAGGAGTGGTGGGTGGATGGCCGGCTGGCGCGGGCGAATATCGGCAGCGCCACCATCAAGGCCACCCACTTCACGGTGGGGCCGGTCAATCAGGCGACCGAGGTGATGCTCGACAGTCCCGATGTGATGGGGGTGATCCGCATTCCTGTGGCGGCCAACCGCCCGGTCGACGCCAAGTTTGCCCGTATCTACTGGTCCGGCAAGAGCGAAGAGTTGAGCCCGGATCCCGACGCCAAACAGGATAACGCCATCATGGCCTCCATCCCCTGGTTGAAGGTGAGCTGCGTCGATTGCCGTTTTGGCGAGTTGCCGCTGGGCGAAGTGAAAGGCGAGCTGCTGCCGGGCGCCAACAAGGTGACCCTCAAGGATCTGGATATCCGGCTGGCGGGCAGCCAACTCACCGGCAGCGTCGACTGGCTGGCCGATGGCAACCGGATGGAGACCCGCGCACGTGGCAAGCTGACCAGCAAGAACAGCGAGCTGCTGCTCAAGCGGCTCGGCTACACCTCGCCCATCGGTGATGCGCCCGGCTCCCTCGCTTTTGACCTCAACTGGCAGGATGTACCCTACCGCCCGAACTTGCCAACCCTGGGGGGCAGTGCCAACTATCAGCTGGAGGGCGGCACCCTGCGCGAGGTTAACGACAAGGGGGCGCGGCTGCTCTCCCTGCTCAGCCTCGATTCCCTGCTGCGCAAGCTGCGCCTCGATTTTCGCGATGTGTTTGACAAGGGCTTCTACTTCGAATCCATGTCAGCCTCTGCCAAGATCAAGCAGGGGGTGGTGGATAACCAGGACTTCTTCATGAAAGGGGCCGCCGGCAATCTGCGCGGCGAGGGGATTGCCGATCTGGTGCGCTGGCGGCTCGATTACGAGCTGAGCTTCTCCCCCAATCTGGGGGGCACCCTGCCGGTCGTGGCCGCTTTCTCCATCACGCCGGTGACCGGCCTTTATGTGCTGGCCCTCTCCAAGCTGCTGGAGCCGGTGGTGGACGTGGTGACCCGCATCGATTTTCGCATCTCGGGCCCGCTCGATGATCCCAAGCTGATCGAAGCTGGCCGGGATCGCGCTCGTATCAAGCTCAACCAGCAGCAGAAAGAGGCGGTCGATGCCGTGGCGCCCAAGCTGCCGGCGGCCGAGAGCACTCCATTTCTGCTGAATCCGCAACCGGGTAGCCCGAACCCGCCCTGACCTGCACCATCACAAGGAGTGAGCCATGATCCGACATATCCTGCTGATCGCCTTCAAACAAGGCACTTTGCCTGACCAGATCGAGGCTGTGCGAGCCGCTTTTCTGGCCATTCCCCATCAGGTCAGCGGCGTGACCGCCGTCGAGTGGGGCCGGAATGACAGCCCGGAGGGGCGGGCCGAGGGGTTTACCCACAGCGTGCTGATGACCTTCGCCGACGAAGCGGCCCGCCAGCGCTATCTGCCCCACCCTGATCATGATGCTCTCAAGGCCATCTTCCGCCCGGTGCTGGAGCGCATCATAGTGCTGGATTACACCCTGCAACCCGGGGATGCGGTCAGCATCTGAACGTTGCAACAGTGACAAGGAGAGAGTCATGTGGTTAGCCGCAATACAGCTGGTATCGGGCCGCAACTGGCACGATAACCGGGAGCAGATCGCCGCCGAGCTGGCGGCCTTGCCCAAAGAGCGGCCACTGCTGGTGCTGTTGCCTGAGAACTTTGCCCTGTTTGGCGAGCGGCAGGGTTATCTGGATGGCGCCGAGGCGATTGGCCCCGATCTGAGCGGAGCAGCACCCATCCAGCAGCAACTGGCCGACTGGGCGCGAGATTACGGCATCTGGCTGGTGGCTGGGGCTATGCCGACCACCATCGCCAGTTCCGACCATATCCATACCAGCTCGCTGGTGTTTGACCCAAGCGGTGAGCTCAGGGGCCATTACCACAAGATCCACCTGTTCGACGTGGATGTGGCGGACAATCATGGTCGCTACCGGGAGTCGGAGACCTTCAGCCCCGGCGAGTCGCCTGTGCTGGTGGACTCTCCCTTTGGTCCCCTTGGCCTCTCGATCTGTTATGATCTGCGCTTTCCCGAGCTGTATCGCCAATTGGCCCGAGCTGGAGCTCGCGTGCTGCTGGTGCCTGCCGCCTTTACCGCCGTGACCGGCGAGGCACACTGGGAGCCGCTGCTGCGAGCCCGCGCCATCGAAAACCAGTGCTATGTGGTGGCCGCCAATCAGGGTGGTACTCACGAGACAGGGCGCCAGACCTGGGGCCACAGCATGGTGATCGACCCCTGGGGTCGGGTGCTGGCCAGCAAAGAGTCCGGGCGCGGCACCGTGCTGGCGAAGATGGAGCCTGGGCTTATCGACGAATTGCATCGCACCATGCCAGTGCTGACCCATGCCCGTTTGTTGTGATGGTGTGGCTTGTTGCCAACCCGTCGGCAAGACGATTTAAAACATCTCGTTACGAGAGTGGAGAAGAAGATTGAGTCTATTGAGCCAGGTTAGTGCCTCCCTGTTGGCCCCGAATGATCTCGACGAAGGGCGCCTGCAGCAGCTGCTCGGCAGCCTGATGAGCCATCAGGTGGAGTTCGGCGACCTCTATTTCCAGCGCAGCTGGCACGAGTCCTGGATGCTGGAAGATGGCATCGTCAAGGATGGCAGCTACAACATCGATCAGGGGGTCGGGGTGCGCGCCGTCAGCGGCGAGAAGACCGGCTTCGCCTACTCGGACGAGCTGAGCCTGCTGGCCCTGCAACAGTCGGTGACTGCCGCCCGTGGTATCGCCGCTGCCGGTGCTCACGGCAAGGTGAAGACGTGGGCTCGCACCGAAGCGAACCTGCTCTATCCGGCTATGGATCCGCTGCAGACCCTCGACAAGCAGCAGAAGATCGCCTTGCTGGAGCAGATGGACAAGTTTGCCAGAAGTCTGGATCCCGCCATCAATCAGGTGATGGCCTCCATCAGCGGCGTCTATGAAGAGGTGCTGGTGGCCGCGACCGACGGCACCTTGGCTGCCGATATTCGCCCGCTGGTGCGGCTGTCGGTGACCGTCATTGCCGAGAAGGGCGATCGTCGCGAGCGCGGCAGTGCCGGTGGCGGTGGCCGCTTTGGTTACGACTGGTTCCTCGAACTGGACGGACTGGAGAGCCGTGCCTTTGGCTATGTGCGCGAAGCGGTGCGTCAGGCGCTGGTCAACCTCGACGCCGTCGATGCACCGGCCGGTACCATGCCGGTGGTGCTCGGCGCCGGCTGGCCCGGCGTGCTGTTGCACGAGGCGGTGGGTCACGGTCTGGAGGGGGACTTCAACCGCAAGGGCTCATCCGCCTTTGCCGGTCGCATCGGCGAGCAGGTGGCCTCCAAACACTGCACCATCGTCGACGATGGCACCCTGCCGGGTCGGCGCGGCTCCGTCTCCATCGATGATGAGGGGACGCCGGGTGGCTACAACGTGTTGATCGAGAACGGCATCCTCAAGGGGTATCTGCAGGACAAGCAGAATGCCCGTCTGATGGGCGTGCCGCTCACCGGCAACGGTCGCCGTGAATCCTACGCCGCCATGCCGATGCCGCGCATGACCAACACCTACATGCTGGCGGGTCAGTATGATCCGGCCGAGATCATCGCCTCGGTGAAGAAGGGCATTTACGCCCCCAACTTCGGCGGTGGTCAGGTGGATATCACCTCCGGCAAGTTCGTCTTCTCCGCCTCCGAGGCCTACCTCATCGAAGATGGCAAGATCACCGCCCCCATCAAGGGCGCGACCCTGATCGGTAACGGCCCGGAGGCGATGAGCCAGGTCTCCATGGTGGGGAGCGATCTTGCGCTGGATCGCGGGGTCGGTATCTGCGGCAAGGAGGGGCAGAGCGTGCCGGTCGGTGTCGGCCAGCCCACCCTCAAACTGGACCAGCTTACCGTGGGTGGTACCCAGTAAATCTCGCGGCAAACTGGTCACAGTGAAATCAAACCCCGGCTCTTGCCGGGGTTTTGCTATTCAGGGGAGCACAGGCAACAAAAAGCCCCGGTCAGTGGACCGGGGCTGGTGGGCTATTCGGTATCAGTTGACGGATATGGCGCGGGCATCGATGAAGTAGCGGGCGTTGCCCTGCTTGTCGATCTGGATCTTGGCCACCAGCTGCTCCTGCTCCTTGTATTCCCAACGTTGCTCGATCTTGGCGAGGGATGGGCTTGTGACCCCAACCACGTTCAGGTACTCATGAAACAGGCTATGGCTCCCTATTTCGGTCAGCATCTTGTCCATCTGCATACTCTCCTGAAGTTGAGTGGGTATTCATCAACAAACCTATCAGCGTCCATCTGAACATAGTCTGTATGAAAAACAAACTAACTCATTCATGTGTCAATAACATGATCAGGAACAAGATCAGTGCAGATCGTCAGGGACTTTTTGATACCGTTTTCAATCAGAGCTGGTGGGCTTTTGCGGCAACTGATCAAACGTGCCGGAAGCCTGCGGTAGCGCCGGTGCGGTTTGCACGGCCTGGCCGCCGTGGAATACCGGATCCTGTGCCACTTCCTTGATGCCGTTGATGCAAAATTGCATACCCATGCAGACCAGCAGAAAACCCATGATGCGGGTCATGGCGTCGATGCCGGTGGCGCCAAGGATCTTGCAAACCGGGTCCGCCAGCTTCAATACCCCCCAGCTGATCAGACTCATCAGGGCAAACGCAGTGACCATGGCGCCGTAGATAGTGAGGCGGTTGTACTCGTCAGGCAGTTCGGCAATCTGGGCAGCTCCGCTTATCACCAGCGCCATGGTGCCCGGGCCGCACATGCTGGGCATGGTGAGCGGTACGAAGGCAATGCTCTGGTTGATATCGACCCCGCTTTGCTGGCTGGGGGCGGGGAATAGCATGCGAAAGCCGATAAAGCCGATGATGAGGCCACCGGCCAGGCGCAAGCCCGGGATGGAGATCCCGAACAGATCCAGGATCGAGGATCCGATAAAGAAGGTGATGCAGAGGGTGCAGAACAGATAGATAGCGGCCAGGTTGACCTGACGGCGCACATGCTCGCGCGACATCCCCTTGCTCAACCCCAGCAGCAGGGTGGCCGTGGTGGGCGGGTTGACCATGGGCAGCAGCGCCAGCAAGGCGAGAAATACGACCTGAAAGAACATCTTGAGCCTCGGATAGAGAGTTGAAAGTCATGGGGGCGAGCGGGTCGCTGGCCCCAAGGGGAGGCTATCTTATGTTGGCCAAACTGAACATAAGCAGTACAAAAAAGCCCCGGCATCTGCCGGGGCTTGTTGTTCGGGTCAGGCCGCTTGCGGCGCTTGCTGTGGCCGGTTGCGTTGCTGCTGCCAGAGCCAGCAGCCGATGACAAAACCCAATGCCGACAGGCTTACCACGTAGTGGGAGGGGGCCAGCACATCGCTTGCCATCCAGAGGGTAACCAGCATGGGGGTCAGCCCGCCAAAGATGGCGTAGGCCACGTTGTAGGAGAAAGAGAGGCCGGAGAAGCGCACCACTGGCGGGAAGGCATTGACCATCACGTAGGGAACCGCGCCAACAATCCCGACCGCGAAGCCTGCCAGCATATAGAGCGGCACCAGCTGGGCCATGCCGGAGGCGATCCCGTGATAGAAGGCGTAGCTGGAGCCTGCCAGCAGCAGGGAGCCCAGCATGAAGGTGGGGCCGCTGCCCAGCAGGTCGATCACCCGGCCATAGAGAATGCAGCCAAGGGTGAGGGCGACGATGGCCAGCGAGTTGGCGGTCAGCGCCTCGGCCGGAGTGATGCCATAGACCTTTTGCAAGTAGGTGGGTGTCATCAGGATCACCACCACGATCCCGGCGGAGAGCAGCCAGGTGAGCAGCATGGAGACCACTACGCTGCTCTTGTGGCTGCGCAGTACCGTTTTGAGGGGCAGCTCGTCGGCCAGTGCTTTATTGGCCTGCATCTCGGCAAAGACCGGGGTTTCGTGCAGCCAGCGGCGCAGATACATGGCGACGATGCCGAACACACCGCCGAGGACGAAAGCCAGTCGCCAGCCCCAGTCGGTCACATCGCTCGGGCTCATGCCGCGGTTGATGGCGGTGGCCACCAGAGAGCCGAGCAGGATGCCGGCCGTCAATCCCGCCGTGAGCGTGCCGCAGGCGACACCGACCCGACGGGCAGGGACGTGCTCGGCGACAAATACCCAGGCGCCCGGTACTTCGCCACCGATGGCGGCGCCCTGCAGGATCCGCAACAGCAGCAACAGCAGCGGTGCGGCGATACCGAGCACCGCATAGGTGGGCAGCAGACCGATCAGCAGGGTGGGCAGCGCCATCATGATGATGCTGAGGGTGAACATCCGCTTGCGACCGATGAGATCGCCGAAGTGGGCCATAATGATGCCGCCGAGCGGGCGGGCCAGATAACCGGCGGCGAAGATGCCGAAGGTCTGGAACTGGCGCAGCCACTCGGGAATGTCAGCCGGGAAGAAGAGTTCACCTATGACCACGGCGAAGAAGACGAAGATGATGAAGTCGTAAAACTCCAGGGCACCGCCAAGGGCCGCCAGTCCCAGAGTTTTGTAGTCCTGCCGGTTGAGGGGGCGGGCGTGATCGTACTGTTGTGTCACTGTCGTCATATCCTTATGTTTCCCATCGTTTTTTTAGTTATTGTTCAGCCCGGGCAAGGGGCATATACAGGTGATTGAGAGTATGCTGCTCGCCTCTTGCATGTAAATCGCGCAATTCGCAACACTGTCTTGCATCTTTTTGGGGCAGCCTTTTGGGAAAACCGGAGCGCCCCGCGACGGAGGATTGATGGAAAAGAAACGGGTACTGCTCTCATGGAGCAGCGGCAAGGATTGCGCATGGGCACTGCATCAGCTGCGGCAAGATCCAGCCATCGAGGTAGTAGGGCTGTTCACCACCCTTAATCAGGCGTTCGAGCGGGTGGCGATGCACGGGGTGCGCAAGCAGCTTTTGACCGAGCAGGCCGCCTGTGTCGGTCTGCCCCTCATCACCATCGATCTGCCCTGGCCCTGCAGCAACGAAGATTATGCCCGCATCATGACCGGCTTCATCGCCGATGTGGTCGCGCAGGGGATCCGCCATATGGCGTTTGGCGATCTCTTCCTTGAGGATGTGCGAGCCTACCGGGAGAAACAGCTGGCCGGTACCGGCATCGAGCCGCTCTTCCCGCTCTGGGGCAGCAACACCCGGGAGCTGGCGCAACAGATGATGACGGCGGGGTTGAAGGCGAGGATCAGCACCCTGGATCCGAAAAAGCTGGATGGCGCACTGGGGGGCCATGAGTTTGACGAGGCATTGCTGGCCGCTCTGCCCGAGGGTGTTGACCCTTGTGGCGAGAACGGCGAGTTTCACACCCTGGCCTACGACGGCCCCATGTTTTCGCGCCCGCTCGGGATCCGGGTTGGCGAGACAGTGGTGCGCGATGGCTTTGTCTTTACCGATCTGCTGCCAATCGCAGATTAATTATCGGGCGCCAAATGCTCCCTTTTGCAGGAGCATTCACAGATTTGAGAGGCGGGATGGGGGCACTATTGGCCCCCTCTTTTGATTCAAGATGACAACCTGCCTTATGAAACACGTCTCTCGTCCGGCGCTGCTTGCCTCCTTGCTGGCTGCCGCCCTCTCTCTGCCTGCAGTCGCGGGTCAAGCCGCTACCGTTCAGCCAATCCCCGCCGGTGTCACCACCGTCACGCTGGCCCAGCAGGCGCCGATCCACTGGGTATCGGTGGAGCAGATAGCCAAGAGTCTGGATGGATTGCCGCCGATGGCCGTCGGCTTTGATATCGATGACACCCTGCTCTTCTCCAGCCCGGGGTTCTATCGTGGCAAGCAGGAGTTCTCTCCCAACGACGAGAGCTACCTGAAGAACCCGGCCTTCTGGGAGAAGATGAACAACGGTTGGGATGAATTCAGCGTGCCGAAAGAGGTAGGCAAGGCGCTCATCGCCATGCACCTCAAGCGCGGCGATCACATCTATTTCGTCACCGGTCGTTCGGCCACCAAGACCGAGACGGTGAGCAAGACCCTGCAGCAGACCATGAATATTCCGGCCGATCAGCTCAATCCGGTGATCTTTGCCGGCGACCAGCCGGGGCAGAACACCAAGGTACAGTGGCTCAAGGAGAAGCAGATGAAGATCTTCTACGGCGATGCCGATGGCGACATCAAGGCGGCGCAGGAGATCGGCATTCGCGGCATTCGTCTGCTGCGCTCGGCCAACTCTACCTATCGACCACTGCCGCTGGCGGGAGCGCTGGGGGAAGAGGTGATCATCAACTCCCAGTTCTAATCACTAGGTATTCAGCTGATGAAAAAGGGCGGGGCCATCGGCACCCGCCCTTTTTTGCATCCGTCATCAAGCTCGGGTCAGTCGTCTGCCCAGGGCATCTCGGGCAGGCTGTCGAGGAACTCGCCATAGCGGGTCAGATTGAAGGGGCCCTGATCGGCCTCCATCGCCATCAGCTCGGCACCAAGGGCGCAGGCGATATATTGCAGTGCCTCTTCCCGCGGGGTGCCCTTCATCACCAGTCTCATCAAGGTAGCCTTCACGTGGGGCGGGTGACCGTCGTTGAGCTGGTTCTCCACCATCTCCAGCAGCGCGTCTTCGTCAAAAAATTCCTGAGAGTCGTTCATCGGTTTTTCGCATCAGTGAGTGAGGCGCGCAGTATAACCCGAAGCAGAGCGGCTCCCGTTTACCATCCACATAAACAATCCGATGGGACGTCTATTTGTTACCCATAATTAACGGGAGTTTGCCGCGGCAAACAGGTTGGAACACAGATAACATGGATGGACACGCCTATGCCCACGATAGATTCCCTGCTGGCTGAGCCCAAGCTACTGCCCCAGATCCCGGAAGTGATGCGCGATTTGATCCAAACCTTCAATGAAAAGGATCCGGACCTGCTCAAGATCAGCAAGCTGATCAACAAGGATCCTGTCATCTCCGCCAAGCTGTTGCGTTTGGCCAACTCGGCCAAGTTCGGCAGCAGTCGCCAGATCGGTACCGTCAATGAAGCTGCGGTGCGGCTTGGACTGGCGATGGTGCGCAACATGGTGCTGGCCTGCGGGCTGACCGAATCGGTCACTGCGGTGCCCGGCATTGATCTCAAACATTTCTGGGGCTGCGTGTTCAACGTGGCAGAGCTGGCGCGTCGTCTGGCGGTGAAGAAGGGAATGAAGGGGGATGAGGTCTTTACCTGCGCCCTGCTCTATGACCTTGGCCGACTGGTGATGCATGTGGGGCTGCCGGAAAACACCGTCCACCACATTCACGATCTGGAGTTGCACAAGGGGCGAGCCAAGGCGGAAGAGCTGGTGGTCGGCTTCAACTATGCCCAGGTCGGTGCCGCCATGGCGCGATACTGGAAGTTTCCCGAGACCATCAGCAACGCGGTGGAGTATCACTACAACCCCATGCTGGCCAAGGAGTTCTCCGCCGAGGCTGGGTTGATCCATCTGGCGATCGTGCTGGCAGCGCAATCCGATGTGGGTGAAGAAGCGCCACCCGAGTGGCCTGCCAAGGTAGCGGAGACGCTGGGGCTCTCCTGGGCCGATTGCGCAGCCCAGTTCACTGCGCTGCGCGAACAGGGTAATGGCTATGCCGGGTTGCTGGCTGCCTGATCGCTCTGCGACCGCTGTGTGACATCGTAAAAAGGGGCCGAGGTTGGCCCCCTTTTCATGGCCGTGAGCCCGCTATTACTTGTCAGCCGGTTGCCGAGGGGGCACTCTGCTGACTTCGCCTGTTTTGAGAGATCCCTTGCCATGATTACCTCCCCCCGCCTTGTTTTGCGTGAACTGACCATCGCCGATGCCCCCTTCATTCTCGAGCTGCTCAATGATGCCGATTTCCATCGTTACATCGGCGATCGGGGAATTCGCACATTTGAACAGGCGCAGGAGTATATCCAGCAGGGGCCAGCGGTGAGCTATGCCCGTCATGGTCACGGCCTCTATCTGGTCGAGCGCAGGGAAGATGGCGCCAGCCTTGGTATCTGTGGCCTGATCAAGCGCGATACCCTGGAGCAGGTCGATATCGGTTATGCCTTCCTGCCGCAATATCGCGGTCAGGGTTATGCCATTGAAGCGGCGCAGGCCGCCCTTGCCGATGGCAAAAGCCGGTTGGGGATTGGGCAGGTAGTCGCCATCGTCACCCCGGGCAACGAGCGATCCATCGGTCTGTTGGCCAAGCTGGGGCTGGTGCGCAGTCGTCTGGTCAAGTTGAGCGAAGATGCTGACGAATGCCTGCTGCTGGAACAAGCGGTGTGATTGAACAGTTGGGGGTTGTGTGAGCCTTGCTAACGAACTGGATACAGCGATCTCCCGCATTCGCAGACAAGTATCCCATTTTGTAAGATCTTGCTCTCCAGTCTATTAAATATGAGTTTTTGGGAGTCTCACCTCTGTAAGCGAGACGCGCCTGACGGAGCCAGCCCTGCATAGTAGGCACACTGGTTTCACCGTCATTGGAGCAATGGACATGAGAACTCCCAATATCACCTTTATCGGCGCAGGGTCGACCATCTTTGTGAAGAACATCCTGGGCGATGTGTTTCACAAACCGGCCCTGAAAAACGCCAACATCTCCCTGATGGACATAGATCCTCAGCGGCTGGAAGAGTCCCAGATTGTAGTGCGCAAGCTGATGGACTCCAGCGGCGCCAAGGGACAGCTCAACTGCCATACCGAGCTGAAACCTGCGCTCGCTGGCGCCAATTTCGTGATTGTTGCCTTCCAGATTGGTGGCTATGAGCCCTGTACCGTGACCGATTTCGAGGTGTGCAAGCGGCACGGTCTGGAGCAGACCATTGCCGATACGCTTGGGCCTGGCGGCATCATGCGGGCACTGCGCACCATTCCCCATCTGTGGCGGGTGTGCGAGGTGATGAGTGAGGTATGCCCCGACGCCACCATGCTCAACTACGTCAACCCGATGGCGATGAACATCTGGGCCATGTATCAACAGTTCCCCCATATCAAGCAGGTGGGGCTCTGCCACTCGGTGCAGGGAACTGCCCACGAGCTGGCCCGCGATCTCGACATAGACCCGGCGACCTTGCGTTACCGCTGCGCCGGTATCAACCACATGGCGTTTTATCTGAGCCTCGAGCGTCAGCTGGAGAGCGGTGAATTCGTCAATCTCTATCCCGAGTTGCTGGCCGCGTATGAAGCGGGGACGGCGCCCAAGCCCGGCCTGCACCACAACCAGCGTTGCCAGAATCTGGTGCGTTACGAGCTGTTCAAGAAGTTTGGCTACTTCGTCACCGAGTCTTCCGAGCACTTCGCCGAGTACACCCCCTACTTCATCAAACCGGGGCGGCCTGATCTCATCGAGCGTTACAAGGTGCCGCTCGACGAGTATCCCAAGCGCTGCGTCGAGCAGATTGCCCGCTGGCAGGATGATCTCACCGCCTATCGTCAGGCCGAGCAGGTCGAAGTGCCTGAATCGAACGAATACGCGAGCGTCATCATCAACTCGCTCTGGAGCGGTGAGCCCAGCGTCATCTATGGCAACGTCAGAAACGACGGCCTCATCACCAACCTGCCGGAAGGCTGCTGCGTGGAGGTGCCCTGCCTGGTGGATGCCAACGGCATCCAGCCCACCGCCATCGGCCGCTTGCCAACCCATCTGGCCGCCCTGATGAGCACCAACATCAACGTGCAGGCGCTGGTCACCGAGGCGATCACCGAGCGCAAGCGGGAAAGCATTTATCATGCAGCCCTGCTCGATCCCCACACCGCCGCAGTGCTTGGCATGGATGAGATCTACGCCCTGATCGACGAACTGATTGAAGCCCACCGCGGCTGGTTGCCGGAGTGGATTCACTGCTGAGCTAGAGCCCCCTGCGGGGGGCTTAACCCCCAAGGAGATAAACCATGAGCGTCTCGCTGAAAACCAAGTTGAGCTATGGCTTCGGGGCCTTCGGCAAGGATTTTGCCATCGGCATCGTCTACATGTACCTGATGTTTTACTACACGGATGTGGTGGGGGTATCGGCTGCGGCGGTCGGTACCATCTTTCTCGTCGCCCGGATCTGGGATGCGGTCAATGACCCCATCATGGGGTGGATTGTTGATAACACCCGATCCCGTTGGGGCAAGTTCAAACCCTGGATCCTGACCGGGACTGTGGTCAACTCCATCGCGCTGGTGATGGTGTTCTGTGCCCACTACTTCGAAGGGCCGGCCCTGATCGCCTATGTGGCGGTGACCTACATCCTGTGGGGCATGACCTATACCCTGATGGATATTCCCTTCTGGTCGCTGGTGCCCACCCTGACTCTCGACAAGCGGGAGCGTGAGGAGCTGGTTCCCTATCCCCGTTTTTTTGCCAGTCTGGCCTGGCTGATTACCGGTGCCATCGGACTCAAGGTGGTGGATTACTTCGGGCAGGGAGACAAGGCCCACGGTTTTCTTATGTTCACCTTTATCCTCATCGCCTTTTCGTGGTCTCGACCATTGTCACTCTGCGCAATGTGAAGGAGCGTTACAGCTCGGCAGTCGCTCCCGGGGCGGTTGGCCCCGAGCGCACCACCATCATCGATTCGGTCAAGCTTATCTTCCGCAACGACCAGCTCTCCAGCGTGCTGTTTATGGCCCTTTGCTATAACGTGGCGAACAACATCATCACCGCGTTTGCCATCTACTACTTCACGTATGTCATCGGGCGTGAGGATCTCTTCCCCAGCTATATGATGTATTCCGGTGTGGCGAATCTGATCACCCTGATGGTCTTCCCCCGTCTGGTTGGCTTTATCTCGCGCCGGGTATTGTGGGCTCTCGCCTCCCTCAGCCCGATCCTGAGCTGTCTGACCCTGCTTTATGTCGGTCTGTACGATACCCAGAACGTGCCGCTGATCGCGCTCTCCGGCATCCTGCTCAATATCGGCACCGCCCTGTTCTGGGTGCTGCAGGTGATCATGGTCGCTGACACTGTCGACTACGGTGAGTACAAGCTGGGCACCCGCAACGAGAGCATCGCCTACTCGGTGCAAACCATGGTGGTCAAGGCGGGTTCGGCCTTTGCCGGCTTCTTTATCGGCATCATTCTGACCCTGATCGGCTATGTCCCCAATGCGGTACAAAGTGCCGAAACCCTGCTGGGCATGCAGTTCATCATGGTCGGACTACCTGCGGTGTTCTTTGCTCTGACCCTGTTTGTCTATTTCCGCTTCTACAAGCTCAATGGCCAATTCCAGCGCAAGGTGGTGGATCATCTGATGCGCAAATATGAGCCCGAGAGTGCCGAGGTCGAACCCGTGCGGGCGATTGCCAGCTGAGCACGTCGATTCACTGCGCCGACGTTATGTCGGCGCCATCTATAAGGAGTGGAACATGGGATATCCAATGAGTCGTCGCGCCAAGCTTTCATGCGCCCTGATGGCGGCAGGCATCTCCAGTCTCTGTTCGCAAATGGCTGTTGCCGCAAAGGTAGAGATTGCTTCGCAGCCACAGGTGCAGCTCAGTTCTTCCAGTAGTGAGCTGACCGAAGGATTTAACTGGGCAGCCGCCAAGACGGCCCAGTTCATCATGACCGGCCAGCGCGGTGTGACCAACAAGGACGAGAACCACCCGAACGGGGATGGCACGGGTCTGCACGATTATCTCCCCTCCTACTGGGCCGGTTACTACGACCGTACGGCGTTTTACGGTCGCGACTTTGCCCATCAGGTTGCCGGTGCCGAGATTGCAGGCTGGCGCGCCGAGAACTTTTCGATGTTCAAGGTGTTTGCCCGCAACGCCACCGAGGCACGCAAGTGGTACACCCTCTGGGCCTTCAACTTTGATGGCTCTCCCCATACCATCGACTACAAGGACGACGGCTGGTTCGTGCGCGAGGTGCCCGCCCAGTTTGAACTGGTGGAGAAGGCTTACCACGCCTACCCCTGGAGCGGGGATCGCCGCTATCTCGAGGATCCCGAGCTGTGGACCTTTTACAGCAAGGTGATGACCGACTTCATCGCCCTGCATGACGAGCAGCACCCCAACGGGATTGCCGAGGGCAAGGGAGGGATTTTTCAGGGCTCCTGCACCTACAACGAACGGGGTGAGCACCCGATAGAGGCCGCCGATGCCATCGGTTCCCAGTATCAGGCGACACTGGCTTATGCCGCCATGCTGCAGGTGCGCGGTGAAAAGCGGGCGGCGCAGGTCTGGCAGCGCAAGGCTGCGCAGCTCAAGCGCTACTTCAACGAGGAGTGGAGCCGGGTTGCCGGGGATGAGGATGGCCACTATGCCCGCATCCTCGACAGCAACCTTGGCAAGCGCAACGATTTTGGCAAGGAGAACAGCTGGTTCATTCCGATGAAGCGTCTCTCCGAACCCGGTGCGCGCAATGACCGCTATCTCGACTTTATCAGCGAGATGGTGGGTGAGGGGATCGGCACGACACCGCAGGCACCCGCCAACATCGAGGTCTACACCTATCTGCCGGAGACCTATTTCCCTTATCAGCGCAACGAGGAGGCGTGGCGCTGGATGCGTTACATCCTGGCCAAGCGAGATCTGCCCCACGAGCGGCCGAGTCAGGGCACCAATGGCGACTATCCGGAGATCTCCTTTACGCTGGTGTCGCAGACCGTGGAGGGGATGATGGGGGTTGAGCCGGATGCTGCGGCGCATCGGGTGGCGACCCTGCCCCGATTGCCCGTAACCATCGACTGGGTGGCCATCGAGCAACTGCCGGTCGGTCCCCACCGGTTGTCACTGCGCCATGATGGCGTCACTGCCAGCGAGCTGGGCAACAAGGGGCCGCGCGCCCTGTTCTGGGAGGCCCGTTTCCCGGGCAATCACAGATTCCTGCTGGTGGATGGCAAGCTGCGCAAGGCCCGTTCGCTGCACCTCAACGGTGTCATCGTGAGTGCGGTCGAGGTGACAGTGCCGCCGGGTGGTCGGGTGACGGTGTCAACACCGTCCCGTTGAGAGAGAAGAGACTGAGCAAGGGGCGTAAGCCCCTTTTTTATTGGGAATTTATTGCGAAGAGTGTGCCCGCTCCCGGCTCAGCTGGCGGTAGCGACTCGGTGTCAGCCCCAGATAACGCTGGAAGGTCTCATAGAAGCGGCTGCTGGAGTTGAAACCTGCAGTCAGGGCGATATCGAGGATGGTGCGATCGGTATCGCTGAGCAGGGCTCTGGCATGGTTGATCCGCATCGCGGTGACGTACTGTTTGATGCTCATCTGCATCACCTTCTGAAACAGCCCCATGGCGTAGTTGGGGTGCAACCCCACGTGGTCGGCCAACTCCCTGGTGGTCAGCGGCGCATCATGGTGGGCCGCAATGTACTCGAGCATCTGCTGCACATGGAACTGGGAGTGTTTCGATCCGCCAGATGCTGCGCCCTGATTGCTGTGGTTGGCGAGCAGGCGGCTCCAGCCATCCAGCCCGATGCGCCGCAGCATCAGGCAGATCTCATCGGCTGCCAGCTGCTGGCGGCCAGGGTCATCCATCCGGCTTTCCGTGACCCAGCGGGCCAGCTCAAACTCGCTTACCAGCATGGGCGAGCGCGATTGCAGCACACCGCCGTGGGTGACCTGAGTCAGCAGCTCCCTATTGATGGGCCAGGAGAGGAAAAGGTGGATCGGAATATTGATCAGCCCCATCTGCGAGCAGTTGCCGATGCGGGTCAGCTGGTGGGGGATGGCCGCCCAGAACAGTCCGGCATGGCCTGCCGCCAGGGTAAAGGATTGACCATTCATGGTGTACTCCACATCCCCGTTAAATGGAATGTTGACTTCAACCTGCCCGTGCCAGTGGTAGCCCGCCATCTCGTGGGGGGGCCGCAACTCCACATCGATAGCCTCGTAAGCAGAATAGAGCGAGAGGGGGCTGCTCAGTCCCTTATCGAGCTCATGCACGCTGGAGAAGTAGGGGCGCTCAAGCTTTGTTGTCATCGCAATCAACCATCGCTATCAACCGGGGTGAATGAACCCTGCTTGTATCATCAATGGCTTTTTTTGCCTGTGCTTGCCGTTGAGTTATCCGCGAAAGCATGACGACCAGATTGGAAAATTGCCGACAGGATCACAGACGTTGCACAGGTGGGTATGCGCATGAGGCTGGTGAAGTAGGAGTAGATTGGGTATTCGGGGTGGGAGGTGTTGGCCGAAAGGCAAAAAATGGAGGGAAGAGGCAAAGTGGCCGCCGTGAGTTGCGGCCCTTGTGCATCGGTGCTGCCCGGTCGGGCAGGGGATCAGTTGAGCTCTTCGATGGAGAACTCGCCGGCGATACCATCACAGGAGATGGCGAAGCCGCCGCTGAAGCGGGTGCTGAACTGGATCAGAAACGCATCGTAGTCGTGCTCTTGCACGGGCAGGTTGATGGGTTTGCTGCGACGCAGGGGTTTACGAGTTTGTACGGTTTTCATAATGGTATTTCTCTATATAAATTAAGTAATTGCTCCTTGTGTTGGCAAATGTCAGGTCAATGAGTGCGTGCAACGGTGTTGTTGGCGTGCGCGCAGGTATACCCAGCCCGTTCGCGGGCCTCTGCTCTTGCAAGGTGCAAGGAATATGCGGTTGCATAGTTCAAATTGAGTGGGCAGAGCGGGTCTGCACCGTGAGAGCCGGGCAACGCAGGCGGACAGCCTGAACGGTTCTCAGGGCGAGTAAATCAGAGGAAGGTTATGCGGGTACTGACAGGATTCATCGTGAGGTGAAGCATTGCAGGGCAAACATAAACAGGGCTGATTAACTAGCCGGCGCGCATTCTCTCCTCGAAATGAATAAAAAGCAAACAATTATTTTCGGCTGTTTGGCTGGGCTTTGTCCGGTGCAGGTTTGCCAGCAACAAAAAGGGCTCCCGCAGGAGCCCTTTTGCATCTGTCAGCCAACGGATGATCAGTAGTCGCCGTTGGCGCGCTTGGCTGCGGCGATCATCGGAGTGATGGTCATGCCCTGCACCACGATGGAGAACATCACCACCGCGTAGGTCATCACCAGGATCACCTGACGCAGGTCGACACCGTGGCTCGGGATCATCATGACGCCGGAGGGGAGCGCCAGTGCCATCGCCATGGCCAGACCGCCGCGCAGGCCGCCCCAGGTGAGGATCCGCACCGAGAAGGTGTTGTAGGTGCGGAATTTGCGGAAGGCCATATAGGGCAGCGAGACGCTGATGAAGCGGGCTGCCAGGCAGAGTGGCACGGCGATGACCAACAGCACCCAGTCATGCCAGACCAGATCCAGCAGCACCAGCGCCAGACCGATCAGCAGGAACAGCAGGGCGTTGAGGAACTGATCCATCAACTCCCAGAAGTGATCCAGGTGATGGCTGCTCTGCTCGGAGAAGCCGGAGTGACGGGTCCAGTTGCCGATCATGATGCCGGTCACCACCATGGCCAGGGCGCCGGAGACGCCGATCATGTTGGCGAAGGCGAAGCCGGCGGTCGGGATGCAGAGGGTGAGCAGCAGCTCCAGCGAGCCGTCGTCGGTGGCGCTGATCATCACGTGGGCGATGACGCCCAGCACGACGCCGAACAGGATGCCGCCGAGGGCTTCGTGCAGGAATAGGCCGGCCACGCTGCCGAAGGTAGGCTCGACACCGCCGAAGGCGACGGCAAACACGGTAGCGAAAATAACGAGGCCGACACCGTCGTTGAACAGGGATTCCCCTTCGATCTGGATGGCGATCTGGGGCGGTGCCTTCATCTTCTTGACGATGGCGAGTACGGCGATGGGGTCGGTGGGGGAGATGAGCGCCCCGAACAGCATGCAGTAGACCAGCGGCAGCTCCCAGCCCAGCAGCTTGGCGATGAACCAGAAGCCGTAGCCGATGATGAAGGTGGAGAGCAGGGTGGCAATAATGGCCAGAATGGTGATTTCCCACTTCTGGCTACGCAGCGCCTTGAGGTTGATGCCAAGACCACCGGCAAACAGCAGGAAGCCCAGGATCCCCTTCAGCAGGAAATTCTGGAAGTCGATGCTCTCCATGGTTTTGATGGCAAGAGGCTCCAGATTGAACCATCCCAGTTTACCGAACAGCACCAGCAGCGCAGAGATCAGCATGGAACCGGCGGTGATGGCGATGGTGGTCTGGATCTTCACAACATACTGGTTGGCAAAGGCAATAAAGATCGCCAACGCTGCCAGAAAACAGAGTGTGTAGTAGACGCTCATAGTTATTTTTTACTCGTAGATAGATAGCAAGCACGTATCCCCATGCGGGACGGGCATAGGGTACTCTCGGGGCCTATGTTACTCATTACCTATAAATGAGTATATGGCTGCGATTTTGGACTGATAGACGGCTAGATTTCCAATTCGCTGGTTTGCTGTTAGGATGCTGTTTACGCAGTTGCACGGATGTAAGAGGAACACGCGGTGGCGAATGAAAAGTCGAACAGAAAGTCGGATGTGACAAACAACCTGGAAGCCTGTCTCAAGGAGCGGATCCTGATCATCGACGGGGCCATGGGCACCATGATCCAGGGCTACAAACTCGGGGAGGCGGACTACCGCGGTGAACGGTTTGCCGACTGGCATACCGACATCAAGGGCAACAACGATCTGCTGGTGCTGACCCGCCCCGCCGTCATTCGCGAGATCCACGAGCAGTACTGCGCCGCCGGCGCCGACATCCTCGAAACCAACACCTTCAACGCCACTCGCATCGCCATGGCTGACTACGAGATGGAAGATCTCTCGGCCGAGATCAACCGCGAGGCGGCCCGTCTTGCCCGCGCCGTAGCGGACGAGTGGACGGCGAAAGAGCCCCACAAGCCGCGCTTCGTAGCAGGGGTGTTGGGGCCGACCAACCGCACCGCCTCCATCTCGCCGGATGTGAACGATCCCGGCAAGCGCAACGTCACTTACGACCAGCTGGTGGCCGCTTATACCGAATCGACTCATGCCCTGATCGAGGGCGGCGCCGACATCATTCTGATCGAAACCATCTTCGACACCCTCAACGCCAAGGCTGCCGCCTTCGCGGTGGATCTGGTATTCGAGGTGCTGGGCTACAGCCTGCCGGTGATGATCTCCGGCACCATCACCGACGCCTCCGGCCGTACCCTCTCCGGTCAGACGACCGAAGCCTTCTATCACTCGCTGCGCCACGTCAAACCCGTTTCGTTTGGTCTCAACTGTGCGCTGGGGCCGGACGAGCTGCGCCAGTATGTCGAAGAGTTGTCGCGCATCAGCGAGAGCCATGTCAGCGCTCACCCCAACGCCGGTCTGCCCAACGCCTTTGGCGAGTACGATCTCGATGCCGCCGAGATGGCGGAGCATATCCGCGAGTGGGCCCAGAGCGGTTTCCTCAATATGGTTGGCGGTTGCTGCGGTACCACCCCGGCCCATATCCGTGCCATGGCTGGTGCGGTTGCCGGCATCAAGCCGCGCGTTCTGCCAGAGCTGCCGGTGGCCTGTCGCCTGTCGGGGTTGGAGCCGCTGATCATCACCCCCGAATCCATGTTCGTGAACGTGGGGGAGCGCACCAACGTCACCGGTTCGGCCAAGTTCAAGCGGCTGATCAAGGAGGGGCTCTACGACGAGGCGCTCGACGTTGCCAAGCAGCAGGTGGATAACGGCGCCCAGATCATCGACATCAACATGGACGAGGGGATGCTGGACGCCGAAGCGGCCATGGTGCGCTTCCTGAACCTCATCGCCGGCGAGCCGGACATCGCCCGGGTACCGGTGATGATCGACTCCTCCAAGTGGGAGGTGCTGGAAGCGGGCCTCAAGTGCGTGCAGGGCAAGCCGGTGGTCAACTCAATCTCCATGAAGGAGGGGGAGGAGAAGTTTATCCAGCAGGCCAGATTGCTGCGCCGCTACGGCGCCGCCGTTATCGTGATGGCGTTCGACGAGAAAGGGCAGGCGGATACCCGCGCCCGCAAGTTCGAGATCTGCCAGCGGGCCTACCGCATTCTGGTGGATCAGGTGGGTTTCCCGCCGGAAGACATCATCTTCGACCCTAATATCTTCGCGGTGGCGACCGGTATCGATGAGCACAACAACTACGCGGTGGACTTCATCGATGCTGTGAAGGACATCAAGCAGAACCTGCCCCACGCCATGATCTCCGGCGGCGTTTCCAACGTCTCGTTTTCATTCCGCGGCAACGAGCCGGTGCGGGAAGCCATTCACGCCGTCTTCCTCTACCACGCCATCAAGAACGGCATGGACATGGGGATCGTCAACGCCGGTCAGCTTGCCATCTATGAAGACATTCCGGCTGAGCTCAAAGAGAAGGTCGAGGCGGTGGTGCTCAACCTCAATGACAACGCCACCGAGGAGCTGCTGGCCATCGCCGAGAAGTATCGCGGTGCCGGTGCCCAGGCCGAGGATCCGCGGGATCAGGCGTGGCGCAGCTGGCCGGTGGGCAAGCGGCTGGAGCATGCGCTGGTCAAGGGGATCACCGACTTTATCGAAGAGGATACCGAAGAGGCGCGCGCCGGGGCCGAGAAGCCGCTGCACGTCATCGAAGGGCCGCTGATGGATGGCATGAACGTGGTCGGTGATCTGTTCGGCGCGGGCAAGATGTTCCTGCCTCAGGTGGTGAAATCGGCCCGGGTGATGAAGCGGGCGGTGGCCTACCTGCAGCCCTATATCGAGGCGGAAAAATCGGGTGGCTCCAGCAACGGCAAAATCGTGCTGGCGACCGTGAAAGGGGATGTGCACGACATCGGCAAGAACATCGTCGGGGTAGTGCTGCAGTGCAACAACTTCGAGATCATCGACCTCGGGGTCATGGTCCCCTGCGAGACCATCCTCAAGACCGCGCGGGAAGTGGGAGCCGACATGATCGGTCTCTCCGGTCTCATCACCCCGTCGCTGGACGAGATGGTGCATGTGGCCAAGGAGATGGAGCGACAGGGCTTCAAGCTGCCGCTGCTGATCGGCGGCGCCACTACCTCCAAGGCCCACACCGCGGTGAAGATAGAGCAAAACTACTCCGAACCGGTGGTCTATGTCTCCAACGCCTCCCGCGCGGTGGGGGTGGCGCAGAGCCTGCTCAGCCCGGATCTCAAACCCGACTTCGTCGCCCGTATCGACAAGGAGTACGAGATCGCCCGCGAGCAGCACGCCCGCAAGCAGCCGCGCTCGCGCCCCATCACGCTGGCGGAGGCGCGTGCCAACCGTCATCAGCTGGACTGGGTTGGCTACCAGCCACCCAAGCCCCGCGAGCCGGGTGTGCAGAAGTTCGAGAACGTGCCTATTTCAGTGCTGCGCCCCTACATTGACTGGACGCCGTTCTTCCTCAGCTGGGAGCTGGCGGGCAAATTCCCGCGCATCCTCGAAGACGAGATTATCGGCGAGGAGGCGACCAAGCTGTTTGCCGATGCCAACGCCATGCTGGATCAGCTGGAAAAGGATCAGAGCGTGCGCTGCGCCGGCATCATCGGCCTGTTCCCGGCCAATGCGGTAGGGGACAGCATCGAGGTCTACAGCGACGAGTCGCGCAGAGAAGTGAAAAAAGTGCTGCACCACCTGCGTCAGCAGAGCGAGAAGCAGGGCTTCCCCAACTACTGTCTGGCGGATTATGTGGCGCCGAAAGAGAGCGGCAAAGCCGACTGGATCGGCGCCTTCGCGGTGACCGGCGGTATCGGTGAGGAGGCTATCGCCAGGGCCTACAAGGCGGATCACGACGACTACAACGCCATCCTCATTCAGGCAGTGTGCGACCGGTTGGCGGAAGCCTTTGCCGAATATCTGCATGAGCAGGTGCGCAAAGTGCACTGGGGTTATGCCCCCGACGAAGCCCTCAGCAACGAGGAGCTTATTCGCGAGAACTATCGTGGCATCCGTCCGGCGCCGGGTTATCCGGCCTGCCCGGAGCACACCGAGAAGGGCACCCTCTGGGAGCTGCTGGATGTCGAGCAGGCCATCGGCATGCAGCTGACCGAATCCTACGCCATGTGGCCGGGGGCGGCGGTGTCGGGCTGGTACTTCTCCCACCCCGACAGCAAATACTTCGCGGTGGCGCAGATCCATCCAGATCAGGTAGAGGATTACGCCGCCCGCAAGGGGATGACGCTGGCCGAAGCCGAGCGCTGGCTCGCCCCCAATCTGGGGTAACGAGAGCACCAATCTGCTCGGCAATTGAGCGAAAACGGCGGACTTTGCGAGCAGCCTCCGAAGGGCGCGCAGAGCCGCCGTTTATTGTTTCACCGCGCCGTGCTGATTGGGCAGGCTTCTGCGTTATTTGGCTTGTTGTCAGGAGAAACAATTGGCGTTGTCTTGGCGCTGTGGCACCTTATACTCTCCCGCCCCATCCTGCCCAGGCATAGCCTTCTAGCGGAATTGTCATGAAGATCGCCATTTTATCCCGTGAGCCGAAAAACTACTCCACCCGCCGTCTGGTCGAGGTGGCACAGGCGCGCGGTCATCAGGTCGAGGTGCTCGACACCCTGCGCTGTTATATGAACATCGCTTCCCACAACCCCTCCATTCACTACGAAGGACGGGAGCTGGAGAGCTATGACGCGGTGATCCCCCGCATCGGGGCCAGCATCACCGCCTACGGCACCGCCGTGCTGCGCCAGTTCGAGATGATGAACACCATGGCGCTCAACAGCTCGGTGGCCATCAGCCGCTCCCGCGACAAGCTGCGGGCGATGCAGCTGCTCTCCCGCCACGGTATCGGTCTGCCCATCACCGGTTATGCCCACAGCACTCACGACGTGCCCGACCTCATCACCATGGTGGGCGGTGCGCCGCTGGTAGTGAAGCTGCTGGAGGGAACCCAGGGGATCGGCGTGGTGCTGTGCGAAACCCAGAAGGCTGCCGAGAGCGTGATCGAGGCTTTCATCCAGACCAACAACAACATTCTGGTGCAGGAGTATATCCGCGAGGCCAACGGCGCCGACATTCGCTGTCTGGTGGTCAATGGCAAGGTGGTGGCGGCGATGCGCCGTCAGGCCCAGCCCGGCGAGTTTCGCTCCAACCTGCATCGCGGCGGCACCGCCGAGGCGATCCGGATCACTCCGGAAGAGCGCGCTACCGCGGTGCGCGCCGCCAAGATCATGGGGCTGGACGTGGCGGGCGTGGATATCCTGCGCAGTGCCCGCGGCCCGCTGGTGCTGGAGGTCAACTCCTCTCCCGGCCTGCAGGGGGTCGAGGCGGCTTCCGGCAAGGATGTGGCGGGCAAGATCATCGAGTTCCTCGAGCTCAAGGGCGGGCGCAAGCACAAGCCGGTGGAGTGATCCCGGATTTGTACCAGCCAAAAAACAGGGCGCCTTCGGGCGCCCTGTTGTTATTCCGCCATCACCAGTCTGGCGCTGAAGATATTGGCCTCCAGCCGGGTCTCGATCTGCCAGCCCAGCTTTTCGCAGATGCGCTGGATGATGGTGAGGCCGCAGCCGTAACCGAGGATCTGATCCGGCGCCGCCGCTGTCGGGTTGCTGATGGTGAGCACGGGGCCGCAGAGTTCGATGTCGATATGGCCCTCGGCGTAGCTCAGGGCATTTTTCAGCAGGTTGCCAAGGGCGATGGCGAGCAGGGAGAGGGGTGAATCGACCTCGCTAGACTCGTCCAGCACCAGACGGATATCGAGCGCCTCCCGCTGCAGCAGCGGGGCGAGCCGGGCCAGCTCCTGGCGGATCAGCGGTGCCACATGCTGCTTCGGCCGCTCGACCTCCTCCTTGCGCCCCAGCAGCAGAAAGGTCTCGGTAAGCAGCGCCATCTCGTCGGCGGCGGCCCGGATGCGGGTGACGGCGCGCTCGGCGGGGGTGGGCAGATCGCTCACCTTGCCGAGCAGGGCGGCCGAGCCCTGGATCACCATGTTGGGGGTGCGCAGTTCATGGCTGGCAAAGCGGCTGAACTCCTGCTCGCGGGCAAAGACGGCGCTTACCTCCTGCTTGCCGGCCAGCAGCGCCAGCTCGATATCCCTGAGCTCCTGCCAGGGGGCATCGGGGATGAAGTCCGCCTGATCCGGTGTGAGGTGGGCGACCCTGTGTTGCAGCCGCTGCAGTGGCCCCGTGATATGGCGTACTAGCCAGATACCGAAGCCGAGGCAGCCCAGCAGCAGCGCCAGCCCGATCAGCCGGGTGGCCAGATGCAGCTTGTCCTCGTAGGGGTCGAGGTAGTCATCGGCATCGTCGTTGAAGACCAGATAGAGCATCCCTTTTCCGGAGGGGTGGCGTGCCACCAGAAAGTGTTTGTCCTCCTTCCCCAGCTGATGCTCGAAAAAGCCGGGGGTCTGGTAGGGGCGCAGCCACTTGGGCAGGCGGCCCGCCTCGGTCCAGTAGCTGGAGAACTGGCGCGGGCTGGGCGCCGCCGCCGCGGCACCGAGGCGCAGCCAGTCATCGCTGTAGCGGGTCACTTCCGCCTCCAGCCAG
Organism: Aeromonas lacus; assembly: GCF_000764665.1. Classification (GTDB taxonomy): domain Bacteria; phylum Pseudomonadota; class Gammaproteobacteria; order Enterobacterales; family Aeromonadaceae; genus Aeromonas; species Aeromonas lacus. The sequence goes on along the minus strand of NZ_JRGM01000009.1, from coordinate 10,321 downwards.
TGGCGCAGGCTGAGCTCCTCCATCTTGTCCTCGGCCACCATCATCAGGCCGGAGAGCAGTACCAGCAGCACCACGCCGGCTCCGCCGAGCGCCATGATGAGCCGGTGGCGCAGGCTCGGCAGGCTCATGGGGTCACCAGTCGATAACCCTGACCGTGCAGGGTTTCCAGCATGGGGGTGGGGAAGGGTTTGTCGAGGGTGTTGCGCAGGGCGTAGATGTGGCTGCGCAGGGCGTCGGAGTCGGGCTCCTCCTCTCCCCAGACGGTGTCGAGCACCTCCTGTCGAGTGACGATGGCCGGTGCGCGGCGGGCCAGCAGCGCGAGGATCTGGAACGGGATCTTGCCGAGCTTGAGGGGAACGCCGGCACGGGTCGCCTGCCCGCTGGCGGCATCGACGGTCAGCTCGCCAAAGGTGATGGCGCCGATGTCACCGCGGGGGCCGCGCAGGCTGAGGGCTTGCAGCCGCACCTCCAGCTCCTCCATGGCGAAGGGCTTGACCAGATAGTCATCGCCACCGGCCTTGAAGCCTGCCAGCTTGTCTTCCAGACTGTCGCGGGCGGTGAGAAAGAGCACCGGGGTCGAGATCCCCTCTTCACGCAGGCGGGCGACCGTGCTGAGCCCGTCGAGACGGGGCATCATCACATCCATGATGATGACGTCGAAGCGCTGTTCGGCCAGCAGTTGCAGCGCTGCCTGACCGTGATAGGCACAGTCCAGCCGGTGGTCGGCCAGCTCCAGATAATCCATGATGGTTTCTGCCACCTGAGGATTGTCTTCCACTACCAAAATCTTCATGCTTTGTACTCCTGGTTGGCGAGCAGCTTCACGCTCTTTTCACACCGGATACATCATCCTGTCGCCAGTGTAACCCCGAGGATCCACGATGAAGAAGTCTCTCTGTGCTCTCCTGCTGCTGATCTTGCTGCCGCTCGGATCTGCGCAGGCTGCCGAATTCAAACTGACCGGCCGCACCACCTGGCAGCTTGGCCAGCTGATGGTGAACGGTCTGCCGTTCGTGATCGACGATCAGACCCGCTTCAAGGATTGGCTCAACGAAGATGATCTGGGCGGCACCTGGGTCGAGATGAAGGGGGTGGTGGAGAATGGCGTGCGCTATGTGCGCAAGGTCGAGGCCCTCGATGAAGATGACAAAGACGAGATGGATCTGGAAGGGCCGGTCGAGGGCGGACGTATCTGGGGCTACACCACCTCGGACAACAGCCTGGCCCCCTTCGAGGGGCGCTGGCTCGAACTGGAGTGCAAGTTTGACGGCATGCGCCTGAGTCGCTGCCACGAGGACAAGTAACCCGGTCGCTGCTGCAGATTCGCCATGTTTCTGAATGAAGCCCATGCTTATCCGGCATGGGCTTTTTGTTCAGGGACGAACGACATGGAACAGAGAACAAAGTGGTGTGCGTGGCTGTGCGGTTTGCCGCTCTGTGCCGCGCAGGCGGTGGCCGACGAACTGTGGCTGGTGGAGCTGGAACACGATGACGGCATCCATCTGCAATTTCAGGGAGCCGAGGTGGAACGGGGCAGTGCGCCGGTTTGGCGGCAGGGGGAGATTTGGCAGCAGCCACTCAAACCCGGCGACCAGCTCTCCCTGCTGGTGACCGACGGGGTTGCCACCCGGATCGAGCTGCTGGCCGCAAGAGTCCCGTTGGCCAATCAGCCCTGGCAGCGGGCGCAAGATCGCCTGCAATCCTTCGATACACAGCAACTCACGCTGGCAACCTTGGGCCCTGTGCCACTCAACCCGCAGGTGCGCTGGGTCAACGGCTCGGCCGCCGATCTCCATGAAGGAAGTGCACTGGTGCTGACCCGCGACGAACAGGGCCGCTTAAGCGAAATTCTTGTCATCAATCCAGAGGAATAGTTGACCCGTCTACGATAGGCGGGTTTATCCTCTGCCCGCTGGATGAAGGAACCCCTATGTTGACGATTACCCGGCTTGCCAGAGAACTGGGCCTGAGCCGCACCACCCTGCTCTATTACGAACGTCTCAGTCTGTTGCTTCCCGCCCTGCGCGGGGAGTAACCCGGTCCGACCACAGCGCCAGCCGTTGGCCCATATTGTTAACGGCTTGTGCTTTAGATTTTCCCCCTTATACTGGCGCCATCTTGTCGGAGTGCTGACCGTCGAACGACGCGAAGCTGAGACCGTTAATTCGGGATCCGTGGAACCTGATCAGGTTAAAACCTGCGAAGGGAACAAGGGTAACTTGCGGGTTACCGCGCCGGAGGAGGAACAAGCCTCTTCCGCTCATCGAAGGGATCGCCCTTGATGGGTCAGGGCGCACAGGAGGGAGTCTGTCCCGTCCGGTTGTCCAGCACGTGGGGCGCCTTGCCCACAGCGTGCAGAGAGCGGGAGGCGGCAGCACAGCAGAGCGGAGATCCATCCCGCGCGCACTCCCTCCTGAGATAAACACCCCGCCGCAAGTTCATCTTCTCCTCGAACTCCAGACAAGCAAATACCCATTACTTCAACCAGTTAATGTGAGTTTTGCTATGTCTACTTCTGTATCTGATACCGCCAAATCCAGCCGCCGCGAGCAGCGCTCCAGCGCTCAGGCCTTTATCGACAGCCTCAAGGGGATGGCTCACCCCAACTCCCGCCGCATCTTTATCGAAGGCTCCCGCGCCGATATTCGTGTTCCCCTGCGGGAGATCCAGCTGGCCGACACCTTCGTCGGTGGCACCAAAGAAGATCCCCGGTTCGAGCCCAACGAGCCGGTGCCGGTCTACGACACCTCGGGCCGTTACGGGGAGGAGGGGGTCGCCATCGACGTGCGCCGCGGCCTGCCGCGCCTGCGGGAGAACTGGGTGCTGGAGCGGGATGATACCGACGAACTGCCGGGGCTCAGCTCCACCTTCACTCAGGAGCGGCTGGCCGACGAGGGGCTGGATCACCTGCGCTTCGAGCATCTGCCGAAACCGCGCCGTGCCAAGCCGGGCCGCCGGGTCACCCAGCTCCACTACGCCCGCGCCGGCATCGTCACCCCCGAGATGGAATTTATCGCCATTCGCGAGAACATGGGGCGCGAGCGGGTGCGCTCCGAGCTCCTGCGCACCCAGCATCCGGGCCGCGATTTTGGTGCCCGCCTGCCCCAGAACATCACCCCCGAGTTTGTGCGCGATGAGGTGGCCGCTGGTCGCGCCATCATCCCCAGCAATATCAACCACCCGGAAGCGGAGCCGATGATCATCGGCCGCAATTTTCTGGTGAAGATCAACGCCAACATCGGCAACTCGGCGGTCACCTCCAGCATTGAGGAGGAGGTGGAGAAGCTGGTCTGGTCGACCCGCTGGGGCGCCGACACCGTGATGGATCTCTCCACTGGCCGCTATATCCACGAGACCCGCGAGTGGATCCTGCGCAACAGCCCGGTGCCCATCGGTACCGTGCCCATCTATCAGGCGCTGGAGAAGACCAACGGCATCGCCGAAGACCTCACCTGGGAGCTGTTCCGTGACACCCTGCTGGAGCAGGCCGAGCAGGGGGTGGACTACTTCACCATCCACGCTGGCGTCTTGCTGCGCTTCGTCCCGATGACCGCCAAGCGCCTCACCGGCATCGTTTCGCGCGGCGGCAGCATCATGGCCAAGTGGTGTCTCTCCCACCATAAAGAGAACTTCCTCTATCAGCACTTCCGCGAAATCTGCGAGATCTGCGCCGCCTATGACGTGGCGCTGTCGCTGGGCGACGGTCTGCGCCCCGGCTCCGTCTATGACGCCAACGACGAGGCCCAGTTCGCCGAGCTGCGCACTCTGGGCGAGCTCACCAAAATTGCCTGGGAGTACGACGTGCAGGTGATGATCGAGGGGCCGGGTCACGTGCCCATGCACATGATCGAGCGCAACATGACCGAGCAGCTGGAGCACTGCCACGAGGCGCCGTTCTATACGCTGGGCCCGCTCACCACCGACATCGCCCCGGGTTACGATCACTTCACCTCCGGCATTGGCGCCGCGCTGATCGGCTGGTACGGCTGCGCCATGCTCTGCTACGTCACCCCCAAGGAGCATCTGGGGCTGCCCAACAAGGAGGATGTGAAGCAGGGGCTGATTACCTACAAGATCGCCGCTCACGCCGCCGATCTGGCCAAGGGGCACCCGGGCGCCCAGATCCGCGACAACGCCATGTCCAAGGCGCGTTTCGAGTTCCGCTGGGAGGATCAGTTCAACTTGGCGCTGGATCCCGACACCGCCCGTGCCTACCACGACGAGACCCTGCCGCAGGAGTCCGGCAAGGTGGCCCACTTCTGCTCCATGTGCGGGCCCAAGTTCTGCTCCATGAAGATCACTCAGGATGTGCGTGACTACGCAGCAAAGCTGGAGGCTGTGGAGATCAAGCTGGTCGGCATGGATGGCCAGCAGGAGCAGGTAGTGGCTCAGGTGGAGAGCGGCATGGCCCGCATGGCTGAGACTTTCAAGGAGACCGGTGGCGAGATCTACCATCAGGCGGCGGCGCTGAAACAGGCCGCAGGGGAGGAGGCGTGAGCAGCGCAAGCGGGGCTGTCAGCCCCGCCGACCTGTCGCCCGTGACCGACTCCCGCTCAGTTGTCTGGACCATCGCCGGTTCCGACTCCGGCGGTGGCGCCGGCATTCAGGCCGATCTGCACACATTGCACGACCTCGGCGTGCACGGCTGCTCGGTCATCTCCGCCATCACAGCCCAGAACTCGGTGGCGGTGAAGATGGTCGACCCCGTGCTGATGCAGACCTTCACCGCCCAGATCGATGCCCTCGGCGTCGATCTGCCGCCCGCCGCCATCAAGATCGGTCTGCTGCCGACCCGGCTCCACGTCGAGGTGCTGGCCCGCCGGCTGGCAGCCATCGAGGCTCCCTTCGTGGTCTACGACCCGGTGGCTATCGCCAGCACCGGCACCCCGATGGCGGAGCCCAATATGCTGGAGGCGGTGCGCGAGCAGCTGTTGCCACGTCTGTCGCTCATCACCCCCAACGGCCCCGAACTGGAAGCCCTGACCGGCATTCCCGCGACCAGCCCTGTGCTGGTGCGCTTCGCCGCCCAGCGGCTGCGTGAACTCGGCGCCCGCGCCGTGCTGGTCAAGGGCGGCCATCTGGGCTGGAGTGGCGATCTCTGCCTCGACTACTACCAGGATGAGACCCGCGAATTCTGGCTGGCGGCGCCGCGCCTCGATACCCGCCACGGTCACGGCACCGGCTGCTGTTACGCCAGCGCCATCGCCGCCGTGGTGGCGCAGGATTATCCGGTGGAGGACGCCATCACCCTCGCTCGTGCCTACCTGCAACAGGGGCTGGCGGCGGCGCAGGGGGTGGGCGCAGGCCCGGGCCCCATCGCCCATCTTGGCTGGCCGAGCGATCTTGCCCACTTCCCCCGTGCCGTGCTGGCGGGCTCAACGCTCGATCGCCGCTTCGGTCTTTATGAAGCGAGCAACGCCTGCCTGCCGGAGGGCCCCTTTGCCACAACCGAACAGCATCTGGGCCTCTATCCGGTGGTGGACTCTGTCAAGTGGCTGCGTCGTCTGCTGGGGCAGGGGGTCAAGACTATCCAGCTGAGGATCAAGGATCTGCCTGCCCCTCAGGTGGCACCGGCCATTCGTGATGCGGTAGCGCTCGGTCGCCGTCATGGGGCGCGGCTCTTTATCAACGACTACTGGCAGCAGGCCATCGAGGCGGGCGCCTGGGGCGTACATCTGGGGCAGGAGGATATGGAGACGGCCGATCTCGCCGCCATTCAGGCTGCCGGGCTGCGCCTTGGCATCTCCACCCACGGCTACTTCGAGCTGATGCGGGCCCGCGAGCTGGCCCCCTCCTATATCGCGCTGGGCCATATCTTCCCGACCAACACCAAGGCGATGCCCTCTCGCCCGCAGGGGCTGGTGCGGCTGCACCGCTACCGCGCCCTGATGAGCGACTGGCCGACGGTCGCCATCGGCGGCATCAGCGAGGAGCGGGTGGCGGCGGTCAAGGGGAGCGGAGTCGGCAGCATCGCGCTGGTCTCGGCCATCACTGCCAGCGATGACTGGCAGAGGGCGACCGAACGGCTGCTGGCTGCCGTGGGGGTAGGGGATGAGCCGCGTTCGGCCACAGCCATAAGGGAGGTGGAACATGCTCTCTGATACGGAATATTTGCGCGATTCAGCCCGCCAGCTTACCTCGCTGGCCGGATGGGGAGGCACTGATGTTGGCTGATGCTGAATACCTGAGATACGGCCGCCAGCTGATGCTGGCGGAAGTGGGGGAGGCGGGGCAGGCGCGGCTCAAGGATAAATCGGTGCTGATCGTCGGCCTCGGCGGGCTTGGCTCGCCGCTGGCCCTCTATCTGGCCGGGGCCGGTGTGGGCACCTTGTGGCTGGCCGATGGCGACACGGTCGATTCCAGCAACTTGCCGCGCCAGATCCTGTTCGATAGCGAGGCGGTCAACCACTCCAAGGCGGAACTGGCCCGCGAGCGCTTGGCCGCCCACAACCCGCTGGTGGAGCTGATTGCCATCAACCAGCGGCTCGATGCTGTCAGCCTGCCGGAGTTTGTGGCCGAGGTGGATTTAGTTGTCGATTGTTGTGACAACCTCGCCACCCGCCAGGCCATCAACGCCGCCTGTGTGGCTCAGGGCAAGCCCTGGATCTCCGCCGCCGCGGTGGGCTGGCAGGGGCAGCTGATGGCGCGTACCAGCCCGGATCACGCCTGCTACGCCTGCCTCTATCCGCTGGATACAAAAATCGCCGAGCGCTGCGAGACCAGCGGCGTCACCGGCCCGCTGGTGGGGGTGATGGGCTCCTTGCAGGCGCTGGAGGCACTGAAACTGCTGCTCGGGATGGCAAGCCCGGTCGCCGGCACATTGCGCCGCTTCGATGCTTTGACCCATCAGTGGCAGACCCTCACTCTGGCCCCCGATCCCGATTGCCCGGTTTGCGGGCAGCGCCGATGCCCGACACACGATAAGGAGATCACCCCATGACCTTGACCATTCGACTCAACGATAAAGCGCAGCCGCTGGCGGCAGGACAGAGCGTGGCCGACCTGCTGGCTGTGCAGGGGGTCAATCCCCAAGGGGTGGCGGTGGCCCTTAACGGCGCCGTGCTGCCCCGTGGCCGCTGGGCCGAGACCCGTCTCAATGACGGAGACGAACTTCACCTCTTTACCGCCATTGCGGGAGGCTGACATGCTGACAATTGCCGATCACACCTTCTCATCGCGCCTCTTTACCGGCACCGGCAAGTTTGCCCGCCCGGATCTGATGGCCGCCGCCATCGAGGCGAGCGGCTCCCGGCTGGTGACCATGGCCATCAAGCGGCTTGAACCGGGCAAGGCCCACGACGATATCCTGAGCCCCTTGCTGCAACTCGGGGTCAAGCTGTTGCCCAACACCTCCGGCGCCAAGACCGCCGCCGAGGCGGTATTTGCCGCCCACCTCGCCCGCGAGGCGCTGGGGACGAACTGGCTGAAGCTGGAGATCCACCCCGATCCTCGTTACCTCTTGCCCGATCCCATCGAGACACTGAAAGCCGCCGAGCAATTGGTGAAAGAGGGCTTTGTGGTGCTGCCCTACTGTGGCGCCGATCCCGTGCTCTGCAAGCGGCTGGAAGAGGTGGGTTGCGCCGCCGTGATGCCGCTCGGCGCGCCCATCGGCTCCAATCAGGGGCTGGTGACCCGGGAGTTTTTGTCCATCATCGTCGAGCAGGCCAATGTGCCTGTGGTGGTGGATGCGGGGATCGGTGCGCCGAGCCACGCCGCCGCCGCCTTTGAACTGGGCGCCGACGCCGTGCTGGTCAACACCGCCATCGCCGTCAGTGGCGATCCGGTCGCCATGGGCCACGCCTTTGCGCTGGCCTGCTCCGCCGGGCGCAGCGCCTATGAGGCAGGCCTCGGCGCCCGTGCCCTGCAGGCGCAAGCCTCCAGCCCGCTCACCGATTTTCTGGGGGCGTTATGAACCAGGGTTTAGAGGAGATAGATGCTTCGGCTATGGGCTCCGTACCAGATGATCAGCCAAGTGTTCGCCCCCCTCTCCCTTTGGGAGAGGGGCTGGGGGTGAGGGCTCCGGGGGTTAGGGAGTTTGAATCGAAGGATGCGGAACCCTCCTTTCTCAACCGCTGGCAGGAGCTGGAGTGGGACGATATCGGCATGCAGATCCGCGCCAAGACCGCCGCCGATGTAGCGCGGGCGCTGGGTTCACCCCGCCGTACCCTGGCCGATTTTATGGCGCTGATTTCCCCTGCCGCCGAAGCGTATTTGCCGCAGATGGCAGCCGAGGCCGAACGCCTGACCCGCCAGCGCTTTGGCAACACCATCGGCTTCTATGTGCCCCTCTATCTGTCGAACCTCTGCGCCAACGACTGCACCTACTGCGGCTTCTCCATGAGCAACCGCCTCAAGCGCAAGACCTTGAATAACGAAGAGATAGAGCGCGAGTGTCTGGCCATCAAGGCGCGGGGTTTCGACAGCGTGCTGCTGGTGACCGGCGAGCACGAGCACAAGGTGGGGCTCGCCTATTTTCGCGAGGTGATGCCCATCATCCGCCGCCACTTCAGCACGGTAGGGATGGAGGTGCAGCCTCTCTCGCAGGCCGAATATGCCGAGCTGAAAACCCTCGGCCTCGACGCCGTCATGGTCTATCAGGAGACCTACCACGCTCCCACCTACGCCCGCCATCACCTGCGCGGCAACAAGCGGGACATCGGATGGCGCCTCGCCACGCCGGATCGGCTGGGTCGCGCCGGTATCGACAAAATCGGGCTGGGGGCGCTCATCGGCCTCTCTGCGGACTGGCGCGCTGACAGCTACTTTGTCGCCGAGCATCTGAGCTGGCTTGAGCGCCACCACTGGCAGAGCCGCTATTCGCTCTCCTTCCCGCGCCTGCGCCCCTGCACCGGCGGGCTGGAGCCTGCCGTGGTCATGTCGGATCGCCAGCTGGCCCAGCTTATCTGCGCCTGGCGCCTCTTCTCGCCCACGCTGGACCTGTCCCTCTCGACCCGCGAGTCCGCCACGTTTCGCAACGGCGCAGTGCGCCTTGGTATCACCCAGATGTCGGCCGAGTCGCGCACCCAGCCGGGTGGCTATGCCGAGGGGGATGCAGAGGAGCTGGAGCAGTTCGCCATCCACGACGACCGCCCGGTGGGGGAAGTGGCCGCCGCCGTGCGACAGGCCGGGTTGCAGCCGGTGTTTAAAGACTGGGAACCCTTCTTGGGTCGCTAACGACGTTTACATCTGTGGTAACAGACAGCGGCAAGCAGATCAGAGGGGCAGATCCCCGCCACTGCTTGCCGCTTTGCGTTGTCTGCGGCAACAGGATTGTTTCTCTGGTGCAACGATGTTTCTGAATATCGTTTCGTCAGTGCAAAAATCGTGGCTGCTGGTCAGCTTATCGAATGGGCTATTGCGCCCATAAGCAATGGCCGATTTGGGGGATGAAAGTTGAATTACACCCCCAATTCTTCAAGGCACCAATTATATGGCGCCCCCTTTGTTCAGAGCTGCTTGAGGTATTCGGTTAGCGAGAAGGGCTGAGCAAATTCCTTCATCCCAGCGAATCTATCCAGTTCTGCCTGACCAATCTTCTGTAGCTGGGTTTGCTGAGCGGGAGTTAGCGTGGTGGTTCTCGCTTTGATTAAGGTGTCGAGAAAACTGCGGTCTCCCTCTACGGCTTGATGGAACGCCTTGAGTGCTAGCGCATCGACCTCTGCTGCGGTGCAGCGCTCCATGCTTTTCTCATGCAGATAGATCAGCAAGGTTGCCTGCTGTTCCCTCTCCAGTGACCAGAAGAGGTCGCTTTTCGCGGGCAGTGTGGCGCTGTGTTGTGACTTGATCGCTTCACATCGCTCAAACGCAGGATCCAGATCGTGGAGTGAGAGGGCCATAGAGCCCTGACATATAAAGAGCAGCAGGAAGGCAAGCTTACTTGTTATATGAGGCATGGACGCATTTCCAGAATTGGGATTCTTTACCTGTTGAAGACCATGCCATGGGTTCAACAACCTGATTCAATTTATGGCGAAGCATATTGGGGATCCCTTCCATTGCTTGACCATACAACTCCCAATCGTAATCGTTGATATTGTAAACCACGTCTTTGGCACTTCTTGGATCGCTGAAAATCGTATATAGCGGTGTGGCAGAAACAGCGAAGGCAAGTTGATTTGCGCTATCCACCAGTTGATCAATTTGCTCAAGAGCATCTATTGAGCGGGAGCTCAGAGTCAACTCTTTGATCGGACAAGTGGCTATCCCCATGATACTCTCCTGTTGCTACCAGACATGAATGAGGCCAAATGGATATCATTTATCCAGCCAATCGTCAAATTGAAGGGCTTGAAAATGGAAGATATATCGTACTGTTATGAGG
>NZ_JRGM01000089.1 GCF_000764665.1 Aeromonas lacus | reverse complement strand
GTCTACGATGCGTCACAAAGCGCAGCCAATGCAAGTTCCACATCAAAGCTGAATGAGAACTGGGAAGCGTACAAGAAGAAACTTGAAGCACAGAAACAAGAAGTACTTCAAATTATGCAAAAGTACAATACCAAAGAAATCTCCGAAATCGAAAAGCGTGAACAGGAAGAAACTAAAACGCTGAACGATGCATATAAAGGCATGAAGTTCATCGTAACAGATTACTATACCGACAAGCTCAAGACCTTAAACAAAAATTCTCCTGCTTACGTTCAAGCAACAAAAGAGATGAATGATAAAGTAAAAGCAATTGAGACTGAACGTGTAGAAGCAGTACGCCGATTAGACGAGTCACAGCAGAAACGCAGAATTACAGACTTGAACCGCATGACTAAAGATATCGAGCGCAAGCGTAAAGATATGGAGCGTCAATATGGTTACGGTGAAGGCAGTAATGAAACCGAACATGAACGAGGCAGACGCGAAATTGGTGAGCAGTATGATGAAATGCTTGACGAGATGCGAGATAAATTCGGTAAGCACTTGGATGACAAGAACTCAATGGAATACAAGAAGTTCATAGAG
>NZ_JRGM01000088.1 GCF_000764665.1 Aeromonas lacus | reverse complement strand
TTTGATAATTTATTGGCACGTAGTTGTGGGTTGTTAGGTTTGTATCCTGCAACGTATGATTTTACTGCTGCCAATTTAAACCTTTTCCATTTGATAGATAATCCGGCTATCGTCCACTTGCATGGGCAGAGCCACGGTTTTTCCCAATTGAACTCTGATGAGGAGACTGCTTCTCATGCGGTACAGTTAAGCCAGTTCGTATCTGCAACTTTAAATGAATCACCTGCATTATTTATTGGTTATAGTGGGCTAGCAGATGCTTTTTTTCCACAAATTAAAGAGCATTTTTCCGGTCAGCATCGGCTATTTTGGGTTGATATGTATGATCAGGCGCCAGCGCATATTTTCAATTCTATTCTACAAGTTAAATTAGCTCACTATATGCAATGTGCAGATGGTGCCGATTTGTTTTTGATCGAGTTAGCTCGGCAGTTGGATTGTTTTCCTCCGAAGATATTTACTAATCCCTATGCACACTTGCTTGATGAGCTAAAGACAGTTACGGCATATCCACAACATTATGTTAATAAAACTGAGGGTGATGAAGATTGTGATAGTGTTCGTTTTACATCAATATCTGCTCAAGACATTTTGCAAGGACTAAAGCAACGCTTACTTGCAGCAGAAAGTAGGGAGTATGATACACAGCGTACAAACTATCTTGAATTGTATTTACAGGGTAAATATCAGGACATAATTACATCTTCTGAATCGTTTGAATCTCTGGAAGTTGCTGATCAGGTATGGGTTGCTAGGGCTTATTGGAGTTGGGCTCTTAAACAAACTGAACCAGTGCTGGAAATTGGGGTGTATGATGAACTAATCCAGCATTTTAGCAAAAGCGATGTGCCAGCGCTTCAAGAGTTTGTGGTACATGGATTGTTTAATAA
>NZ_JRGM01000087.1 GCF_000764665.1 Aeromonas lacus | reverse complement strand
GTATCAGACCTAGCAGCAATATCTTATGTGTTCGTAAAGCCTAATGGCGAACTTGATATATTCAGCAAAGCATTTTTCCCGTTAGAGAAACTGGACGAACAGAGCATTACGTCCCAGCAGTTATATCGACGTTGGGCGAAACAAGGTGATGGCGCGTTTACTTTAACTTTAGGTTCGACGTGCGACTTTGAGTTGTTGCAGGATGAGATTGTAGAGGCATCCAGAAACTTTAATGTACGTCAAGTATCACTAGACCCATGGAACGCTACTCAAATGCAAACAAAGCTCATATCAATGGGCATCAAAGCAGAGAAAGTATCCCAAAGTGTAGGCTCGCTGAACGAACCAGTAATGCTATTTGAGAGGATGTTACTTGAAGGGAAACTAAAGTTTGACGGATCCGGCGTATTCACGTGGTGTATGTTGAACTGTTGTCTTACTGCGTGCGGGCCAGATGATTCGTTGGTTAAGCTATCGAAAGAATCCAAGAACTCCGAATACAAAATCGACTGTGTTGCAGCAGCAGTAACAGCATTGCATGGTTATGTGCATGAAGAGATACAAAGAGGGTCAGCATTCAATAGATACAAGATTAAGCGTTGAGTTATTGCGTGGTACTGAAATTCATACACTTCCTTATATAATATAAGCTTCCGTATGAATTTCAGTACCAACTAGTCTGTTTGTCGTACACAACACGCCTCGAATCCCTCGATTTTCTCCTCTGTATTTCCAATAAATATAAGCAAGCCCCCGATAACAACAACAAATAAGGGAAGAACATGTTCAGTCCACAATATAAAAGTGTGGATATGCAAGCAGAACACAGAGCATATATGGCTGATTTAATGTCAGCTCAAGTACCTCTAACTCCTATTCAGCGTCAGATTACAGTGCAAAGCTGCGTCCGAATTCTCGCTGAAACAATAGGTAAATTGCCTGCCCGTATCCAACGATCAAACCGCTTCGGTAAAGAGTTAATCCACAAACATAAAATGTTGGATGTACTCACTCGCTATCCCAATGACTACCAGACAATGCAAGAATTCCTTGAAATGGTAGTTACCCACTTATGCCTCGATGGCAACTTCTATGCTTTTATTGTACGAGCCGAAGATAAAGCCGACAGTAATATCATTTCTTTAATTCCAGTCGAAGTACCTAATGCTGTTTCGCCAGTACTTGTACAGGGTAAGCTCATTTATCGAATTACCCCAAATCCAAATATCCTAACTGATGGCCGACAAGAATACACAGCAGATGAAATCCTGCATATCAAACTGCCTAATGGTCGTTTGCTTAAAGGTGAAAGCATCATATCTAGAGCGCGCTCAAGTATTGATACTGCATTGTCACAAGAAGCATATGCATCAGTACAAAGTAAAACAGGCTGCGCAACTGTAGGTTTCTTTAACCTGAAACCGGAGGACAGCAACATCGAGCCAGAAGCGTTTGACGAACTTGCGGATACGCTAGGAGAGCTAACAAAAGGCCCAAGCACTGCTGGATCCGTACCGCTGTTACCTGGCCCTGTAGAATTCCAAAGCATCAGCCTAAGTGCAAAGGATGCGCAATTCCTTGAGAGTCGCCAGTTCCAGCGTTCAGAGATATGCGGCATGTTCCGTGTGCCTGAGAACTTCCTGAATGGTAATGCAAGCCTAAAGTACAACAACGTAGAACAAACTATGTTGAGCTTCTATACAGAAACTATTTCTCCGTACATTACTCGAATCCAATCCGCAATTAACCGTCACCTTTCTATGTACGGTATCGAGTTCTCATTGGACGAGAGCGAACTAAAGCGC
>NZ_JRGM01000086.1 GCF_000764665.1 Aeromonas lacus | reverse complement strand
CACTAAGATTATGGAAGCGGCGCGCTTTTATTTCATAACGGATCTCTGGACGAATAGCCCTCACGATCAGATTACTATCTACTTGCAATGGGAAATTAATACTTCCATTTGCTCGCGCATTCATAGGGGTACTTTCTATGACCTCTTGTTTTCCTGATATCCTCAAGTGGAAATATCGTTCATATTTTACTTTATCCTTGACTACGATATGAAAAAAAACTTCTTGCCCTGGTTTTAATGTTACTGAGCCTGGGGATATGTTCAGATCAGACGCCTCACTATCTAGCACTCGGTAACCTTGCATGGGAAACGTTGTCTCTTGTGCAGTTAAGCGAAACGACATATCAACTTTACTTGTATTTTTAACCGGTAGAGTCACTTCAGATTCAAAATTATTCATCTCTATAAGTGGTGGTAGCTGCATCGCCATTGCACTTTGAGTCAAGAACCACAATCCTACAACCCCAAAATATCTATACATAACATTCATTATTCCAAATTTTTAATTGGTTGAATGGGGCAGATTTATCTGCCCCATAAACTAAACTATGAAAAATTGAAACGCTAATTCAGGCTGCTTTGTTTTGAAAAAGCAATTCAAAGGAAATAGTACCTTTGCCAGTTGCATTTCCAGCCCAAAACCGATTTCTCTCAAGAGTGAAACCAGAAGAACCATCGTTCATAACGAAGCGCAATCGGCTATTAAGCTCCATACTCTTTGAGCCTTGAGCAGGATCAAATGCTGTTTGTTGCCAATACCCATCATCGATACGTAGGGGTGATCCGCTACAATCATTGTTGCGCTTAGCCCATTTACCTGCGCCCCCTTGCTCATATTCCAACCAAGAAGGAACTGGAATATGCTCATCATTATCAGAGAGAGAGAAAGCACACACTGGCTGCCTCTTAGGTTTTGCCTGAGAGTTACCACTCACCTTGACCTGCACTGACAACGCATCGGTTGCACGACTGACCAGATAGGCCTTACGTCGTTCTGAGGTTACCTGCATGAGAGAATATACCGATGGTGGCATCATGTGGTCATAGTCGACTTTGAGCTTATAATCAAACACAACATCCTGACTAGACGCTCCAAACTCACCCGATTGAGTTGTAGGGCTGGTGGAAGTAACTGAGAACACCACTGTCTGGGCAATATCATGGTTTAACAC
>NZ_JRGM01000085.1 GCF_000764665.1 Aeromonas lacus | reverse complement strand
GCCATGTTCACTATTACGAGTCTTGCAGATGTGTTCCCATTGTTCATCTACATAGTGTTCAGCGGCCTCTGCATTGGCGAAACAGAAATAGTAATCCTGTGCCCATGCTTTGAGAGCCTTAATGTCTTCTTCATACTGCTTATCGAGCTTACGATCATAAGCATTCTGCTGCTGTTCCTCTTGATAAGCTACAGATGCCTTATAACCTGCTGCTGCGAATGCTGCCATTGGAGCGGAGCTATGTTGTGCAAGGAATCGGAGTTGTGCCTTGAGTGCGTTAATTTCGTCAAACAATTCAAGGGAGAGGTCTTCTTTAGTAATCTTTTTGGTGTTCATGTTGATAGGTCTTATTTGTTCTTATAGATAATTTTACGGTAGCCATCCCAGAGACTCATAGCTCCTTGGTAATCGCCTTTGAATGCTTTCTTAATTGCATAGTCTAGGACTTTGTATTTGGCCTCAGAGCCAGTAGATTTAATGTGGGAAATGTCTTGCTCAAGCATTTCAACCATCTGGTTATAATCAGCGCCAAGCTCATTTGAAATGTCGGCTAGAACAGCGTAGGCATAAGAATTGATTTCATCCTGCTCCATACCAGTTGCATTAGACACAGAGGCCATAGCTTCATGGTCATTATTGAATAGAGCATCAGAATAGAATTGGCCTACGTCACCGCTTGCTTTATTAATAGTGTTCAGCTTTGAGTAGACAGGGTGATGATTGCTTTCATCGTTCTCTGCCATTGCAAGGTGTGTATCAAAGTTTTCACGTTGCTCTTGGGTACAAGTTTCATCAGATTCACCGAATAGAGCCTTATGCTGTGCTACTGTAAGGCCCATCCCATGGAAGGAATAAATAGGTTCATCAAAATCATTGTAAGCTATTGGGTTCTCTGTCAGATAAAATGTATCGACTTCGTTTGTGTATTGGCTGTACTCAACGCTATCGCTGTTCAGAATAGAATCCCGCTGTGCTGCTGTCATTTCCCAACCATTTACGGAATAGAGAGCTTCACCATCATCGTTAAAACCTACTGAGTGTTCAGGCCGAGAGTATGTATCAACTTCAATGTCACCCCGCATAGGAG
>NZ_JRGM01000084.1 GCF_000764665.1 Aeromonas lacus | reverse complement strand
CCCCATACCTGATGCCTTGAGCTCCGAACCCATTTGATGACGCCAGCTATAAAATGTAGGGAGATGTTTGCGCTTCGGCCATAAATTCTTCCCCGCAGCGCGTAGTTTGTCTTGTAGACACCCAACATTTACTTTTTGTGCTAATGTAACAAGCATATACAACGTCAGTGCTGTTATTCCATCCAGCTGTAACACTCTGTCAGCTCCGCGTGTACCATGATGGCTCTTTTTTGCTCCGATAACAGTTAGCCGATTACTATCGACTGTTACGCCAGCCAGCTCTGTGGGTCTGATACCGGTGAGTTTGAACAGTTTAATCGCAGCCACCATGCACTTATCATTCCGTGCATTAAAATAGTCAATAAGCGCAGTTTCATCTTCTGCTGCGATCGACTTAACTCGAGTCTGCTTCTGTTTAACGGAAAGCGTGCTGCCTTTGGCTGTGACTGGGTTATGCAATGCTAGAATGCGTGTAGCTGCATCGTCATATCCTAAGGTGCGTTGATGATGTGCAAGAGCCCCGCGTAGGCGACGCCAGTAGGCGGGCCGATATTCAGGAGCACAAGCCAACAATTCATCTGAGATATTTTTAGCAGTAAGTTTGATACATTTTCTTTCCAAACGAATATAAAAATGCTTTGCAATCTTTTCATATTCAATTTTTGTTTTATCAGTCGCCATCATCTTTCCTTAGGCTCTTAACGGCCCTTATTTAACGTGTTATCTAATCAATAATATATCGATGTGAATCACAGTAGTTATCGCTAATCTGATTGAGAATGCGGTTCACCAACATGTATGTTTTTCATTGATTGAGCAACCAGCCCTAATAAATATTGCTGAATTTGTGGGTCGGCAATTAGTTTAGTCATGTCCAGTTCTGAGTTGTTGGCCGGAACCAGAGCCTGCGTCTCATTAAGGCGGAAACAACGAGCAAGAGCGTTTTCGGCTAATGTTTTGAAATCCGCAGCATCCTCAACTAACCATTTTCCATAATGATGCCTGATCATTGCGGTACTTGTATGCCCCATCTGTTTGGCAATCCATTCGATATTAACACCTGCGGACAACAGTTGACTGGCATAGGTATGTCTAAATTGCGATGGCCCTCGGTAGGCAACCCCCGCTGTGGCACAAAACGGCTCAAAAAAATCCTCTCTGAATTCATCGACGCTGGTGTATTGACGTCGTTTATCCGGATAATAGGCTAATAAAGTCCGGCGCAGTTTGATCCGCGTACGATTGTCAGCACACATGACCGAAATCGCTTTCTCTTTGCGATGCCTAGCATGCTCCAGAAGAGTGCGTAGTGCCTGCACTGCGGGGACAGTCAACTCGACTGTTCGGCAGGAGCTTTTGGTTTTCGGCGTTTTATAGCAACCATCTACCAGGGCCAGATCAACACGCAGTGTGCGTTTATCCAGGTCGATAGCCTCACGGCTAATTGCCAACAATTCGCTGATCCGCAGTCCAGTGGAAATACCAACCTGGATTATTGCTGCACCAATAGGGTTGATATGTTGATGTGCAATAAATAACTGGATCTCTGATTGCAGGAATGGCTGAGGCTCTACCACCTCAAATCGACAATTTTTGACATGACACATCGGATTGATTTTTATAATGCCATCTCGATAGGCCCTGTTAAATACTTGTCGCATAATGTCAATATACTGATTGACCGTGTTGCCTTTGAGGCGTTTTAGCAGTTTGGCTATATACATTTCGATGTCGGTTGCATTAATATCAATCAGCTTCTTTTTTCCCCATTTACGGATAAGCTGCCTGGCCTTTCTACACAAAACATCATAGGTTGCGTCTGATACCTGTTGATATTT
>NZ_JRGM01000083.1 GCF_000764665.1 Aeromonas lacus | reverse complement strand
GCACAAAGGCGTAAGATTGTTTGGTTCGGAAAGTTTCAAGGAGAGACAATAAAGCGCGTTGGTTATGCACAGCAAAACATTACAACAAGTAAAAATCCTGCCATTGCTTATATATAATAAGGAAATGCAGGATTTTTACTTGTTATCCACAACTCCAAATAACTCCATACAGCTAACAACCGCACTTATCTCTTCTCCAATCCCACGACTCTTGTACCTTTATGTGTTGTATTGTGCATAGAACACAAATTTAAATGGAGCATTTTATGGCACAAGTAACTTACGCACCCGATCAATACAAAGACTACAGCACATATTCCAAGTTGGGTTATGTTTACCTTGCAGTTGTTACTTTCTTGGATGGAAGTAAAGCGTACAAGCTGGGTTACACAAACAACCCAAGCACACGTTTTATAAACGACAACACAATCCATTGTGTGGACTTCCAGTTAATTCTCCCGCATGTAGAGGAACACCACAGAGGCTTACCTGAAAGCAAATACCAAATGTGGGAAGCACTTGCACACAAACATGCAGCATTCAATATGAACTATACAGAGCTCGTTAAGTTCCGAGATAACATCAAGGGAACGCGCTTTAGTGGATACAGTGAGTGCTACCCATTCACACAAGAAGCAGACGATGCAATTGTTAAAGCACTGCTTAAAGTAAACGAATGCATGGCAGCATATACAGATAAAGTGTGGTTCAACTAATCAAACACAACAAAGTTAGATCTATTTAAAAACCTTTAGTACTACACAGCAAAAACACACAGAGCAAAAATACAGTGCTTTTTATATAAAAACAGTGAGCTTTTGCACTAAAAACATAACGTTTTAATGCAAAAACAAGCATTATTTTGCACTTGTTTGTTTTTGTGTGTAGTACACAGC
>NZ_JRGM01000082.1 GCF_000764665.1 Aeromonas lacus | reverse complement strand
TGAAAGTGCATATACCAATGGAATTTATAGTCCTGTTAGGATTTATCCTACCACAACAATTACTTTTGATAGTCCAGTCTCTGATGAGGTACATAAGCTTAATATAAGCGGAATTGGTCCAGCACCTGTACTCTGGTTGACACCCGTGGAATATCTTCCTAAGTCGACAGCTCCTAGTGTAGAGGTCGATTTGGCGAAGGATCAGGTACCACTGCCGAAAGGGGTGACTGGTGTAAAATTTATTTGGGGCGCCCAAACAGGTAAAAGTGATATCAACTTTGATTTAAAAGGTGCGCAAGCAACATTGATGAACGCAGACATTGCTGAAAGTTCAACAAACTTTCATATGGTTTTTTTGAAGAGTGCAGTGCAAGTAAAAAACGTGTCTAGTGATCGTCAGTATGAAGGTCATTCGTTAAATTCTATTATCGAATTGACTAACGCTCAGGATAAAGTTCCTGTAAGGATGGCACTTGATTTGGGTCCTATTATGATCCCAGGTGGTATCTCCAGTAATGTAGATTACGCTCACTCTAAAGTTGTATTTAAGGATACATCATCCCAAGTGCTGGGAAGTCAAACGGTAATCGACTTGTCCAAAGGTACTGCGATAGTTTCATTGCCGCTGTCTACTAAGTTTATTGAGTTAGAGGTGCCAACTATCGCTGACCAAATAAATCAGCCAGAACAAAAGCTTACTCTGACTGCTAAAACTATGGGAATGGATGAAGATCTGCCTGTAAGTGGGTCTTTGACTGTGTTATCTAAGAGAGTAAACATTACTGAAAGTGCATATACCAATGGAATTTATAGTCCGGTTAGGATTTATCCTACCACAACAATTACTTTTGATAGTCCAGTCTCTGATGAGGTACATAAGCTTAATATAAGCGGAATTGGTCCAGCACCTGTACTCTGGTTGACACCCGTGGAATATCTTCCTAAGTCGACAGCTCCTAGTGTAGAGGTCGATTTGGCGAAGGATCAGGTGCCGAAAGGGGTGACTGGTGTAAAATTTATTTGGGGCGCCCAAACAGGTAAAAGTGATATCAACTTTGATTTAAAAGGTGCGCAAGCAACATTGATGAACGCAGACATTGCTGAAAGTTCAACAAACTTTCATATGGTTTTTTTGAAGAGTGCAGTGCAAGTAAAAAACGTGTCTAGTGATCGTCAGTATGAAGGTCATTCGTTAAATTCTATTATCGAATTGACTAACGCTCAGGATAAAGTTCCTGTAAGGATGGCACTTGATTTGGGTCCTATTATGATCCCAGGTGGTATCTCCAGTAATGTAGATTACGCTCACTCTAAAGTTGTATTTAAGGATACATCATCCCAAGTGCTGGGAAGTCAAACGGTAATCGACTTGTCCAAAGGTACTGCGATAGTTTCATTGCCGCTGTCTACTAAGTTTATTGAGTTAGAGGTGCCAACTATCGCTGACCAAATAAATCAGCCAGAACAAAAGCTTACTCTGACTGCTAAAACTATGGGAATGGATGAAGATCTGCCTGTAAGTGGGTCTTTGACTGTATTATCTAAGAGAGTAAACAGTACTGAAAGTGCATATACCAATGGAATTTATAGTCCGGTTAGGATTTATCCTACCACAACAATTACTTTTGATAGTCCAGTCTCTGATGAGGTACATAAGCTTAATATAAGCGGAATTGGTCCAGCACCTGTACTCTGG
>NZ_JRGM01000081.1 GCF_000764665.1 Aeromonas lacus | reverse complement strand
CGTTTAAATTGGACAGACTCCTAAACCCAAAGACCGCACTATATCGACAGTTCACGGATGAAAACTGGCACGAAATGTATTATATACCACACCTGCAGCATAATTTAAATCGAAGCAATAAAATCCTCCGTGCAACAACGATAGAATTGTTTTTACAAAATTGTTTTGGGTCATCTATGTGATTATTAGTACAAAGTGCGTATCTCTGTTTTTCATAGAGATTCATAATCGCTTGCGGTATAAACGCAACTTGGAAGAGAAAGTAAGGTAAGTACATATTTAGAACGATACATGATAAAATACTGAGCCTATGGAATGGAAACATAGACTCTATATACTTCAGTGGTTATTCACACGTCACATGTGTATCTCTAATCAATAGAAATCAGTAGGGAAGTATATGATATTACATGTTATGATCATTGAGAAGTTTATGTCATCATTTCTAGATTTCATTATAAAATATTTTGATGTGAATCAACATCGCTTCGTTTTTATTACTAGCCCTAAATATGAATATGGTATTCATCCTCACTACCCAGTAGAATTTTTGTATCTTGATGAAGAATTTATAACGCTGTCAAAATATTTTGATGCCGCGGATAAAATAATTTTGCATGGCCTCTGGCGTGATAAAGTAAATGA
>NZ_JRGM01000080.1 GCF_000764665.1 Aeromonas lacus | reverse complement strand
GTCAATACCGGCTCATTTGGATGAGATGGGTGATTTTCTGGGAATTTTAGATTAAGTAGTGAAAATGTTAGGTAGGTTGCATAAGTGGAACGCAGGTTATGAAATTTATGTGCGAATTTAGGAAGGTTTTGATCAATTATAATTGCATTTCGAATTTCACTCCAGCGGGCATTCAGTGAATTTCCACTATATGGCTTACCTTGACTACTGAGGAGAAGTGGTGGATATTTTAATGCCAGAGGATCTCGGGTTCTCTCAATGAATTTTGCAAGACGATTTTTATAGCTGCGACTATGTATATATTGGAATAGCAATCTCATTAACCATGACGGAATTTTTATCTCTCCCGACTCCCCACCTTTTGTATGGCATCTTATGGCTGGGCCTATCGTGATAGGAATAGCATTCTCATCTGGGCGTGGCATGTATATTAATGAGCTGCTGAATGATAATATTTCTAAACGTCTCATTCCTGTGTACAAAGCAAGTAATACGGCCAATTTTGTTTCTGATGAAATGCTTTTTTTAATGTACTTACCGTTGGCCTGAACATAACCATATCCATTTTTAATTATGGATTTTAACGCCTGCAATTCAGGTCTGGTTTTCATTAGTAGCGGGCTTAGGTGATTTGGGAGTACAGTATTTTTCGACTTATCTCGAGCGTCTATTTTGAGATCAGTCATTTGAACTTTAATATTTCTATTGATGTGGCCGAGCTTCCGATAATCACTAATATTTGCCTCAAAGATGTGGCATGGGTCTCGTTCAAATTTGCCATAACCCTGCCAGTACACATACAGACCAATTGCAGCTCCGCGATAGCTTTTTGCTGTAGTGCTCGCAAGTCGACGCTTGCCAGTTTCAGGATCTATTTCATCATGTAGCGCTTGAAGATATGCGCGGAAGCGATACAAGGGCCGCTGATTTCTTGGCCTGGGCATCTTGTCCCACGACAATTTCTCTGTATCTAGGAAATCGAAAAAGTGCATCAGCCCTTTGGCAATACTACGTATGTCTTGGAGTTTATCGACGGTTTTGCAGTAGATAAGG
>NZ_JRGM01000008.1 GCF_000764665.1 Aeromonas lacus | reverse complement strand
AACTGAGCTATAAACCCACTTTGCAAACCGGGTCAGAAACCCGTTTCACCACGCCAGCACTGCTGGCGTGGTCGGCATACTACCCATGCCCCCCAAGGCTGTCAACAGGCCATACGCACAAAGGAGACTGTTTGCCCAGTTCTTGCGCAGCATGTTGATTTTGCAGGCGAGTTGCCGCTTTTACTGGGCCCGCGACAGGGTAGTGCACGCCTCCGGCGTCGCGAAGCGACCATAGATATGGCGCAGGCGAGCCCCCAGCATCAGCGCGGCACTGGTGAGGCCGACGATAAAGCCAATCCAGAAGCCCTGCGGCCCCATCCGCGGTACCACCCAGTCGGTGAGACCCAGGATCATGCCGGTCGGCAGCCCCAGTCCCCAGTAGGCGACGATGGTGACGTAGAAGATCGCCTGGGTATCCTTGTAACCGCGCAGCGCAGCCGCCGCGACCACCTGCACCGAGTCGGAGATCTGGTAGACAGCGGCAAAGAAGAGCAGCAGGGCGGCCAGTGCAATCACCTGCTGATCATCGGTATAGATGGAGGCGATCTGCTCGCGTAGCAGCACCGTCAGGGCTGCGGTGAGGGCCGCAATGGCCATCCCCAAGAGCAGGCCGGTGCGGGCTGCGACCCGGGCGTGATGAGGCTGACCCTCGCCGATGCTGTGGCCAACCCGGATGGTCACACCCACCCCGATGGAGAGGGGCAGCATAAAGACCAGGCTTGAGAAGTTGAGGGCAATCTGGTGACTCGCCACCGTCTCGGCGCCGAAGGGGGCCAGCATCAGGGCCACTACGGTAAACAGGGTCACCTCGCAAAAGATGGCCATGGCGATGGGGAAGCCTAAGCGAAACAGTCGCCAGATCCGGCTGCCGTTGGGGCGGGCCAGCTGGGAGAAGAGGCGGATCTCGGTGAAGTGACGGGAGAGCTTCACATAGAGGATCATCGCCAGCAGCATGGCCCACAGCACGATGGCGGTCGCGACGCCACAGCCGACCCCGCCGAGCTTGGGCATGCCGAAGTGACCGTGGATGAAGATGTAGTTGGCGGGGATATTGACCGCCAGCCCGACAAAACCGATCACCATGGTGGGCATGGTGTGGGAGAGCCCCTCGCTGAAGTTGCGCAGCACCTGGAACATCACGAAGGCGGGCAGGCCCCACAGGATGGCGTGCAGGTAGCCGGTAGTCTTGGCAGCCATCACCGGCTCCACATCCATGAACTGCAGCGCCAGCGGGCTGTAATAGAGCGCAACCATCGCCAGCGGGGTGACGATGAGCGCCAGCCAGAAGCCCTGATGGACGGCCGGGCGGATTTGATCCCGCTTGCGGGCGCCATTGAGCTGGGAAACGATGGGGGTGAGCGCCATGATGATCCCCTGCACCAGCAGGATCACCGGTAGCCAGAAGCTGGAGGCCACCGACACGGCGGCCAGATCGACCGCACTCACCTGACCCGCCATCACGGTATCGACGAAGTTCATGGCGACCTGGGCGACCTGGGCGACCAGTATGGGGCTGGCTAGACGGACGAGCTGCTTCGCCTCGGACCAATAACGTTGCACTGACACCTCCGAGTGGATCAGATAGATAGAGAAAGAGCGGAAATCGGGAAGAGCCTTTGCACGCCCGGGCGGGCATGCAAAGGGTGGGGGAGGCATTTTAGCCTGAAATTCATCCAGGACGAAATAGTTGCCGCCCCGGCAGCGGGATCAGGCGTCTTCGTGATCGCTGATCAGCAGGTTGGCTGCCGCATAGGCGGCCTGTTCACGCAGTTCGGCGGGCACCCGCTCATCGGCGGCGACCGCGTTGAGGGCGCGGATAGTGGCGGCGATGGCCTTCGGCACGTAGCCCTGCTCGCCGGAGCCAATCTGGTTATAGGCGATACGGATCGCTTCACAGCACTCATAAACCATCATGATTTGCTTCCTTGAAAGTAAAAAGGCGAGCAAATATAGCGGTTTTGCTCCCATTTTGTCAGTCTCGCGGTTGTAATTTGCGGCAAGCCCGTTAGTTTGGTTACCCCCTTTTCCTGTTTCGGCCTCTTTGATGCTGCTCTCTTCGCGCAATTCACTGGCGATCTTCCTGACGCTGTTTGCTCTTCTCGCCCTGACGCTCAAGGATGGCGCGGACAAATATCTGGTACTCCATGGCTACTCCGTGATGGAGATGGTCTGGTTTCGCTTCTTTGTTCCTTTCCTCGGTCTGCTGCTGTTGTTGCCAAGGCGCACCGTGTCGGCGCTGCTGGCGGTGGATCGCTGGCTGTTGCTGCGCTCGCTGCTGTTTCTGAT
The DNA here is from genome assembly GCF_000764665.1 of Aeromonas lacus. GTDB lineage: Bacteria > Pseudomonadota > Gammaproteobacteria > Enterobacterales > Aeromonadaceae > Aeromonas > Aeromonas lacus. The sequence continues at coordinate 54,673 of NZ_JRGM01000008.1, read as the reverse complement.
CTGTGCGCTGGTCTCGGTGATTGCGCTCGCCCATGTGCCACTCAGCGTCTACACCATCATCTGCCAGCTCGGCTCGCTGGCCTTTGTGGTGGCCGGCGTCATTTTTTTCAGGGAGCGTCTGACTCGGGCCAAGGTGGCGGCCGTGCTGCTGGGGCTGTTTGGCGTGCTGGTGGTGGCTCATCCCGACGGGGGCGAAGCGAACCTCTACTACCTGCTGCCACTGGTCATTGTGCTGGCCAACACCGGCTACAACCTCCTCACCAAGCTGGTGGATCCACGTCTGACCACCCTCGATATCCTGATCGTCACCTGCTTCATGCTGGGGATGGTGGCAATGGCCGCCCTCTGCTGGCAGCCCGCACTGTGGCGCTTTCCGGCGCTTGCCGACTGGCCCTATCTGCTGGCGCTGCCGGTGGTGACCCTGCTCTCCCAGTATTGTCTCATCAAGGCGATGCAGTATGCGCAGGCCTCTACTCTGGCACCCTTCTTCTATTTCCAGATCTTTTTTTCTACCCTCTGCGGCTATCTGATGTTTGGTGAAATGCCGACCCTCAGTAGTATGGCGGGGTGTCTGCTCATCGTGCTGGCTGGCATAGTGGTCATCCATTCCCAGCGCCGGGCTCGCGTGCAGGCGCTGTCAGCGGCGCCGGAGCAGGTGTGACAGTTTGTATGAAACGAATTGTGTAAAAGAAGCGGCCACAGGCCGCGATAAAAAACAGAGCGTGTTATCAGAAACAAAGAGGTGATGATGTTTACCGGAATTGTGCAAGGTGTGGCCGAGCTGGTCGCCATCGAAGAGAGTGCTTCATTTCGTACCCACGTGATCCGCATGCCCAGCCGGCAGTGGGGCGAAGGATTGGCCCTGGGTGCCTCGGTGGCCCACAACGGCTGCTGTCTCACCGTGACCCGGATTGCAGGGGATCTGGTCAGCTTCGATCTGATGCAGGAGACCCTGCGCCTGACCAACCTCGGCAAGCTGCAGGTGGGGGACAAGGTCAACGTGGAGCGGGCCGCCCGTTTTGGCGATGAGATCGGCGGTCACGCCATGTCCGGCCATATCATCGGGATGGCGGAAGTGACCTCGGTGATCGACACCCCCAACAACCGTCAGGTGTGGTATCGCCTCGCCCCCGAGCTGATGAAATATGTGCTGACCAAGGGGTATATCGGCATTGACGGTATCAGCCTGACCATCGGCGAGGTGCGTGAGCGGGAGTTTTGCGTTCACCTGATCCCCGAGACGCTGGCTCGCACCAGCCTCGGCTGGGTGCGCGCCGGCTGGCCGACCAACATCGAGATCGATCCCCAGACCCAGGCCATCGTCGATACGGTGGAGCGGGTGCTGGCCAGCCGAATGGCCTGATGTCAGGAAAAAGCGCAGATGAAACCGGATCTGAACTATACCTTTCACCACTTCGGCATCCCCAGCGCCGTGCCCTTGCCCCATGGCATCCACAGCGAAAAGGTGGGGATGTATACCGAGGATAACCCGGGGCGGTTTCGGGTTCAGTGGCACTACTTTACCGATGATTCGCCGCTGCACGCGCTACTGAGAACCGTGCCTCACGTCGCCTTCAAGGTGGATGATCTGGCGGCAGCCATCGAGGGGGAAGAGGTGATCCTGGGGCCCTATGAGCCGATCGACGATTACCGGGTGGCGGTGATCAATGATGCCGGGGTGCCTATCGAGCTGATCCAGACCGATCTGGATGACGAGACGCTCTGGGCCAGAGCGAAATCGCGGCAGGGCAGCATCTACCGCTGACAACGAAACGAAAAAGGGGCGTCACTCTCGCGAGTCACGCCCCTTTTGCTATCCCGGCCGCTCTTAAAACATCTGCTCGTCGTCAGCATCCACGAAGAGTTGCAGACGGTCGCGCTCCTCATCCCGATGCAGTCGCAGGTGGATCGGATTGCAGCAGGCCATGCAATCTTCGTAGAACTCCTGATCCCCCTGGCTGGCATCCAGCTCGACCCGGGTGTGGTGGCCGCAGTGGGGGCAGACGATGCGCTTGCTGGTGTACTCGATCATGATAACCTCCTCGGGCTCGTGGGCCGCCAATCTCCCTTGATTCTAGCTGCGCAGGCACAGGCTAACCGCGAGCAAGCGCACGTTTATGAAGACGGCATGACAGGGATCAAACCCGGATCGGAAAAGGGGATCCGAAGGCGCTGCAGGGGCAAAAATGGCCCGATAGTTGGTTTTTAATCGGCGATTTTTAGGTGTTATTACCAACTACAGGTTGGCAATAGAGGGGGCTGCACGGCGGTTTTTACTGTCCAAAAAGGTCATTTCACCATCTGAGAGGGGGGCAGTACATCCGGCCGGTTTTCCCCTTTTCGCCGCTGGGCGGATATCTATCCTTTGGCGCCTATTCACCCATAAAAACGGGGCCGTTGGCAGGTATGCCTGCGGCCCCGTGAAGGATGCGAACGGTTTGTCGCGGGCAGATTACTTGGCCCAGCTGGCCAGCATCTCGCTATTGAGTTCGGCCAGCGAGCTCAGCTGGTAGTTGGCGATGGCCAGACGCGGGTCACCTACCAGAGCCGGGCACATGGAACGATCTGCGCCAGCTTGTCCTTTACTTGACCCAGCTGGCCAGCATCTCGCTATTGAGTTCGGCCAGCGAGTTCAGCTGGTAGTTGGCGATGGCCAGACGCGGGTCTCCCACTAAAGCAGGATCCGGCACGATCAGCGCCTTCATCGAGGCCGCCTTGGCCGCCAGCAGACCGGTGAAGCTGTCTTCGATGGCCAGACAGTGTACCGGTTCCACCCCCAGCTTTTCGGCGGCGTGGATGTAGACATCCGGGTGCGGTTTGCCGAAACGCTCGATTTCAGCGGAGTGAACCGCCATAAAGCGATCGCGGATGCCGAGTTTGCCGAGTACCGCTTCTGCCATGGCGAAGGGGGAGGAGGTGGCCAGACCCACTTTCAGGCCGCTCGTTTCGATAAGGTCGAGTGCCTCCAGCACGCCGGCCTTGGCCTGACCTTCGGAGAGGATCAGGGCGTTGACCCGATCCAGAATGCGCTGCACCACCTCTTCCTGGCTGGGGCCGCTCCACGGGCGTAGGCGATACCAGTGGGCGACCAGCTGATCGATGCGCACGCCGATGGTCGACTCACAATCTTCTACCGTATGAGGGTGACCCAGTTCGGAGAACACGGCGATCTGGGCACGTTGCCAAAAGGGTTCCGAGTCGATCAGAACACCATCCATATCGAAGATCACGGCAGCTAACATCTTGTACTCCTGACAAATTTGAAGAGGGGATTATAAGCCTGACGGGCAAATGCAAAAGGGGCATTGCCATGCCCCTTGCGCCCGATCACACCAGTAAACGTTTGTTTCGGTGCGGCGAAAAAACAGCGTTTAGAAAATGACCTCGACGCTGGCGGCAACCGCTTTGGCCTGCTCGACCGCCTCGCGGCAATCTTCACCCCGGGCCAGCGCCACGCCGAGACGGCGGCGACCGGCGATCTCCGGTTTGCCAAACAGCCGCAGCTGGGCACCCGGCACCTTGGCAAGCGCTTCGCCAATCCCCTGATAGCGGATATCCTGACTGTGCCCTTCGCGCAGCACCACGGCAGAGGCGCTCGGCCCGTACTGGGTGATGGTGCCGACCGGGAGCCCCAGAATGGCGCGCACGTGTAGGGCGAACTCGGAGAGATCCTGTGAAATCAGGGTCACCATGCCGGTATCGTGGGGACGTGGCGAGACTTCGCTGAACCACACCTCGTCGCCTTTGATGAAGAGCTCGACCCCGAACAGGCCGTAACCACCGAGGGCCTCAACCACCTTGGCCGCCACCTCTTTGGAGCGGGCCAGTGCCAGCTCGCTCATCGCCTGTGGCTGCCAGGATTCGCGGTAGTCGCCATCTTCCTGACGGTGGCCAATCGGCTCGCAGAAGTGAATGCCATCGACGGCGCGTACCGTGAGCAGGGTGATCTCGTACTCGAAGGGGACGAACCCTTCGACGATCACCTTGCCACGACCGGCGCGGCCACCCTCCTGGGCGTAGGTCCAGCTATCGTCCCGCTTGGCGAGATCGCGCAGCACGCTCTGTCCCTTGCCGGACGAGCTCATCACAGGTTTCACCACGCAGGGCAGGCCGATGGCCTCGACGGCGGCGACAAACTCCTCCTTGCTCTGGGCAAAGCGGTAGGGGGAGGTGGGCAGGCCCAGGGTCTCGGCGGCGAGACGGCGGATCCCTTCCCGGTTCATGGTGAGCTGGGTAGCGCGGGCGTTGGGCACCACCTTGACCCCCTCCTGCTCAAGGGCTGCCAGAGTATCGGTGGCGATAGCCTCAATCTCGGGGATGATGAGGTCGGGTTTGATCTCGGCGACCAGCTCGCGCAGGGCGGCGCCATCGAGCATATCCAGCACCCGGGCGGCATGGGCCACCTGCATGGCGGGGGCGTTGGCATAGCGGTCGGCGGCGATCACTTCGATACCGAAGCGCTGCAACTCGATGGCCACTTCCTTGCCGAGTTCGCCGGAGCCCAGCAGCAGGGCGCGGGTGGCGCCGGGGCGGGTTGCGGTTCCAAACATACGATCTCTCCTGATGTCGTTGGTCATTGTTGATGATCGCTATCGCACGAATAGCGGGCAAAAAAAGAGGCACGCATGGCGTACCTCAGGAAACGGGTTTGTGAGCGCGCTGCTCCAGATGGGTCAGCAACGTGATGGCGCCAATGATGATGGCGGCGCCAAGCCACAGTCGGCCGGGCGGCGCCCAGCCAAACACCAGCCAGCCGGCCAGTACGTTCATCGGCAGCTTGGCAAAATCAAAGGGCTGGATGAATGACGCCTCCGCCACGCTGTAGGCGCGAGCGATGGACATCTGGGCCAGAGCCGAGAGCACGCCGGAGGCGGCTACCAGCAGCCACTGGCTTTCCGTTGGCCACTGCCACTCCGGCAGCGCCAGCATGGCGTTGAACGGGGTGCTGAAAATAAGCAGGTAGACGACGATGGTGTGGGACGATTCGCTCGCCGCCTGATAGCGCACCAGCAGGGAGTAGCCAGCCCAGAACAGCGCCGCCGCCACCGGCAGCAGGGAGGCCCAGCTGAAATCATCATTCCAGGGGGCGAGGATCAGCATGGCGCCGACAAAGCCGGAGAGCGTCGCCACGATGCGGGCGCGGCTCACCTGCTCTTTGAGAAAGAGAGCCGATCCCAGAGTGGCAAACAGCGGTGACGTCATCAGCAAGGCGATCCCCTGCCAGATGGGAACGGGCTCGGCCAGCGCCCAGAGCCAGAACTGGATGCCGATCACCGCCAGAGCAACGCGCAGCAGATGCAGGCGCAGCTGGTTGGTCATCAGGGATTGGCGCAAGCCGTGGCGGACCAGCCAGGGCAGCAGGCAGATCAGGGCGATCAGGTACTGGTGAAAGGCAACCTGGGTCGAGGGGAGGCCAAGCTTGAAGCTGACATACTGGCTCAGGCTGTTGACGGCGGCGAAACAGAGGCCTGCCACCATCATCCAGACTGCACCGGCGAAAGGGGAGTGGCTGCGCGAGTGGGCCATGGGATCCGGGTCACTGAAAAAAGTGCGGCGGATCATAGCGGCAATCGTTTGTTCTGCCAAGGGTTGATGCGCCCGTTGCCGCGCAATCAACCAATATCAAAATTTTTGAACAAGTTGAGCATCTATTTTCGCTATCAGCAAAGAAGCGCAATGTTTAGAGTGACCTCCATCGACAGCGTTGCTGTTCAACCGACAACCAAATGGAGTTTCACCATGGCCAATATCCTCGTTCTCAAATCCAGCATCCTGGGTCAATATTCCCAATCCAACGCCCTGATCGACGGCTTCCTGGCTGACCATCAGGATGATGCCGTCACAGTGCGTGATCTGGCGGCCCTCAACCTGCCGGTGCTGGATGGCGAGCTGGCCTCCGGCCTGCGCGGTGGTGACAACCTCAATGAGCGTCAACTGGCGGTGATCGCCCAGTCCGACGAGCTGATCGCCGAGCTCAAGGAGAGCGATCTGGTGGTGATTGCCGCCCCCATGTACAACTTCAACATCCCGACCCAGTTGAAGAACTGGATCGATCTGGTTGCCCGTGCCGGCGTCACCTTCCGCTACACCGAAACCGGTCCGGTCGGTCTGGTTGAGAACACCCGTGCGCTGGTGATCAGCCCCCGCGGCGGCATGCATGTCGGCAGTGCCACCGATCTGGTGACCCCCTACATGCGCACCGTGCTGGGCTTCATCGGTATCAAGGAGGTTGATTTCATCTACGCCGAGGGGATGGGCATGGGCCCGGATGCCCAGAGCAAGGGGATTGAAGCCGCCAAGGCGCAGCTCGAGACGCTGGCTATCTAAGCCGTTTGCCAGCAAGGGCAACCCGCTCCGCCATAAAAAAACAAACGCAGCCATCTGGCTGCGTTTGTTTTTTCAAGCTTGTTGCGTTCACAGAACCGCTGGCAGGTGCAGAGGCTACTCCAGCATAAAGCGGCGGCAGCCACGTATCAGCATCAACACCACTGCCGCGAGCGAGCCAACCATCAGCGCAGTGAGCCACTGTTCGACACTTTGCGGGATCTGCGGGGTGAAGAGGCTGATCATCAACAGCATGCAGAGCGTGATCAGAAAATGTTCGCGGTTCAACGTCATGGGGTCATCCTTGGGTTTGCTCACTGGTAGCAAGAGTAGCGCCTTCGTATGACAGTGTGATGTATCCGTTCATCGCACTGCCGAGGCTTGAGTGACCATATCAGGTTTTGGCCCCGGTGCCACTGCGGCTGCTGACGTTGTGATCCCGATCCCTATCTGAACTGTTTTTGCTCCGGCAGGTAGTGGAAATCACCGTTGGCCAGCCGTGCTTCCAGTGCAGCCTGATCGAGATCCTGTGCCTTGCAGAGGTCTTCCAGATCATCGTAACGATCACGCAGCTGCATATTGATCAGGCTCAGCAGCATGTTGACGTCCATGGTGGCAAATTTCTTCAGATCCATCCTATTTCTCCTTGTCGAGGGAGTGCAGCTGTTCGATGGCCGCGCTGACGCTGTGCAGATGCTGGCGGATCGCCTCGCGGGATTCACTGGGCAGGTAGTCGGTCAGGGTATGCTGCCAGCTGCCCGCTTCGCTCTTGAGCTGCTGGAACAGGGCGAGGCCGCTATCGGTCAGGGAGACCAAGCTGATTCGCTTATCCTGCTCGCTGTTTTCGGTGAAGATGATGCCTTTTTCGGCCAGACGGCGGATCTCGCGGGAGATGCGCACCTTGTCCATGCCGCTCGCCTCGACCAGCTCTTTCTGGCTGATGGGGTAGTTGGGGCCGAGCACCATCATCAGACGCCACTGGGGGACGGTCAGCTGGTAACGCTGTTCATAAAACTGCTCGAAGGTATCCCGTAGCATTTCGGCGGCATGTACCAACTGATAGGGCGGGTAGTGAGCGAGTAACGCTATGATTTTTGACATATTACACCCTGCTGTGACGGCTGCATCAGATGCAGTTTCTTTTGATACTTTGACATTGATGATACGAAACTCAAGCGAGTTTGTCTGACCCGGTTGCGATGAAATGTGCGGTGACGCACGCCATCAGACAAAAACCGGGTCAGTTCGCCGGGATTTTAATCCGGGATTGGTCAGCCCTTGCGCAGCCAGAGCAGAGCGCTCTGCTTGAGCCAAGCCTCACGGGTGTGCATGGTGTAGAGGGCTGCCTCATCGCGGCTGCCCGCCTGCCAGCTCATCGGCTCCTGCTTTGGCAACTTGCGCTGACCGAGCAGACAGGCCGGTACGTGCGGGTTGGCATTGATGGCGGCCAGCAGATGGGGTCGGGCGGCATCCGCCCCTTCGCAGGCAAAGATCATCAGGGCGCGGTTGTAGAGCAACCAGCTGGAGGCTTCATCGAAACGCACCAGCAGCCCGGCCAGCGCCTGCCAGTCGCCCTGCAGGGAATAGAGGGAAGAGAGGTTGTAGCGACAACCCAGCTCGTCGGTGATGCAGATGGCCAGTAGTGCCAGATACTCCTCCCTGGCCTCGTCCAGCTTGCCAAGGCGCAGCAGGCAGTCGGCGCGACCGGCGCGGGCCGCCAGCAAGGGGCGCACTTCCGGAGCGCTCCAGCCGTGGCCGCCCAGCTGTTGCCAGAAGCTGGCATCAAACAGCGGGGTGGCATCGGCGATGATCTTCTCGAACCAGCCGAGACGGGCCTGATGATCCCGGCAGTTGTCCGCCAGTTCGAACCAGCGTTGCCACTGCTGGGCCTGCTCGCTGTCGAGGGCTACATCGGCGCTCGGCGCGGCCTGATACTGATCGAGCTGGAGCAGCTGGTTGAGGGCGGTCTTCATGTTCTGGCGCTGGCGTTTGCAAAACTCGACAAAGGGGAGTTCGCTGGCGGCGGCGCTATAGAGCATCTGCGCCATCTGTTTGTCGCGAAACAGGCTCAGCTCGGCGGCCAGACTGAAACGATACTGGGTGGTCGGGTCGTTCAAATCCTTCGGCTTGGGCCAGGTGGCAAAGCCCTGACTGAAGCCGTAGCACCACTGTCCGAGCGGGTGGCTCTGTTCAAAGACCTGTTCCGGGTTGTCGGTAGGGAGTCGGCACTGGCTCGGCAGGGCCAGCTGTGCCTCATCTGCCTGCGCTTCCAGTTCGGCGATCAGATAGATGAGGGCCTCGCCACTCTTTTCGTCCAGCTCGGCGTCATGGGGCAGCAGACCGGCCAGCGGAGCTTGCCAGTCAGGGGCATCTGGCCCGACCAGACGTGCACACAAAAAGCCGTGCAGAGCGGGATAAGTCATCGCCTGCTGGCTGTGGGTCTGGATCCATTGATTGAGATGACGGGTACGAGTGGATGGGTTCATCGACAGTTCCTCTGGATTTGAGCAGCCGCGAAGTCTACCTAAATGTGGGGGTATTTGCAGCAAAGGGACGGTTGAATGGCGATTATATCGCCATCGGCCGGTCAGAGTGAGGCGAGGGGACTAGGCCGGATCACCCCTCTTGGGGTAACATGCGCGGCCATAGGGGCCGTGATCCAGCCGGCCCGTCCGGGTAATGAAAAAAGAGAGCACCATGATACAGATTGGCAAGATGAACACCCTCACTGTCGTTGAACTCGAAGATCGCGGCGCCTGGCTGGCAGCCGACGAATACGGCGAGCTGCTGCTGCCCAAGCGCCAGCTTCCCGAGGGGATCAAGGAGGGAGAGAGCGTACAGGTATTCCTCTATCTGGATGCCGACTGCGAGCCGGTCATCACCACCGACAAGCCCTTCGCCATGGTGGACGAGTTTGCCGGACTGAAGGTGGTTAACGCCAACAAGATCGGTGCCTTCCTCGACTGGGGCATGAAAAAGGATCTGTTCGTGCCAAGCCGCGAGCAGAACAAGCCGATGCAGGTGGGTCACGTCTATCTGGTGCGTCTGATGCTGGACAACGAGGGGCGCATGGTGGGTACCAGCCGCCTCGAGCGCTTCCTGAGCACCGCCAAGCCCCCCTTCAAGGCGGGAGACGAGGTGACCGCCCTGCCCGGTGAACACTCTCCCCTCGGTATCAAGGTAATCGTCAACGGCCAGTACCCCGGCATGCTGTTTCGCAACGAAGTGTTCGGCCGGGTGATGACGGGTCGTCCACAGACCGCCTGGGTCAAGCAGGTACGTGACGATGGCAAGCTGGATCTGACCCTGCAAAAGCCGGGCATGGCCAAGGTGGACGATGCCGGCGAGCGCATTCTGGCCCGGATGAAAAAGCAGGGTGGCAGTCTGGCAGTGGGTGACAAGAGTGAACCCGAGCTCATCTACAAGCTCTTTGCCATGAGCAAGGGAACCTTCAAGAAGGCGATCGGCGGCCTCTACAAGCAGGGCAAGATCGTCATCGAAGACAATGCCATCACCCTGACCGAGGCGGGAGCTGCTGCCCAGAGCGGGGAGCAGGAGTAAGTGCCGAGTCCCTGCATCGGGCTTTGCAAGGCCAAGGATGGCCTCTGCCTTGGCTGCGGTCGCACCCTGACCGAGATCGGTCACTGGTCGGCGATGGAGAGCGATGCCCAGCTGGCAGTGATGGCCGAGCTGGATGGCACCAGGAGTACCCACCGTTGTCCGGGCTGTGGTGAACCGGCTTATTGCGCCGTCTCCGCCGGGATGACCATCGAGCAGTGCTGGTGCAGTCAGTTGCCGGCTTTGCCGATGACAGAGGCCAGTGCCTGCTGGTGCCGTCGCTGTCTGGCCAAGGCCATCGCTGCGCAGCCCTGAGCATGGGAAGCCAGAAAAGAGAAAGGCGCCGATGGCGCCTTTTTTATGCTTGTTGCTGGCGGTGCCAGCGCACATGAACCTGATTTTCAGTGTTCAGGCGGGGCAGAAGGAAGGTGGCGAAGATCACCTCGAACTCCTCCTGATGATCCAGCAGACCCACCCACACTTCGACCCAGCGCTCCATATCGACCGGCTCACCCAGCTCTGCTGACCAGTCGGCATTGGGCAGGGTCGCCTCCACGGCGCCGCGCTGTTCAAACTCCAGGGTGATATCGACGATTTGTTCGGGGGCAAGCATGTCGGCGGCCTGCTCAAGAAACTGATCATAGGCCCATTCGACCAGCTGATCCGGGGTACGCTGTTCCATGAAATCACTCCAGATACATCGAGGCCGCTACTGTAACAATTATTGGCTGTGGCGGCCAGACCACTGCGCCGCGGGGTACGACCTGTCCAACCGGTCATATCGGGGGTATGGTTAAGAAGTGGCGGGTGAGTAGGCGTGGGGACGACGCGATGCGGTTACGGACGAGACGACAGCAGATCAAGCGACGACGGGAGAGCTGGTGGTGGCACTCTCTGCCCCTCAATCAGGAGCCGGCAGAGGCGGGGCAGGAGCCACCGGTAAAATCCGGTGGCGCCTGATGATCAATTGGCCTGATAGACCCGGTTGAGGGTCACCTGACCCAGTTGCCCCATCTGGCGGCGGATCCAGACCGCCCGCTTTTGCACATAGGGCGAAGGGGGCTTGACCCGATAGCGCCAGGGATTGGGCAGGGCGGCAGCCAGCAGTGAAGCCTCGTAGCGGGTCAGCCGGCTGGCCGGTTTGCCAAAGTAGTAGTTGGCGGCGGCTTCAGCGCCATAGATACCGGGGCCAAATTCCACGATGTTCAGATACATCTCGAGGATGCGGGATTTGTCCCAGCCCAGCTCCATCAGCAGGGTAAACCAGGCTTCCAGCCCTTTGCGCAGGAAGCTGCGATCACTCCACATAAAGAGATTCTTGGCGGTCTGCTGGCTCAGCGTGCTGGCACCCCGTACCCGCTCGCTGTGCTGGTTGTGCTTGAGCGCCGCATTGATGGCGTCCATGTCAAAACCGTTGTGGTCGGCAAAGCGCTGATCCTCGGCGGCGATCACCGCCAGTTGCAGCTCTTTGGAGATGGACTCCAGATCCACCCACTCATGGCGCACTTGTGCCACTTTGGCAGGCGGAAAGAGGGCTCGCTCGATGCGCCAGCTCCACATGGGGGGATCGATAAAGCGCAGCAGCAAGACGGAGACGACCGAGCAGACAAGCCCGGCCAGCAACCCCTTGCCAACCCACTTCAGCACCCGGCGCCCCAATGAGGGGGCCGGGGTTTCAGGCGCCATCTGCCGGGCGTCAGAGTCAGACTCCCAGACATACTGGCTCGGATCATCGGGATCCGGAATTATTGGGGCAGCCATTCGATGTGGCAGAACTTCTCGTCAACACGGCGGGAGAGCAGCATGCGGGCAAACAGGTGCTCGTACTCTTCTTGCTCGTTGCCAAGGCCAACCCAGATCTCGGCGTACTCGGCATCGCTCACGGCAAAACCCACATCCGCTTCCCAGTCGTCGGCCGGATCGGTCTCTGCCAGCAGGCCGCGATCGTTGAACTCCTGATTGAAGCGGATGATCTCCTGCTCCGGCAGGTTGTCGGAGGCCAGCTCCATAAAGAGTTCGAGGGCGGTGTCGAGCAGCTCTTCGACGCTGTGCATTTCGTCATTCAAGGACATAAGTTCTGTTCCAGAAAAAAGAGAAGAAGCCTCGCTGGCCGATGCAAGCGAAGGCGGCGCTATTCTAGCTGTCGCCAGACCCCTTGGCGAGCCGGTTACAGGCGCTTCGCCAGGTTGACGTAATAAAAAACCGGATCCAGCCAGGGGATCCGGTCTTCATTGAGGGAAGGGGTCACGCATATGGCGTCAGCTCATCCCTTCTTGTTGTCATCGGCGAAGGTGATGTTGAGCTCGAGAACGGAGAGCTCGTCACTCTTCTGATCCATCTGGACGGTGATCTTGTCCGGATCGATGTTGACGTATTTACGGATCACGTCGAGGATATCCTGTTTGAGCTGGGGCAGGTAATCCGGCCCCCCTCTGGATGAACGCTCGTGAGCAACGATGATCTGCAACCGCTCCTTGGCCAGTTGTGCGGTGTTCTGTTTCTTGTTGGAACGAAAATAATCCAATAATGACATGTTTAACTCCCGAACAGTCGGCTAAAGAAGCCCTTCTTTTCTTCTTCCAGAAAACGAAATTCCTTGGTATCACCGAGCAGACGGGAAACCGCATCATCATAGGCCTGACCGGCATCGGACTCCTTGTCCAGAATAACCGGCTCGCCCGAGTTGGAGGCACGCAGCACGGCCTGTGACTCCGGGATCACCCCGAGCAGCGGGATGGCCAGGATCTCCTGCACGTCCTGCACGCTCAGCATGTCGCCGCGATTGACGCGGGTCGGGCAGTAGCGAGTCAGCAGCAGGTGCTCCTTGATGGGATCTTCACCACGTTCGGCACGACGGGATTTGGAGGAGAGGATGCCGAGGATCCGGTCGGAGTCACGCACGGAAGAGACTTCCGGGTTGGTGGTGACGATCGCCTCATCGGCAAAGTAGAGGGCCATCAGCGCGCCCGCTTCGATCCCCGCCGGAGAGTCGCAGACGATGTAGTCAAACTTCATCTCGGCCAGTTGCTCCAGCACCTTCTCGACACCCTCTTTGGTCAGGGCATCTTTGTCACGGGTCTGGGACGCCGGCAGGATATAGAGGTTCTCGCTGCGCTTGTCCTTGATGAGGGCCTGATTGAGGTTGGCCTCACCGTTGATGACGTTGACGAAGTCATACACCACGCGGCGCTCGCAGCCCATGATGAGGTCCAGGTTTCGCAGACCGATGTCAAAATCGATGACCACAGTTTTGTGGCCACGCTGGGCTAAACCGGTACTCAGGGCCGCGCTGGTTGTGGTCTTGCCAACGCCACCTTTACCCGATGTAACGACTATGATTCGCGCCATTCTCGCTTCCTTGTAACTCTATTTGATACGGTCTATACGGAGTTGTTCATTATCCAGCCGGATATGAACCGGTTGCTGGATGAGGCCTGCCGGCAATGCATCACTGAGCTGGAATGTGCCAGCGATGGAGAGCAGCTCGGCCTGTAATTGCTGGCAATAGATCCGGGCCCGGGTATTGCCGCGGGCACCGGCTATGGCTCTGCCACGCAGGGTGCCATATATATGAATGCTGTCATCGGCGAGCACTTCGGCCCCCGGACTGACTGAGCCCAGCACCACAAGCGAGGTGCCGGCAGCATAAATCTGCTGGCCGGAGCGCACCGGGCCCACATGCACCCGGGTCGGGATGAGGGGGGCTGGCTCCGGCTCAGGGGGCGTAACAGGGGCGGCAGGTGCCACCACAGGCTCTGGTTCAGGTTGGGGATCGCTCTTGCGACTCTTGCCCGAGGCCATCACGGCAAGGCCCACCGCTTTGGCCGCCGTCTTCATCTCTTCACTTCGCGCGCCCGTGATGCCGACCAGCACAAACTCTTCCGACTCCACCAGCTCCTTGAGCTGTTCAAAATCGGGGATCTGTTCCAGTCGGGAAACATTGATCACCAGCGGTGCGCAATTAAAGAAGTAGGGCGCCTGAGCCACTTTTTCCGCCAACAACTGACGGATCCGCTCTGGCTCGCCATCGCTGATATGCAACACAGAAATAGTGAAGGTGGTCCCTTTCAATTCGTTATCGCGCTCAACCATGAATCTTCCCCGAGGCAGAGATGCTAATCCGTTATTGTTATTCAATTCCTGATGTTATAGTTTGCCCCCATCAGAGGCAATAAACTCGTCGGATTATATCAATTTCCATGTTGTGTGCAGTCTATAAAAGTCGCAAAAAAGCCGAGACCTACCTTTTTGTTGAAAAAAGAGAGGACTTTTCCCGCGTACCCGCTCCCTTGATGGCGGTTTTTGGTCGTCCCGAGCTGGTGCTGATGACCAAACTGGACCCGGCCAAACCCCTCGGGCTGGCCGAAGTCGGCAAGGTAATGGAGGCGTTGACCATGCAGGGATTCTACCTGCAGGTGCCGCCCCCGCCGGAGAACTTGCTGGAAGAGCACAAGGCCCGCCAGAAAAAGGGTGCGTGACCTCTCCTGCCTGAAACCATCAAGACGGCCCCATCGCAACAGTGCGTGTGACGGGGCTGTTTTTTTACCCGGTTGCCGCCATTTTTACCTTGCGATTCATCGCTCATGTTCAGTGCCTGAACAACTGATGACAAATTAACGGGGGGCTTAACCGGACAATATTGGTCATCTGCTCGATATATTGCCAGCTTGTCCACGGAGTTACTTTTGGTGAGCACAACACGTGCGCCAATTTTTTCCGAGCTGTTTCATCGATTGGGGGAGGGGTTATTTACACCGTTATTTTCTTATCGCCTTACCTCGTTTCGCCCTCTTTTCTAAAATATAAAGTCAAGCCTCTATGGCCTGCTTTTAGTCAATTTTTGTCCTTGCTCACAAAATAGCCCCGCTGTTTCTAGCCAATTTCCTGCGCAAGCAGCCTTGCGAAACGCGCTTGCCAGCCATCGAGGAAAAAAGAGTTTGGCCACCAATATATTGCCGCCATCTTATGAGAGGCTCATTGGGTGAGAGCGTCTCGTTTGGGAGACTATACGGGCAGGCGAGCAAAGGCTTGCTGTTAGTAGCCAATAGTGGTCAAGGCAAGCGTGGCAATAAGTGTGAATACGTTGGCGTAATCAAACCGGCGCAGCAGAGGGTTCTGGGGAGGTGTGGTGCAGGATAAAGGGGAGAGAGCCATATAGTTGCACATCACAAATCGCGAATATGGATTAGGTGTATGGCTGCTTGCAAGGTGCCTTGTTGGTGAAAATAGGCGGTTTGGCGAGGGCTGAAAGGTTATTTCTGGGCTGCTGATAACCCTGTGGCTCATAAAGCGGCGGCAAATAAAAAAGGATGGCGCCTGGCCATCCTTTTATTGTCGTCGGCACAAGTTGCCGAGCGGTATTACGCCTTTTTCAGGTAGGCGGCGACCAGCACGATCTGCACACCGTTGACCTTGCCTTCGATATGAAGCGGGTTGTTGGTCAGGCGGATGCCCTTGACCAGGGTGCCGCGCTTGGCGGTGAAGCCGGCGCCCTTGACGTCCAGATCCTTGATCAGGGTAACGGAGTCGCCCTCTTGCAGCACGGCACCGTTGGAGTCAACGGTCGGCACGCTGTCGTCATCTTCGGAGGCCATGCCCGCTTCGGCCCAGGCCTTGGTCTCTTCTTCCATATACATCATGTCCAGCATGTCCTGAGCCCATACTTCGCCTTGAGCGGAGAGGGTTTTCAGCTGACGCCATGCCATTACCTGAACGGCCGGCACCTGGCTCCACATGCTGTCGCCCAGGCAGCGCCAGTGGTTGACAACCACGGTCTCCGGCTGCTCCAGCTGGCCGCGGCAGGTATCGCAGATGGCCACGCTGTGATCATCATCGCTGGCGGGGGAGTGGGGTACCACGAAAGCGGTCAGTGCCTGCTCGGCGCCGCACAGTTCACACTTGGCGCCTGCGCGCGCTTGCAGGATGGCGTTGATGGTCATGTTATTGATCCCCTGGTTGGTAGTAAAACGACCCGCATCGGGCGGGGCGCATCAAAGAGGGGGCGGAATATAGCATAAAACCCCGCATTTTGTCAGGTCGGGCAGCAAGCCGGGTCAGGCTACTCCCTTGAAGGGCACTTTACTGCGCAGCGGGAGTGCAATTTGAAGCGGGATCGCTAGAATGAGCCTCCTTTTGACTGCCGGATAGAGGCTCCTGTGCTGGCGCAACGCTTTCAACAACTGGATCAGCTGCTGATCCGCCATCGGCGCTGGTGGCAATATCAGCCCTATCACCACCTGACCATGCCCTTTGCCAGCGAGGCGCCGGAGCTGGTGGCGCTGCTCGATGGCCTCACGTTGGAGCAATTGGCTGAACTCGATGGCAATATGGCGGCCCTTGGTACGTTGCTCTCCCCCTGGATTGCCGATGGCGAGGCGTTGCGGCAACTCAGTCAGCTTGAACCTTTTCCCCCCGAGCCCATCAGTTGCAGCAAGGAGATGGCGTTGCATATGCCGGGGCGCAAGCAGGCTCAAATCGAGGCGTTTACTGCCTGCCTGCCCGTGCATCAGGGGCCTTATCTGGAGTGGTGTGCCGGCAAGGGGCATCTTGGGCGACTGGTGTCACGTCATCGTCACGCATCGGTCTTGAGCCTCGAATTGCAAGAGCAGCTCTGTGAAGAGGGGCGTCAGCTGGCCGAGCGGGATGGCGCCACCATGACTTTTTGCTGCGCAGATGCCTTTGCTCCCGAGTCTGCCGAGCTTATTGCGCCCGAGCACCACGCCATGGCGCTGCATGCCTGTGGCGAGTTGCACACCCATCTGTTGGCGCAAGTGGCCGAGCGCAGCGCCCGCGGGGTGACCATCTCCCCCTGCTGTTACCATCTGATCCGCACCCCGGATTACCGTCCGCTCTCCCAAGCGGCTCAGGGCAGTGCGCTGCGTCTGGCCAAGGCCGATCTCAAACTGCCGCTGCAGGAGACGGTGACCGGCGGCGCGCGGATCACCCGCTTGCGTGAGCAGGAGGTGGTATGGCGGCTCGCCTTTGATTGTCTGCAACGGGAAGTGCGCGGGGTCGATGAGTATCTTCCGGTGCCCAATATGCAAAAGAGCCTGTTGACCGGCAGTTTTGCGGTATTTTGCGACTGGGCTGCCGAGCGCAAGGGGATCGCGTTGCCGAGCGGTGTGGACTACGGTGCCTTTGTGGCCAAAGGGAAGGCTCGTTTTGGTGCTGTCGCCCGGATGGAGCTGGTGCGTCACCTGTTTCGCCGTCCCCTCGAGATCTGGCTTGCCCTCGATAGAGCCTTGTTCCTGCAAGAGCAGGGTTATCGGGTCGAGGTGGGGGAGTTCTGCGCCAAACCGATGACGCCGCGCAACATCCTGATCCGCGCGGTGAAGGCACAAGCCTGAGTCGCTTGCCTCCCTGCTGCTTGATGGTTGCGAATGGCTGACAAGCTCATCTTGTCAGCCATTTTTTGCGTCTAAAAAAATGTACGGGTGGTAGCCACTCCATCCACTCGCGCGGATCCAGTTTTACTGGTGCCACCTTGTCAAAAATTGTTTCGTATGAGTTCTTTGTGTCGGTTCATTGCTAATTTTTCTGACAAGGTGAAATGGCTCACAAATCTGTTTTATTTCTTAATTCTCATCGTGAATTTAGTTAATAAAACACCTACTCTTGTAGCGCCCTATATTAAAACAAGGACTGTGATTTATGTTCAAACCCAAGCGTTGTGCCTGGTTGATTGCGGCTGCCTGCGCATTGCCAAGTTATAGTGCAATGAGCGCAACCATGAATATTCAACCCGATCCGCAGAACCCCGGTGGATATGTTATTGCTGCCTCTGATGTGGCTGCCGTGGAAAAAGCCAAGACAGCCAATCCCATGTATGCAATTTGGGCCAAGGCGTTGGCGACCCGATCCAATAAAATAGTCGATGCCATTGAACCCGGGTTGGCAAGCAACCCTGACAACGTAAAACGGGTTGAACGGGTATTTCCCCAGTCGGAATGGGATTATTTAACCCAGATGGCAGCGCCGGAATACACCTATGTCCGGTTCTTGCGTGCTATCGGTAAATTCCCGGCATTTTGCGGCGAATATACTGACGGGCGTGATTCCGATGCGATCTGTAAAAAATCCATCGTGACCGCCTTTGCCCACTTCTCTCAGGAGACGGGGGGGCATATCTCCAAGGACAATGTCTCCGACAACCCGCTGGGGCTGGAAGAGTGGCAGCAGGCGCTGGTGCATGTGCGCGAGATGGGCTGGTCAGAGGGACAGACCGGCTACACCACCGGCTGCGGTCAGAACGACTGGCAAAACAAGAAGTGGCCCTGCAGTACCGGACAAGGCTACTTCGGCCGCGGTGCCAAGCAGCTCTCCTACCACTTCAACTACGGCGCTTTCTCCGAGGCGATGTTCGATGGCGATGCCTCCGTGCTGCTCAACAACCCGGGGCTGGTGGCCGACTCTTGGCTCAACCTCGCCTCGGCCATCTGGTTCTTCCTGACACCACAGGCGCCCAAACCTGCCATGCTGCACGTAATTGACCGCACCTGGGTACCCTCCAAACGGGAAGTGGATGCCGGTATCGGCTACGGCTTTGGCACCACCATCAACGTCATCAATGGCGGCATCGAGTGTGGCGAACAGAACAAGGACAAGGGGCAGCCGGTCAACCGAATTCGCTATTGGGAAGGACTGGCCAATCACTACCAGATCCCGGTCAAAGCCGATGAGAAGAATACCTGCTGGCAGCAGACGCCTTATGGCAGCCTCAACCTCAACGGCGCCGCCGACGTGCTCTACACCAACTGGGATGGCAACTGGAAATACTACCCGGATCGCCCGGGCGGCTACTCCTTCGAGTGTGAGCTGGTCGGCTTCCAGACCGCCTACTCGGCGCTGGTGCCGGGCGATTACCAGAAGTGCGTGACCAACTTCTACGGCTCCCACGCCAACTGGCCGAAAGTGCGGGTCGTGGACAAACTGACCCCGCCGCCAGTCGATCCGAGCGAACCGCCCATCGGTGGCAACCCGGCATGGGAAGCGACCAAGGTCTATACCGCCGGCAGCAAGGTGAGCTACAAAGGCGTTGTCTATCAGGCCAAATGGTGGACGCAGGGTGATGATCCAACCAAGGGTGGCCCCTGGGTTGTGGTTCCTGCCAAATAAGATGGCGTAATTGAACTCTCAAAGAGGAGAGGGGGAATAACTCCTTCTCCTCGTTAATTCAAAACAGTGCATCACTGAATATTTTCTTGTATTTATAATGGTGCTTTTGTCCGAACTGATAAGGCGAACTATTTGTCTGGAAATTGAATTGGAATAGTGTTGGATTAAAGTTGCAAACAACAGTGTTATATACCGCTTCGTTAGCCCCATAAGTTGGCGTCTTCTGATAAGAGTAGCGCACTGCGGGCTAATTCATTTTCCATCATTAAATGAATCCTCTCGTTGTGCGAATAAGGGGAGCATCTTCTCTATTGGTAAACTGCTATTTATCACCAGAAATGGTGAGGTCTTGCTATATTGCGCAGTTTTATCTCGGCACATTGTCGCTTATTCTCTTGAGAAAATAGATGTAAACGGCCGGTTTATATTGGTAATCTCTTTGGCTTGTGCAAAATTGCAACAAGGGGGCAAGATGAAGGGCGGTTGTCATTGCGGGGTGATCCGTTATGAGGTGCTGGCAGCCCCTTTTGCGGCCGATTTTTGCCATTGTCGGGATTGCCAGCGCACCACGGGGGCACCGGTCGGGGCCTGGATGGACTTTCGCGCCGAACAGGTGCAGTGGTTATGCGGCAAACCGACCGAGTATGCGTCTTCAGACTTTATCCGCCGAGGATTTTGCGCCGAGTGTGGCTCCACCCTGACCTATCGCAGCACCCAGTACCCTGAGTATCTCACGTTGGCTATTGCCTCCCTCGATAATCCGGATGTCGTTGCGCCAACCTATCACATCCATACCGACAGCCAGCTGCCCTGGTTGCCGATCTAGGATGAGCATCCCCGTTATCCCGAAGGGAAGTAAAACCAAACTTGGGTAGCCCCAACAAAGGAGGTTGGCATGGAGCTGGTAGTTATCCGCCATGGCGAGACGCAAGCCAATGCTGAAGGACGGTATCAGGGCGCGCTGGATATCGCGCTTAATGAGAGTGGCCAATGGCACATTGCCCAGTTGGCTGACGAGATAGCGGCCACTCAGGCCCCGTTCGATCGGCTGCTGGCTTCGCCGCTGCAGCGAACCAGAGAGAGCGCTGCGATCTTCGCTCGCCAGTTGGATTTGCCAGTGGAGCTCGCGCCAGCCTTTCGTGAGCGGCATGTCGGCCTGTTTGAGGGGTTGACACAGGCAGAGGCGAAATCGCGTCATCCCGAGCTGTGGGCGCGCAATATTACCCGGCGTTGGGCAGAGGCACCTCCCGGCGGTGAAACATTGGATGAGGTAGTTGCCCGGGTGTCGCAAGGGCTGCTCGAACTGACCTCGAGCGCGCAAGGGGAGCGGGTGCTGCTGGTCGCACATGGGGTCGTCGCCAAGGTGATCCGTGCCGTGACAAGCGCCAGATTTGATGACTTTTTCGATTGGCAGTTGGCCAACGGCGGCATGCTGACGGTTCATTTTCCGGTACCTTTGACACCGGATGAACCTCTGCTATTTTGCCGATCCCCCTCAACCGGTGGGCTATGAGTGAACCGACCTTTGTGACTCCCGATCACCCTTAATCCTGTTGTGCTCACTTTGCATCGTGTTTGCTGGTCATTCGGGGGCTGCTTTACCGCTATCTGATAGTGATCGGAGGAGGCATTGCCGCGGCAAAGCGCTATCGCAATCAGAGACCAGCAGCGGTGGCCGAGCTCCATTATTGCACCTGTGCAAAAGCGATGGTTAACTCTGTTACGCCTGTGAAACTACCTATGTATGGGGGCGGGTAAAAAGCATCACGCCACTCAAGGTGGCGTGGCTCCGATCTGGTTGCGATAACGAATGAATGGTTCTTTGCGGCTGGTCTAGGGGCAAGCCGTCGTGACCGAAGGAGGGGCCGAGCCATCAGGTCGGCTCCGGCTCCTCCTTGCGACAGCAGTTGCGCCCCTGTTTCTTGGCCATATAGAGGGCGGTGTCGGCCCGCCTGACCATTTTCTCCACGCTGTCGAGGGGCCCCTTGCTTGAGCTGATCCCGATGCTGATGGTGAGTGAGACCTCTAGCGCTCCGGAGAGCGCATGGCGGGCCGATTCCACCGCCAGTCTTATCCGCTCGGCACTGGCCCAGGCCAGCTCCAGCGAGGTCTCCGGCAGCAGCACGATAAACTCCTCGCCGCCCCAGCGTCCCACCATGTCTACCTCGCGCAGCTGTTTGCCGATCCGGCTAACCAGACTCAAGATCGCCTGATCCCCCTGCTGGTGGCCAAAGGTGTCGTTCACCTCCTTGAAGTGATCGATGTCGATCAGCAGCAGGCTCATGGTGTGACCAAAGCGCTGGCAGCGCTGCATCTCGGCGTTGACCAGTTCATCGAAGCGGCGCCGGTTGGCAATGCCGGTCAGGGGATCCGTGGTGGCGGCGACTTTCAGCTCTTCCACCAGCCGCGCCCGCTCGGAGATATCGCGCAGGATGGCGGTCATCTCGGTGGTCTGGCCCATATTGATCTTGGCGATGGTCACCTCCAGCGGAAATTCGCTGCCATCACGGCGCAGCCCCATCACGGAGGCGCGGGCATGCATGGGACGCGAATTGATGGGGGAGTTGCTGAACGCCTTGAAGTAGCTGTCGTGATTGGCGCGAAAGCGCTGCGGCAGCAGGGTTTCCAGCCGTTTGCCAAGATAGCTCTCGTCGATGCCGAACATCTCACAGGCGGCGGTGTTGATAAGCTCGATCCGCGATTCGCTGCTGACGCTGATGATGCCGTCATAGGCGGAGTTGACCACTGCTTCAAAACGGCGACGACTGGTGGTGAGCGCATCTTCCAGCTGTTTCTTGGCGGTGATGTCGATGGCGGTGACGATGATCCGGTTGATCCGTGCCTGCTCGGGAATGATAGGGGAGAGGACAAAGCGCCACCAGCTGGTGCGGGACAGGGTATCGATGGGGAGCTCGCTCTCCACCCCGGTCTGCTGGCTCACGCATTCGTGCATCGGCTGCTCGATACTGCTGGTGATGTAACGGGGAAACATCTCGTTGAGCCGTTTGCCAATGCAACCAAGCACCTCGATCTCGAAGGCTTTGGCGAAGGTGTCGTTGGCTGATACCAGAACAAAGTGGTCATCCTTGTCGAGGCTGAATACCGCCACGGCGGCACCGATGGCATCGAGGGATGACTTTATGTCGGCATGGGAGCCTCGTGTAAACATGCAACCTCCACTGTCAATAACGTATTGATATTCAGTATAGGTTGCCGATTTTACGAGCTACTCCTCGATATCCAGCAAGACCAGAATGGCGCTGTCGCCGCCCCATTCGCGTGGTGCCTGATGGAAGGCGCGCACGTTGGGGTGCTGGGCCAGCCAGCTCGGAATGCGCTGTTTGAGGATATGTTTGCCGATGCCGTGCATCACTGAGGCGACGTGAATGTTCTCTTTCTGGCAGAGGGTGAGCAGGGCCGCCAGCTCCTGTTTGGCCTGATGCTGGTTCATGCCGTGCAGATCGAGGTAGATCTCCGGCGGATAACTGCCCCGCTTGAGCTTTTTCAGCTCGAATTTCGACACATCGTCGCGCACGTAACGGGTCGGGCCATCGTCCTCGAGATGAGGCTGATACTCATCGCTGAAATAGTGGTCAACCCCAAGTGATTCGCGGCTTTCGCGCATTTCGCGTTTCTGCTTGACCGGGCGTAACTCGGCCCTTATGGTATCTTGCTTGATTTTCCGGGTACCTTTTATCGCATCGCGGAACAGCAGGGTTTCCTCGTCTGTCGGTGAGGGCGTTTTTTTCATCAGGTACTCGTCTTGCTCGCTGTATAAAATTCTCGGGCCGGATATTACTCGACTTGGAGGTGGATTTGGACAAGATATTTATCGATGAGGTGGTTGCCGAGATGCACACCATCCAGGACATGTTGCGCTGGGCCATGAGTCGTTTCAACGACGCCGGTATCTTCTACGGACATGGTACCGACAACGCCTGGGATGAGGCTGTGCAGCTGGTACTGCCCGCGTTGCATCTGCCGCCGGACGTGGATCCGGCGATGCGCCACTCCCGTCTCACCAGCAGCGAGCGTCACCGGATTGCCGAACTGATTGTGCGCCGCGTGCAGGAGCGTGTTCCCGCGCCCTATCTCACCAACAAGGCCTGGTATGCCGGTTGGGAGTTCTACGTTGACGAGCGGGTACTCATTCCCCGTTCTCCCATCGCCGAGATGGTGGCCAACCGCTTTGCGCCGTTCCTCAAACAGGAGCCGACCCGGATCATGGATCTCTGCACCGGCTCCGGTTGCATCGCCATCATCATGGCTCACGAGTTCCCGGACGCTGAGGTTGACGCCATCGACATCAGCGTCGATGCCCTGAATGTGGCCGAGCGCAACATCAACGATCACGGGCTGGAGCAGCAGGTTATCCCGATCCGCTCCGATCTGTTCCGCGATCTGCCGGCCGGCGACAAGTACGATCTTATCGTCTCCAACCCGCCCTACGTGGATTCCGAAGACATGTCGGATCTGCCGGACGAGTTCCGTCACGAGCCGGAGCTGGCGCTCGCCTCCGGTAGCGATGGTCTCAAGCTCACCAAGCGCCTGCTGGCCAATGCGGCCGACTTCCTCAAGGATGACGGCGTGCTGGTGGTCGAGGTGGGCAATAGCATGATCCATCTGGAAGCCCAGTTCCCCGAGATCCCCTTTACCTGGGTGGAGTTCGAGAACGGCGGCCACGGTGTGTTCGTGATGACGCGCGACGAGCTGGTGCAGTATCAGGATCATTTTGCCATCTACAAGAACTAAGCAGGAGCGCCTATGGCAGGGAACAGTTTTGGCCAACTCTTTCGGGTAACCACCTTCGGCGAGAGCCACGGTCTGGCGCTGGGCGCCGTGGTCGATGGCTGCCCGCCGGGGCTGGAGATCAGCGAAGCGGATCTGCAGGGGGATCTCGATCGGCGCAAGCCCGGCACCTCCCGCTACACCACGCCACGGCGCGAACCGGATGAGGTGAAGATCCTCTCCGGGGTGTTTGAGGGCAGGACCACCGGTACCTCCATCGGGCTCTTGATCGAGAACACCGATCAGCGCTCCAAGGATTACTCCGACATCAAGGATCTCTTCCGCCCGGGCCATGCTGACTACACCTACCACCAGAAGTATGGTCAGCGCGACTATCGCGGCGGTGGTCGCTCCTCCGCCCGCGAAACTGCGATGCGGGTGGCGGCGGGAGCCATTGCCAAGAAGTACCTGAAACAGGTGCATGGCATTGAGATCACCGGTTTTCTCTCCCAGCTTGGCCCCATCAAGGCCGAGGCGTTTGACGCGGCGCAGATCGAGCAGAATCCCTTCTTCTTCCCCGATGCGGGCAAGCTGGAAGTACTCGATCAATACATGCGTGACCTGAAGAAAGAGGGCAACAGCATTGGTGCCAAGGTGCAGGTCATCGCGCGCAATGTGCCGGTGGGCCTCGGTGAGCCGGTGTTTGACCGCCTCGATGCTGACATCGCTCACGCCATGATGGGCATCAATGCGGTGAAAGGGGTGGAGATCGGTGACGGTTTTGCGGTGGTGGAGCAAAAAGGCTCCGAGCACCGTGACGAGATGACCCCGGCCGGGTTTGCCAGCAACCATGCGGGCGGCATTCTGGGCGGTATCTCATCCGGTCAGGATATCGTGGTCAGCATGGCGCTCAAGCCTACCTCCAGCATCACGGTACCGGGCAAGACCATCACCACCGAGGGTGAGGCTACCGAGATGATCACCAAGGGTCGCCACGATCCTTGCGTCGGCATCCGTGCTGTACCGATTGCCGAGGCGATGCTGGCACTGGTGCTGATGGATCACCTGCTGCGCCATCGCGCTCAGAATCAGGGTGTATTGACCCAGACGCCGCAACTGCGTTGAGCGGCATAACGACCAACTGGCTCATCAACCGTTGATTGGCCAGCATGAAAAAGGCGACCTCTGGGTCGCCTTTTTGTTTTGTCTGTTCGGGTTAATGCAGCGCGGGTTCATCGCCATCGGTGGCGGCGCTCAGGCGACATGTGGGGGGCGGAAAGTTGCGGTCGGTTTTGGGCAGGGTGGCGATCGCCTTGTCGATGCTGGTGAGCTGGTCATCGCTGATGCGATCTTTGGCAAACATCAGGCTGACCGGCTGGTGGTGGAGCAGCAACTGGCAGCTGATAAAACCGGTGGCGCCGAGTTGTTCGAGGCGATAACGGGCGTATTGCCACTCCATGATGACGCCGTCGAGGCGGCGGGCGAGCAGCAGATCGATCAGCCGGTCGTCGGCGTTGTACTCTGTTACCTCCTTGAGTGCCGGGCAGTTCTCCAACTGCTGCATCGGGCGGGTGCCGCGTAGCTTGCCGATCTTGAGTCCCTTGGCGTTGCACAGCGCAGAGAGGGTCGGGTAGCCGGCCCAGCGATCTTGCTGGCCGGGAATGGGATCGTTGCTGAGCAGCACGTAGGCGCTGTGGCGATAGGGGGCCGAGAAGCGGGCGTATTGCTCGCGCTCCGGCAGCGCCAGCGCGCCCATCGCCACATCAAGCTGGCCATGCTCCACCAGATGGAGTGCCCGGGCCCAGGGAATTTCACGAAATTTGGGGGTGAAACCCGCCTTTGTGAGGATTTGGCTGGTCAGGCTGATATCAAGGCCGTCCAGTTCTCCTTTATTGTTGAGCTGACTGAAAGGGGGCCAGTGGCTCCAGGCCACGGTGAAAACCTGCTTTTCTGCCTGTGCCGGCATCACCCACAACAGCAGCAGGGCGAGCCAGAGTGGCCAGCTGATGGGAAAGCCTGATTGCCTCTTCATATAAACCTCATCATCCCTGATCTTTTTTAATCCCCGCGCCTTGCTGGCAACAGAGTCTTTTTATTGTGTTTGATGTTAATAGGGTGGCAGCAAAAGTGCGGGAGAAAGGGAGATATTCAGGCAGGGGGAGCATGCTTTTCTCCTCGTGCTGGGAGGAACATCACATTTTTCTCGTTTCTCCTCAATAACTCCGTTAGACTGCGCCTCTATTCTTTCCCCTTTGCTCTGCTCCCCGGGGAAATCGTTGTTTTCTCAATAGGCCCAGATCTTGTGAGATGGCATCGGCTCAGCAGAGGAGCCCCACCACAAATCCCCGGCGCCACTATCCCTAGCAGGTAACTATGAGTTTTACTTCCCTCGGTCTGGCCGAACCCTTGTTGCGTGCCGTTGCCGAACAAGGCTACGACACCCCGTCTCCCATTCAGCAGCAAGCGATCCCCGCCGTTCTGGCTGGCCGCGATCTGATGGCGGCGGCCCAAACAGGGACCGGCAAGACCGCAGGCTTTACCCTGCCGATGCTGCAACGTCTGATGGAGAGCAAGCGCAAGGTCTCTCCGAACCGCATTCGTGCGCTGGTGCTGACCCCGACGCGCGAGCTGGCCGCCCAGGTGGGCGAGAGCGTGCGTAACTACGGCAAACACCTGCCGATGCGCAGCCACGTCGTCTTCGGCGGCGTCAGCATCAATCCGCAGATGATGGCGACTCGCCGTGGTCTGGACGTGCTGGTGGCCTGTCCCGGCCGCCTGATGGATCTCTACAACCAGAATGCCGTCAAGTTTGACGAAGTGGAGATCCTGGTACTGGACGAAGCGGATCGCATGCTCGACATGGGCTTTATCCGCGACATCCGCCGCATCCTGGCCCTGATGCCGAAGAAGCGCCAGAACCTGCTCTTCTCCGCTACTTTCGCCGACGAGATCCGCGAACTGGCCACCGGTCTGCTGGATAACCCGGCGGTGATCGAAGTCGCCCCGCGCAACAGCACCGCCGAGCGTATCGAGCAGCTGGTGCACCCGTGCGACAAGGCCAACAAGATTGCCCTGCTGAGCCATCTGGTCACCAGCAACAACTGGCAGCAGGTACTGGTCTTTACCCGTACCAAGCACATGGCTAACCGCGTTGCCGAGACCCTCGACAAGAACGGCGTCAGCGCTGCCGCCATCCACGGCAACAAGAGCCAGGGTGCCCGTACCCGCGCACTAGCCGGTTTCAAGGATGGTAGCGTCAAGGTGCTGGTGGCGACCGATATCGCTGCTCGTGGTCTGGATATCGACAAGTTGCCGCAAGTGGTCAACTTCGAGCTGCCCAACGTGGCGGAAGATTACGTGCACCGTATCGGTCGTACCGGCCGTGCCGGCGCTGCCGGTCACGCCATCTCCCTGGTTGCGGCCGATGAAGGCAAGCTGATCAAAGCCATCGAGCGTCTGACCAAGCAGAACATCCCGTGCGAGCAGGTGGCCGGCTTTGAAGCCTCCCGCGAGACCCTGGACAACATCGCCCGTGGTATCGGCGCGCCGCTGCGCAAAGAGCCCCGTGATCCGAGCGAGCAGCGCCGAGCGCCGCGTCCGCAAGGTCAAGGCCAGCGTCAGGGTGCCGCTCGCTCCGGCAACAACGGTGGCAACGCAGGCGCTAACCGCTCCGGCAACGGCGGCAAGCCCAAGCCCCAGGGTGGTCAGCGCCCGGCTGAGGGCGCTGGTAAACCGGCTCAGGCCCGTCGTCCGCGTCGCGCCAGCCACAACCAGTAAGGGCAAGGAGAGCCACTCTCCCGCTCTGATCGGTTAAACGAAAAGCCCTGCCATATCGGCAGGGCTTTTCTGTTTCTGCTGAGCCGCGTTTGGCTGACCCGCTCTGGCGTAGTCAGGAGAGCAGGGCGGTGATCAGGAGACAGGCCGCACTCAGCAAAATGACGGTGAAGGTCAGCCCCATTCCCACCACCCGATAGCGGAAATTCTCCGGCGTGCGGCTCATGCCGAAGGCGTGACAGAGGCGACCAAGCAGCAAGGCACTCCCCAGCAGATGAACCAGCCAGGGGGCATGGCTGCCGGTTTCGACGAAATAGATGAGCAGCAGGGAGAGGGGGACATATTCGGCAAAGTTGGCGTGCACCCGCATGGCCCGCAGCATGGCGGGATCATCGCCATGGCCGAGCGCCACTTTCTGACGATGGCGGGTGCGAATGGTGCGCACGCTGAGCAGGACAAAGAGCAGGGCAAGGAGGGCCGCATAGATGGGCAGTATGGTCATGGTGTAGGGCTCCCGAAGTGATGGATAAGCATGGATCTGTTGTGCGCTCAATGGCTTGCCCTTGAGGGTAGCAGTAAAGAGGGCTCGGCCATGACGTCCTGAGCACCCTTGCCGGATAAAAAAGCCCCGCCAGTCTGGCAGGGCTTGTTGTCTGGTTTTAGGTTGCGTGCTCTGTCAGCTGCGCTTCGCCAGTCAGGCGCCGTAGGGGAGAGAGGAGTGGTGCAGCACGATGCGCACCTTGCCATCATCCCCCTTCTTGAAACCCCAGCTCTTGTCGACCGTGGTCTCCTTGTTGTCGCGATCCACCAGATGCACCTTGCCCATGGTCAGCGCCATGTTGCCGTTGATATAGACGGCTGCATTGTCATGGCGGTAGCTCTGCCAGTTTTTCAGGGCAAAGCCGCTGTCGGCCGGATAGGCGCTGTTGTTGCCGACAAAATAGGCCAGCGCCCCCTCACGGGTGGTGCGAAAGGTCTGCTCGCCACCGGCGAGGGTGGGTTTGAACAGCACCGGCCCCTGCTGGTAGCCATAAGCGCTGTCGAGTACCGCCTCGGCAGTGGCTTTGGCGCGTTCAATGCCGCTGGCCCGATAGTCATCGCTGATCTTGATGAGCGCCGCGCCCCAGGCATCCTGCGCCGCCCTGATTTCGGCCTCGGTGATATTGTTGTTGCTGATCTCGGCCGCGCTGAGGGCGCCGCTGGCAGCCAGCAGAACAAGGGCAAGGGAACTCTTCGTGAGGTGCAACATCATTGTTTTCAAACTCCTGAAAGCGATAAACGAGGGGGCAGTGTAGCGAGCGGGCATGAACGGGTTTTGAACTGTTTGTTCAGGTTTTGCTGGCAAAAAAGATTGTATAAAACACGGTTTTTGGCGGTTTGTTCGGTGGTGCCGTGATCAGCGGACGGGGGTCAGCAGGGCCGAGAAGTAGCGCTCCTGCATCTGCTGCCAGCGGCCGCTCGCTATCAGCTGCTGCTGGGATTGGACAAGGGCGGCGATATCCGCTTGGCGGCTCTTGTTGAGGTAGAGATAGACCTCGATATCGGAGACCCGTTTCCATGGCGCGGCAAGGGGAGATTGATTGGTGGGCAGTAGCCGGATCACCCAGTCGGTTCTGCCGCGCTGGAGCAGGGCGAGACCCTGCTTCTCATCGTTGAACCAGACGATGCGCCGACTGTCGAGATAACGGCTGCACCACTGAATGCCGCGCAGGCAGCCAATCAGCTCCTGACTGGCGGGGGGCCAGCTGGCGTCCTGCTTGCTCTGGGCATAGATGGTGACTTCGCCAATCGCCGTGCCGACCGGGATCATATGCGGGTGGGTCTGCTCAAAGCCCTTGATCCGGGCGATATCCCCATCGATGGTGCTATCGGAATCAAGCAGCTTTTTGCAGCGGGCGCTGGTGCAGGGGATAAAGGTGAAATCGACCCTGGCCTTGCCAAACCACTCCTCATAGAAGGGGCGCAGCAGGGTGATATATTCCACGGGCGCCGCCAGCGACAGGGGCGCGCCCTGGGCAATCGGGTTCAGACAACACAGCAGCCACCAGCCAGCCCACTTCATACCTTGCTCCCCACACTATTGCGTATGGAAAAAGCGTAGCTGAAACGTCCTTCATCCCTCTGGTGCGAGGCGGGAATGGGCAGAATCATTGCCGTGTTGATAGCACAAAGCCCCGCCAATCTGATTGGTGGGGCTTTGTTATTTGGGGCATTCGGTATCGGTGAGGGCTTAGAGCGCGGGCAGCAGTCCCATGCTGACGCTGATCTGGACGCCGACAATCAGCACACCCATGGCGCCGGCCACTCCCAGCGCCACCACGCCACCCGGGGCGCGGTAGTGGTGGGCGGGCGCCTGTTTGCGGCTCTGCCACACCAGCGCTACCGGCAGCAGTACCGCGAGGATGGCCAGCGCAATGGCGGCGTAGCCGAGGGCCATGATAAAGCCCTGCGGGAAGTAGAGGGCAAACAGCAGCGGTGGCACAAAGGTGATGAGGCCGGTCTGGCTGCGGCCCTGCCAGCTGTCCTTGCGGCGGGTCACCTTGGCCATAAAGTCGAACAGTCCCAGCGTCACCCCGAGGAAGGAGGTAGCGAGCGCCAGATCGGCAAACAGGTGCATCGCCTGATTAAACGCAGGCCAGCTCACCAGCTTGCCGACGCTGGCGAGCAGGCTGTCGAGCGCGCCGCCATTGGCCAGCAGAGAGGATTGGCCGAGCAGCCCCAGAATGGCCACCTGCCACAGCACGTAGAGGATCAGCGGCAGGGCGGAGCCCCAGACAAAGACCCGGCGCAGCTGCTTGGGGCAATCGCCGAGGTAGAGCATCACGCTCGGGATCGAGCCGTGAAAGCCGAACGAGGTGAAGATCACCGGCAGGCCAGCCAGCAGCAGCCCTTCCCCGAGCGGCATGGCGAGCAGGTGTTCGCCCTGGGCGCGCGGCAGCAGCAGCGCCAGCACGCCCACCATGATCACCAGCTTGACGGTGAACATCAGCCGGTTGAGGTAATCCACCGAGCGGGTGCCGACACAGACCATGCCGCCAAACAGCAGGGTAAAGGCCCAGGCGGCCTGCTCCTGGCTGAGGGTGATGCCGGCATCGGCCAGCGCCTGTGCCAGCAAGCTGCTGCCACCGCTGATGTAGGCGGAGGCGAGGGCGTAAAACAGCATCAGGATGCAGCAGGAGGCGATGCGCTTGCCCCAGGGGCCGAGCAGGTGATCCGCCAGTTGGTGCAGGTACCATTTGCCGGTATTGAGACTGGCCTCCACCTGCAGCATGGCGGTAAAGGCCATCAGAGCCCACAGGCCAATCATCAGCAGCAGGGTGGCGGGGCCGCCGAGGGAAGAGGAGGCCAGCGGCAGGGCCAGCATACCGGCGCCTATGGTGGTGCCGGCAATCAACAGGGTACAACCCAGAGTCTTGGTGTTCATGTTATCCATCCGAAAGTGAGCGGAGATGTTGCAAACAAGAGAGAGCCAGTTGGCTGTGTCGGGAGGCGCCTCCGGGGGAAAAGCCGGAGGCTAGCAATATCGGCGTGGAAACATCTGTACCTGAAACCTGTCGGTTGTAAAAGATGGTTGCCACGTTAGCGGATCAAAATAGCGGAGACAACCCCTAAAAAGCGGATCTTGTGCTGTGAAGGGTATTTAAGTGGAAATAAAAAATGACACTTGACGCTATGCGCCGAAAAAATGTGCGCCTTGAGGTATTGATGCCAATCCGGTTGAACCGGCCTTCGGGATCGGAGGGGCTTGGTGCAGGCGTCTGGAAGGCGCGGCAGAGGGCCAAAGGGATCGCTAGCGGCCCGATTGGTTCGGTATAAGTAAAAATAAGGTTATATGGCCAAAAGCCATAAATTCAATTTATGGCGAGCCGATGGGGCGATAAACGGGCCCTGAGCAGGGGTTGCAAGCCCTGTCGGCCGGTTGGCCGATTTCCGCTGGCCAAACATACGCGTGCAAAGATGGGCGTTGAGAAGAGCTGCCGCACAGGCTGTCAGTTCTGGCTGCCCATTCCGGCAGTTTGTGCCGGCAGCCTGTGTGGTCGTGGGCGGTTGTTGCTGGCGGCTTAGCGACGGCGCTTGAGGGTGCGGCTTACATAGTGCAGCCCGCTCTGGTAGTCGCCATTGACCGCCTTGAGTGCCAGCTCCAGCGCCTGGCTGGCCAGCGCGTCGTGCTGCTGGGGCAGGGAGTTGATGCCAAAGGGGAGGAAGTCGAGCAGCCGATCGTCGCCGAAGGTGGCCATGGCAAGCTGACTCATATCGGTCTCTTGTTCCAGCAGGTAGTCCAGTACCCCCTCCATCAGGATGTAGGAGGTGGTGATCAGCGCCTCGGGCAACTGGCCCAGCTGCTGATGCAGATGTTTGATCAGGCGATACCCCTCGGTGCGGGAGAAGTGGGCCCCTTCACAGAGGTGGCAGGTCGCACTGTGGCTGGCGATGGCCTGCTCGAAGCCCGCTTTTCGTTCTTTACTGATCGTGAGTGCAGGCAGTGCAGTGATCAAGGCGATATGGCGGATGGCCGGGGTGAGCAGGGAGGCGGTGAGATCAAAGCTCGCCTTCTCATTTTCACTGGCGACGGTGACGAAACGATCGGCCGCCATGCTCCGGTCGATGGCGAGGATCTGCACCCCCTGCGCCTGCTGGTTGCCATAGAAGGGATCGTCAGGTGGCAGGCAGCTGGCCACCAGCAGGGCATCCACATGGCGGCTCACCAGCATCTGGGCCAGCTCTTTTTCGGTGGCGGGTTCATCCTCCGAGCAGACGATCAGCAGCTGATAGCCCTGCGCCCGCGCCCCCTGTTCCAGCCGTTTGGCCAGCTTGGCGTAACTGGCGTTCTCAAGGTCGGGCAGGATAAAGCCGAGGGTTTTGGTCTGGCCGCCGCGCAGGGAGGCGGCGCGGCTGTCCGGCTGGTAGTTGTGGGCGGTGACGACGGCCATCACCTTGTCGCGGGTGGCCTGACTGATGCGGTATTGGTCGGCCTTGCCGTTGATCACATAGCTGGCCGTGGTGCGCGAGACACCGGCGAGGGCGGCGATTTCATCCAGTTTCATCATATTGGCTCTGTTTGAGTTGCTAGGCCCACGGGCACTGCCTGGTAAGGGCACCGAAAAGTGTGCGCGGGATCATATCATTGAAAACCGCTCTTTGTGGGTACTTGATCAATTCGCTGAAACGATTCAGTCTGAGTGTAAGTGAATCGATTCAGCTTGTCAGCAGCGCCGCTTCGCAGAGATGCAGAGCAGGGTGATAAAACCCGGTCAGGATCACATTTCGAGGTATCCCGACTATCGTCAGCTGGCAGGCAAACCGAATGTTCAATTGTGTTGACCCGGCGATGCCGGGATCTGATGGAGAGTGGCTATGTTGAAGTTGGTGCGAGAGCAGATCTTGCTGGGGCAGTCGGTGGCGACCAAGGGCGAGGCGATTGCCCTGTTGGCAGGCAAACTGACCGAGGCCGGTATGGTGGAGGCGGGCTATGTCGATGGCATGCTGGCCCGTGAAGCGCAGCATGCCACCTACCTTGGCAGCGGCATCGCCATTCCCCACGGCACCACGGACACCCGCCATCTGGTGAAGAGCACCGGCGTCATGGTGGCCCAGTTCCCCCACGGCATCGAGTGGGACGAGGGGCAGATTGCCTATGTCGCCATCGGGATTGCCGCCAAGTCAGACGAGCATCTGGGCATCTTGCGCCAGCTCACCCATGTGCTGGGTGACGAGCAGGCGGCAGCGCAATTGAAAGAGGCCACCGACGCCGACACCATCATCAATATACTGACCGGCGCCACTGCCGCCGCATCGGTCCAGCAGAGAGAGGTGCAATACCTGACCCTGGCCGACTTCCCGGCCGATGATCGTGACCAGCTGCTGCTAGGGGCGGCCGCCCGCGCCAAATCGGCCGATTGGGGCGATGCCGCTATGGTGAGCGCCCTGCTGGCAAGCGAACCTGCCTATCTGGGCGAGGGCATCTGGCTGGCCCGCGCGCAAGCGGCACAGACTGGCTGGGTGCTGGCCACCCCGAGCAGCAAACTTCGCGCAGGTGAGCTGCCGGTCAGCGCCATGCTGCTGCTGTGTGCCGCAGATAGCAGTCATCTGCCGCAACTGGAGAATCTGGCCAAACTGGCCGCCGCCGGTCAGCTGGCGACGCTTACTGGCAGCGACGGGCTGGCCATGTTGCAAGCGGGCCCCGCGAGCGGTCTTTCCGAAACCTTCACCATCATCAACCCCCACGGCCTGCACGCTCGTCCCGGTGCCATGCTGGTCAAGGTGGCCAAAGAGTTTGAATCAGATATCCGGGTTGCCAATCTGGATGGCAGCGGCGAGGCAGTCTCCGCCAAGAGCCTGATGAAGGTGATCGGCCTTGGGGTCAAGTGCGGGCACCGTCTGGCATTTCGCGCCGAAGGGGCAGATGCCGAAGCGGCTCTCAAGGGGATCGGTGAGGCGATCGCCGCTGGTCTGGGCGAGGGGGCGCATTGATGAAGATTGTCACCATTACCCTCAACCCTGCCCTTGATCTCACCACTCGTCTCGAGGCGATGAGCCTTGGCGAGGTCAATCTGGTGAGTGAGGCCAACCTGCGGGCGGCAGGCAAGGGGATCAACGTCGCCATGGTGCTCAAGGATTTGGGCCGCGAGGTAGGCGTCACCGGCTGGCTGGGCGCTGACAATGAACAGAGCTTTGTCTCCCTGTTTGCAGAGCGGGCGCTGGATGATCACTTTGTCCGTGTCGCGGGCAGCACCCGCATCAACGTCAAGATCTCCGAGCAATCCGGTCGGGTCACCGATCTCAACCTGCCGGGGCTCACCATCCAGCAAGGGGAGGTGAGCGCGCTGGAGCTGGCCATCGACCAATTGGCCCCTCACGCCGACTGGTTTGTGCTAGCGGGCAGCCTGCCCAAAGGGGTGGCCCCCGATTACTGCGCCCATCTGATCCGCCTGCTGAAAGCCAAGGGCAAGCAGGTGATCTTCGATTGCAGTGGTGCGGCGTTAAGCGAAGGGATCAAGGCGGCGCCGACCCTGGTCAAACCCAATCTGGAGGAGCTGAGCCAGTGGGCGGGCCGCCCCATCAAGACCCTGAGCGAGCAGGCCGAGTGTGCCCGCGCGCTGCAGGCCAGCGGCATCCCCAACGTGGTGATCTCCAACGGCGCCGATGGCCTTATCTGGTTTGCCCCGGATGCCGTCTGGCAGGCCATTCCGCCGCGGATGCAGGTGGTCAGCACGGTCGGTGCTGGCGATTCCCTGGTGGCAGGTCTCGCCCATGGTCTGAGCCTCAGCTGGGCGCCGGAGCAGACCCTGCGGCTGGCCACCGCCGTCTCGGCACTGGCGGTCAGTCAGGTCGCGGTCGGCTTTGACGATATCAATGTGCTCAACCCCTTGCTTGAACAGGTGCGCGTACAGCGTCTGGATGCGCTGGCACCGGTTCAATGCCATACCCCCTCAATGGAAAACTCAGGAGATGCCCAATGAAAGCAATCTTGGTTACGGCTTGCCCGGCGGGCATTGCCACCAGCTTTCTCGCTGCAAAACGGATAGAACAGCAGGCCAAACTGG
This sequence comes from Aeromonas lacus, assembly GCF_000764665.1. Taxonomy (GTDB): domain Bacteria; phylum Pseudomonadota; class Gammaproteobacteria; order Enterobacterales; family Aeromonadaceae; genus Aeromonas; species Aeromonas lacus. Next base: position 19,631 of record NZ_JRGM01000008.1, on the reverse strand, counting down.
CTGGCTGGGAGCTCACCCTCGACGTCGGTTCCAGCGTGCAGCCCCGTCAGGTGCCGGGCAAGGAGCAAATTGCCGCCGCCGATCTGGTGCTGGTTGTCGCCAGTGCTCCGGTGGATCTCGCTGCTTATGATGGCAAGCGGGTCTATCAGGGCAGCATGGATCTCGCCCTGCAGGATCCTGCCGCCTTGCTGGAAGCAGCCGCCAGCGGCGCCAGCCTCTATCGCCACCAAGCCGCGCCCGCTGCTGCCAAACCGGCCACTGCTGGCAAGCGTATCGTGGCAGTGACCGCCTGCCCGACTGGCGTTGCCCACACCTTTATGTCGGCAGAAGCGCTGGAGACCATGGCCAAACAGTTGGGTTATCAGATCCGCGTCGAGACTCAAGGCTCGGTCGGTGCCCAGAACGCCCTGACTACCGAGGAGATTGCATCCGCTGATCTGGTGTTCCTCGCCACCGATATCGAGGTGGACATGGCCCGTTTCGACGGTAAGCCGGTCTATCGCACCAGCACCGGTGCGGCGCTCAAGAAAACCCGTGCCGAGCTCGACAAGGCGTGGAGTGAGGCGAAAACCTATCGCCACAGCGGCGCCAGCCAGCCCAAGAAAGAGGAAAAAGCTGGCCCCTACAAGCATCTGCTGACCGGTGTCTCCTTCATGCTGCCGATGGTGGTGGCGGGCGGCCTTATCATCGCGCTCTCGTTCGTGTTCGGGATCGAGGCGTTCAAGGTGGAAGGCACTCTGGCCGCGGCTCTGATGAAGATCGGTGGCGGCTCCGCCTTTGCCCTGATGATCCCGGTGCTGGCCGGTTACATTGCCTACTCCATCGCTGACCGCCCGGGTCTCGCTCCCGGCATGATCGGCGGTATGCTGGCAAGCTCGCTGGGCGCCGGTTTCCTTGGCGGTATCGTGGCCGGTTTCCTGGCCGGTTACAGCGCCAAATACCTGAGTGACAAGGTGCGCCTGCCGGTGACCCTGGAAGCGCTCAAGCCCATCCTGATCATTCCGCTCTTTGCCAGCCTGTTTACCGGTCTGGTGATGATCTACGTGGTGGGTGGCCCGGTGGCCGGCATCATGAATGCCATGACCACCTTCCTCAACAACATGGGTTCTGCCAACGCCGTGCTGCTGGGTGTCATCATCGGCGCCATGATGTGCTTCGACATGGGTGGCCCGGTCAACAAGGCTGCCTACGCCTTCGGGGTCGGCCTGCTGGCCTCCAAAACCTACGCCCCGATGGCGGCGGTGATGGCCGCCGGTATGGTACCGGCACTGGGGATGGGCATCGCCACCTTCCTGGCCCGCACCAAGTTCATCAAGGCGGAGCAGGAAGCGGGCAAGGCCTCCTTCGTGCTGGGTCTGTGCTTTATCTCCGAGGGGGCCATCCCGTTTGCCGCCAAGGATCCGATGCGGGTCATTCCGGCCTGTATGGTCGGTGGCGCCCTGACCGGTGCGCTCTCCATGCTGTTCGGCTGCGAGCTGATGGCACCCCACGGCGGTCTGTTCGTGCTGTTCATTCCCCATGCCATCAGCAACGTCATGCTGTATATCGTGGCCATTGCCGCAGGCTCGCTGCTGACCGGCGTCTCCTACGCCATGCTCAAGCGCGGCGAGGAGCAGGCCAAGCTGGCCACGGCATAAGCCTTGCCACCCGGCAACACGTCATATCCAAGAGCGGCCTGCGGGCCGCTTTTTGTTTTGCCGAGGGTATAGGTAAACTGTGAGAGGGGATTGCAGGTTGGCGGAGGTTAAAAATCCCAGCCCGGTTGTTCTGGCTGCTCGGGTTGGGCTCCTTCCTGTGCCTTGCGGCGGGCGGCGTCAACCCGCGCCTTGCGGGCGCGGCACAGACGCATCACATCCTGCTGCTGGGCGGGGGTCATGGCGAGCCAGTTGAAACGCTCCTCGCGGCTGCGCAAACACCCTTTGCAGTAGCCCTTGTTGTTCACTTCGCAGACCCCGATGCAGGGGCTCTGCAGCGGGAAGATCTCGAGCTGTTCCATCCATCACCTCGCACATCCTGTCACCTTGTTATAACCCAGCTGTCACCTTTGGCGAAATCCCTCTTCAAGTGATTGATGTCGTTTGCTTTCCCCCTGCAAATTTGGCATCTTCCCCGCCGAGCATGGCTATTGGCGTTATATGAGGACATATGAATAAACACGCGTACTGGCTGACCGCCGTGGTGCTGGGTCTGGCCGGGTGTGCAGGCAACTCTGAGCAAAATCAGGTGCCCAAAAAACAGACCGACAACAGATGTTTCCTGAACTGCGAGGTGCCGGTAAATCTGGGCAAGCAGTATCTGGATGGTACCTTGCCGGGGGAGCTGGTCAGGGTTGAGCGGGTCAATAGCCGTGCACGAGCCGATTACAGCAAGTTTGGCCCGCAGAGCCGGCTGGTATTGGAGCGTTCCGGCAAAATGAACCGCCGTTATGGCGAGCTCTACCACAAGCTCTCCCGCTGGGTGGCCAATGGCGGCAACCCTGCCGACATCACCCGTTACGGTATCAGCCTGGCCCAGCTAGGCGGGGCGGATCGGATGGGTAACGTGCTCTTCACCGGTTACTACTCGCCGGTGCTTGAGGTGCGTCGTCGTCCCGATGCCAAGTACAAATATCCTATTTATGCCATGCCCAACTGTGGCAGCCGTTGTCCGACCCGGGCCCAGATCCATCAGGGGGCGCTGGCCAACCGCGGTCTGGAGCTGGGCTACAGCAAATCCCTTATCGACAACTTCCTGATGGACGTACAGGGCTCCGGCTTTGTGCACTATGGCGATGAGGACCGGCTGCAGTATCTGGGCTACAGCGGCAAGAACGGTCACGGTTATGTGAGTATCGGCCGGGTGCTGATCGACCGCGGCGAAGTGCCCAAGGAGCAGATGTCGATGAAGGCCATCAAGGATTGGGCGAGCCGCCAGCCGGAGGAGAGCGTCAAGGAGCTGGTGGAGCAGAACCCCTCCTATGTCTTCTTCGAGCGCCGCCCGACCAACGATGTGATCGGTGCCGCCGGTATTCCACTGCTGCCGATGGCGGCCGTTGCTGCCGACAAGACCCTGTTGCCGATGGGAACCCCAATCCTCGCCGAAGTGCCCTTGCTCGACAAAGAGGGCAACTGGACCGGCAAGCATCAGCTGCGGCTGTTGATTGCGCTGGATGTGGGCGGAGCGGTGAAGAAGGGCCACCTCGACCTCTACCACGGCATGGGCGAGAAGGCCGGTGTCGCAGCGGGTCACTACAAGCACTTCGGCCGGGTCTGGAAGTTGGGTCTGCACCATGGGCCGACTGCCGCACCCTGGTTGTAACGCCAGAGCTGGCGGGTGGTGTATCAGCCAGCAACCCACTGAGGCATCGAGATAGATGTAAAAAAGCCGCCGGAGCAATCCGGCGGCTTTTTGTTTGGGTCTCTTTGGCTGAACTAGGTGTTGCAAACGGGATCAGCGTTTCTGGATATCCAGCTTGATGGCACCTACCGGCTTGCAGCAGCAGGGGAGACACTCCCCCAGGGAGACAAAGGCGAGCGGCACATTGGGGTAGTGCACCTTGCCCGCGATGAGCGGGGTTCGGCAGGCACCGCAATAGCCGCTGCGGCACTGGAACTCGACCCTATGGCCATGGCGCTCCAGCGTCTCCAGCACGCTTTCGCCGGGATGGGCGTGCAGCACGCCATCCCGGGTATGTACCCGTGGTGCCTGCACCGCCTGTTGTTCGGCAGGCGAGTGCGGGGCAGGGGTCAGCGTGCGGATGGCGTCACTCACAGCTCGAAATCACCCAGATCGTCGGCATTCACTTCGCTGTCGATCTGACCCACCAGATAGGAGCTTACCTCCACCTCTTGCGGGGCGACCTGCACGTTGTCGGAGGAGAGCCAGGTGTTGATCCAGGGGATCGGGTTCTGCTTGGTGCCGGCAAAGGCTGGCTGCAGACCGACGGCGGCCATCCGCAGGTTGGTGATGTACTCGACGTACTGGCAGAGGATGTCCTTGTTCAGGCCGATCATGGAGCCGCCCTGGAACAGGTACTCGGCCCACTCTTTCTCCTGAATGGCTGCCTCTTTGAACAGCTCGAAGCAGGCCTGTTCGCACTCGGCGGCGATCTCGGCCATCTCGGGGTCATCCTGACCGCTGCGCATCAGGTTCAGCATGTGCTGGGTACCGGTCAAATGCAGAGCTTCATCGCGGGCGATCATCTTGATGATCTTGGCGTTGCCCTCCATCAGCTCACGCTCGGCGAAGGCAAAGGAGCAGGCGAAGCTGACGTAGAAGCGGATTGCTTCCAGCGCGTTGACGCTCATCAGGCAGAGATAGAGCTTCTTCTTGAGCTCGCGCAATGTGATGGTCACCTCGCGGCCAGCGACAATATGGGTCCCTTCACCGTGCAGGTTGTAGAGGGCGGTCGCCTCGATCAGATCGTCGTAGAAGTGGCTGATGGAGCCGGCGCGCTTCAGGATCTGCTCGTTGGTCACGATGTCGTCGAACACTTGAGCGGGGGTGTTGACGATATTGCGGATGATATGGGTGTAGGAGCGAGAGTGGATGGTCTCGGAGAACGCCCAGGTCTCGATCCAGGTTTCCAGCTCCGGAATGGAGACCAACGGCAGCAGCGCCACGTTGGGGCTGCGACCCTGAATGGAGTCCAGCAGTGTCTGGTACTTCAGGTTGGAGATGAAGATGTGCTGCTCGTGCGGGGGCAGTGCCTGATAGTCGATGCGATCACGGGAGACATCCACCTCTTCCGGGCGCCAGAAGAAGGAGAGTTGTTTTTCGATCAGCCGCTCGAACACTTCGTGCTTTTGCTGGTCATAACGGGCTACGTTGACCGATTGGCCAAAAAACATCGGCTCTTTGAGCTGGTCGTTTTGGGTTTGGCAGAAAGTTGAATAGGCCATGGTTACCAGAATGTCTGTATGGAGAAAACAGGAGAGCGGGAGCTTGTCGCTCCCGCCCGGTTATCAGATCTTGCCGTGACTTAGATTTTGCAAGCCCCGCCAGCACAACCGTCATCTTGCAGATCGGTCTGGGCATCGTCCGCACCATCACGGGTGTTGTGATAGTAGAGGGTCTTGAGGCCGTATTTGTAGGCGGTCAGCAAGTCCTTCAGCAGCTGCTTCATCGGCACCTTGTTGCCTTCGAAACGGGCCGGATCGTAGTTGGTGTTGGCGGAGATCGCCTGATCCACAAACTTCTGCATGATACCGACCAGCTGCAGGTAGCCGTCAACGCTCGGTTGCTTCCAGAGCAGTTCGTATTGATCTTTCAGGCGATCATACTCGGGCACCACCTGTTTGAGAATGCCGTCTTTGGAGGCTTTGACCGAGACCAGACCGCGCGGCGGCTCGATGCCGTTGGTGGCGTTGGAGATCTGGCTGGAGGTCTCGCTTGGCATCAGGGCGGTCAGGGTGGAGTTGCGCAAGCCCACGGACTTGATATCGGAACGCAGGCTTTCCCAATCCAGATGCAGCGGCTCGTTGCACAGTGCATCCAGATCCTTCTTGTAGGTATCGATCGGCAGGATGCCCTGGGCATAGGTGGTCTCGCCAAACAGCGGGCAGGGGCCAAATTCGCGTGCCAGCTGCACGGAGGCTTTCAACAGGTAGTACTGGATCGCTTCGAAAGTGCGGTGAGTCAGCGCCAGACCGGAGCCGTCAGAGTAGCGGGCACCATTCTTGGCCAGGTAGTAGGCGTAGTTGATGACGCCGATACCCAGAGTACGACGCCCCATGCTGCCTCGCTTGGCGGCGGCAATCGGGTAGTCCTGATAGTCGAGCAGGGCGTCGAGGGCACGCACGGCCAGATCGGCCATCTCTTCCAGATCTTCCAGCTTGTCGATGGCACCCAGGTTAAAGGCGGAGAGGGTGCACAGTGCGATCTCGCCGTTCTCGTCGTCGATGTTGTTGAGCGGCTTGGTCGGCAGCGCAATCTCGAGGCAGAGGTTGGACTGGCGTACCGGCGCCACGCTCGGATCAAACGGGCTGTGGGTGTTGCAGTGATCGACGTTCTGGATGTAGATGCGACCGGTACCGGCACGCTCCTGCATCATCAGGGAGAAGAGATCGACTGCCTTGAGGGTCTTCTTGCGAATGGCAGGATCCTGCTCGTACTTGACGTAGAGCTCTTCGAACTTGTCCTGATCGGCGAAGAAGGCATCGTACAGACCCGGCGCATCGGACGGGGAGAACAATGTGATGTCACCGCCCTTGATGAGGCGCTGGTACATCAGCTTGTTGATCTGCACGCCGTAGTCCATGTGACGGACACGGTTCTCTTCCACGCCGCGGTTGTTTTTCAGCACCAGCAGGCTCTCTACTTCGGTGTGCCACAGCGGGTAGAACAGGGTGGCCGCACCGCCGCGCACGCCGCCCTGGGAGCAGCACTTCACGGCAGTCTGGAAGTATTTGTAGAAGGGGATGCAACCGGTATGGAACGCTTCGCCGCCACGGATGGGGCTGCCCAGACCACGGATGCGCCCGGCGTTGATGCCGATCCCGGCGCGCTGGGAGACGTAACGCACGATGGAGCTGGCGGTGGCGTTGATGGAGTCCAGGCTGTCGTCGCACTCGATCAGCACGCAGGAGCTGAACTGACGGGTCGGGGTGCGCACACCGCTCATGATCGGGGTCGGCAGGGAGATCTTGAAGGTCGAAACCGCATCATAGAAGCGTTTGATGTAGTCCAGACGGGTATCTTTCGGGTACTTGGAGAAGAGGCAGGCCGCTACCAGGATGTAGAGGAACTGCGGGCTCTCGTAGATCTCGCCGGTGACGCGATTTTGTACCAGATACTTGCCTTCCAGCTGCTTGACCGCCGCGTAGGAGAAGTTCATGTCGCGCCAGTGATCCATGTGCGCGTTCAGCTCTTCGAATTCGGCCTGGGTGTAGTCTTCCAGCAGGTGTTTGTCGTACTTGCCCATGTCAACCAGACGAGCCACGTGCTGGTAGAGGTGAGGCGGTTCGAACTGGCCGTAGGCCTTCTTGCGCAGGTGGAAGATGGCCAGACGGGCAGCCATGTACTGGTAGTCCGGGGTCTGCTCGGAGATGAGGTCAGCCGTTGCCTTGATGATGGTTTCGTGAATGTCGGCGGTACGGATACCGTCATAGAACTGGATGTGGGACTTGAGCTCTACCTGGGAGACCGACACGTTGTCGAGACCCTCGGCGGCCCAGTCCAGCACGCGGTGAATTTTATCCAGATCGATGGGTTCTTTGTGTCCGTTACGCTTCGTCACAAACAAGTTCATTGGCTGATGACCTTTAGTTGATTCCCGAAAAACCATCGCACGCCACCCGGCTGCTGGCGGTCACAGGAGGACGGGCCGGTGCAGTTGTTGGGTAACTATTGTGCGATGAATCACAAGATATAGTGTTATTTTGATGTCGAGCTACAAGATAGTGAGGTCGACTGCGCATTGCAATGTGTGGATAACTGGCTTGCTGTGGATAAATTGTGGGTGTTGTTGTCTCTGTTAGTGGTTGCTCACAGTGAGCGGGTTTTCATTCGTCCGCTTCGTCAAATGCAAGCCTCCCGATCGAAGATGGAAAATTTAAATAACTTTTTTTGCTTGCGAAAAGGGGGCCTTTTTACTAGCAAACCGCTGCTGATTATCCATTGCCCAACAAGGGACAAAAGCTGTCCAGCTCTCGGTTGTCACTGCAAAATGTGAAGCGCACTTTCTCGGTCTGCTTGCTGACAGTTGCCTCAGTGAAACGGGAGCAAGGTTGTCATATGGACTCTTTGCGACAGTTAAAGTTGCCTTGACTATCTATCTACGCTCTCTTCTCGTTAGCTGTCGGGACAGGAGAAGGCCGTAAAAAAGGGCATCGATCCCTGATGCCCCAACGCTTGCTACGTTACGACCGGCAGTTTCAGCCCAGCTCGTAGCGCAGCCAGTGGTGCAGCGCCTGCACGGTATCAAAGTGCAGATCGGCGCCCCACTGGGCAGGATCTTCCTCATCATTGAGATAGCCCCAGCCAGCGACTGCAGTGCGCATGCCGGCGTTGCGGCCCGCTTCGATGTCGCGCACATGATCCCCCACATAGAGGCAGTGACTCGCTTCGACGCCGAGCTTCTCGCAGGCAAAATACATGGGGGCAGGGTCGGGCTTGCGTACCGGCAGGGTATCGGCGCTGACGGTGACGCCGCAACTGGCGAGCTCGGGCAGGGCCGCCAGCAGCGGCTCGGTGAGAAAGGCCGGCTTATTGGTGACGATGCCCCAGGGCAGCTTCTTCTCGTCGAGCCACTCGATGAGATCCACCATCCCCTCATAGGGGCGGGTACCGACGCAGAGGTTGGCAGCGTAGTAGTCGAGCAGGGCATTGCGCAGGCGGTTGGCGCCCAGCTCTTCCAGCAGATCGTCGCCGAGGCCAGCCCTGAGCAGCCCGAGGGCGCCGTGGGAGGTGGTCTGGCGAATGATCTCGTCAGAAAGCGGCGCAAAGCCTTCGCTTATCAGCACGTGATTGACGGCCGCGCCCAGATCCGGCGCTGTGTCGAGCAGGGTGCCGTCCAGATCGAACAGCACACAGCCAAGGGGCTGCGGGTGAGAGGCGCTCATCAGCCGTGCTCCGGGCGGATGAACTCCACCATATAGTTGACGTCGACGTTGCGACCGAGCCGGAAGCTGTTGGAGAGCGGCGCATAGTGGACGCCGCTCATGTCGCGCACCAACAGGCCCGCGGCTTCACCCATGCGACAGAGTTCGGCGGGCATGATGAATTTTTTATGATCGTGAGTCCCCTTGGGCACCATCTTCATCAGGTACTCGGCGCCGAGGATCATCATCAGATAGGATTTGGGGTTGCGGTTGATGGTGGAGACGAACACCCGGCCACCCGGGCGCACCAGGGTCGCGATGGCGCGCAGCACCGAGGCCGGATCCGGCACGTGCTCCAGCATCTCCATGCAGGTGACCACGTCATACTGGCTGGGGGCTTCTTCTGCGTGTGCTTCGGCAGTGATCTGGCGGTACTCGAGCTCGACACCCTGCTCCAGAGCGTGCAGGCGAGCGACGCCAAGGGGCTCCTTGCCCATGTCGATGCCGGTCACTTTGGCGCCACGGCGGGCCATGCTCTCGGCGAGAATGCCGCCGCCGCAGCCGATGTCGAGCACGCGCTTGCCAAACAGGCCACCGCTCTTGTTGGTTATCCAGTCAAGGCGCACCGGATTGATCTGGTGCAGAGGCTTGAACTCGCCCTCCATGTCCCACCAGCGAGAGGCGATGGCTTCAAATTTGGCGATTTCGGTCAGGTCGACATTGGCGTCACTGTTCATTTATCGAAGATCCTGTGGCAGGGCGCGCAGAGCGGGTGACTCGCGCGCAATCTATTGTCCTGGCGGGCATTATAACGGACGGACTTTGTCAAACCAGCCCGATTTGTGGCTTAAGGAATCCGCCTTGGTGTGTTACCATGTCGCGCTGTTTAAGCCAAAGAACAACTAATTAGGGATTAAGGCTTTCTATGAGCGATCTGGCCAGAGAGATCACGCCGGTCAACATCGAAGAAGAGCTCAAGAGTTCCTATCTTGATTACGCCATGAGCGTGATCGTAGGACGAGCTCTGCCGGATGTGCGTGATGGCTTGAAACCGGTTCACCGCCGCGTTCTGTTTGCTATGAACGAGTTGGGGAACGACTGGAACAAGCCCTATAAAAAATCGGCCCGTGTGGTCGGTGACGTAATCGGTAAATATCACCCGCACGGCGATAGCGCTGTGTATGACACCATTGTCCGGATGGCGCAGGATTTCTCCATGCGTTACATGCTGGTCGATGGTCAGGGCAACTTCGGTTCAGTCGACGGCGACAGCGCCGCGGCCATGCGTTATACCGAAGTGCGGATGGCCCGCATCTCCCATGAGCTGCTTGCTGATCTGGACAAAGAGACCGTGGACTGGGTGCCGAACTATGACGGTACCGAGATGATCCCGGCGGTCATGCCCACCAAGGTTCCCAACCTGCTGGTCAACGGCTCCTCAGGTATTGCGGTGGGCATGGCGACCAACATTCCGCCTCACAACCTCACCGAGATTGTCAACGGCTGCTTGGCGCTGATCGAAAACGGCGACCTCACCATTGACGAGCTGATGACCTACATCACCGGCCCCGATTTCCCCACCGGCGGCATCATCAACGGTCGTTCCGGTATCGTGCAGGCTTATCGCACCGGTCGTGGCTCCATCTATGTGCGGGCCAAGGCTGAAGTGGAAGTGGACGAGAAGACCAGTCGCGAGACCATCATCGTTCACGAGATCCCCTATCAGGTGAACAAGGCTCGTCTGATCGAGAAGATCGCCGAGCTGGTCAAAGAGAAGAAGATCGAGGGCATCAGTGCCCTGCGCGATGAGTCTGACAAAGACGGCATGCGCATCGTTATCGAGATCAAGCGCGGCGAGTCCGGCGAGATTGTGCTGAACAATCTCTACAAGCACACCCAGATGCAGACCACGTTCGGCATCAACATGGTGGCGCTCGATAACAACCAGCCCAAGGTGATGAACCTTAAAGAGATCCTGGATGCGTTCCTGCTGCACCGCCGTGAAGTGGTGACTCGTCGGACCGTGTTCGAACTGCGCAAGGCGCGGGATCGGGCGCACATTTTGGAAGGTCTGGCGGTTGCGCTGGCCAACATCGATCCCATCATCGAGCTGATCCGCCACAGCGCGACCCCGGCCGACGCGAAAGCGGGCCTGGTAGCTAAAGGCTGGGAACTCGGTAACGTGGCGTCCATGCTGGAGAAAGCGGGCGACGACGCGGCACGGCCAGAGTGGCTGGAGCCGGAGTTCGGTATCCGTGAAGGCCAATACTTCCTGACCGAACAGCAAGCACAGGCCATCCTTGACCTGCGTCTGCACAAGCTGACCGGCCTCGAGCACGAGAAGATCCTGGAAGAGTACCAATCTCTGCTGGATCTGATCGCCGAGTTGCTGCACATCCTGGCGAGCCCGGCTCGTCTGATGGAAGTGATCCGCGATGAACTGCTGGCCGTGCGCGAGCAGTATGGCGACGAGCGTCGCACCGAGATCAGCATGTCCAGTGCCGAGATCAACATCGAAGATCTGATCACCCCGGAAGACGTGGTGGTTACCCTGTCTCACCAAGGCTATGTGAAGTATCAGCCGCTCTCCGACTACGAGGCCCAGCGCCGCGGTGGTCGTGGCAAGTCAGCCACCCGGATCAAGGAAGAGGACTTTGTGGAGCGTCTGCTGGTGGCCAACACCCACGACACCATTCTGTGCTTCTCCACCCGCGGCAAGGTCTACTGGCTCAAGGTCTATCAGCTGCCGGAAGCGTCCCGTGGCGCCCGTGGTCGTCCGATCATCAACCTGCTGCCGCTGGACGAGGGTGAGCGCATCACCGCCATCCTGCCGGTCAAGGAATATGACGCCGAGAAGTATGTCTTCTTCGCCACCGCCAACGGTACCGTGAAGAAGACCAGCCTCTCTGACTTCAGCCGTCCGCTCTCCTCCGGTATTCGTGCCATCAACCTCAAAGAGGGTGATGAGCTGATCGGGGTGGATATCACCGACGGCAGCAACGAGATCATGCTCTTCTCCGACGCGGGCAAAGTGGTTCGCTTCGCCGAAGGCAGCGGTCGCGCTGATGCCGATGTCAGCGATGAGGTCGAAACCGACGATGATGCCGGTAACGACGATGATGGCAGCGACAACGGTGAAGGCACCGAAAGCAAGGGCACCTTCAAGGGCGTGCGCCCGATGGGTCGTACCGCGGCCGGTGTGCGCGGCATCAAGCTGGGCGCCGGTGACAAGGTTGTTTCCCTCATCGTTCCGCGCGGCGAAGGTGCCATCCTCACCGCGACCGAGAACGGTTACGGCAAGCGGACTGCGTTGGCCGAGTACCCGACCAAGAGCCGTGGTACCCAGGGCGTTATCTCCATCAAGGTGGACGATCGCAACGGCAAGGTCATCGATGCCATCCAGGTTGAAGAGACCGATCAGATCATGCTGATCACCAACGGCGGCACTCTGGTGCGTACCCGAGTGGCTGAGGTAAGCATTATCGGTCGCAACACTGGTGGTGTGCGTCTGATCCGTACCGGTGAAGATGAAACCGTCGTCGGTTTGCAGCGCATTGCCGAAAGCGATGAAGACGAGAACGATGCAGTGGTTGCTGAGGGGGAGGTGTCCGAAGGCACTGATACCGCAGCAGACGCCGCCGGTTCCGTTGATGGCGAGGCGGGCGACGAGTAATCGTTCCTCCTTGCTGCAGCAGATAAAAAGAGCGACCTTGCGGTCGCTCTTTTATTTTCTTCGCTTGGGTATTTTCTTTAACAGGGCCCGCGATGCCGGGGCATCATTACTCCTGCAGCCACATTCTGGCGCTGCGAGCAGGGATCGCCAGCCGTACCCACTGACTCTGCACATTGACCACCGCATTCTGATCGAGCACATCCCGGTAGTTGCGATACCAGTTCATCTCGTACTTGGTGGTATCGAGCCAGAACTCCTGCTCCTGCCCGCATTTGTTGATGCCAACCAGCCCCTGCTTGCCGCGCTTGAACAGTACGAAACAGTTGTCGCTGCCGACCAGCTGCATCGGTTGCCCTTGTACCGCATTGTGGAAGCGGATCATCCCCTTGAGATCGGCGCGCAGGTAGTAGTCCTGCCAGCGCAAGCCATCCTTGTCTCGGGTTTCGCCATGATCGGAGTAGACCAGTGGCGAGCCACCATCGCGGCCGAGCAGGTAGGCATACGCCAGCGACTCGTCTGTCTGGTTCAGGATCTGGTAGCGAAAGCCGTCATTGGTGGGGATGTCGTGGGTGACCGCGAAGGTGACCGCACGGCTGCCGGGCAGTGCCTGACCATAAGCACCCGGATCGGCCAGCAGGTTCATGCTGCCACCGTAACTGAACGCCCCGCGCAGGGAGGCAAAGAGCGGGAAGTCGTAGGCACCCTGACCGCTGCTGTCGAGGTAGGGCTTGAGGAAGTTCTCATAGTCGCTGTTGCCAGCGCCCCCCGTGGTGATCACCTCGCCAAAGACATGCATCCCTTGTTTGATTTCGGGGGTGAAGATGGCATTGATCTGGTAATCACTCATGTGCTTGACCGCATCGACCCGAAAGCCTTTGATCCCCATCCCCTTGAGCGCCTGCAGGTAGGCCTGCTGCTGGCTCACCACCCAGTTGTTGGGGTCAAGGTCCGGCAAGCCCTTGTCACCCGGCCCACCGCACAGCCGCCAGTACTGGACATGGCCCGGATTGTTCCAGTCGGTGATGCACCCTTCCGGATGAAAATCCTGGCCAGAGAGGAAGTTTTGCCCCAGATCGCCAAACAGTTTCTGGCGCTCGAAGTAGCTGGGGTTGCTGGCGTAGCTCTGCAGCAGCTCGTTGCCGGGGTAGTTGAGGTCCTGGCGCTTCCAGCTTTCGTTGGCCATGTGGTTGAGCACCACATCGGCATAGACGGCGATACCTCGCGCCTTCATGGCGGCGATCAGCTGCTCGAGATCCTGCTTGTTGCCAAGGGGGGAGTCGACAAGGCGCAGATCCTGGGGTTGGTAACGGGCCCACCACTCGTTGCCCGAGGACTTCAGTGGCGGTGAGATGAGCACCTGTTTATAGCCGGCACTCTTGATGAGATCGGCTTTGGCGGTCACTTCACTGTATTTCCAGTTGAAGGCGTGCAGTATGACATCGGCGTGCGCCAAGGGGGCGATCAGCATTCCTGCGATCGCCAGCATTCCCGCTGTGTGTTTCATTGTTATTTCCCTTTCTTGTTGTTGTGACAATGCCTGAAATGGGCAGAGCAGCTTTGGCACAACCAAGGTCAATCGCAATCGCATTCCGGTGAATTTGTGATGGATTTCAAGGTGAGTTCGCCGAAGTTGTGAGCGCTTTCAGGTTTCAATGGCACTGGAAATTGTGCTGCCGAGGTGACGTTTTTTAGTAATTTGTTTGTCACTGGCTTGTCATCACCGCGCGATATCTTGTCCGGTGAGTGATGCATCCTGGCATCACACTCAGCGTGGTTCACATTGACCGTACAGGGAGCTGCATATGACCAGTTGGATAACCTGGGAGATCTGGTGGAGTCGGGTATGGGGTGAAGCAGAGCTGCCAATCCGTGGTGAAGAGTCGCTGGAAGTGGCCCATGAGCCGTCACGACTCCCGGCAGAACTGCTGGAGCAGGGCAGGGATGAGCACGCACCCTGAAGGTTGCAAGATACATCTCGCAGCCCATGGCTTTTTAGAAGAGTGTCAGCTGCTCGCCCGGGCGGATAAAGAGATCCTCCCTTAATTGAACGTGGCGTTTGCCAAGCCCCAGCCGCTTGCTGATCAGGCGAAAGCGCTGGGACAACAGGTCGGCAAAGTGTCCCTCGCCACGCATTCGCGTGCCAAAGGCTGCACTGTTGAGCCCGCCACCGCGGCTGGCCCGCAACTGGTTCAGGATCGCCTCCTTCTGGCCGGGGTAGTGCTCATCCAGCCAGTCACTGAACAGCGGTGCCAGCTCGTGAGGCAACCGCAACAGGATATAGTCGGCGCAACAGGCGCCAGCGTTGGCAGCCGATTTGATGATCTGCTCCAGCTCAGGTTCATTGAGGCGAGGGATCATCGGAGCAGCCAACACACCAACCCGCACCCCGGCGCTGGCCAGCTTCTCGACCACTTTCAAGCGACCGGCGCCCGAGCTGGCTCTGGGCTCAAGCTGGCGTCTCAGGGTTTCATTCAAGGTTGTCACCGATACCATCACCTGACAGAGCCCTTCTCTGGCGAGTTCGCTCAGCAAGTCGAGATCGCGCAATATCATGGCGCTTTTGGTGATAAGCCCCACCGGATGGCGGTGGGCCAGCATCATTTCCAGCAGTTGACGGGTGAGGCGATAGCGTTGCTCAACAGGTTGGTAGGGGTCGGTATTGGCACCGATGACGATGGTCTGTGGCTGATACGCCGGTTTGACAAACTCTCGGCGCAGCAGATCGGCCGCATTGCGTTTGGCAAACAGCCTGGTTTCGAAATCGAGGCCGGGGGAGAGCTCCAGATAGGTGTGGCTGGGTCTTGCATAGCAGTAGATGCAGCCGTGTTCGCACCCCTGATAGGGATTGATGGAGCGGCCAAAGGGCACATCCGGCGAGCTGTTGTAACTGATAATGCTGCGGGCCTCTATTTCGCGCACCTCTGTGCCGGGGGCAGAGGCAGTGAAGGCGGCATCCCAATCGGAAGGCTGCCAGCCATCGTCGACCGTCTCGATCCGCGGGCCGCTGAAGCGGTGGTCGATATTGTGATTGCTGCCTCGTCCGGCCATGAATTCCATCTTTACTGTATGTGCATACAGTAATTCTGTGATCATCGCTCACCAAAGACAAGTCTCTTTGTCACTCCCGGAGTTTAAATTGCATCGGTAGGGCATCTCTGGCTTGATCCTGCGGCTACATTTCGTTTACATAAGCGAAATGCGAACTGGATCACGGAAATCAAGATGACCCCAACCACTACTCGCTGGCTTTTCATCACGCTGATCGCCCTGGTTATCTGGCGGCTTGTTCCGCTCACCACGGAGCAGGAGCTGGCGTCGGCCAATCGGGCTTGGCGAACCGGCCATTTTGATGAGGCAACCCGGATCTGGTCGCCGCTGGCCGAGCAAGGGCAACCAAGGGCGCAGGCGCTGATGGGCTGGAGCCATGAAGTGGGGCAGGGGAGCGAGCAAGATATCAACTTGGCCATCACGCTCTATCGTCAGTCGGCGCAGGCAGGCGACCCCTTTGGCCAGTACCGGTTGGCGGATGCCTATTTGCGTGGTGCCGGGGTGAAGCGGGATCTGCGCCAAGCCTTTCACTGGATGGATCTTGCCGCCCGCAATGGCGATGTGCCGGCCATGCTGAAAGTCGGGGTGCTCCATCTGATGGGGGCGAGCGGGCGTGTCGAGCTCTCGCAGGGGAAACAGTGGCTCTATCAGGCGGCCCAAAAGGGCAACAAGCTGGCGCTGCACGTGCTGCAGCAACTGGCACAGGCCGAGGAGGGGGCCAGCGATTTTGACTTCAACTGGCAGCCGCTGCTTGGTGAATAGTCGGCAAGCATCTCATTTAACTGTAGAAAATCTCATCAAACCCGATACAGCCACGGTTACTTCTGGTAGCATGGGGCCGTTTTGGCTTGGTTTGTCACCTTGAACCTTTCGCTCGGGTGGCAGGCCGTCTTCGCAAAGTGCTGTGGAGAACCAGAACATCACCTTTTTGAATCTCTTTTCCATCCCGCATGTGACCTTTGGTAGGGGTCACCACTGTATAAGGAAACACATAATGCCAATCATTACTCTGCCTGACGGCAGCCAACGTCAATTTGCCCACTCTGTTTCCGTCATGGATGTGGCTGCGGACATCGGTCCCGGTCTCGCCAAGGCGTGCATTGCCGGTCGGGTAAACGGTGAACTGGTGGATGCGTGCGAGCTGATCGAAGCCGATGCCTCGCTGGCCATCATCACTGCCAAAGACGAAGAAGGTCTGGACATTCTGCGCCACTCCTGCGCCCACTTGCTGGGTCATGCTATCAAGCAACTCTGGCCCCAGACCAAGATGGCCATCGGTCCTGTCATCGACAACGGCTTCTACTATGACGTTGATCTTGACCGTACCCTGACCGATGAAGATCTGGCTGCCCTGGAAGAGCGCATGCTGGCGCTGGTAGCCAAGGATTACGACGTTATCAAGAAAAAGGTCTCCTGGCAGGAAGCGCGCGACGTGTTCGCTGCCCGTGGCGAGACCTACAAGGTCGAAATCCTGGATCAGAACATTGCCCGTGATGACAAGCCCGGTCTTTATCATCACGAAGAGTACATCGACATGTGTCGTGGCCCCCACGTGCCCAACATGCGTCACTGCCACCACTTCAAGTTGCTGAAGATGTCCGGCGCCTACTGGCGTGGCGACTCCAACAACAAGATGCTGCAGCGTATCTACGGTACTGCCTGGGCTGACAAGAAGCAGCTCAAGGCCTATCTGCAGCGTCTGGAAGAGGCCGCCAAGCGCGACCACCGCAAGATCGGCAAGCAGCTCGACCTGTATCACATGCAGGAAGAAGCGCCGGGCATGGTGTTCTGGCACAACGATGGCTGGACCATCTTCCGCGAGCTGGAAACCTTCATCCGCGGCAAGCTCAAAGAGTACGACTATCAGGAAGTTAAAGGTCCGTTCATGATGGACCGCGTCCTGTGGGAGCGTTCAGGTCACTGGGAGAAATATGCCCAGGCCATGTTCACCACCCAGTCCGAGAACCGCGAGTACGCCATCAAGCCGATGAACTGCCCGGGTCACGTCCAGATCTTCAACCAGGGCCTGAAATCCTACCGTGATCTGCCGCTGCGTATGGCCGAGTTTGGCTCTTGCCACCGTAACGAACCGTCAGGCTCCCTGCACGGTCTGATGCGGGTGCGCGGGTTTACTCAGGATGACGCTCATATCTTCTGTACCGAAGAGCAGATCATGGAAGAGGTCTCCGGCTGTATTCGTATGGTCTATGACGTCTACGGTACTTTTGGCTTCGAGAACATCGTGGTCAAGCTCTCCACTCGTCCGGAACAGCGTATCGGCTCCGACGAAATGTGGGATCGCGCTGAGCAGGCACTGGCCGAAGCGCTGGAGCTCAACGGTCTGAAATACGATCTGCAGCCGGGTGAAGGTGCTTTCTACGGTCCGAAGATCGAATTTACCCTGCACGATTGTCTTGATCGTGCGTGGCAGTGTGGTACCGTGCAGCTCGACTTTGCCCTGCCGGGCCGTCTGGGCGCCACCTATGTAGGTGAAAACAACGAGCGCCACGTGCCAGTCATGATCCACCGTGCAATTCTGGGCTCCATCGAGCGCTTTATCGGTATCCTGACTGAAGAGTACGCAGGCCTGTTCCCGGCCTGGCTGGCTCCGACCCAGGCAGTGGTCATGAATATCACCGACAATCAGGCCGAATATGCAGTGAAAGTAGCCAAAGCATTGAATGATGCGGGCCTTCGCGCAAAAGCGGACTTGAGAAATGAGAAGATTGGCTTTAAAATCCGCGAGCATACTTTGAAGCGAGTACCGTTCATGCTGGTCTGTGGCGATAAAGAAGTTGAAGCCGGCCAGATTGCAGTACGTACTCGTAAAGGGGCTGACCTGGGCACTTATCCTGTCGAAGAGTTCATCGCTCTGTTGACCCAGGAAGTTCAGACCCGCGGACAAAAGAAAGTGGAGGAATAAGCTATAAAAGGCGGAAAAAAACTGGGCAAGCAACCGCAAGCCCGCGCTCACCGGATCAATGAAGAGATCCGTCTGAAAGAAGTTCGTCTGACTGGTCTGGATGGTGAAGCCATTGGCATCACCTCCATTCAGGATGCTCTGAACTTGGCCGCAGAGGCCGGAGTTGATCTGGTCGAGATCAGTCCAAATGCTGAGCCGCCCGTTTGCCGGATCATGGATTACGGCAAATTCCTCTACGAAAAGAGCAAAACAACCAAAGAACAGAAGAAAAAGCAGAAAGTCGTCCAGGTCAAGGAAATCAAATTCCGTCCTGGCACTGACGAAGGCGACTATCAGGTAAAACTACGCAACCTGGTTCGCTTTCTGGAAGACGGGGACAAAGCTAAGGTCACCCTGCGCTTCCGTGGTCGTGAAATGGCACACCAGGAGCTTGGTATCAAGGTTCTGGAGCGCGTCAAGAACGATCTGGAAGAGTTGGCCGTAGTCGAGTCGTTCCCGAAAGTCGAAGGCCGTCAAGCTGTGATGGTCCTCGCACCTAAGAAGAAATCTTAAGGCCCACAAGAAATTGACTCATGGGGCTCGCTCCATGAGTCGGTTCGCCTTGCGATTTTGTTGTCACTCACAATGCGGAGTATGAAATGCCGAAGATGAAAACCAACCGGGGCGCCGCAAAGCGCTTCAAGAAGACTGGCTCAGGTCGCTTCAAGTGCAAGCACAACCACCTGCGTCACATCCTGACCAAGAAGAGCAGTAAGCGTAAGCGTCAGCTGGGACCGAAGTTCTTTGTTTCCGCTGCCGACCACAAACGTGTTGTCGCTTGTCTGCCGTACGCATAAGGGGGGATGTGAAAAATGCCAAGAGTTAAACGTGGTGTGACTGCTCGTGCTCGTCACAAGAAAGTAATGAAAGCCGCCAAGGGTTACTACGGCGCCCGTTCCCGTGTTTACCGCGTAGCGGTACAAGCGGTAACCAAAGCTGGTCAGTATGCCTACCGTGACCGTCGCCAGAAAAAGCGTCAGTTCCGTCAGCTGTGGATTGCGCGTATCAACGCTGCTGCCCGTCAGAACGGTCTGTCCTACAGCCGTCTGATCAACGGTCTGAAGAAGGCTTCTATCGAGATCGATCGCAAGATCCTGTCCGATATCGCCGTTCACGACAAGCTGGCTTTCACCGCCCTGGTTGAAAAAGCTAAAGCAGCTCTGGTCTAATCCAGCTCTGTTATAAAAAATAAAGGAGGCTCAGGCCTCCTTTTTTGTTGGTGTAATATTTAATTTCAGTATTTATATATATATTCTTTAGTGAGCTAAATTAAGATTGATATTCTTAATTCAAAGTTACAAATCAAGTTTCATCTGATCTATCTAACGTAATAATTTTTCGAAACCTATAGTTACGCTACCTTTGCGATTTTCCATCAATGTTCATCTTGGTACCTATTCTGGTTATATAATTTTACCTAAAACTATTC
>NZ_JRGM01000079.1 GCF_000764665.1 Aeromonas lacus | reverse complement strand
TTGCAGACCACAACGTTGTGCCCGTTTTGATTGCGTTTGCGTACAAGACTTCACTATTCAAACTGCCGCTTTTGATGTATTCCATTAGAGCGCTGTTTATTTCTGCGGGCATCATGCGTAACTGACTGTCAGGATTTTCTTTATGCAACTTCATTTCCTGTAATGCTTCTTGCATTAGGGATTGTGCATAACGAAGTTTTCAAATTGCTTGATCATGTTTGTAGTGTGATTCGTAACCGTCTGTGCATTCGAGCGTGATTGCTTCTTCGTCTTGTTTGAACAGCAGTTCCATTTTGCCGTCTAAAGTGTAATGTCTAATGATTTCCATGTTTACCTCTGTGTAATTTTGTTGTGTTTATTTAAAAGCAGCCTATGCGCTTACCTGCGCGGGTGTATAGTGTTAGTGCACTTGTACGTATTTTTGTTTAAAGCGCAGCCTTCGCTTGCCTGTGCGCTTATACGTGCGTTGTGCGCTTTCTCTTTGTTGTATTTATTTGCTCTATGTAATTACTGCTTGCGTGCTTTCTCTAGCTCGTCCAAATACGGAGAGCATGATTCGAACGTTTTGTAGTCCATGTACATTGTGTACTGTTGGCTCTTTTGCATTTGCATAATGAAGTTATCAGCGGACAACTGGCATATTTGTTCGTGTTGGACTTTGTTTTCCTGTACTAGGTACATAGTTCCAAAAGCAGAAGCACACAATAGACCTGCAATTGCTCCACTTAGTACAATACGGAGGTAGTTCATTTTTGTTCTCCTTTAGCCAATGCATCTTGTAGGCGGCGCATACTGCGATTTAGTTCAGCTTGCATTACTAGCTCACCTGGGTTCAGCATATGTGCACCTTGACGGTCTGCTTGTTCGCTCAGAGCGTTATAACGGTCTACATATTGCAAAATACAATCACGTACCTCTGGGTCGATTGTTGTTTGCTGTGCATTTGGAAATTCGTTGTACAACGCCTTTGCCGCGATTAGGCGCTTTGACCCTTGCACTTCGTATAAAAACACAGGAACAGGGATACCGTTCATGCGCAATTGCGGGTCTTGTTTTGGTTCTTCAATATCTTGTACAGTGAAAATAGGTTTAGTAGAATCTGCCATTATTTGTTTTCCTTCTGTTGTAGCTGCAATAGGAACTGCTTATTCATTTCGTTCATGCGTTGTTCTTTGTACCATTCTTCTCTCAGTAGAAGCAGGCTCAGCTCAATTGTTTGTTGGTTCATTTTATCTTCCATGTTTGCTTTCCTATTGTATTTATTGTTTTTGAGCACATGTTATTGCACGTATTAAAAC
>NZ_JRGM01000078.1 GCF_000764665.1 Aeromonas lacus | reverse complement strand
GTTGTAGGTAACCATGAGGAATTCATACTAGATGAAGATAATTCATCACCATATAAACGCTCTATTTGGGAAAGAAATGGTGGGGGGTGGTGGTTTTCACTCACTGATGAGGAGCGCCAAGAGTGTCGAACCCTTATCATGAACAATATGAGCGTCACTTTATCGGTAGAGCTTGAGGATTATCATGTTGGGGTTATTCACTCTGAGGTTCCAATGAAGACATGGCCTGTCTGTGATGCTGTTTTAAATGAATGTCGGCGTGAGATCCTATGGGGGCGAAATGTAATTTCATCTAAGGACGAAAACTTAATATCAGGAGTTGATTATATTATTTCTGGACACACCCCTGTAGACTACCCACGATTTGTAGGGAATCAACTATTTCTAGATACCGGCTCTGGTTACTCTCCAAGTGAGCGCATTAACAATCCACATCTCACTGCTTGTAAAATTAAAAAAGGAGAGTTTGAGTTCATGCATGCCACTGCATTCACATGTACCACTTCAAAAATAAACCTGACCTAAAAACAATATTATTATTAGGCTGTAATTCTTAATTGGCAGTTTAGTTAGTGGGGAG
>NZ_JRGM01000077.1 GCF_000764665.1 Aeromonas lacus | reverse complement strand
CACTCACGATTACAGCGCTTTTAATCTACCCCTCCTCGAAAACCTCTTTAACCCTCCCCTCCAGGCATTTAATTATCTTATCTAGAATGGCAACTTTTAATCTCATCTCTTCAAGAACTTCAAACGTAAAGTGCTTTTCAAGAATAGCGCGCTCTATCATCGCGTTCTTCTTTTTCAAGATAGATAAATTAAATGCCTCTTTACATCCTTGGCTATCTTGAGGCTTTTTCATTTTTAGAACATCAAGGAAAAAACCCTCAGCACAAGGTTCTGAACCAATAAGAACGATTTTTTTCGATCTTGCCTTTTTTATTGACTCTGCTGGCCACTCCAAATCAGTATCTAAAAATACACAGCAATGGTTATAATCATCTTGCCTCTGCATGGTAATAGCCTCAGCTATAATATGTTTTGGACCTTTACCATCCGCAGACCTGACTGTTACTTTCGCTTTCCCTGGTGAATAAATCCCCCGAAGATACTCAATGAAAGTCTTTTCGGTGGGACCTTCTCCAACAAAAAGAATGGTGGTATGTAACTTTCTTTTTTCTCTTGCCATTTTTATCTACCTATCATAGGCACACCACCTAACGCGCCACTCATATATTTAGTATAAAGGTTATCCTGACTACGAATGCCTTCAATGTCATCAATTCGCCATACATCAGACTCTGAGTTTTCTTTCTCAACAATAAAGCAATGGTGCTTTTTAAGATTTTTTAATACTTCCGGTGTGTGAGTAC
>NZ_JRGM01000076.1 GCF_000764665.1 Aeromonas lacus | reverse complement strand
ACCATAAACCCCAAATGAAATATCAGTAATGGGAACATTGATACCCTTTACGTTTATACTAGCTGGCGATATAGCGCCTTTGCCAAGGCTGCCACTGAACCCTATGTTGTTGAAATTATGATCCCATGCATAGTCATCACTAGCGCCCAGTGTTAGTTTAAATTTATGTACTATGAACTTTAAGTTAGACAAACCGTAAAAATCAGACATTGAAATATCACCAGTTAGCTTATTAGCTGCTTTGCGCAAAGCATCACAGCCTAAGTCCGAAGTAACAGGGATTTTAAACTCAGTACAAATCTGATCCATCGTAATCAAACCCGAAGTTGGAAGGGGCATATTACACCCCCTTCAACATATCAATTTGCGCTTGCAGATCCTTAATGGCCTCAACCAAATAAGAAACCATAGACGCATATTCAATACTCAACATGCCATTTGCATCAGTGTGTACAACTTCTGGAATTACCTCTTGTACCTCCTGTGCAATAAAACCGCATGATGTTTCATCGCGTCCAATAAGGTTATAGTTCACCCCATTCAGCTTTAGTACTTTATCAAGTGCAGAAGACAACGGAGATATATTCTCTTTTAGGCGCAAGTCTGAACTTTGAGTTACGGTATCGGCCCTGAACCTACCATTAACTGTTACGCTACCATTAACAGTGCCACCAATAAGGGGTAGTGCATCTTTTGCACCAGCATCTCCTTTATCGCCCTTGTCACCTTGCAATCCATTCAAACCAGCTGGGCCTTTATCACCCTTTGGCTCTTGTG
>NZ_JRGM01000075.1 GCF_000764665.1 Aeromonas lacus | reverse complement strand
GTAATAAAGATTTTCTCTACCCGCCAACTGCAAATTCTGCGACAGGGGTGGATATTTCTAGTAACGGTGAAAGTGCACCAGGAGGCATGTTTATTGAAGAGGTAATGACGTTGACAGCAGCAAATAGCTTGTGCATTCAAATGTCCCCCTTGGCAACAGTCACGCCATTACATGATGATTTGAATATACTATTTGATGCTATTAAAGGTGACGCTAACTCATTCAATTATGGTGATAAATCACTGTATTATCAGTTCGGTTGGCCAGCACCTCTAGCTCACTACTTTATAATGCAGGAGCCAGCGCCTGTTGCAAATAGACAATATGCGGCAGATTTTAGACGCTTAGAGTTTTCATTTGTAGAGTTTAATGGGATATCTAGGTATGGCGTTTCTTGCATGATTCAAAAGCAATAATGGTTAAGCCTTTCCTGATATTGTAAGGGAAGGCTTATATTCTACTGATAGATACGTATAATCTTGAATTACATTGTTCAGTGAGTATATTACTTGAAGGGGTAAACCCCTAATAATTGTGCGGAATGCAATTATCTAAATTAACCGTCACAATAGTAGAGTTGTTATCATTAACATAAAGAAAAGGATGGAACGTCATCATGAAAAATTTAATTTTATTAACTTCACTATTACTATCCACGATGAGTGTCGCAGTCCATGCGGAGGGTGTCATCTTCCATTATGGTGGCAGTAATGGAACAGATAAATACATTGCGACGATTGACTATGCAGTTGTTGATGATCATACCCTACCTGGGTGTCCAAAAGGGATGTGCAAGCCACACTCCGTTGTTCAGTATTGGGTTCAGGCCGTTCAAAACTTACCAGACGGAATTGGTAAAACTTGGTGGGCAATTCGTAGTGGAAGGGGCTTGGGAGATGGTCGAGCCCACGGAGATACTAACTCTAGTAGTATAATCATTAACGGGAATGAGTTTACAAACTGGATGCAGGAGTTTCTACCAAAGACCATTAGTGTA
>NZ_JRGM01000074.1 GCF_000764665.1 Aeromonas lacus | reverse complement strand
TTCCTATCCTTATCATCCAAACGTTGACCCTAAACAGATTGCTAAGCTAATCACTCCGCGAACACGTGCTATTGTAGTCGTTCACTATGCGGGTGTTGCCTGTGATATGGATGCGATCATGTCGCTGGCTGAACAATATAATATTCCGGTTGTGGAGGATGCAGCCCAAGCGATCGATGCATTCTATAAATCCCGCCCCTTGGGCAGTATCGGATGTTTGTCCACATTCTCTTTCCATGAGACTAAAAATATTATTTCAGGTGAAGGTGGTTTGCTCGTTATCAATGATCCGCAATATATACAGCGAGCTGAAATAATTCGAGAGAAAGGGACGAACCGCAGTTCATTTTTTCGAGGTGAAGCTGATAAATATGGCTGGGTTGATATTGGCTCTTCATTTCTGCCATCGGACATCATAGCTGCTTATTTGTATGCCCAGTTGGAGCAGCTTGATGCTATACAAAATCGCAGGCTAGAAATATGGCATCGTTACTTACAGGCACTAACGCCTGTGGTCGGTGCATATGGGATCAAGCTTCCATCAATTCCTGACTATGCCACTAACAATGCCCATATGTTCTATCTGGACTGTACTAGCCTTCAACAGCGTAGTCAGTTGATTAAACATCTTGATTTAGCTGGGATTAAAGCTGTTTTTCATTATCAATCTTTGCACTGCAGCCCCTATTTTCAGGGACTACATGATGGTCGCTCACTACCGAATGCGGAGCGTTTCACCGACTCGATCGTCCGTTTACCGATGTATTTCGATCTGTCGAATGATGAACTCGACTTTATTTGTGAGCAGATTGCTATCTGTCTTGGTCAACAAGCCTAACTTGTAGATCCTGATGCTGCGACATGAAAGCAGCCATGTGGCACTAATTTTTGGCAGTGCCCAGGGAGAGTGAAATGTTGATGCAGAGCTAGGAGTGAGCACGTCGTTTTTTATCGGTTTATATGTGCTGGTGTTATCCAGCCGTTTGTTTTGGAGTTCACCCATGTCGTCAAAGCAGCGTGTGCTGATCGTGTTCGGGACTCGTCCAGAGGCCATCAAGATGGCTCCTGTCATCAAGGCATTCCGACGCCATCCGGACATTGAGGTTGCTGTCTGTGTAACCGGCCAGCATCGGCAGATGCTGGATCAGGTGCTCGAGTTATTTGATATTCGTCCTGAATTTGATCTGGATATAATGAAGCCAAGTCAGGATCTCAATGATGTCACAGCGGCAATTCTGGTCGCCCTCAAGCCGGTATTCGCGGTATTTCAGCCTACCCGGGTTCTGGTTCATGGTGACACAGTGACCTCCTTTTCCACTACCCTGTGCGCCTATTATCATCGTATTCCGGTAGGGCATGTCGAAGCAGGCTTGCGGACGGCTAATCTCTATTCGCCTTGGCCGGAGGAGGGGATGCGTCGCCTGACCGCGGGTATCGCCGATCAGCATTATGCCCCGCTCGAGAGCAGTCGTCAGAACTTGCTGCGCGAAAATATTGCGCCGGAGAACATCTTTGTGACGGGTAATTCAGTGATTGACGCCTTGCTGGAGATATCGGGCAAGATTGAACAGAACACTTCGCTGCAGGATAGCCTGCAACAACGGTTTTTATTCCTCGATTCGAGTAAGAGAATGTTATTGGTTACCGGCCACCGTCGCGAGAATCATGGTGATGGTTTCGAGCGTATTTGTCGTGCCTTGAAGCGGTTGGCAACCAGAGAGGATGTCCAGATTGTTTATCCTGTGCACCTTAATCCGAATGTACTGGATGTAGTTCATCACCATCTGGGCGATGTCGCCAATATCCACCTGATTGCGCCCCAAGATTATCTCGCATTTGTCTACTTGATGAAGTGTAGCTATCTGATATTGACAGATTCGGGTGGGATCCAGGAGGAAGCGCCAACCTTGGGAAAGCCGGTCTTGTGTATGCGTGATACGACAGAGCGCCCTACCGCGGTGTTGGCTGGCACCGTGTATCTAGTCGGTACCGACGAACAGTTGATTGTGGAGAAGACAACCCAACTGTTGGATAACGAACTGGCCTATCTATCCATGAGTCTTGCTTCGAACCCCTATGGCGATGGTAAAACCAGTGAGCGGATTGTCGCCGCCGTATTGGCCAGTTCTTGATGGCGAGGCAAATCCAGCCATTTCTTTAATGTCTTACATCATTGTGGCGGTGTTGACCGCGCCGAATTATCCGGAGTTGTAGCAACATGACATTTAACAGAGTTTCCATTATTGGACTGGGATATATCGGGCTGCCTACTGCGGCTGTAATTGCAAGTAACGGCATTCGTGTCTTGGGTTCTGATGTAAATAACCATGCAGTCGACAGCATTAACCACGGGGAAATCCACATTGTTGAACCCGGGCTGGAGGATCTGGTTCGCAGTGCCGTTGAAGCTGGCTATTTAACCGCACATACCACACCGCAACGGGCTGATGTATTCCTTGTCGCGGTGCCGACACCCTTTAAAGGTGACAATCGGGAGCCGGATCTTAGCTTCATTCAGCAGGCAGCCATCAGTCTTGCGCCATGCCTAGAGTCCGGTAATCTGGTGATCTTGGAGTCCACCTCACCGGTTGGCACGACCGAGCTGATGGCGAGCTGGCTGTCCGAGGCTCGTCCTGATCTGACATTTCCTCATACCGCTAAAGCGGGATCCTGCCCGGATGTTCTGGTGGCGTATTGTCCTGAGCGGGTATTACCCGGTCATATCGTGCGTGAACTGGTCGACAACGATCGGGTCATTGGTGGACTGGATGTCGCCAGTACCGAGACTGCGATGGCATTCTATCGCCTGTTTGTTAAAAACGGCGACTGTATCGCGACCACGGCGCGCACTGCTGAGATGAGTAAATTGGCGGAAAACGCCTTCCGCGATGTCAATATTGCTTTTGCCAACGAGTTATCACTGATTTGCGATCGCCAGGGAATCGATGTTTGGGAGTTAATCTCTCTGGCAAACCGTCATCCGCGAGTAAATATATTGCAGCCTGGATGCGGTGTTGGCGGCCATTGCATCGCGGTAGATCCTTGGTTTCTCGTCAATCAGAATCCGGATCTGGCCAAACTGATCCAGCAGGCTCGGCATGTCAATGATAACAAGCCATTATATGTCGTTGAGCAAATCGAGACTGCGTTATTCGAACTGTCGGGTAGGAAGATTGCCTGCCTTGGTTTGTCGTTTAAAGCAAATATTGATGATCTGCGTGAAAGCCCTGCCCTGAATATTACG
>NZ_JRGM01000073.1 GCF_000764665.1 Aeromonas lacus | reverse complement strand
GTAAAAGAAATTGTGCCAACAGAGCAGGTCGTTGACATTCTCTGTGATGTCTGTGGTCGTAGTACAAAAACGAATTTTTGGAACCAATCAATACGGCTCGTTATCGGCGGATTTTGGCTATGGTTCCCGTCACGATGGTGAGCGTTATCAGGTGCATCTTTGTGAAATGTGTTTTTTCGGTACACTCGCAACAGTGAGGGAGATGCATCGTGGAGATCATATGTGTGACGATGACTATGAGGCCGCAAACCCAGACACATTTGGGCGTGTTTAGTTGAATAAGAAAAGTAAATCCCCTCACAACCCAGATTGAGTGAAATACCATATTGGTATGATCGACTCATACTATGAGCCGATCATATTAGTTGATCGGCTCATTTCGTGAGCCGATCAAGATCGTTCATCGGCTCATCTGGTGAGGTGGTCTCAACGCTAGCTACTACATAGATTAATTTTTTGGCTACACAGTTTCATAGAAGATTGGAGCCAGGTCACTAAGCAGATCCAAACGCAATTTAGCTCACGATTTTTAAATGATGCTATTTTAAAATCATCTTGGTGCCAAAAACAGTGGAGCTGATGATGGGATTGAGAGATAATTTCACTGATATAAAAATGTGATACATGAGGATAAAAATGAACGATTTTTTGAAAACTTTGTTGAATATCCGTAGTCTGCGAGCTGCATTGCGTGAGTTGTCATTTGAGCAGTTGGTCGAAATCAGAGAAAAATTCGAAGAGATTTTTGCTGAGCGTGAGCAGCAAGAAAACAAAATCAAAGCTGAGTCTGCTGAGCGTCTGCAAAAACTTGCTGAGTTTACCGAAATGTTGAAACAGGCAGGCATCGATCCGAGTGAGCTGGTTGGCACTTCGGCTCCAGCGAAAGCTGAGGGTTCAGCTAAAGCGAAACGCGCTCCTCGTCCTGCAAAATACAAGTACACCGAAGACGGTCAGGAGAAAACCTGGACTGGCCAAGGTCGCATGCCCAAGACCATCGCAGAAGCAGTGGCTAATGGTCGTGCATTGGAAGAGTTTTTGATCTAGTGCTGAGAGCCCATGCCAGCTCGGCGTGGGCCTTTAATTCTATCTGTAGTAGGAGCACCGTATGGGGAGGACATTGGAGGATATGATTTCATCCGAATCACCCGAGGTTGTCCAGAGAGCCAAGGCTCTTGCCGAAGAGCAACTGGTACGTCTCAGTGTGACCAAACTGCTTTCAAATCTCGGGCCTGGTGATGTTCCTGCAATAGATCCCGATGTTCTCGATAGTTTGTTATCACTCAAAAGATTAGTTGAGAGCCATGACTGTCGGTTAAGTCTATTCGTTCATATGCCTGACGGCACACATCATGGCGTCAACATTTAACTAAATAGCGTCATTTGTACACCAATCGCAGCTCTCATCTACCAGATGAAATTAACGCCCCATGGCGATGCTTTTTCAAACTCCCTCGGTGTGCAAGCGGATCTGATAGCGTGTATTGCGTCCGCCACCAGGTAATTTCTCAATGCACCCCCTACCCACCAATTCGGCCAGATGGCGTGTAGCCGTCGCCTTGCTGACTCCGGCGACTTTTTGATATTGGCTGGCGTTGATGCCATTTTCAAAACCTTGTTGGCCGCCATCCAATAAACGGTTAATAACCTTGGTTTGCTCTGGACTCAGACCATCATGACAGTGCTGCAACCAGAAATGTGTTTTGGCAAGAGAACGGTCAATAACCTGTAATGCCAGCTCTAAGGTGTAATCCAGTGTGTCGAGGAACCAACAGAGCCAGGATGTGATATCCAGCGAGCCCCTCTGAGCGATCTGACACGGGATAGGACGGAGTTTGTGATCCCCCTAACCGCCTAGCCAGGGAAGAACGCACGGATTGGGCATTGAGACGCTCACCCTCAATAGCGGATGAGGAGATGATGTTAGCCAGTAACGTGTCCAACTTTTGGTCGGGGTTCCCCAACCTAGAATGACTACCGATTAGAATTCCCTGCCTGCGTTGAACCTGCCGTAATCTGGGCAATACCTCGCTATCCTGCCAACGAAAATGGGGCCAATCAGCTTGTTGCCAAATCCAAAATGGTTCCATTATTTCCTCATCCAACGTGTTAGGGTCTCAATAATGAGCCGACCTAGCCCATCATTCGGCTCAACATCTGAGCCGAATATAACACATGCAGCAGACCAACAGAGCTGGTAGTGAGGATGGAGATACAGGCTGAAAATCTCAGACCGGAGCTGACGAAAAACTGGATTTATTGCTGCTGTGTGGCGCTACAGCAACCAGTAGATAGACAAGGCGGGAACTCATTGTCGTTTCGAATAGATCTTGTGAGCTTGCAGCTTACGCTGCATAAAGCCACGCACAAGCAGATGCCGTCTGGTCTGCTCATTCATATGCCTGATGATACTCACTAATATTGGGATGCCAGTCTAAGCCACCAAAAGAGAAGAATTGAACCACCGAGTAGATTACCTGCCAGGTATTTCCAAGAGCGATTTGACAAGAACAAAATCGCCCCCAGAATCGTTATCAAACCCCAGAGATAGGGCATGAGCAGTACATATAGGCCAGTCAGTGAGTATTCATCGTTAAACCAGTCATAGACAGGCTGAATCAACAGGATCGATGCATTCAAGAGGTGATAGAGCATGAACAACACGAATACCCATGTTCTCTCTGTCTTCACGGCTGCGCTCACTTTAGTTCCCCTTGGAATGGATAGCTGAGTTCAATGACGGTCAAAAATGGCTTGTAGGCAAAGCGCTTGTAGTGTTGAAGCACAAACCAGCTTCTGAAACCGGACGCCAGGCCGTAGAACTTGACTCTTCCGGTCGTGGGGTCAGGGCCAATGTCAGGATAATCGAGACCGAAGTGGTCATATAGCGTTACCTTGATCGTGCCCTTGTAGAAATCGCCAAACTTTTCATATGTCGTGATTTCCGCCTTGCCTGCCCAGACATCGTTCACCGCAATTGTGAGGCCCTGTACCTTATCCGCCGCAGAGTTGAAGATGGGTAACCGAAAGCCGGAGGTCTTGCTGTATTGCTGCATCAAGTCACTCAGAACAAGCTTATTCACATCACCATCAACTTCGGCCAGCTTTGCCTTCACTTCCTTGATAAGGGTATCTGAGAACTTGATCGTGGTCGGGTGAGCTCGCGCTGCTCTCGTCAACGCTTGGTTCCGATATTCACCCCCCTCGGATTTCTCGAACTTGGCGATCATGGCCAGAATGTTCATCTTCAAGTCGCCAGTTGCAAACAATGTGGCCATGTTGCGGAAGCTACTAAAGAACACCTTGGGGTCAGTCTTTTCGAGATCACCAATAAAGCCGTCATCTCCCATCTTCCCTACAAACATGGGGATAGCCTGGATCTGCTCTGCCGTCATCGTGCCATAGGTCATATCTTCGGCGGGGCTGCCATCAACGTTCTTACCTGGCTCACGCTTCGACTTGTAGATGAGCACAGGTACACGATAGGTTGTGGCTGACGTTGTATCGGTTTTTGGCTTGAGAGCAGGAGGAATGGTTTCTGTCTTCGGACGCTCTTTCTCTGCCGAACCGAACCACATTGTCGGCTTGGCTTGGGCATATGCCGACTTGATGGCCTGCTCAAACCTGGGCGTCCCCCTCACCGAGATTTGGTCTCCTTGGATACTACAGCAAGCAAACACATCAGATTGCATCCCCAATACCACCTTCGATCCGTCATCAAGGCTTCCAGCCACAGGGCCTAGAATGCGCTTGAACTCGTCCTTGGTAAGTTGGTGGATGTCTCTGAGGTCTGGTCTCTGCATGTATAGAGGGCTCGATAAAGAGTGGTGAAAGGGTCACTTTATCATCAATGCGCCAATCGAGACCATGTAGGCATTTTCTGAAAACGGCAGTTTGTGACGCTTTCTATATAGGCAATAGGGGGGGTAATAGCTAATAGGAAATGCTAAAGCTGGCAATGATGCTAATTACCATCACTGTGAATAATTATAGGAAAATATAGTTTTATCTGGGTGAAGATATAATTATTTGGAAAATATATCTATGGCAGCAACTCGCGAATGTCACACCCCATTACTCTGGCAAGACGATAAGCCTTTTCCAGGGTGATATTAACCTCACCACGCTCAATTCGTCCTACGTAGCTTCTATCAATTTCGGCCGCATATGCGAGTGCATCCTGTGATACGCCCAATTGAAGCCGTCTATTACGTACAGCATCACCAAATTTTTTTGCTAGATCTTGCATGTCTCGCCTCTCACTGGCGAGCACTATCTCTGGTTGTCTGGCTAACGACCACGGATTATAATCCGCAATTGAATTTAGATTTCTACTAAATGTTTTCGTTCGAGACCGAGGATTGCTTATGAGCTCCCAGACTGTGTGGTTACCAACCGCGCTCTACACCGCACTCATTCGATTGCAGATGGATGATTTCACTACAACGGAGTGCTTGAACGCAGTCTTTGGTGAATCAGAGTACAATCAGGCCCATAAGAGGCGATATGGCCTCGTTTATCGTAATCTGATGAAGTTGGTTGACGCGGGTTTCCTGGAACGGAGAAATGTTGATGATGTCCGATCGTATCCAAGTTTCGTTAAAACCCCTTTGTTTCATGATGTGAACTTTCAGGAGGAATTGAGT
>NZ_JRGM01000072.1 GCF_000764665.1 Aeromonas lacus | reverse complement strand
CTATTGACTCGTCTCTCTGGCGATTACTCCAGAACAATGCGTGATGGTTTTGAACAATTCACTTTGAAAGACATCACGGATTACATGCCACTGGGTCTGGGCTATTTTGATATGTCTAATGACCTGATAATGCGATCTTTCCTGTTCGAGAGCCAAGATTTCTCCAATTGGAAGCGCCTAGCGATTATTCATGAAAAATATAATACTCTGATAACCTCGGAGTTCGAAAAACATATGCTGAGCGCGATCCATTTTAACTATTATGGTCATCTAGGTAGCATATTACATAGAACTGATAGAATATTGATGGCCAACTCAATTGAAGGCCGGGTACCATTTCTAACCAAAGACATCATTGACTTTTCGATGAATATACCTCTCAATCTAAAAATTCATCGACGCTTCAGAAAAGACGGTAAATATTTGTTAAAAAAACTGGCTGAACGTTATCTACCAGATAGCGTCATTTACCGCCCCAAAGCTGGTTTTCCGGTCCCTATGCATGAATATATTCAGCCAATTGAACGAATATTTGAGAATGGCTATGCTATGGAATTTACCGGGATGTCTCTTCGGATGCTAAAGGACTTTTATGCGGCCAATCCATTATTGAA
Organism: Aeromonas lacus; assembly: GCF_000764665.1. GTDB lineage: Bacteria > Pseudomonadota > Gammaproteobacteria > Enterobacterales > Aeromonadaceae > Aeromonas > Aeromonas lacus. The sequence goes on along the minus strand of NZ_JRGM01000072.1, from coordinate 425 downwards.
ATTCCGCTTATTGGCACTAGAAGTATATGGTCGAATTTTTGTCCGGCATGAAGATTATCGACATATTAATATTGAATAAATAAAAAGGCCTTGATAGGTCCACCAACTATCATGGCCTTCTGCCTTCTGCCTTCTAATCACAGAGAGTAAGAGATTAAAATAACAAAGATGTTCATTCTTTATCGTCCCTCCCTCAACAAAACTTCATATACCTGACCTGCTTTACACACGTAGTAGCCACATCGGAGAATTGGTTATGTTTCACCAACTGTACGACCATATCGGCTTGTTCGAGCGCTTGCGCCAGTGTTACTAATTGGACATTTTCCAGCGAAGACAATTCGTACGGTAACGCAGAAATGTGCGGTTCAACAACCAGTAGTTTATTCTTGGGGTCTCGCGCTAAAATACGCGTAATATTCAGG
>NZ_JRGM01000071.1 GCF_000764665.1 Aeromonas lacus | reverse complement strand
AATCACCACTATCTGTTTTGACTGACTATAATTGGAGCAGGCATATGCATCATATGACACTGCTCCAACACTATCATTTAATACACTTAGTTATCAGTATCTAAATCCAACGCTACAGTGTCGTTTTGTTTGCTTCTTGTACTTGATATAAATACCAGCACAGCAATCGCTAATAGTAATGCAGCTGAGGCTGAATAGCGGCTAAGTTCTAACCCACCCTTGCTCAATGGCTTATCCAGGAAATCTCCAACAACAGCGCCAAGGGGGCGTGTGATAATAAAAGCAGCCCAAAACAAGAATGTACGAGATATTTTAGTCCATAAGTAGGCTGCAACTATGGCCAGCAACATGCCACCGAATACTACGGAACTCCCTGCATACCCGAATCCGGCATCATCGGCAGTCCAGTCACCCAAGGCTGTACCAAGGGTTTGTGAAAACATGATGGTGATCCAGTAGAACATTTCTGTTCTGGGTGACGAAATTACACTGGATGATATCTCTCCTTGCGCTCGATACCACACCCCAAAGGAACCAAGTAACAAAAGGAAGAGTATGGTCGAACCACCTGCATAACCAATTCCCAAAGAACGGTCTGCAAAGTCAGCCAACGTTGTACCTACCGTGGTGGTTGCGATGATCGTGACCCAATACAGCGTAGGGTTATAAGACTTGGCGGATATCTGAGCACTGACAGCAGCAAAAAAAATGACTGCAAAAATTGCTGTACTCACCAGGTAGCCTAGATCCATCGACATCGATAACGCATCTCCGCCTGTCTCACCAAGCGTTGTTGCTAAAATTTTAATCATCCAAAAGGCCAGTGTGATTTCTGGCACCTTGCTTACGATGTTATCGGTGTTGCTATGCATAGTTCACCCTATCCTTTGGTTAGACGAATCGCCGTCTATGAAAGAGTGTCAGGGATTTATTAAGAAACACTTAAGCTAGATGGCGCCATGCGAAAAAATCTAACATTGATGCGTAGCGAATTATTGGGTGTCAAATGGACTCACAAACTGGGTGGTTCTACTGGGCTTTCTTGTCTGCAATTTTTGCTGCTCTGACTGCAATTTTTGCGAAGGTAGGGGTGGAAGGGGTTGATTCTGACCTTGCAACGTTGATCCGCACAGGAGTGATCATCGTTGTTTTATCAGCATTTATTGCTTACACAGGGAAGTGGGCCAACCCTTTTGGTCTAACACCAAAAACTTGGATTTTCCTTACTCTGTCCGGTTTAGCAACAGGCGCTTCTTGGGTCTGTTACTTTCGAGCACTAAAGATTGGTGAGGCTTTTAAGGTTGCCCCAGTAGACAAGCTCAGCCTTGTCTTGGTTGCTATTTTTGCTTTCACTTTCCTTGGTGAACGGCCATCGGTCAGAGAATGGTTGGGGATTGGCATGATCGCTGGCGGTGTCTTGCTATTGGCTTTCAAGCGATAGAAAACTGAACGAAGAGCATCTTAAGACTTCCTTAATTTTGGCTGTGTATCATTTCGGATAAGCGATTCGTGATTGAGATCACATTTTTATCAGTAAATGACAAAATGCCAATTAAGCTCACGTACAGCTTTGTTACCATTCATTTTCAACATACAGACAAGATGTATCGTTAGAAAGTGACTGTTGGGCTATTAATGGAGTAAGTATGCCTTCCCTTATAAAAATAAAAATTGTGCCGCTCATATTTTTTTTGGCACTGTATTTTGCATTTATGCTGAACTGGCGTGGAGTTCTCCATTTTTACGAAATTCTTTACAAATTAGAAGATTTTAAATTTGGTTTCGCCATTTCATTACCAATATTGCTTGTTGCAGCGCTTAATTTTGCATTTGTTCCATTTTCGATACGGTATTTAGTAAAGCCTTTTTTTGCACTTCTTATCGCACTTAGCGCAATCGTTAGTTACACAATGATGAAGTATAGAGTCTTGTTTGATCAAAACATGATTCAGAATATTTTTGAAACCAATCAAAATGAGGCATTAGCATATTTAAGTTTGCCAATTATAGGATGGGTT
>NZ_JRGM01000070.1 GCF_000764665.1 Aeromonas lacus | reverse complement strand
ACCATTTTCCACCATTTACGTCTGGAACATCCAGTCCAAAATGGTCTTGGATTTTATAGACCAACTTCCCTCTATATTGGCGACCTTTAAATTCGAGCTCAGTAAGCTCTACTCGTGCCGCGTATATATCGTGCACTGCGATACCAAGCCCGTTTAAACGGTCAATTGCATCGTCAAACTTAGGTAATGAAACGCTTGTATTTACTTTGTTTGTGACGGTGCTACGTGTATTGGCAGGCATCATGTCATGCTGACTGAGCAAGGATTCAATAGTGCGCTGTATCTCACCATGAAACGCTTTTGTTGTTCGGTGATTCTGCATTGCTTCCGTCAACAATGGGCTTGTGTATGTAGCGCCGGAGTTCGCTTCGAACCGATCAATAAGCTCCCCAATGATGCCGCTGTACTTACCCATCCAAGAGACAATGCTGGTAGTGGCCCTCATGTTCATAAAGTGCACTGATGCGGGCAACAGCATCTCATTAGACGTTATTGCAAAGCTATATAGAGCACCAAGTTTCATGATCTGGGTAGCAGTGAAGTCCCCGTGTTGTAGATCGTCTGCTGCGTAGTCGTCCATCTTGCGCTTTGTTTGATACACAAGGCCACGATATCCAGGGACAGGCTTCCAGTCCTCTACTGGTTGAGCAACGGTAGCAAAGAGCTCAGTAATGCTCTTATTGCCCGATGCTACTTCGCTAAAGGCTTGGTATGCCTGTTCGGCTTGCGCTTGTGATGTAAAGGGCATCTTCATCGATGCGCCGCCCTGATTGTCAGCGACTATGTATGACGCAGGCGCACCAATGAGTTTGTTCGACTGGGGAGGGCAACCACATTGCACCCAGTCCCCCTCTACAGCAACTTGGATGTTGTTGATCACTACTTTGATGGGCTTCATGGGAACTATAGGGCCAATACCAACCTTACAAGCGGGACAGGTGGCCTTCATCCCTATTACTGTGGTGCCTTGGTTGTTCAGTTGCACATCAGGAAAGCATTCAATTACTGCGCCTCCTGTAGTGGTCTTATCCCCTAAGCCAATGACCTTAGGCATAACCCTACTCCTGTTGATGATTTTACGAGCGGTGAGGGTGCCATAAGACAACAGACTAAGGCAAGTCGGCTATTTCTCATTCAAAAACAACCACATAAATAATTGTTATAATAACTATGCTAAAGCACAGCACAAAAGCGCATACATGTTGCTCATTCACCATAGGAGAGCAACATGAATACCCCAACACAAGCAATGAACACCCTGCGCCTCGAACCCTCAATGTACGATGACCTAGCTATGTGCATCACTGAGAACGCACATACGCCTTGCACTGCAAAGCACTACACGCAGCGCATACGCCAAGCCTGCCACGGGATGCACAAGCGGATATCCAGTGATCATTTGCGGTACGTGCTGGAAGCGTGCAAGCGCACAGTAGAGGACATGCCAATGTGCCTGTATCTACACGCAACGGATATAACTGAGATTGTTGAACCGGAGATCCCATTGGATGCACGGATGATAAACAGCCTCAAGAAGTTAGTCCGAGAACAAACCAATAAGCTGCGTCTACAGGAACTAGAGCAGCAACAACCAAACCAGAACGAGATAAACCATGCAACTACGCCAGAAGGACTTGAGCGTAGTGCGGACGCGATTACAACAACAGCAACAGAACAAGTGCCCCCTGTGCAACCGGACGCTAGTTAAACCCTGCGTTGACCATGCACACATCGGGGAACCACATGAACACAGAGTGCGCGGAGCCTTGTGCTCCCAGTGCAATACAACGTGTGGTTCTCTTTGGAAAGTACTTGTTCGATCAGGCACAGTGAACAAGTTAGGTATCCAAGGTGCAGTTAGTTTTTTGAATAATGTCGCTTCGTACTACTCCAAGGATTATACAGATAGGGATTACCACCCTAACCGCCTCAAGGATGAGGCAAAGGCTTTTCAGAGGTTAAGTAAGAGCGAACAGTTAAACAAACTGCTGCACCTTGAAATACTAACATTAGATCAAATGAAGAATATGACTAAAGAGCAGTTGCTTATAGTGTATAAAGAGTACCTTGCACGATAACACAGTAGAATACCCTGCCGCCTTTAATGGCGCAGCATAAAATGGGTTTCTTCTATATTCACCCCGAAAGAGCACATAATTACACACAAATTTTCACACAGATTTCCTAAATACAGATGTAGACGGGTGGAGAATCCACCTAGGCAAACAACATTTAGGAGAGACAAAATGAAATTTAAATTACTTATTGGATCTGTGTTTGTACTTGGTGCTTTGCAATTCTGGAATTTGCATTTGCTAGAACAGCAAGCCGAACAAGTAGACAACAGATTAGATGTACTGGAAGCGAACTTCGTAGACACCAATCAAAAAGCACACATTGCATTTGAACTTAGTGCATTGAACAAGCAGCAAGAACAAGACATTCGTGCAATGATGCTTATGAATCCAGAAGGCATCAACAATAAAGGATTTAAATAAATATTGGACGAATGCAAGGCATTCGGGAAAACTTGCTTGGCATTTTATACAGTCCAGCAAAATAATGTTATAATATAGTATGCAAGACATTGCGCTTGTTGCTTCATTATAATTTCCTTTTAGTCTCCACTAACTGACCTAAATTGGGTGCATTGCTGTGCACCTAATTTTTTCGTCATTTCATTACATATTCCATTACTAATTACTAAATAAAGGAAAGCATCATGCTAGAGAAAAGAAAAAAGACCGGCCCTAAGCCGCGCTTCACTATGGAACAAGCAAAAGCAATGTACGATTTGCATATGCAGAATTACACAATGCTTAGTATTGCGCGACATTACAACACCTCGGACGCAACAGTATGCCGCCTGATCACTAAGTACAAAACGGGCACTTTCAATAAAGAATAAAAAAAGCCCGTTGCGGTAACAACAGGCTTTTGGACACTAGAACACAACATCTAACACTTATAACTTACGGAGTATTTATGGAAATTATCAAACGCAACCTGCAACTTGTACAAAAGACTTGGATGAACGGTCATTATCAAAAATGGGTAAGTGAAGAGAGCTCGCTCGAACAGTTGATTGACAGTATCCGCAAAGGTACATATCGCAAGAACATTGAAGATTACCGTACCGCAAAATCACAAGCACAAGGCAAAATACAAAAAGAAGACTTCGTTCCTAGTTTTATGCCACACGGTTATATCCTCGATAAGAAAGTAAAACTAAAGAACGAGCACAACGTGACAGAGCACAATCGTTGGGAACCTACAGGGTACTTGCACATCGACTTGGATAAGATTCCATATGGTGATGTACAGCGCGTTAAGGCTGCATTGCAAAGCACTAACCCTGTTGCAATGTTCCAGAGTCCGTCAGGTGATGGTATCAAGGTATTCTACGTACACAACGTACCTTGTATGACCGTTCAACAGAAAGAGGACTTCACCGTTGCTGTGCGCTTCTATATCCGTGCACTGCTTGAGCGGTTGGACTTGGGTAACTACTATGACCCAGCAGCATGTGATCCAAGCCGTCAATGTTATTTTAGTTTTGACCCAGAAGCGTTCTACCAAGCAGAAGAACAAAGCGAGCAAGCAGACTTGCTTAATGCTTATAACGCTTTAAATGAGAAGCGCAAAGAACTCCAGCAATGTACAGATGCAATAAAGGATCTGTGCAAAGTAGTGCGAAACGATATCAATGCAGGCGTAGTTGCTCAACGTGATGAAGAAGTACAACGCCGTTTGTTGAATGCCATCAACACAGGTAAAGGCGGTAACAACAAGTCATTTGCGCTTGCGTGCTTCATGATCAAGTCCGGTGTGCCATATAACGAAATGCTTATGAACCTCGAAATGTTGCATAGTGCATTGCGTGCAACATGGAAACCAGCTGAAAAGATTCAAGCTGCAATGGAATACGTAGGCCAAGAACGCAACCGCTTCGCTTCCGAAATGATCGAAGTGGATGCAGGCATTGATACAGTAAAATACAACGAGCTGTGCACCAGAATCCATGCAATCGAAAAGTACATCAAAGCAGGTAAAGAAACAGTTCAGCGCAAATACAATGATCTTGCGTTGAGCATTATTGGTACTGCACCAAGAAGCACAAACCTTGTACGTCTCGAACACGAATACGTAGAGCAAGCTGAAAGCATTTTTTCTGCATTGCATATGAATCGCGTAGTTACTGTAGTTGAGAACGCTGGTTCAGGTAAATCTCGTACAATGGGTGCACTTGCTGATTGTATTGCACTGGATATGTTCGGTGGTGAATCCAATTGGCGCGGTATGCTGTTTTGCACCAACACTAGAGCAAACCGTGATGCATTCCAGAAAGCAAACCCTGAATTCCAAGTGTGGAAAGGCACAAGCGAAATTGTGTTTGAGATTACTAAGAACAGAGGCGCAGAAATGAAATGCGGCGAGTACTATGCAGATCCAGATTTCGAAGGTTCAGTAATTCAGCAGCTTTATAAAGATGGAATCATTACTTCAACTGAACTGCAAGATATCCAAGTTGCTGTCCTCAAGAACCGTGCAAAAATGAAATCCAAGTTCGTTACATGCTGCCACGCAAAAGTACAAGTTGGCGAAGCAATCAAGAGCTTCAACCATTATGTTGTTGTGTTTGATGAAATGGCTGCTGACGATGTTATGTAC
>NZ_JRGM01000007.1 GCF_000764665.1 Aeromonas lacus | reverse complement strand
CACCTGCATGTGCAATGCTGCCTAGAGTATTCAAACTAACGTTAAGTGCAGTTTTGTTCAGTGTGAAGTTCTTGTCGTCAACTGCTTTAACTTGGGCATCAACGTAGTCTTTGCGAGTACTGGCAGCTGCATTATTTGTTTGTGGTGTGCTTTGGATAAAGTCCGTTGCAGTCAGAGAACCTTGCATTGTATCGCCAGCTTTCTGCACGCACTTAGCATCATTCAAATCGGAATATGCTTTGCTGTCTTCGACTGCTTTAGTAAATGCATCGGTAACTGCTTTGGTTTGGGCTGCGTCTTTACTGTCTGAATATGCTTTACTGTCATTTACTGCTTTAGTGAATGTGTCTGTGATTACTTTGGTTTGGTCCGCATCCTTACTGTCCGAGTACGCTTTGGCATCTTGCAATGTCTTGGTGTTGTCGGTTTTAGTTGCGAATTGCTGCTGCACATAACCTTTATTCACTAGTTCACTATCTTCAACGAATACAGTTTGTTTGTATTTGATGGGCTTAAAGATTTCTGCACCTTGCG
>NZ_JRGM01000069.1 GCF_000764665.1 Aeromonas lacus | reverse complement strand
CTTGCTATAAGGAGAGTAGTTAACATTGATAGGTGCGAGAGGCAACGAGGTTATGTGGAATGATATTTATCACCTTGAATTAACGCTTCCCCTATCTTGGTGTCTGATGTTCAATCTTGAGTGAGGATGCAATGTTGCATTGTAAGCGTTTGCAATGCTGGACTCTGAAATTGATACATTGTCCAGAGAGCGTACGCGTATCCAGCAATACAAGAGAATGCCAGAAATGCATTAACTATAAGGTTTGGTGAAAATAAAACCAGCAGAGCATTAATAAAACATGCCGCCATCATAAAGCCATGAGAGTCATTTAAAAACTGAACCTTCAATGCCGCTTCATGTTCATCTCGCGCATAAACCTGATCTGCTACAATTTTCCATCCGGTCCTGTTGCTATCATGATAAAGCGATACCAAGCTTGGCACATCGTTTATCATATTGTTTTTCAGCGCAAGAAGAAGTTCCCCCTTACGTTTGACGACGAAAACTTTTTTGTTGTTGTTTCTTTTAGATCTGATAAGAAAGTTAAACATATCTTGGGTATCTACCGTTCGTTCTTTTGAGTTGCTATCATTATGTTGATGTGAGATTTTTGAAGGCATGCCTGATGTGAAGTGCTTTCGATGTTATTATTGCTGTTGACAACCATCTTTTCAGCTAATAAATGGGAATAAATTTTTTTGCCCCCCTCGCCCACCTATTGGTTGGTGTGAATATTATTTTTTATTTGTTGTTTTGATTTTTGTTGCTGTTAGGTTGTGACCTGTGCAGCCTCCTTGTTTGAGGTTGTGTCGGTGGTTTTTGTTGTATGAAGCCACCATCCCGATATGTGTGTTCCATAGTGTCTGTTTGGCTGGCAAGTACCCCTTGTCAGCTTTTTTTTATCTCAACGCCCTCATTGTTTTACTGGTTTCCCTTCGGTTGGTGCGTGTTGTGTTTTTTTTATGTTTTTGTTTTTTATGTGTTTTATTTTTTATGGTCGTTTATTTTTAGCTTTTATCTGCTCATTCTGTGATTGTTTTGCGTCGCGCAAGTTGTCTGATTCTTGTGTCGTGTGGTGGGTTATTGGTCATTAATGCCGGGTAGATCTAGCTAATTATGCGTAAAGGTAAAAATGTTGCTGTTCAGTTCAATGCAAGATGGGCTGGTTCGGGTAGTCAGGTCTGTTCTAATACCATGCGAGCAAAGTATCGTCTTGCTTGGCTCAATATCGTCTTGC
>NZ_JRGM01000068.1 GCF_000764665.1 Aeromonas lacus | reverse complement strand
GTGAAGGTTATGCCTTAATTTATTACGCTGCTGATTATGAATTCATAAAATAAAAGTTATCTGATGTACATATGAATCTATAAATGTGGATGGGAGCCTCAATCTTGGTAGGTTTGACTATGCACATCTTAGAATTTTATTTTTAATTAAGCTTGAGGTGGTTTATATATGAAATATAATTCAGCATTAATTCTAGTACTAGGTATCTATTGTGCAGGTAGTAGCACCACCTATGCTAACAATCCGCCTAAAGGCTCAGGAGAAGAGGTTGCAAATAGAATAACAATTCGTTATGGAAGTATAGTGGCCAATTGTGGGGCAGCAAACAAGCCCGCCTATGAGTGTTCTGGAGTTGTGATACACGGCGAAGACAACCGCAGTACAGATATGCCATGGTCACCTTCAGATGACAATAGTATGTCTTACTCTTATCTTCGCCAGGATATTTTCAACCCGATATTCGCTAATTATGATTATGGAATCATCCTGATACCTCAACACGAGCTTTCCGACAGTCAGTTCAGACCTGGTTATGCATGTGCATTCCCTATCAATGGGAGTAGTAATGGGAGGGAGGATGATGGGTGTGGTGAAATTCCATCGGTTCCTATTTCGGCGACTTGTCAGTCACAAGGACTATTTAATACAGAAGATTGGATTACCGCTTTCGAAGCCGATAAGTATATCAGCCGCTGTGGCTGGGATTTATTGAATGAACAATCTGCTGTAGCCTTTGAGGCGATGGTAGAAGGTAGTCGCTACTATATTGAGGACGCAGGTCTTAATGTTGAAAATAATGAGATTGTTCTTCGATCTTGGGGAGGTGAGTTGCTTAAAAATTTGCCGATAGAGGCCGTTTTTTATGCTAAAAGAGGCACCAAAAAACACAGTGATCGTAACTTATTGAAGGCACAGGAGGCCCAGTTGAGCTATTTTTCAGAAACAGGAATGTGGATACCAATCGTCCACATGGATGAACAC
>NZ_JRGM01000067.1 GCF_000764665.1 Aeromonas lacus | reverse complement strand
GTCATCGGTTTGCGTATCAATGGTTTTCCCTATCCAACCTTTACCCTCTTTTGCGGCTTTTGCATCTAACTTAGCTGCTCTCGCTTCTATTTGGGCTTCACGTTGCTCTATTTGTCTTGATAGTGCATCGTACTTAACTTCTGAATCACGATCTTCTTTTGACATTGTTTTTGCATAGTCGTTGTCGTATTGCTTACTAACAACGCCACCAACAACACCTCTTGCACTGTTTGTCATTGATTGCATGGTGTTCATTACGTTGTTCAAGCCGTCAACAAACTTAGCCACACTGTTTATTGTATCCATCAAAAAATCAAAAATACGTTTCGACCACAAATCTACGTAACTTTGGAACCCTTCTTTAAAGCCGCCCTTATCCTCAAAAGCAGACCGTAATCTGTTTGTCCATTGATCCACTACTTTAATTAGTACTGGTGCAATACGCCCTACAATACCCATCAAGAAGTCATTGCCTACTTGTTGCAGATAACCAAACTTTGCAATTAGGGTTTGCATGTTAGTCATGTTTGCTGCGGTTGCGGTTGCTGCACCAGTTTTTTGCAGCATGTCCATTTCTTGGTTGGTTAAACGTAAGACACCATTCAAACGCAACCCTGCATCCCCAGCTTCATCAAGTACGCGCAACTTATCGGAATCGGATAGTTTCTGAAACGCTTCACGGAGCTTGTTCAATTTAATGACAGGGCTTGTCTCGTTGTTCCACATCTGAGCGCCACCTGCTGCTTTATAGAATGCAGACATGGTGTTAGTTACTGCTTCTCCAGCTTCGACCGCATCACCTGCTTTGATGCTGAACTCTTTCATTGCATCCAGTACGTCCTCAAGCTCTACACCAGCGTAATTCGCAACGTAGGCCATCTGGTTCATTTGTTCAGCTGTTGCGCCGTACTGGATAGCCAACTTCTGCTGCTCTAAACGGTGAGCAATTATCACACCTGTGTACGTTGCCAACGCACCTGCACCCCATGCGGCGCTTTTAACTAATGGTGCACCTAACTGTGCAGTAACTCGGCCTACAGTTGCACCTGCTTGCATTGCGGTACTGGCAAAGTGTTTAAATGTCTGGGACATATTACTGAGACAAGCATTTGTGATTTGTTGTGCATGTTTAAGTGCTTGCACATACTGGGCGCTGTTTGCGTTTAAATTAACGCTTACTGAACCAGCTTGATATGATCCTCTCGCCATAGTTGTTCCTTATTATTGTTATTATTGGAAATAAAAAAGGGCACAAAAGTGCCCTTGCAAGGGTAATCCCCTTTGTTGTTATTCTTGTTGTTTTGATTTTTTACGCTTACGTTTAGGCGCTTGTGGTACTGGTTCAACATCTGCATCATCAATTAAACCAATGGTGCTTTGTTCGTGTAACTTACGCTGACGCTCAATCTCTTGTTTCATTTCGAGATCTAGTTCTTCTTGCGTTTTGAGGAAATCGGGCATTGTGTAGTGCAATTTCATTTCAGCGTAGTGCTCGTCTGGGTTTATCTTTGCACCGTTGCTCATCGCTGCGAACATGCCTGCTTTTGATATTGCTGTGTGCAACGTAGGATCTATAGCGTGTCTAAAACAATATGCTTCCGCAGCTTCAAATTCTAATGGGCTCCATTGACGTATTTCGCTCAATGGCATTTTAAAGCGATCCATTAGTTTAAATGATTTATACAGCGTACTATCATCCGAGTACATCAAACGCCAAATTACTTTTTTTGTTCGTTGCTTTGTTCTTGTTGCTCTTCGTTTAGTACAGGGTGAATTGTACCTTCGAGTAGTTGTACTAGGTCGTTATCAACTGCTTCGATAAATTTTTTGTATTGCTTTTCGTTCACAAGCATTTGCTCGCCTTTTGCATTTACCAATCCGTTCATGATAATTACGCGAGTTAGTTCACTATAGTACCGCTCAAGTTTAGTGGCAGTAATTTCACCAGTAAGAGCAGTCTTAGCCATAAGTTCTTTCTCTGCCGCTGCGCTCAGTGAACGCACATAGAATGTGATACCTTTGTACTCAACAGTTCTAAGTACTGGACGCAATGCTGCAAGACTATCCATATTTTCAAAATTAAAATCCATTTTCCTGTTCCTCTGTTTTTGTTATGTTTTGCTCCATTTACCTTTAGTTTTATGTGAAATATAGAGCCAAATTCACATAAAACGGTTCATTTTATATACCCCCCCCAACATGTAGTGCTGTTAGTGCCCACTAACATACAAGGTATAGTGTTATTCGAAAT
>NZ_JRGM01000066.1 GCF_000764665.1 Aeromonas lacus | reverse complement strand
AGCACAAAGGAGCTTGCCGAAGTGCTGAGAGTCCGTATCGCTCTGACCAAATTGCTTTCAAATCTCGGGACGGGTGATGTTCCTGCAATAGATCCCGATGTTCTCGATAGTTTGTTGTCGCTCAAAAAATCAGTTGAGAGCCATGACTGCCGGTTGAGTTTATTTGTTCATATGCCTGACGGCACTCATCATGGTGTCAATATTTAACTAAAGATCGTCATCGGTACGTTAATCGCAGATTTTATCTACCAAATAAAAATAACACCCCATGGCGATACTTTTTCAAACTCCCTCGGTGTGCAAGCGGATCTGATAGCGTGTATTGCGTCCGCCACCAGGTAATTTCTCAATACATCCCTTTTCCACCAATGCAGCCAGATGGCGTGTGGCCGTGGGCTTACTGACTCCGGCGACTTTTTGATATTGACTGGCACTGATGCCATTTTCAAAACCCTGTTCGCCGCCATCCAGTAAACGATTCAGCACTTTGGTTTGATCTGGACTCAGATCGTCATGACAGTGCCACAACCAGAAAAATGTCTTGGCGAGAGAACGATCAATAACCTGTAATGCCAGCTCTATGGAGTAATCCAGTGTGTCGAGGAACCAACAAATCCAGGAGGTAATATCCAACGAGCCCTTCTGTGCTGACCCCAATGCCCGATAGTAGTCTGCCCGCCGTTCTAGAATTGCAACTGACATGGCATAGAGTCGGATACTGTGGCTGTCAGTCTGTGACAGCGCGAGATCGGTCAATGCCCGCGTGAGCCGCCCATTACCATCATCAACGGGATGCAGGGTCACGAACCAGAAATGGATAATTGCCGCACGAAGAAGGGGATCCATCGTGGGGTCATGCCGAGTCTGGTTAAACCAGAAGACGAACGCGGCCAGTTGATCGTCAAGGGCAGCTCTGGGTGGTGCCTCAAAATGCACGATGGGGCGATCAACACGCCCAGAGACAACCTGCATCGGCTCATCTCCTCGCAACTGCCCTACGTTCACTGGCTGCACCGACCATTCGTTGGCGGGGAACAGCCAACGATGCCATTGGTAAAGTCGTTCAATTGTCAGTGGTTGTTCATGGTTGTCGATGGCATCCAGCATCATTGCCGCGAGCCCCTCTGAGCGATCTGACACGGGATAGGACGGAGTTTGTGATCCCCCTAACCGCCTAGCCAAGGAGGAACGCACGGATTGGGCATTGAGACGCTCACCCTCAATAGCGGATGAGGAGATGATGTTAGCCAGTAACGTATCCAACGTTTGGTCGGAGTTCCCCAATCTGGAATGACTACCTATTAGCATTCCCAGCCTGCGTTGAGCATGCCGTAATCTGGGCAATATCTCGCTATCCTGCCAACGAAAATGGGGCCAGTCGGCTTGTTGCCAAATCCAAAATGGTTCCATTATTTCCTCATCCAACGTGCTAAGGTCTCAATAATGAGCCGACCCCGCCCATCATTCAGCTCAATGTTTGAGCCGAATATAACACATGCAGCAGACCAGCAGAGCTGGTAATGAGGATGGAGATACAGGCTGAAAATCTCAGACCGGAGCTGATGAAAAACTGGATTTATTGCTGCTGGGTGGAGCTACTGCAACCAGTTGATAGACAAGGCGGGAGCTCGTTTTCGTTTCGAATGGTTCTTGTGAGCTTGCAGCTTGCGCTGCATGAAGCCACGCACACGCAGATGCCCTTAGGTCTGCTCATTCATATGCCTGATGGTACTCGCTATGCCATCACTGTGAATAATTATAGGGAAATTTAGTTTTATCTGGGTTAAGAGATAATTATTTGGCAAATATATCTATGGCAGCAAATCGCGAATGTCACACCCCATAACCCTGGCAAGACGATAAGCCTTTTCCAGGGTGACATTGACCTCACCACGCTCAATTCGTCCTACGTAGCTTCTATCAATTTCGGCCGCATATGCGAGTGCATCTTGCGATACGCCCAATTGAAGCCGTCTATCACGTACAGCATCACCAAATTTTTTTGCTAGCTCTTGCATGTCTCGCCTCTCGCTGGCGAGCACTATCTCTGGTTGTCTGGCTAACGACCACGGATTATAATCCGCAACCGAGTTTAGATTTCCACTAAATGTTTTCGTTCGAGGCCCAGGATTACTTATGAGCTCCCAGACCGTGTGGTTACCAACCGCGCGCTACACCGCACTCATTCGATGGCAGATGGATGACTTCACTGCGATAGGATTTGTAAATGCCATTTTTGGTGACAAAGCAGAATCGCAGATACGTCAGCGGCGTTATCGTTATACCTTCATTTATCGGCATCTGATCAAGCTCGTAAATCAGGGACTTCTAAAAAGGAAGCATGTTGATGATGGGAAGCGCTGTTCTCATTTCATCAGGACTCCCAAGTTCGATGAAGTGCATTTCAAAGAGGAATTTATTGGGCCTTGTGCGCTTGTAACGGAATCGGGTAAGGAGCGTAAGTCGGAAACGTATGAATCCGTCCTGGAAGGACTGATCGCGAGAGCACAGCACTACCGTAAGGGGTTGCAGGAATGTGATTCAATGCTCGCTGAGTACCAGCAATTAAGAGTGGACTTCTCCATATTGGATCCAGCGATTGAAAGTGCCATCAGCAATACCGTTGCAGAGAAACGCGATTTGCGGGGCAGGCTGGAGGCCGTGGAGAGGCTTTTGAGGGGGTTGATTGCGTTTAGAAGTGCCTCTTGATGAACGGCCAGAATCGATAGACGTGTCTCAGAATCAAAGGGCTAGTAATTTCAAGCCG
>NZ_JRGM01000065.1 GCF_000764665.1 Aeromonas lacus | reverse complement strand
ATCGAGTACTAGCCATGCATGAGCCGATTTTGCATTCTTCTCAACCGCAACAATCTTAGCTTCCAGATCTGACTGCATTTTATCCATTTTGGCTTGCACTTCATCCGGCACAACTGCGGTAACATCGAGCCACACTTTGCCGTCTGAGGTTTTCCATTCTTTTGTACTGGTGATGAAATAGAAGTCACCATATGCAGTACCAGCAGCAGGCAGATTTGATTCAGCTTGTACTTGCTTGATATCAGTAATTGAAATCTTCTTAATTTCAGCTTGCACATATGCTTTAGTTGCAAAGTCCGTTTCGATTTTAGTTAAGCGATCATCTTGCTGTTTATTGGTTTCTGCTGTCTTTGCATCAACGGCGGTTAACTTGGATTCTACGTTAACCATATCTTGATACAGCTTTGCACCAGTATCAGTTAGGCGTTGATCCAAAGTTATAACTTGAGTCTTTAGGTCGTTGATACCTTTCTCGGATACAGAACCCAATGTATTAAGCTGTTCCTGCACTTTGCCATTAAAAGTTTTGATAGAGGCAATTTCACCATTGAACTCAGAGCGGTTGGAGTTAACCTTGGTATCGAGCTTGGCGTAGTTCTGTGCTTGCACATCCAGCTTTGATTGGATATCTGTACCTTGTGCTTTTACTTTGTCGTCTACAGCTTTAATCGCAGCAGTAAGTTTCACATCTTCTGCGTCTGCATCGGAATTTACCTTTGCAATATCAGCTTGTACTTTGGTGATTGCATCTGCTCTTACCTTTGCTTCTGCTTTAGTGGCTGCATCGGCATTTGCTTCTACTTTAGCAATATCAGCAGTCAGTTTTGTGTCTACATCGTTACGTGC
>NZ_JRGM01000064.1 GCF_000764665.1 Aeromonas lacus | reverse complement strand
GTTGAGACCACAACGGAAGAAAAAATATATAACGTGCAGCCCACACCGCTAATATTACATTCGGATACTGCTTTTTCCTTCAACTCT
The DNA here is from genome assembly GCF_000764665.1 of Aeromonas lacus. Lineage (GTDB taxonomy): Bacteria > Pseudomonadota > Gammaproteobacteria > Enterobacterales > Aeromonadaceae > Aeromonas > Aeromonas lacus. The sequence continues at coordinate 2,363 of NZ_JRGM01000064.1, read as the reverse complement.
GCAAAATTGCAACCCGCTGCGATATCGGATTTAAATCTTATACTATCAAGTACGTTAACAGCCCCTAGCACAGTGATTTCAGTTACTGGGCATACTGATGATACTGGCAGTGAAATCTACAATCAAAAGCTGTCTGAACGAAGAGCATTAGCTGTTTCTGACTACCTTGTTAGTAAAGGCGTAATTCCTACACGTATTACCATTAGATCATATGGTGAAGTACAACCTATTGCTGATAACAGAACTTCTCAGGGGCGAGAAAAAAATCGCAGAGTAGAAGTTGTAGTATCCAACATGTTTAATTACTGAGTATGACTCCTATGCTTAGAGTTATTTTTGTTTTTTTGATAAGTATCTTCCTAATTGCCTGTAATGGCAGTGATGTGGGTCTTTTAGACGGTGATGGTGGAAAGCCAGAACCCAATATCGTAATTAGCCTCCAGATTATTCCTAAAAATCCAGTAGATGGGGGCATGGAACAGGTGTTGCCAAAAGGTAGCACGATTCAATATCAAGCGCTTGCCACCTATCAAAATGGTGATGTGGTAGATGTGACAGATATTGCAAACTGGACTAGTAGTAATCCTGAGATCGCTGGTGTAGATCTCGGGTTGGTTACAGGCCTTAATCTTGGCTCCATGAGTCTAGTGGCTCGCTATGCTGAATTAGACAGTAATATCGTACCAATACGCGTAACTGATGCCTTCGTGGCTCGCTTGCAAATAACTCCAGTTGAAGCTCGCATTGCTGTTGGAACCATACAAGAGTACAAGGCAATCGCCTTTTACACTGACGGTACGGCTCAAGATGTTAGTGAAAATGTTAATTGGGTCAGTATTAATACTGCTGTCGCTACCATTTCTGTTCAGGACGGTGAAGCAATTGCAATGGGCAATTCGGAAGGTGTGACCACAGTCAGAGCAACAATAGGAAATATTGAAAGCAATTCTGCGTCACTGACGGTTACCAACGCACAAATACTTGCATTGCACATCAATCCTGCTGGCGAAACCTTTGTTCCAAAGGGGCTTCATCAGACCTTTACTGCAATTGGGGAGTTTTCTGATAAGTCTACTCAGGACATGACCAGTCTGGTCAATTGGCGTAGTGATAATCCAAACGTAGCTAGCATCGTTGGTATTGGGGATGTAAAAGCTATGGTGCAGGGCTCTGCCCATATTAGCGCTAGCTATCGTGGTGCATTGAATAGTAATGAAGCTACCATCACGGTTACAGATGCGACCCTGACCAGGGTACAAGTCGATCCGGCACAGGCAACAATTGCTAAGGGAACGACACAAGATTATACAGTGACAGGGATTTACTCTGACGACTCAGTGATAGATCTCTCTGACCAAGCTGGTTGGGTCAGTAGTGACGTTAACATTGCAACAGTTGTACCTGCCATTGAGGCTGGTCAGCATGCCGTTGCACAAGGTAATAATGTTGGAAGCGTGCTGCTGACTGCGATTATGGATGGTATTGAAAGCCAGCCTGTCTCACTGTCTGTTACCAGCGCCATGCTCACCAAATTGGTTATAGATCCGGTCAATAGCGCCATTCCTCGTGGTACAACCCAAAGCTATCAAGCCATCGCGACCTTTTCCGATGAGAGTACGCAAAATGTAAGTCGGCGTATTGTATGGGCGACTGACAATATATCTGGCGCACCTATCAGCCCAGATGGTGTTGCATACGGTCATGAGGAAGGAAACTATCTACTGACTGCTAGTTACTTGGGTATGAACAGTAACTCTGCTGCTCTTGAAGTAACCTCAGCACAGCTACAATCTCTAGATGTCGTCCCTGTAAACGCAAGTATCGCTAAGGGGTTGACCCAGCGTTATCGAGCCGTGGGGAGCTTTACTGATGGGACTTTCGATCTAACATCTTTGGTGCACTGGAACTCGAATACGTCCGCAGTCAGTATTACAGGTAGAAGCTCATTCGTTGTTGCCCATGGTCTTGAAGTCACTGCTGAACCTGCCGTTATCACTGCAACTTTCATTGACCCTGTAAGTGGCAATCCCGTTTCAGGTATTGGGCAGTTGACAGTCACTGATGTCGCTATGCGTAGCTTGCGTATCGACAACGATGTGTCTGATACAGTACCTGCTGGAGGGGCTCAAACCTATGCTGTTACGGCGTTACTGAGTGATGGTTCTGAAAAAAATGTTAGTGACTTTAGAGGTCTTCATTGGGTAAGTGATTCAGCAGATGTGTTCACTCGTAATGCAAATCCAGCCGATAATATAGTTCAGGCTATTGGGGTACATCAAACAAGTAGTCCGGCAATTTTGACTGCTAGTTTACGAACACCAGAAGGCAGTACAATAACTGATAGTACCAGCTTGTCTATTGGG
>NZ_JRGM01000063.1 GCF_000764665.1 Aeromonas lacus | reverse complement strand
TCTGCAATGTGTGCGGTGCTGGAAGGATTGAAAATTAACGCGTCGCAAGGTGAGTTTTTGCGAAGTAAAATGTCAGAGTTAACTCGCATGGCCATAAAGGGGTTGACCGAAATAGGCTTTGACACATCTAATGAAACGGGTTTTCCAATTATATCCGTGAAAGTTGGGAGTGGTAAAGATATGATTAAAGCATCAAGGGTGTTGTATGAAAACCATATTCTTCTAACTTTAGCGCCTTATCCTATGGTTAAAAAGGGAAGTGAGGCTTTTCGCATCACTATTACAGCGACGAATACAAGCCATGATATTGCCCAATTAATTAAGGCATTTGAAGAGTTAAAAAATATTGGCTATTCATCATCATTGTTGCAGCGTAATAATATACAGTAATTATATCCGTGCTGAACTCACTTTATCATCTAAGTCTAGCGAGTTCAGCCAGTCAGCAAACGAGAGGCGCTAGGCTGCGTTCTTAAAGTGATGAAGGGCGTTGTTGCCCAAATCAGCCAGCAAGTCATGACTTCCCTGCCCCAGGTGACCGCTACACTTGGGGCTTTCTGACAGGTAGGCCCAGGGTATTCAGTTTGTTTATGGCGCTGACATACGCCATGACTTCTCCCACTTGGACGTTGTAGTTACGCAGACTGATTTTCAACTGCTTGAACCGATACATCGCTGTCTCTGCCAGCGAGCGACGGTGGTATCCCGATATCTTCTTCCAGTGCGCCAGTCCTTCCTTGCGCATCACCAGCATTGCGTCATGTCTTGGGTATCCCTTTTTCCATAACCCCGCGTTCTTGCGAGGCGGGATACATGAACCACGGTTAATCAAAGACTTGTTGTATTGAGGCCAGTTGATGATGGGGTGAAGCGACGTGCCCATGATGCAGATTTGAAGAGGATGGTGGTGATCAGATCACCGAGTCCTCAGTTAGTTCCATTCAAGTTGCATCGATTTGGGAAACAACGCCACACAATCAGCATCAGAAGATGTGCATAGGCTTTATAGAGCGGAGACAGATACAGAAAAGCGACCACTGTCAGCTTCGTGCAGATATCAAAGGGAGGCATCGGCCTCCCTTGTTTATTACAGCTCTCCGCTTACTGCACTACCACCAAACTCTTTATTCGCGCCTGCGGTCCTGGTGACTCTGCAGGAGCCCAAATTCTATTTGGTTGCCGGTGCGGCTTTAGCTGCCGGGGCTTTGGCATGATGCTTGGTTTTATGATGCTGTTTTTTCACGACTTTGGTTTGAGTTGCTTGCGGGGCTGCAGCCTTGGTCGGTGTAGCTGCCATGGTGAAACCAGAGGTCAGGGCGAAAACTGCAGCTACTGCCAAGGGGATGATCTTTTTCATGGTCACTTTCCTTATTGGGGTAATGGAGCCGTTCTCCATGACTTCATCCTACGACCGAGCACGACGAACTTCCGTGTGTAGTTGGTGACGATATGTATCCAAATGTACAAGTCGCACACTGCAACTTTATGAGATGCAAATGGAATGGTGTTGTTAACGCCTTCCACGAATAATGAGGAGTCGTTAGGATATGTAATACTAACAAGCGTGGTTACAGCAAGATAATCAGCATTTGTGCTCATAAAATGACTTTGCGGTGGGAATACATGGATCCAGTACAGCAACAAAAGTTGATTGAACAACTCATTCCCCAGCTGCGGAAAAAGAATTTCGCAGACATTTTTGCACAACTCATAGAGTCTGAAAGTAATAACGGACGCTTTCTGCTCAAAATGGAGCTACAACGCAAATGCGCCTCCTGCCGCAGGGTCATCGATATGCGGGACGCCCTGGCAGATGAGTGTCAAGTATATGAATTTAAAGGCATGATCCACTTCATGCCGGCAGAGGCTATCAGCCTGTTCCAGAGCCAGTGCTTCATTTACCGTGATGACTACACGATGGGTGTCTACGAGGTGATGCAGCAGTGGCAAAAGCAGCGGCAACAGGCCCGGGTAAAAGGCAAAGCCACGGCGCAGACCAACCCTTTCCAGCAATATGAAGTCAAGACTATCCCATTCGCCAGTTATTACGGTCGCCGCCAAGAGCGTATGCATATCAGCTCCCCTGTAGAAGTCAGACTCAAGGATGGAGCCAAACTCCTGGCCAAAACATCGGATCTTTCTCCTGAGGGGATTCGTATCTCAGTGCCTTATCTACCGACCTATCAAACCGGTGATCAGGTAGAGGTCATCTTTACCGGGTTGGAGCACGACAGCGCCAATCCACTATTACAACAACCAGTGCAGTACCAGATTTTGGGTGAGGAGAATAAAGAGGGGCGCTGCTGGCTAATACTGATCCGCACTGGTGACAACCCGGCCTTTGATACCTTTATCAAAGAGTTCATCAAAGCCAATAAAGGCCATCATCGGATAAGCGTCGATCACCTGCTTTCCGCTGCGATCATCAAGGGACACGAGCAGTTCTATCTACCGCGCATGACAGGCATACCACTCTTTTTTAGTTCGGGTGCAAACCCCAAGCTGGAGATAGCCCTGCGCAGCGAGAACAATCAGCACCTTCTCGAGTACTGGCGTGACGAAAAAAACCGTGACGCACTGGCAGGACTGTTTTCCACCGCTCGGATGAAACGCCTCTGCCCGGCACCAGGTGCCACCAAAGAAACGCTGATCTACAGCTTTGCCCATACCGTGCAAAATAAAATCTACTTCTTCTCGGCAACATCAGAAGAGTTACGGCTAAGTGGTTTGACCAAACTGTTCTTTCAGGTGGGTGCCCATCGCCCCAGCTGGCGCGTCTATAAATTTTCACTGGAACTGTGTGAGTTGGCAGAAGCGGATCTGGGTCAGATTGTCGGGCTCGAAGAGTCCCAATTACATGACATCCAGTTGCTGGAACGCATCAAACAGATAGGCTATTGCGGTTTATTGC
>NZ_JRGM01000062.1 GCF_000764665.1 Aeromonas lacus | reverse complement strand
GGAGATCCTGGAGCTATCCAAGCAAAACCTCGAGACCCACGAGCAGATCCGCAGCGATATCCGCAAACGTACTGATTCAGGTCTTGGTTCTACTGCTGACCAGACCCAGATCGATGGACGTGTGGCTCGAGCCTATTCCAACCAGGCTGCGGCAGAAAACAATTATCGTGATGCGGAAAGTGAATTTATTCGTGTCGTCAATGAGGTGCCAAAAGACCTGGTTCAACCGACACCGAATACAGAGCTGCTTCCGCCGTCACTCGAGAGTGCTTTGAAGACAGCCACCGAGGTTCATCCCACTCTGCTTTCCTCTTTGCAGGATATCGAAGCAGCCAAGTACCAGCATGAAGGTGCCAAGTCCGGTTTCTATCCTGATGTGACTTTTGAGGTCGATCAGAACTGGAACGAGGATATCAATGCTGTTAAAGGCCGTAACGACGATCTGACCGCGATGGTGCGGATGCGTTACAACCTGTTCCGTGGTGGTTCCGATGTGGCACAAAGCAATGCGACATCCGCGCTGTACTCTCAGGCAAAAGACATTCATATGAATGCTTTCCGTCAAGTTGAAGAGGGTACTCGTCTTGCGTGGAACGCCAAAGAGTCACTGGCCAAACAGAAAACCTTCTTGAAAGAGCACGTGGATGCAAGCTATGACACTGTTCAGGCATACAAGAAGCAGTTTGGTTTGGGACAGCGTACCTTGCTGGATGTATTGAACACCGAGAACGAACTGTTTGAAGCGCGCCGCAGTTATATCACTGCCGAATATGACTCATTGCTGGCTGACTATCGCATTTTGAATGCGACGGGCAGTCTGCTTAATGCGTTCAACTTCAAACAGCCTACCGAGTGGCAGGCCAAGCAGTAAATCGGCGTTCAGTTGTCCTTTTGGTCAGGGCAATTGCAGACAGGATGGCGGTACCAATAATGCCATCCTGTCTGGCTCAAACCGGGGGATTTGTGCAGGAGTGTTTCACCAACAATGCGGCAGGCAAATGATGTGACTTTCTGGTTGTCATCTGTTGGTATTTATCATGCCCGGTTTGGCGCTAGTCGCAATTTGATGCGAATGGTGCGTGTTTCTCTGTGGTTATTCCTACTCCCTCTCTCTTTATTGCTCTCAGCCAGCCAACCGTTGACTCAGGAAGATATGCAGTTGATCAAGCGAGCTGAGCAGACCTATGGCATTCGGGCAGGGAAGAGAGTCACTACCTGGCGCACACTGGTACAGCAAAACAAGGATGCTGGATTAAGTGAACGTCAAAAGCTGGAAAAGGTGAATCACTTCTTTAATCAGATGCGTTTTATTGACGATATAAAGTTGTGGCGTAAAAAAGATTATTGGGCAACCCCATTGGAGTTTTTGGGGGCTTCCGGTGGTGATTGTGAAGATTTCAGTATTGCCAAGTATTCCACCTTGCTTGAACTCGGTATTCCGGATGAGAAGATGCGAATGGTGTACGTCAAGGCCCTCGATTATAACCAGTTTCATATGGTCGTAGCCTATTACGAAACACCGTCGTCAGTTCCAGTTATATTGGACAATTTAATAGGCTCAATTCGTCCCGCTACCCAGCGGCATGACCTTGTGCCTGTTTTCAGTTTTAACGGTAGTCACTTGTGGTTGATGAAAGCGCGAGGCCAAGGGGAACTGGCTGGCGATTCATCCCGCTTGGGGTTATGGAATGATTTACGCAATCGCATGACATCAGGGCGATTGGCTCGGCCTGTGGTGAATTTGGATGATTAACCTATGACGCTCTACAGACAGTTATTGGCCACCATGTTGCTGTTGTTTGGCTTGTTGTTTGCAGCCACCTATTGGGTGCAATTCAATTCGACGCGCTCCTATCTTGCACAGCAGCAGGAAACAACGGTGATTAACACCGCGACGTCACTGGGGCTGGCTCTGACTCCCTATCTGGAAAACGGAGACAAAGTCGGTGCCGAGTCGGTGATCAAGGCGATATTTGACGGTGGTTATTATCGTATTGTGCGGCTTGATCTGCTTGCCTCGAAAGATGTGATTGAAGAAGAGAACAGTAGCCGTATTCAGGGTGTACCTGACTGGTTTATTAAATTGGGATTGTTTCCTGAAGTCTCCAACGAGTCGATTCTGACATCTGGTTGGCTACAGCTAGGCAAATTGAAGGTGGTCGGTCATCCGGGCCAGGCTTATCACGAGCTGTGGGTGGGCATGAGCGAATTGGCAACTTGGTTCGTGATTGGCTTTCTCATTACCACTATTTTGTTGATGCGAGCGCTTAATTTCCTGTTAAAGCCGCTCAAACAGATTTGTGACCAGGCCGTCGAGATTGAGTTGCACCATTTTGGTCATACCATCCCCGAACCTCGGACTCATGAGCTGAAGCAAGTTGTTCAGGCCATCAATATTCTCTCCGGCAAGCTGGCTGTGCAGTTCAAAGAACAGGCTGAAGAGGCCGAAAAACTGCGTGAGCGCGTCTATGTTGATGCGGTGTCCGGTTTGGGTAATCGAGCCTATTTTGTTGGCCAAGTAAATGCTTGGATTGCTGAAGCTGGTCAAGGTGGGGTTATGCTGGTTGCGGTGGATATGCTGGAAGATATCTACCGTGATGAAGGTTTTGCGGCTCGTGACAATATGGTCAAGTCCATCGCCCAAGTGTTGCGCGAGCAGCTTAAGGGATGGGATGGTGCCGCTGTTGCACGAATTTCGGCAACTGAGTATGCATTATTATGCCCGACTGATGATTTTGAGCAGCTCAAAGAACTGGCAGAGATTATTAACTCCCGCATTGCTGACCTGGTGGTTAATCCGATGGAGGAGGGCAATCCACTCTCTGTTATCGGTATTGCGGGCCGTGATGGTAACGATGATCTCTCAGCTCTGTTGACCAAGGCAGATAATGCACTTGGTAAAGCCCGTAATGAGCGTCGTGGGGCGGTTGTTATTGAAGGTGGAGATAGCCAGGGCATGATGGGGCGTCTGGCATGGCGCGATCTGGTGCAAGATGCGATTAACCGTCATCTTTGGCGCTTCAAGGCACAACCCGCCTGCCGCTTTGATAATGGTTCTCGCATGCATGCCGAACTGTTTGCCTCTATTTCGCGCGATGGAACGGATTATTTTGCAGGACAATTCTTGCCTGCTATTGAACAGTTCAAACTGGGGAGTGAATTTGACCAGGCTATTTTGGAGTCCAGTATCGGCTTGTTGCAACAAGATGCCGAGCTGACGCTGGCCATCAATATTACCGCTGGTTCACTTTGCTCTGATGATTTCCTGGTGTGGTTGCCAGAATTCCTCTCGGAGCATGTAAATTTGCAGGGACGTCTGCTGTTTGAAATTCCGGAGGCGGCGATTGTGAAACATCGAGAGCAAGTGACGGCACTGGTTCAGGTATTGCGTCAGCTTGGTTTCGAATGGGGTGTTGATCATTATGGTCGCCACTTCCAGTCCCTCGGTTATCTGGAAGAGTTGGCCCCTGCTTATGTGAAGGTGGATCATGGCTATACCAGCCAGGTAATGGAGCCGGGGGCAGATACCTCCTTCCTTGCTGCTGTTTGTCGTGCAGCCCACAATGCCGGTGTTCTGACCATTGCCACCCGGGTGGAAGACCAGCAGCAAGTGGAACTACTCTCCAAACTTCATATCGATGGATATCAAGGATTTGTTCACCCAGCGTTCCCCTTATCCTGAAACGACGTTTTCTGAATCAAAGCGGCCTTAAGGGCCGCTTTTTATATTGTTCCTAAAATCAATCTGTCATTAGTGAATGAAAAAGTGGAATAAGGCCTCAATAAGGTCTTTTGTTAGTGTTTTGATATTAAAGGAAAAAACAGCTTCGTTCGATTTGGTTCATTCTTGAACATCCCTGTCCCGCCAATATATATATTTTTTGCAACGGTTAGAGTTGGTAAGTGCTTCTAAGGTGTATCCAGCGAGATCCACCACCTTGGAGCAATGGATATGCGAACTCAAGTCATCGATAAAACCGTCGTTGTATCGGGTGTTGAAGGCAATGTAGAGATAGTGCTGGCTGATGGAACTCAGCGTCCTTTGCAAAAAGGCGAGATTTTACAACCCGGCGCCAAATTGGTCATAGCCGATGATGCCAAGTTGGCCTTCTCACCCTACGATGATTCCCCCGCAAAGAACCAGCCAACCGGTACCAATGAGGCTCAACCCGATCAGCCGCAGGGTGGTACAAATGCCAATGGTGATGGAGCGCCTTCCGATATAGCGGCTTTGCAAAAATCAATCTTGCAAGGTGTTGACCCGACTCAAAACTTTGAAGCGTCAGCCGCAGGTGGTGCTCCTGCAGCTGGTGGTGGTGGCGGCGGTGGTGGGATTGGTGGGGTCGCTGGAACGAGTGGTAATGGTGGGTTTGTCACTATCGACCGTGTCGGAGATGCCACAATAGCCGCTGCCGGTTTCGATACAACCTACGATACGACACCTGTACTTGATCAAGCTCAGGCTGTGGACCCGCTGTTGGTAAATGTACTGGCAGACCTGGATGAAACAGTGACTACCCAGGAGGACTCGCCTATCAGCGGCAATCTTCTGGATAACAGTACCAACCCTGACGGACCGACTACCGCCACGATCGTCTCTTATGACTGGGGGATCAATATCGGAGTTCCAGCTGGTGTTGCTGCAACAATTACCGGTGTTGGAACCTTGATCATCAATGCAGATGGCAGTTACACATTTACACCGGCAACCAACTATGACGGGGCAGTACCTGCTGTTACTTATCAAGTAACCGATGGGCAGGACACCGTATCGTCAACTCTTGTGATTACTATTACTCCGGTCGATGAAGGGGTAAATCTGCAAGGGTTGGCTGTTGAAGGTGGGGAAGTGCAGGTGAGTGATGCCAATCTGGCAGATGGCTCTGCACCAGATGCTGCCAAATTGACTCAAAGTGGCACATTTACCTTCAATGCTCCTGATGGGGTTCAGCTACTGAGTGTGGGGGGACTTCAGCTGATCAGTAATGGCGCAGTCCTGACCTTACCGCAGTCGGTTGATACCCCTTTGGGCAACACATTGCAAATTACGGCCATCACCTACGATCCGGTTACGGGTAATGGCACAGTAACTTACAGCTATACCCTTCTTGATAACGAAGCTCATCAACAACCAGCCAACGACATTCAGTTGGGTGAAAATCTCGTAGTGACACTGACGGATGACGATGGAGACACGACCAGCGCCACTCTGGATATTGCAGTGCAGGATGATGTTCCAAGCCAGAGTGTAGGCGTGGCGGAAGAGGCTGAGTTTGGCGGCTTGTCGGTGAGCCAGGACGAGACCGTTGGCAAGGGAGACACCTACAGCAGTAACGATGTGGATGATGGTTACGTCAGTGACGATGTGAGCGGGGCACTGGCACAGGCCACCACTACGATAGCTGGCGGTCTATTGTCACTCTTTACCAGCAGTGGCAGCTATGGCGCTGATGGTGCAGGCAGTACGACAGGTAGCTTCAGTTTTGTGGGCGTGGGCAGCGAGGGTGTCGAGACCAACCTGTCGGCGACCGATGGCGGTGCGATTACTCTCAATGCCGTGAGCGCGACCGAGCTGCAAGGGGTGGATGGTGACGGTGATGTGGTGTTCAGCATCAAGATAGTGGAGGTGGATGGCGTTGCGCAGCTGCAGACCACCCAGTTTGAGGCATTGTCTCACGGTAACACCGGCCTGTTTGATGAATCGCTGTCACTGTTGTTGAGCGGCCAGAACAGTCTGGGTTTGCGATACAGCGTAACCCGGGTGGATGGCGATGGAGATAGCGTCACAGACAGCGCCACCATCAGTCTGGTAGATGGCGAGCGATCTGTATTCAGCTTCGACGATGATGGCCCGCGTGCCGGGCTGG
>NZ_JRGM01000061.1 GCF_000764665.1 Aeromonas lacus | reverse complement strand
GGTAATATGTCAATGCTTGCCAAAAGCCAAGCATCGGTGGCATTGTCTTCATGGAGTTCTCTACTGAGTTATAATGATCGCATTCCTTATATAGATAGAAGATTCACAGAAATTGGCAAGTGGAGAACTGCTTTATAGTGATATAAATTTTATTGTTAGTTAGCCTGCATTATCCTTGGTGTAGGCTAATTACCACCTACTCTTAGTGACTTCATTTTTATAATGTATCACAAATAGTTCCAGATGGGGCTAAATTTTTGGGGCTTCCAATAAAACTACGGTGGTAAATACGCCTTCGTGATAGATAAATGCAACTTAAAGCCTTGAGGTGATTTACAACTATCACAGTCACACCCAGCTGATTGCCCCCAATGAGACCATTTTATCCGTTGGTTGATGTTTTGTTGTGTTTTTTTATTTATACTGTAGGAAAGCTAAATCGATAGGTGTGGTTTCATGGTTTACGTTGATCAGTTTACTGGCTCTGTTTTTAATGGTGATTCTGTGATAGGCCATCTAAACCAGAACGAGCTGGCAATTATCAAGTGTCTTATCGAACGCGAAGGAGAGGTGGTTTCAAAGGACGCTCTTCTTGTTGTTGGTTGGCCTGGGCGAATCGTTGTTCCTAACTCTGTGAATATGGCTATAAGAAACATTAGAACCATACTGACTAAGGTCACAAATGAGCCCCTTGTTGTTACCCTTCCTCGTGAGGGTTATCGCCTTCTACCTGGCGTCATTTCTATGAGAGCCACAGAAGAGGGTGTCGCTATGATATCTTCCGACATGACATCCTTAACAACTAGTAAAAGTTTACTGGATAGTCATTTTTTTAGGTGGGTCAAAGTATTTTACAGGCCTGTGTTGTCACTACGTTTTATATTTTTTTCCGTCCTAGTGGTAATGCTTTGGGTTGGTGTAGTTAGCTTGTTCAGGGATCGCGCTCCTTTTCATTGTGTTGAGCATAAAAACATCACAGTCTGTACGGTTGACTCTGTCAGTTTATCACAATCTATATTGGAGAATGCTCCATCAGATAGTGGTACTTATATTTATGGTATAGACCCTGTTACTGGGGAAGGTATTTATGAGAAAAAGCATTAAATTTTCACTTGCTGCAGTAGTATGCTTTCCATTGCCGTATATTCTTTTGCCATTTTTTAATAGCTATGGTTGCGATTATCGCTCTCAACTTGAGACTCCCAATATAATTATTACTGGTGTGTGTAAAAATGGTGTCCTCAGAAC
>NZ_JRGM01000060.1 GCF_000764665.1 Aeromonas lacus | reverse complement strand
ATATTAGCCCCTGCGATGAAACGCCCCCCCCCCACACCATCAGGCTCTGATCAAGCCCTCATTTTCAATATTTATTCACTCAAAGAGTGAAACTGAATAAATACGCTGCCACTCAACATGCCGGCAGCAATGGCGAAAGAGCAGCCAAAAGCGGGATGGCGATCCCACTATCAGATCAGCCAAGGCCAAAGTGGGCTCCATTCAACCCCACTCAATCTGATTGCCGCCCCGCCAGCGCCAGCTTCTCAGCAGTCAAAACCGCATAAAAAACCGGAATAGATCAATAAAAGACAATTAATCTCGCCAGATTAAATTTCAGGTATGGCTATTTGCACCGCTTGGCCGCTAAATGACAGACCGGCCTTCAGACCAGCATGGAAGCGCACAAGGCTAGCCGGCAGCAGACCGGTACGCTCTCAGGACGAGTTATGACTTTCTTCTCTCACAGGAGACAGACCGTGAGCGCTTCGAATCAACACCCCACCATTCCCCCCGGCTCCGGGGCGCTGTTCTTTATCCAGACCTTCTCGACCCTGGGGTTTGCCGTGCTCTACTCCACCCTGGTGCTCTACGCCACCAAGCGGCTCGGCTTTAGCGAATCCCAGGCCAACGCCATGATGGGGGTCTTCGGGGCCTTCAACTATGGCCTGCACCTGTTTGGCGGTTATCTCGGCGGGCGCTACCTCAGCAACCGCAACCTGTTCGTGATGGGGATGGTGCTGCAGGTGATCGGCTGCTACTTCATCGCCGAGATGGGGATCACCGGCCTCTACTGGGGGCTCGCCATGTTCCTTACCGGCAGCGGCCTCAACGTCACCTGCCTCAACATGATGCTGACCCAGCGCTTCGCCCCGGATGATCACCGCCGCGAGAGCGCCTTCCTGTGGAACTACGCCGGGATGAATCTGGGCTTCTTTATCGGCTTCACGGTGGCGGGCTACTTCCAGCTCACCGAGGATTACCGCACCCTGTTCCTGTTTGCAACGCTGGGCAACATCATTGCCATCATCGCCACCTTCGCCTGCTGGCCGATTCTGGCGGATATCAGCACCCCGCTTCGCCATGTCAAAGGGAGCAGCTTCTACCGCCGCATGCTGGCCGGGATCGCCATTCTGGCCATGCTGGTGCCGGCGCTGCGCCTGCTGCTGACCCATGCCAGCTTCAGCGGCAGCTTCGTGCTGATCTTGGGCGCCGTGGTGCTGGTGCTGCTCTGCGTGATGACCGCCCGCCATCCGGACGCCGCCGAGCGCAGCCGCATGGTGGCCTACCTGATCCTCGCCCTTGGCTCCCTTATCTTCTGGTCGCTCTACCAGCTGGCGCCCATGGGGCTGATGCTCTTCTCCGAGCACAACATCAACCTCAACGTGTTCGGGCTGCGGGTCGCGCCCCAGTGGATCCAGAACATCAACACCCTCGTCATCGTCATCGGTGGCCCGCTGATGGCGCTGCTGTTCAAGCGGCTGCGCGAACAGGGGTGGAATATCGACATCCCCTCCCAGTTTGCCGCCTCCCTGTTCTGCATGGGGCTCGGCATGCTGGTGCTGCCGCTCGGCATCCATCTGGCGGGTGCCGACGGGCTGGTCGCCTTCAAGTGGATCGCCATCAGCTATGTGCTGCAGAGCTTTGGCGAGCTGCTTATCTCCCCCATCGGTTACGCCATGATTGGCAAGCTGGCCCCCGCCAGCCTGCAGGGTCTGCTGATGGGCTGCTGGATGATGGTGACCGGCGTTGCCTCCGTGCTGGCGGGCTATGTCTCCAGCGCCATGCCGCAGAATATCGGCAGCTCTCCGGTAGCCACCAACCCGGGCTACAGCTCGGTGTTCAATATGCTCGGCTGGGGCTCGCTGGCGGGCGGCGTGGTGTTGCTACTGCTGGTGCCCCGTCTGCGCCAGCTGATCGCCTCGAAAATTGCCCCGCAACCGGCGGCGACAGTTATCCCCGTCTAATCGACTTGCACCAGCAAGCGGCATGAGCCGCAGACAAGACCAGAGGCCCCGCAATCATGGATTGCGGGGCCTCTGCTTTTGGTGGGATGGCTGGTTCGTTTCAGGCTGCTGGTGCAACGCCGATGGTTATTTTTGCACCAAAGCAACAATCTATTTTTTACTGTCGCACTGATGAAACAATCGCGCAGATCGGGGTGTAAGGGAAATCTGCACAGCCCTGACTACCCAGTAGGTATTTCCCGCCGACAGGGGTACGATGATTGAAGTCGGAACCATATAGCGACGGCTTTTTGCCGGGTCGCCCTATGCCGCCCGCCATATACTCAAAGCCTTGTGAGCCAGACTCACCACGATAAGGAGAGATGAGATGTATATGTTTTTGCCCTTCCTGCTGGCGCTGATAACGGGGATCAGCATCTTGCTGAACAAGCGCGGCGCCTCCTATCTGCTCTGGGCGGTGTTGCTGGTGGTGACCCTGCTCTCCTTTATGCACCATGTGACCGACCCGCTCACCCTCTCGTTCTAGGAGCCTGCCATGAGCCTTTCGACCTCTGCCACCGCCGCGAAGAGTGACCTGCCACAGCTGCTCGACACGCTGGGGCTGGTGGGTATCTGCCTGACCCTGATCGTCGCCTTCTATTACCAGCTCTATCTGGCCGAACTCCCCTGCCCCCTGTGTTTATTGCAGCGGGTCGGCCTTGTCGTCGCCGGTTTCGGCTTTATGTTCAACCTGCAATTTGGCGCAAAAGGGGCACACTACGGCATCGTGATTGTCGGCGCCCTGACCACCGCCATGATCGGCGCCCGGCAGGTGCTGCTGCATATTCTGCCCGGCGATCCCGGCTATGGTTCCACCTTTCTCGGGCTGCACTTTTATAGCTGGTCGCTGGTCAGCGCCCTGCTGATCATCCTGGCCGTCGCCCTGATATTGATGGTGCGGGACGGGCTCGCTATTGCGCTGCCCAAGCTGGATCTGGCGCGCTGGGGGCGCATGGCCTCCCTGCTGTTTGTCTTGCTGATTGCGGCAAACCTGATCTCTACCGTGCTGGAGTGCGGCGCGGGACAGTGCGCCGATAATCCCGTCATCTATGAGCTGCTGAGCCTGCGTTAATCACCCTCAAGGTGGCGGCCAGTCCGCCACCTGTTATTGCCGCCTTATATTGTCGAAAGGTGCAACAAGTCCGGCCCATTGCAGCGGCAACCTCGCAGATTCAATAGCGGTGCAATTTCATTGCACCCTACGGTTACCTCCCCTCACCCTGACCCTCTCCCAAGGGGAGAGGGAACAAATCGATGCCAACCTCAGGCCGTGTCATCACCCAACGGTGATTCCGGCACTCCCTTCTCCCACTCTTTGCCATAGATAAGGGGAGAAGGGTCGGGGATGAGGGGGGAAAAAACCATCACAACCGAAGCCACCGACAAGCAGCAGAACGTTAAATAAAACAGAGAAAAGTAGGGTCGATTAGCGAAGCGCTATCAGCCGCGCCGTAGACGCCATGGCAATAGAAAAGAAGATCTGATGACTTACCCAGTAGCATCGCAGAAACCTGTTTTAGCTATTTTCTCGAATATCTGTTTACTCGTTGCTAGTCAGTCCCATGACTCTATGGTTAACTCGACATGTAATTTAACTTTTAATAAAATACATCACTCTAACTA
>NZ_JRGM01000006.1 GCF_000764665.1 Aeromonas lacus | reverse complement strand
CACTACTATATCTTTCAGTTGTGATAGATCATCATTATCGATTGCTAACTGCATGAACTGGGGAGTTGGGCCACCAGGGGTGGTACTGCCGAGCCTGAATAATGGTTGCATATTTATACTCCTCCCCATATCTGATATAAGTCTGCGGCTGATTCCTCATCTCCCCAGAGCGGATGTGAAATATTATGGTATTTTATTTCTGCCTCTGCATACACGTCTGAGTAGTCTTGCTTAATATCGAGAAGTATCAGGTTGCATTTAGCGATTACTTGCATAACTTTTTCTACTGGCAACTGATGATTTATATTTGGCCTAAGAAGTGCTTCTCGCAAAGCTGCACGAAAACTGAGTAGGCACCAGATGTCGTCTGATTCTGCAACCAAAACTTGATTTTCGCACCAAAAGCAATCGAGAAATTTAAAACATGCAATAGACTCGTTCTCATGTAATATATTTTTACTTTTTAATTCTCTCATCAATCGTTTTGATTTTTCTCCGAACGGTTGTTTGCAGCGAGTGCCAACACTGGTCTGTGTAGGTTCAAGTTGTTCTGTAGCTATGATTTCTACTATTCTTCTGG
>NZ_JRGM01000059.1 GCF_000764665.1 Aeromonas lacus | reverse complement strand
CAGGCGGCTCGAATGTGCCTATTCAAACCTTGCCTGGCCGTTTACCAGGCGGCTCGAATGTGCCAATTCATACCTTGCCAGCTATCCGTCAAACGATACATAGCCGTCTCGGGGTGTTACTTATTCGTGACCAGGTGACAGGTAGTGATTATGTCACGACATTGGATTCAAGCAGCAACGTGACTTTGCCAGGCTCTCCACCACAAGCAATATTTGGTTCAAGAGTGAGAGGGCAAGGTGCTCGCAAAGTTGCGACTTGGTATACCCATCGTAATGACGGTAATGTCGTTCGCATTGAGGATTTCACCCCGCGTGAGGCCTTTGTGGGAATGACAAATGAGCATGGTAATAGTGCCGGTCTGAGTGGCGACTCCTTTACATTGACAAATGGAACACAGGTTAACCCAGTGTTAAGTGGCAAGGCATTTTCTGAATTGATCAATATGCCTGTGGGGAGTAGCCATGAACTAGGTTTGACCGAGGTGTTGCGCAATGGTGACCGTCAACTCACTACCACTGTCTATAAAAGAGCACAACTAGAGTTAGGGGCAGCTCCACCTCAATGCAAGGATGCAACGATTGAGGGAATAAATGGCAAAGAGTGTGTATTGCGAACAATAAGTGGCGCTAACAAGGCAGCAGATGGTGGCGATGTGATGTTTAGTGTCGAGATGAGAGCTCGCTTGAACACACCTCATGCCCGATTCAAGGTAGGAGAAGCATGGCATCCGTTGGGCCAGCAAGTCCCAGTGGCCGAGTTTGCGAATGCGAAATGTGTCAAAATATTTTTTGTGCCACCAACATCGGTGGTTACACGGCTGCACCTCAGTGAACTGGTTAATGTCAGCTTTAGCTCCGCGTCGCGAATAGCTAAAGGTGATCGTTTTAGTGTGACTCTACAGAATGCTGGTTTTACTCCGCCTAGGTCTCAGGTGTTATCAAGCTTGGAATTATTAACTGTCAGCGATGAAGTCAATCATAAGCAAGCCATCATAACCCTGATGGGTGGTGAACATCAGCGCATTACAAGTGATGCTCGGATGAATGGCAACCAGGTATGGTATCTGCAAGAGAACAAAGTACAGCCACTGTATCCATTAGCACGCTTAAAAACGCTCGAACCGAGCTCGTGGTTTTCTGGTGTGGCTAATCAGCATGGACAGGTGAGCCCGTTACAAAACCATGTCCTGGGGGCGACAAATCCAGTGCTATCTGCCACTGGAGTCAGTGCGTTGAATCAATGGGCAACAGGAACTCAGCAACTGGTTACCGCTATTGGTGAATATAATGATGGTGGTACAGTGACTTATTTTACGAATTTGAAAAAGCAAGCAGGCCTATTAGTGAAGGCTGAGCCTGATAAGCCGTGTATAGACTATGCATTAAATGGTATTAAGGGATTGCGCTGTTCTCTTAGACGTATTGAAACGCAAAATATTAGTGAAGCGGGTGAACATGTACGAGTTACTATAAAATCCAACCAACCACTTGTTGCAGGTCATTACTTTTTAGGTAGTGGTTGGCATTTGTTTGGTGATGAAATTATGTTATCTTCCTTGTCAAATAATGATAATTTGGATGTGTTTTTTGTACCATCAAATGCCCTTTTTCGTGAGGGGGGGGCTATGGTTTCTACAACCCCATCATTTTCGATGAAGGTTACTGATGAACATAAAGTTAATTTTAATTTTCGGCTAGATTTAAACAGAGCTACTG
>NZ_JRGM01000058.1 GCF_000764665.1 Aeromonas lacus | reverse complement strand
GCCTTGTACTGGTACTCGTCCATTACTGAATGGATCACTTTGATCGATTGGTCTGTGCTCTTGGAAAGGTATCTTTTTATTTTGTTCAGATGGTAATGCCATATGGGCTCCTTATTATTATTGTTATCGCCTTGTGCATTAAGAATTCAAGTAGTCTATGTCGTTCTCAAATGTAATGGTGCCTTTTTGGAAAGTGTACACATTGCCTTCTGCATCTATCACTTGCATATCATAAATGAATTTCTTAGGGCGGCTATCAGGTCTATATTGGGCTGATTGGATTGGGCTGAAATAGAGCATAACAACACCAGTGTTGTTTACTTGATCTTCGTGTACAACTAGAGGCAACGCAAAAGAATCACCATCTACGTTGAATGCAAGGCGTGCTTTCCCTGTCACTTGGCAATTAGTTAAATCCACTGCGTAAAGTTCCTCGCCTTCACGTTGTGTAACTATACCCTTTGCATAGAAGGTGTCGCCTGTGGTGATAGTGTAGTCAACGATTGCTTTTTCGTATTGCAACGATGCCATGTTATTCTCCTTATTATTGTTATTATAAAGGCCCCGAAGGGCCTCATGTATTTACTTGTCGATTGCTGAGTAGATATAACCCTGCATTGAACTGGACAAAATATTGTAGTCACGATTACCGTTTTTGTTCGCTCCCCAATTATACTGGACGCCACTATTGGAATATCGCCACCAGTTAACTGTTGTGATTTGCAACACTAAGTATCCACCGTTAGACCCAATATTGAACGGCGGTGAAGCCCAACTGTATCCTTGCGTGTGATATTCCCAACCAGTGTTTGGTGTTTGAGTAACTATCTCTGAATATATTTGACTACCGTTCAATAACACACGAATACCAATGTACGATCCAAAAGAGGCGCCCGATTGCGAACCGGAATACGAACCCGCAGCACCACGGATAACAATTTGACAGTTAGTATTAAAACGGCCTTGTGGGCTTCTAATTTGGTGTTCAGCAATTGTCATCCAGTTACCATCGCGAGGAACACCAAACTCACCATGGCCAAAAGATTTTCCCGAGGGAAGCCCCACTATATTATCTGCGTACAAAGTTCCAAGCACACGGCAGTCTTGCGCGATTGTACAGTTTTGAACGTTCAAGTTGCTAATTGTACCAGCTGAAGCATTTATCTTATTTGTACAAAGTGTACCGTCTGCATAAATGATGGTGCTCCATGTACTATCCCAACCACCATATGGGCCTAGTCCTTTACCAAAACCAGCTGCACCATTGTTTAAACGAATGCTGCCCATTAGTAGATCAGGAGTTTGCAATTGCACATTTGCGACTATCTTATCGCCTGTAATTGAACCTGCTGCAATTTTCTCAGCAGTGATAGCGCCAGCTTGAATACATGCAGCGTTGATACCTCCTGCTCTGATATTGCTTGAGTCCAAGTTACCCACACACGCATTGTTCAAATAAGTTATACCGTCACGCACTTCAAATGGAACAGCTTTGGAGCTGTGATTATTAGGGTTCACAACAATAAAGTCGTCCGCCACGACCACGAATTTTGAGGTTTTAGTCTTTGCATCACCGTACAACTCAAAGCCACCAAATACTCCATTCGCATCCACAGATGCCACATACTTCGCGGTTAGGTTGCCGTTGATATCTTGAATTACCTGTTGCTGTGTTTGTACTTTGCCTTCTACGCCTTGCACTTTAGTTGATACGTCTTGGATGGATTTAGCAATTACCTTGTCGCCCTCAACTAATGCAGTTTTGGTTTCCGCAATTGCAGCTTGCATATCCTTTGTATTCTTGGCGTCACCTTCGTTGATTAGCTTAGTAAGATCGGCTTTTACTGTTTGCACAGTATTAGCCATTGC
>NZ_JRGM01000057.1 GCF_000764665.1 Aeromonas lacus | reverse complement strand
GTTCAAACTCGCCCGGAAGTAAGAGCTGACGCCCCGCATTGCGGGGCGTTTTACTTTCAGCTATCCGATATAGCGCTAAAGAAAGAAGCAATACATAAATCTGTTATCTCTCACTTGCGCAGCATTGAATTGCTATCATCGCATTGACCTAACCTGTAAACCGGAAATGAATACTGCATTTGCTTAGAAATAACGGAGATGCTGGATGGGGGTTAAATCGACACTAATCAAGTATCGATAATATTCATTATCGATACTTGATCAACCTGAAGGATCCTGTAAGATCCTCCTAAACTTCATATGAATCATCATCTTCCGTGTCATATCCATACATTTCAGGCTCAGCTCATCAGTCACTGCAAACTGTCTTTGATGCCCAGCTAAATAGCCGGGCCCGCCGCTTCCTGCGCAGTGCCAAAGCAGATTCGACCCTCAATGCCTATCAGGCGGATACCCGGATTTTTGTCTTCTGGTGCCAGTTGCACGGCCTGGATCCGCTGCAAACGACCCATCATGACATCATGAACTTTCTGGCAGATCAGGCCGATGGGGTACTGGCCGACTGGATATGGCTCAATAAAGAAGAAGGGAGAGGGGAGCTGCGCAATGGTGAACCGCGCAAACCGGCAACTCTGGTGCGAAGGCTCGCCGGGATCCGCTACGCCTTCAAACAGAAAGGCATTCACCCGATGCCGACCGAACACCCTGAAATCAAAGAGATGATGCGCGGTATTGTCCGTCTTGGTGATAACCGCAAGCGCAAGACGGGTGCGTTGACCCTGCAACCCCTGACCAGGGTGCTGGATGATATCGATACTAATGATCTGGCAGGCCTTCGGGATCATACCCTGCTACTCTTGATGTTCAGTGGCGCCTTACGCCGCTCGGAAGCAGCCCGAATTGAGGTGAGTGACCTCGATTTTGTGGGGCAGGGGATTCGCCTTCGCCTCAAACCAAGCAAGCATCAACTCCATGAGACCGAGATCGCCCTTATTCCCGGCAAGCACTATTGCCCGGTTGCAGCGATTGGCAACTGGCTCAAGAAGAGCCGGATCAGTGAAGGGCCGCTCTTTCGGCGGATGAATCGCTGGGGCCAACTCACACCAGACCCTCTGGGGCCACAAGGTATCAACCTGATGATCAAGCGGCGCACCGGTCAGGCTATCGATGACCTCTATGTCAGTGGCCACAGTTTGCGTCGCGGATTTATCACCTCGGCCGTCACTGCCGGCAAACCGATGAACAAGATCATCGAGGTTACCCGTCACAAGGATATGCGCACCCTGCAAGAGTACTTTGACGATGCCCATAAATTCTCTGATCACGCGCTGGATGGACTGCTTTAGGGTAAATGCGTCACTGCATTTTTTATGTTAAATGATATCCCATTGATCTGGTGGTATATTTGGTTGGCTTCGTAGTTAGCTGGCAGGGTAGGAGAAGCCCTCATCTTTCACCACTATGCGAAGATAACGTGAGAGATAACCAGCCATAAAAACAAGTATCGCAAGGTAATATGAGCCAGGAAATCAACGAGCTTGAGGCAAAAGAGACCGCCTCGCAAAACAATGCCAAGCGCCAGCGTCAGCATGTAAAACGCAAGCAGGAGAGTCATACCC
>NZ_JRGM01000056.1 GCF_000764665.1 Aeromonas lacus | reverse complement strand
CTACATCCTGATTGGTCTATCTGGCGTAGAGGCTTTTGTTATCCCTTATGTCAGCCGCTTCTCTTCTGGAAGTGTGAAAGGGGGGTGTTTACTGAAGTCTACAATACGCACAAAATCACCATTCTCGTCGGATAGCAATTGGTAATGTAGGACGAACTCAGAAACAAATCCGTTTCCTGACATAGAGGCTTTGTAATGGGGGATGCCTATGTGGTAGTGATGCAGATTGTGCTTCTTTGCAAAAGCAACCTTCTCTTCCCGCTTGGGGTCATCACGACTCACATCCCATGATGGTTTGTTCTTGCCTTTGAGGTTTGCGAAACCGTATTGCTCCAGATGGACAACAAAGGAAGCAACAACTTGCCGTGTGGCTTTCCTTCCTCGTTGCAGGTCTATTGTAAACTCAGGGCCGATCTCAACATCAATTGGGGTTTGGGGGTAGGTGTAATGTGCCGTGGCTAGTCTTCTCCGTTGTTATTGTTAGAACGCCTATTGTGCATCTAACCAACGGAGGAAGTCATCAGGATTCTTGAGTCCCTTTGGAACCCGTTTGGAGGCTGTAGCCGCATTGGCAACCCGCTGTTGCATACGTTCTAAATCGTAGCTAAATGCAGTGTCGCTCTTGGCTTTTTGCTTAATGTGTTCTGCTTGCATTTTATTTGATTTCCCTCTATGGGATTAGCCTTAGTTATCAATGACTTAAGGCATACTGTAAGGCTATGAAGTTTTATCGATAGCGCCCCACAGGATGGGCTCAAGCGTTGTTGTCTGATAGTGCAACACACTTTTTAAAACTTGACCCGTCCGTCAACAGTATCGCCGAAGAAAGCAGCAGGGTCAATTGGGGTTACAAAAGTAGTGTTCGTGGGCCGCATTGGGGCCCGCATTGACAACAGGGCAAAAACCGACCATAAAAACCCTCAGACCTACAGGAAGAACCTGTAGACCCAAGGGGAAGAAGAAGCTCCACTAACTGCACGGGGAATTTGATTTCAATTACCCTTGCAGAGCATGGAGCTGTTGCAGGTGGTTATCACCCATTATTATTATTGTGAACACCAAAGAAACCATGAATAAGGATTGAGAAGATTAACTGAGGGGGATTATCTACTTTGATTACAATTTACATTACTCTGCTGGACAGTCTAATAGATTCATTCAGCCATAGTAGTAATGTTATCTAGGAGTAGAGCAAATGACCCTTTTATAGAATCTTATTCTATAGTCAGGGATTATTCATTTGCTTATTTTTGGTATCCAAACAATGCTTATTGAATCGTCGTAATGCTCCTGCACATCCCCAGACCTCCCCTTTCTTGCCTCCTTTATTCGTCACCTTATGGCCGTACTTCTTGTTATAAACACCCGTCAGGAAATCATGCCTCCATAGGGGAAGCTCATTCTTTATACCAAACTCAAGCTCCCATGCTTTGTTAACATCGGTGAGCGAATAGAGCCCATCAGCATTCTGACGGATAGAATAATCTTTGTTGTTAAATTTAATTTTCATTGTTTATGTTCATTCTTGAGTAAGGGGTTATTCGGTGTATCCTCTGGCTTGTTGTACCTGTTCAGCACAGAGGGATTTATGAAAGATAGTCCAGACCAAAGCCCTATCCCTGAAGGGTTTAGCCGATACGATACCGCTGATTACCTCAATTCAGAGGAAGACATAGCAGCCTACATAGAGGCCGCTGAAGAAGCAGATGATCCGGTATTAATGGCTGACGCTCGGAAAATAGAGGCCATAGCCAGGGAACGTCTGGCGAACCCACTACAAGGGATTAAGGTCACGCTCGATGATCTCTGAGAACGTGCTCCTACGCGAGATTTCCAGAATGGATAGGGTAATCCCCCTGAAGATTTCACGTAGGAGCGCGTGTTTACTGCTGTTGTTGCATCGCCCCCTGCATCTGTAGAGCTTGAGGCCCCATAACCTGCATAAGCTGTGCTGCTTGTTCTTGCTTCCTCTCGTCATCCAGTTGTTCGGCTGACTTGATAAGGCCACGCTCTGGGACGTTGAGACTTGCTAGAACACGACTCCATAGCTCACCCATGTCTACAGCCGTCATAGCTGCTTCACCCATAGGGGACATAGTGTTCATAGCGGTTACAAGGCGCTGGTAGTCCTGCCCACGGCCAAGAGCATCCACGCCAGTGACGATGGACGGTTTGAATGTGCCCTTGGGGAATGACGGGATCACTCCTGCTGCTTCCAGTCGGCCAATGGTCACGCTCACGATAGGCGCTTGCAGTTCCACGCTCAGAAGTGAATAGACCCCACCTAGAACCTGTTCCAGCTCACTAGCCAGAGTTCGGATCTCTTCTGCTGTTACTCGCTCACCAGAACGCTGTAGAGAGCTTTGCATGAGGAATGCTTGGGCGATACCACGCCGGATTTCATCTGCTTCAGTCTTGGTAATAGCCATGTCGGCTTGCTTGTTCAGTTGCTGGCATACAAGGTCTTCAGGGTTGCCCGCGATGTAGGCCCCGTTCCTAGCTCTGTTCAATACCGTAACGTCTGTAATCCCGTTAGGACGTACCAGCCAGACAATCCGGGCGGCTGCTTTTGCTGACTCGGACATACTTTTAGAAAGTGTCTCAAGGGAAGATAGATCGCCAATGTGTTCTTCCACGTAGGAACGGCCATAATCTTCACCGCTGACTTGTACCATGCGAAGGGGAATCCAAGGGCAACGGCCAATAGCGTATTCAGCGTGAGAGTCGGGAATCAATTCATCCCCCAAGTATTGGTCTGATACCCATTTGCCTTTCTGACGGCGGATAAAGGTGTAGACC
>NZ_JRGM01000055.1 GCF_000764665.1 Aeromonas lacus | reverse complement strand
TTTTTGAATGCTTTACATGTGAGGGTAAAACACATATAACCTTACGCCCCGACAAGGCTGGGGCGTAAGGGCTGCGGTTGCCAGTCCCGATTTCTATTGAGATAATCCCCCACCTGATCCATCGCAAGATAAGGTTCACAGGTACCCCGATCCAGTATTTATCGGGGTCGTACAGTTTGTAATTACTAACGAAAAGACATGGCTGAGAAACGCAATATTTTCCTGATAGGTCCCATGGGTGCGGGCAAGAGCACCATAGGTAGACATCTGGCAGAACAACTGCACATGGAGTTTTTCGACTCAGATCATGAGATTGAGCGCCGCAGTGGTGCTGATATCAGCTGGGTGTTCGATGTTGAAGGCGAAGAGGGTTTTCGGATCCGCGAAGAGAAGGTGATCGGCGAGCTGTCCGAACAGCAGGGTATCGTGCTGGCGACCGGTGGCGGTGCCATCAAGAGTCGCGAAACTCGCAATAAACTTTCTGCTCGTGGCATCGTGGTCTACCTCGAAACCACCATTGAAAAGCAGCTGGCGCGTACACAACGCGACAAGCGTCGCCCTCTGCTGCAGACCGAAGAGCCAGCTCGTGAAGTGCTTGAGCGTCTGGCACAAGAGCGTAATGCCCTGTATGAAGAGGTTGCCGATTTTGTGGTGCATACCGATGAGCAGAGTGCAAAAGTGGTTGCCAATCAAATCGTCAAGCTGATCGGTATGTAAACAAGAGGACGTCCATGGAACGGTTGAAGGTTGAATTGGGTGAACGCAGCTATCCCATCGAGATAGCTGCAGGCTTGTTGCAGCGTGCTGATGTGCTGACATCGGCTATCAAGGGCAAGCGGGTAATGATAGTGACCAACACGGTCGTTGCCCCGCTCTATCTTGAGCTGGTTACCTCCCGACTTTCCGGTTTTCAGGTCGAGCACCTGATCCTGCCGGATGGCGAGGCCCACAAGAACCTGGCAACCTTCGAGCAGATCATGTCTGCTCTGCTTGAAACCAGCCATGGCCGTGACTCTACGTTGATCGCCCTGGGGGGCGGTGTGATAGGGGATGTGGTGGGCTTTGCGGCAGCAAGCTATCAACGTGGCATTCCTTTTATCCAGATCCCGACCACCCTGCTCTCCCAGGTTGACTCCTCTGTGGGCGGTAAGACCGCTGTCAACCACCCGCTCGGCAAGAACATGATTGGGGCTTTTTATCAGCCCAAACAAGTTGTAATCGATACCGAATGTTTGAGTACCTTGCCTGCCCGCGAATTTGCCGCAGGGATGGCCGAGGTAATCAAGTACGGCATCATTTGGGATGCTGATTTCTTCAGCTGGCTGGAGCAGAACATGGTTCTGCTGCAACAGCTTGATCCTGCGGCTTTGGCCTACGCCATCAAGCGCTGCTGCCAGATCAAGGCGGATGTGGTCGGTCAGGACGAGACCGAGCATGGCGTACGAGCACTGCTCAATCTGGGCCACACCTTTGGTCATGCGATCGAAGCGGAACAGGGCTACGGCAACTGGCTGCACGGTGAAGCGGTGGCGGCAGGTATTATGCTGGCGGCTTGGACGGCTCAGGCCCGTGGCGAGATGACCGAGCAGGAGGTTGCTCGCGTTCGCGCTCTGATGCTGGCGGCAAACTTGCCGATCAAGGCGCCGGCCGAGATGGATTTTGCCGCTTTTATTCGCCATATGCGTCGTGACAAGAAGGTACTGGAAGGCAAGCTGCGTCTGGTTTTGCCGGTCGGTATCGGTCACGCACAGGTGGTTGCCGATGTCTCCGATGCAGAGTTGTTGGCGGTGATCGAGTCAGGTCGTGAGTAAACTCCTTCAATTTCCTTCCCAGCGGCAGCTGGTTGACCGGCTGCTGCATCTGATTGAATTCAATCATCCTTTTATCTTTCTCTCCGGCAAGCCCGGTAGCGGTCGCGGCACGCTCTGCGAGTCATTGCTCGGCAAACTGCCGGAAAAAGTGCGCGTCGTCAGCCTGATCGGCACCCCGGCCATGAAGATGGTGGATGTGCGTCAGTTGCTGCTGCCTCAAGTGGTGGCGCGCCCGCTGTTCAACCCGCAGGATGCACTGGCTGACAGCTTCTTTCGCATGCTGGAGGGGAGCAAACCTGCCACCCTGTTGCTGATGATCGAGCGGGCAGATGAGCTGCCTGCCGAGCTGCTGGGTGAACTGTGGGCCATCAGCCGCCACAACGATACGCTGGCGGCCCCGCACCGCTTGGCCATCATCGTCTCCGGGAGTGATCACTGGTGTCGCAGCCAGCGGCCTCTGCTCAAAGGGCGAGCCATGCCGGCGCTGGAGCTGGAGGTGCCGCCACTGAGCCCACCCGAGCAACGCATCTTCTTGTATGAAAAGGCCAAAGAGCTCAAGATCCCGACGACCCTCTTGCCCAAGGTCAAAGTGGAAGAGATCCTGACTACGGCGAATGGACATCCGTCCACCATCATGCAGTTACTGGAGGATATCATGACCGACAGAAGGCCCAAGAAGCGCCAGGCCGAGTTGCCCGTCAAGAAGATTGCCACCGTCATCGCGGTGGTGGCTGGCGGTCTGCTGGCGATGAGCTATCTGCTGCCTGCGCTGTTTAGCAGCGACAGCAAACCTGCCATGCAAGACCCGGCTCAGACAACCCCCTTGCCCATCCCTGTTTCAGGCGGCGATCCCCTGACCGTTGGCGGTGGCGATAGCAGCCAGCAGGCTGCACAGGGTAATGGCAGCGGCGATGCTAGCAGTGCTACTGGTGTTGTGAAGGATTGGCAGCCGGAGGCCAAGGTGCTGCCCAAGTCGGTCGACAGCGATACCGTCACGACCGAATCTACCAACTACGAGGGGCGCCGGGTGGTGATCTCCGACGAGGTGGTGCAAAAGCTGATGAGCGAGCCCAAGGTGAGCGGTGCATTGCCGACCGATGTGGTTGACGAGCTGACCGGCAAAGGCCAGACGGTGACGAGTGGTGCTGCCACGACTGCCACGACCACCGCAAAGGCTGCGACCAGTGCGCCGGTTACCGCAGCGAGCAAAGCCGCTACGCCTGCGGTAACCACCCGCAGCGAACCGGCCGCCGCGCCAGCGCCCAAGGTGGAGCTCACGCCCGTGGCGACTCTCACTAAGAAGCCGCGCAACCACTACAGCATCCAGTTGATGGGGGCGAGCAACACCAAAGCGGTGGATCAGTTTGTTGCCGAGCATGGTTTGGCGGGCAAGGTGTGGGTCTACCAGACCAAGTTCCGCGGTAGCCCCTGGTATGTGGTTCTGCAGGGGGATTACGCCGGTCTGAGCCAGGCCAAAAGCGCCATTCGCAAACTCTCCCCCGAGCTGCTGAAAGGACAGCCCTGGCCCAAGTCGTTTGCACAGGTACAAAAAGAGCTGAAGCAATAGCCTTGATACCGGATAAGGGGGTAGAATCGACCCCCTTTTTGGGTCTTGCCTTCTTACACACCGGATTTCCATGAAAAAAACACGCGCTTTTTTAAAATGGGCCGGGGGAAAATACTCCCTGGTTGAAGAGATCGCCGAGCGTTTGCCAGCCGGGCGTGTGTTGCTGGAGCCTTTCGTCGGGGCCGGTTCTGTCTTCCTCAATACCGACTACGACGCCTATGTGCTCAATGACATCAATCCGGATCTGATCGCCCTCTATAACCATCTCAAAGAGACACCGGATCACTTCATCGACGAAGCGCGCAAGCTGTTTGTGGCCGAGCATAACCACAAGGCTGCCTACTACCGGCTGCGTACCCAGTTCAACCAGACCGATACCAGCTTCGAGCGCTCCCTGCTGTTCCTCTTCCTCAACCGCCACGGTTTTAATGGCCTGTGCCGTTACAACAAGAAGGGGGGCTTCAACGTCCCGTTTGGTTCCTACAAAAAGCCCTACTTCCCGGAGAAGGAGCTATGGGCCTTTGCCGAGAAGGCGCAGAAAGCGACCTTTATCTGCGAAAGCTACGCCGATGCCATCAAGCGGGCCGAAGAGGATTGGGTTATCTACTGCGATCCTCCCTATGCGCCGCTCTCGACCACGGCGAGCTTCACCACCTATGCAGCCGGCGGCTTTACTCTGGACGATCAGGCGGTACTTGCCCGTCTGGCGCGTCACACCGCGGCCCATAAGGGCGTGCCGGTACTGATCAGCAATCACGACATCGAACTGACCCGCGAGCTCTATCGCGGCGCCCGTCTCGACGAGATCCTGGTCAAGCGCACCATCAGCCGCAACGGTGGCACCCGCAACAAGGTGGCCGAGTTGCTGGCGCTCTATCCGCCCGGGATCGAACCGGAGCAGGGCTACTACCCCAGCGACAGCGAGCTGCTGCCGCTGAGCTAGCAACAAGACGGCACCTTCGGGGGCCGTTTTTGTTTGGCGAGCCGACCTGAATCGGAACAGGGGAGGGGATTG
>NZ_JRGM01000054.1 GCF_000764665.1 Aeromonas lacus | reverse complement strand
GATAATGATGAGCCGTCTCTGCCATGTTATATATGCACCCCTCAACCCAGATGTTCAGCCAACCTGATTCGTCTTGATGCGTCTTTTTTTCATAGAATGCAAAGCACCTGACGGCTGCTAGTCTCTCATCCTGATATTCATGCTCAACAGTAACTGGGTATAGTTTTTCTTGCATACGAATAATCCGACTTAACTCGTCTGTATTTGTATGGTGTTTTTTAATATGACCGAACAATCCAGGCATAATGGGCTCATTATTGGCAATAGATTTTATTTAAAATTACCGTTACTCAGCTGCTTCTGAATTTCATTTATAATGTTTTTGGTTTGCATCTGCCAAGTGAAATTGGACTTAGCATATTTGACTAACTGGGCAGACAGATCATCCTGCACCTGCGCTATATATTGCTCATAGATAGTGATCAAATTGATAGGGCTTTCATCTGCTGACTGACGCCAAGCTCCTTCCAGTTGAGCGTCACTGAAACTGTCCTGGAGGCTATAAATAAATGGCAGACCATAAAACATGAATTCACGATGCTTTAGCGCCTCTGCATAGGTAATCCCTGTGCGGTGACAACCTAATGTTCCGAGGCCCAGATGCACACTTGCATAACGATTGGCCAGAAGCTGCGGCTCCAAAGCTCCGGTAAACGTCACATACTCGGCGACCCCCAATTCTTGGGCCTGTTGCGCTAATTGTGCAGATGCAGGCCCCTGACCGACAAGGAACAATTGCAGATCGACATCCGGGTAGGCTTTGACGAAATTGGGTATCAGCGGGAACAGGCGGTCATAACCATGCCAGCGCGCCAGATAGCCGACCCCCAGCAGATGGAATGCTTTGCGGATATCCTGCTTTGGCTCTGGCGCTTGTGGTTCAACCCAAGTGGCCCCGTTACCCATCTTGCAAAGAGGTCTACCTTGCAATGTGGCTCCTGGCGCCACTCGGCTGGGGGTAAAGAATCCGGCCACAAGCGGGGCCAATTGCAGAAAAAATACCTGATCTGTCTTGGCCACTAATACTGGCAGTTCATTCTGATATTCCAGCGTGTACATCTCAATAAACAAGGGCACAGCCATCTCGCGCAGTCGACGAGCCAATTGTACTAGTTCATCGTTATGCATCGGGTTGTAACGGACGTAGGCCCACTCGAACGAGCGTGCCATCACCTGCTGCCCAGCAATCCACTCAGCAACATGCACAAAGAAATCCCCTGGTGTTACCCCAGCGATTATGAGCTCTCTCTGGACTTTGCTCCCCGCTTCGAACACCAGCCGCACAATGTCCGGACCATCGCCGCAGATCATATGCACCTGTTTGTGATTTAGACTAAAACCCTGCGCCTGAGCCAGCACCTTGCGCATAACGCCCAGGTGCCCACGCGTTTTAAGATTCACGTTATAGATAGCTAAAATCGATCCATACCCCGTCATTATGCCTCCGAAGCAAAAAAAGCATCTACAGACTGACGTGCCGACTCCAACATAGTGGCGATCTGCAATGCTGTTACCCCGTCGATAGTTTGTGGTAGCAGATTCCAGAATAGATCAGTTAGCAGCTCGTCATGTGCCACCTCAGTTGAGGTAACATCAAACAGGTGAGGAACCACGATCAGACGAACTGCCGCGGTCGACTTAGACAGAGGCACCGTGTTGACGCACTCTGGCCAGTCCCGGATGCTCTTCGACAAGGTCTCATACAATGCCGGAGCCAGCACAAAACGGTGACTCTTTACATTAAATTGACCACAACTGACAATGAAACGGCACAGGCTATTGTGTTGTCTTGCTGCGGACATATCAGACTTTGTCACGGCACTCACATCTAGCAAGTAAACTCCGGGTGGAACCATGACCTGCAGCAGCTTTTGCTTGCCACTACCGCGATCAGGAAAGGCTCCCCCCCGATAACGCCCACCGATACCGGTGGCAGCATCTTGTAAACCACGTTGCATGGCAACAAGCAGCTCGTCCATAGCATTCAAATGCTGGAAGGTGATATTACGCGCCAAGCTACGCTGCACATAATGTTTCACCTGATGGGGAGGATAGCGAACAGGATGCTTTGCGAAGAAACGCAGCTTATTACGCCAGTAGTAGTAACGAGGTAATGTATTAATCGCATTGGCACCACCGCCCTTGTGCAAAGCCTGTAGTCTTGGCTGCGCGACTACACGCCAACCAGCATCTTTGACTCTTACACACCAATCAATGTCATCCCAATAAAGGAAAAAATCCTCATCAAATACACCAACCAATTCGATGATTTCAGCTTTTGTCATCAGACAACAAGCGGGCACATAATCACAATCCACCGGTTCCATCGCTATCGAGGAATAGGATTCACCTGCAAAGTTAAGGTGAAAACTAAAGGTCGCATCCTTTAAAGATACGTTGGAGCCGACCTCCTGTACCACCTCCGGATCATCCATTTTACATATTGCGGGTCCGATAACACCTATATCGTTGTGGTTAGCCAGTAAATCCATCATCCCAACTAGGGTGTTTGGTAGTACGACAGCATCATTATCCAGTAGCGCAATATAACGATACCCCATTTTTTGGGCTTTGCGCATACCATGAGCAAATCCCCCAGAGCCACCAACGTTTTCTTTTAATACTTCAAGTCTAATATTAGGATAGTATTGACGGATCAATGTTGCAGAGTCATCTGTTGATGCGTTATCTACAACAAAAATATCCGCCTGTTCACCCGCTGTATTTTGTACTGATTCGATCGCCCCGAGCACATAATTTTTCTTATTAAAGTTACAGATAACCACACAGATTGGTTTCATTTTATTTCCCACCGGCTAACATTTATCTATCAAATACCAAAAGTTAGTATGCTGTGCATATTTGATCGAAAAAATTTAATGCATTGCTCACCGCATCATCCATATCAAAATAGCGATACTCGGCAAGGCGGCCCAAAGCAATCAGTTGCGGGAACTGAGCCAATTCATCGCGGCAAGACTGATAGTTCTGTTTGGCTGCGTCGGTAAACAACGGGTAGTAAGGCTCCAACCCCTGCTCAGGCTTATAGTCACAGGGATATTCGTACACGATACTGGTGCCGGGATGCTGTTGCCCGCTGAAGTGCTTGAATTCGGTGATCCGCGTGAAGGCTTCTTCATTCGGATAATTGACGGTGGTGACAGGCTGAAATTGCTCTTGCGCCAGATGGCGATGTTCAAAACGCAGTGAGCGGTATGGCAGGCAATTCCCTTCTGCCGGCATCAACTGATCCAGCATACCGGTATATATCAGTGGGCCGTCGAAAGGCGCGCCATCTAACAACACCAGCTTCTGCTGCCAATCCAATCTGACACGCTGCACCATGGGGGTAGACAGCCGCACGTCAATCAGCGGGTGTGCGAGCATGCGCTCAAACATGGCGGTATAACCTTCAGTCGGCACCGCCTGCCAGGGATCGGTGAAGTAGCGATCATCCCGACTCACCACCACGGGCACTCGCGCCGTCACCTCGGGGGAGATC
Organism: Aeromonas lacus; assembly: GCF_000764665.1. Classification (GTDB taxonomy): domain Bacteria; phylum Pseudomonadota; class Gammaproteobacteria; order Enterobacterales; family Aeromonadaceae; genus Aeromonas; species Aeromonas lacus. The sequence goes on along the minus strand of NZ_JRGM01000054.1, from coordinate 16,333 downwards.
TGGTCTGGCGCAACCCCCCACTGTTTGCTGGTGTAGTTGACAAAGGCTTTCTGATAGATGAAGTCAGCCAATTCACCCAGCAGGGGATTCGCCTCTTTGCGTAGCTCTAGGATCGGTACTCTGGCTCCATCACCAAACCGGGTGCGCAGGGCCTCAATCATGGCGGCTGCCTTGTCGGCGGGGAAACAGCGCTCGATGCTGGTCAGGTTGAACGGGATCGGCACCAACTGCCCGTCGATGCGTGACAACACACGATGCTCATAAGGCAGCCACTCGGTAAACTGCGACAAGTAGTCCCACACCTCCTTGTTGTCGGTATGGAAGAGGTGTGGACCATAGCGATGGACCAACACACCATGCTCGTCATACTCGTCAAAGCAGTTGCCACCGATATGGTCGCGCTGCTCAAGCACAAGTACCTTCCAACCAAACTGGCTGGCCATGCGCTCAGCCATAACAGCACCGGAAAGTCCAGCACCAATGACAATTGCCTGATAACTCATGCCGCCTCTCCAAACAGTTGTTGCATGACCCGAGCTGGATGAGCTCGCTGCGCCCACGCCAGTTGATGTCGCTCATCGAAGAACCAGCCTGGCGCCAGCTTCGCTACCTCGGTAACTGACTGTTCGATAAGCTGCGTGAAGCGCACGACGTCATCTTGCCGCAGAAAATAGAGCGCAGCTGAGTAGTAGTGATGGGCACGCCCCTGGGCAATGGCCACGGGATCCGCCCCAAACGCAACAGCGTTATCACAGGCACGCAGCAGATCGCGCAGCGACTGTTCACGACGTTCTGCCGATTTGCGGGTCTGTCCGCCAAAGCTCTGGGTATGGAAGCGATAGCGGCCCAATAATTCGGGGATAAAATCCAGCGTCCCCGGATTGTGGGAGAGGTTCAAGATGTGCCAGGGATAATCGAGGATGATCTTGCATCCCTCATCGATGGAGCTCTCCATCCCTTCATAACGGCGGAACATGATAGAGCTGGCATTGACGAATACCCCGAAGCGAATAAGCGCCTCTCGCGTCATCACGGGTTCGAGATAGCGAGCATTGTAATAATCGCGGGTGAAGAGTTTGATCCGTGCACCGGTTTCATCATCAAACATCTCCGCCTCGTGGTAGCAAAGCGTGCAGCCAGTGTGCGTATCAAGATAATCTGCCTGGCTCTGCAGCTTGCCAGGCAGAGCCAGATCATCCCCATCGACATAGGCGATATATTCACCACAAGCCTCTCTCAGCAAGCGTTTCTGGGTCTTGGCCAACCCCATATTCTGCGAATTCTGTAGTGCCTTGAGTTGCGGCCACTGCTGCGCCAGCCGCTGCATAATGGCCCAGGAGTCATCGCTCGAGCCGTCATCAATGGCAATGACCTCAAAATCGAAATTGGTTTGCTGTTCCAGCAGACTAAGCAGACAGGGCTCGATAAAGCGCCCGAGGTTATACACCGGCACCAGTACGCTGACTTTCATAGAGAATCCAGAAGTAGAGTAAAAAAGAAGCGAATTGGAGAAAATGGACAAGGCTACCGCACGGTCTCTGTCAACCCTTCCTGCCCTTCATGGCAATATTTACTGCAAGAGCCGTGCCTGACCAAGCTAATTGATTGATATGACTTGATTTATGTGACCTGGAATCCACTATTCAATACGAGCAAGCCGACGGCTACAGGCGGCTAGCATATCGATACCGTCCCAGAGCCATTCGAATGCCAGCGCTTGTCCCGGACTTGCCACCCTATCGATACGGCAGCAAGGCGACAGCTGTAGCTCACACTCAAGCCGCGTTTTATCTGACCCAACCCAGACACAGGTCTGCATATCCCAAGGCTGTAACAGCAACTCATCAAGGGTATCGGCAACAAATTCGGCAACTGTACCTCCTCCGATGTGTGCAAGCCGCAAAGAGGCGGTGGGAGTCAATAAGGTGACGCCAGCAAAGGTGTCCTGCTGCATCTGGCCATCATGGGCGGCATTTTGTTGACTATTGATGAGGCGTTCCATCATCAGGGCTGGGCTGTCTGCAAAGGGGGCAAAGACTGCTTCGAGCAAACGACGGCGCAACACACTATCGGGGGTGCCCAACCAGCAAATCGTGGTGGGCGAGGCGCAGGCTTGCTGATTGAAGCGAGTAAAGTCTTGTTGCAAAGCCGCAACCAATTGCCGCCACGCGGCAGCATCCAGGCTGGCGAGCCATTGGCTATCAAATACCGCCATAGAGCGACGATCCGGAAACACAATTTCCTGAGCGCGGGGTGAAAGCGGAATAGCCCGTACCCGGCCGATGGTTTCATCGCCCCCCCAGATAATGCGCAGACGGCACCGGGCCGACAGCCAGGCGGTAACGTGCTCATCATGGTCATAGCGGATAAAACGGGTACGCGAGGCAATCTCTTGCCACTCAGGCAGAGAGAAGAGCTCGTTCAGGATGGTCAGCATGGCCTCTTGCACCGGGTCGATCCGCGATGACAGCCTTACTACCGACACATTGCCCATCAGCAGCGCCATGATCCAGGAGTAGAACGCGACAGTCGGCACGTTGGAGGGTACCAGATGAAAAACCATCCCCAGTGCGGCGCGCCCAGCCATGCGTTTACGCTGTACCTCAATCTGGCGCGGCCGCAACCAAAAACCAAAAGCGGCCAGATCCGGGTTCTCTCGCCCCTCCTGCTGCAGACGTGCAGAGAGCGCAGCCACAAAGTCACATATGACGGGCGCAAAGCTTGGCTGCGGGCGAGTGACAAAACCCTGCCAGCCGCTGACGGGAGCCGCGAAAGCGACCTCTGGCCCCTCTTGCCACATGGCATCTTCTGCATCTGACCGGATCACTGGAAAGTGTCGCTGCATCCCCTCACCTCGGCGCCTTGCTGACGTCCTGATACATGGAAATAACGGCCACGACGGCCGCAGGGGCAATCATCCTCCCCCAGCAGCACCCCGAGATCCTCGCTGAGCAAACTGTGGCCGGGATAACTTTGGGGAATGGCCGAGAGCACTTGCAACAAACCGGGCTGGCCGACCCCGAGCGGTCGATGGGTCAGCGGATCCCGCACCAGCAGATCGGCGAAGAGGGGGGCATGCAGATGGCCCTGCTCACACTCGACAAAGACCGACCCCACCTGCTCCACCATGCCATAGAAGTTGTGGATCCGACTCAGCCCCAGCTGTTCATGGCAGCGCTGCTTGAAGGCCAGATTATCCACCGCGAGGTGTTGCAGTTTTTTCCAGCCACCGCTGTGAAAAAGCACGCCCTGCGTCAGCGGCAGTTGCAGACCGCGCTCACGCAGCGGCTCCAGCAAGCATTGCCACACCATAAAGGTAAAGCCGAACAACAGAACCGGCTGGCCTGCATATTTGTCACAAAACGCCTCGATGACCGGCCAGTTGGGCCGCATCTGTTCATCAAGGGCATAGGTATGGTCACGGCCAAGGAAGGAGAGCCCCAGCGCACCGGCTCCGCGGGCTGAAAAACCGCTACGATTTTGAATAAGGGCGGGTTGCTCCACAAGCAGCATGGGCAGCCGTTGCTTGCCGACAAACTCTTGCAGGATCTTAACCAGCACCTTGCTCTGCAACGCGGCAGTATCCCGATCCAGCACGATCCGTGACGGCGTCCCCGTAGTGCCCGACGAGGTGAGCACCTTGAACACCTCCTCTTGTGGCACGCTCTGCCACTGGGTCAATTTGAACAGGCGTGCGGCCAGATAGGGAAGCTCTTGGTACGTCGAAGCCTGACCCCAGCCAAAAGCCGACAGAATATTGGCAAAGGCTGGGCACCCCTGTGCATGGCGCTGCGTCAATTCATTCAGGCGAGCAAGGAGCAGCCCACTTTTTTCCTCTTGGGGCAGCCCGAAAACCGGCGCATCAAACAGCCTGTTCATAGCTGCTCCAGTTGTGTTAACAGGGCCGGATAATCAATCTTCATATTGCTGTGTCGTGGCAAATGATGTCGGTAGATACGCACGCTTGATGGCGGCACCATCAGCCAGCGGGCCAGCTCCAGCGGTAGTGCATCACTGTGGCCCACGTCTGCCTCGATTGCCACCAGCAGGCGATCATCGCGGCCGGTCGCAGCGCAGGAATAGCCCAGCCCCTGCAGCCAGGTTTCCACTTCAGCCAAGCTCACCCGTTTGCCAAACAACTTTAAAAAACGGTTGAGCCGCCCGGTCAGATAGAATCGGCCCGCCTCATCACAACGAGCAAGATCGCCGGTAAAGAGCGTATCAATATCACGCCCACGCGCCAGATCTTCAGGGCACTCAGCATAACCAAACATCACATTTGGCCCTTCGTAGACCAACTCCCCCTCCCCGTCGGGAAAGCCGGGCTCATGACGCAGAGAGAGACGCCCGCCCGGTACGGCACGGCCGATCGCATCCGGGGCAATCATCACTTCATCGTGTGCCAACCAGGCGATGCGCGGCGCCGCTTCGGTCTGGCCATACATCACGAAAAAACGGCGTCCCAGCAAGGAGGCCTGCTCGGCAAATTGCTTTGCCAGTGCCGGCTCAAGTCGTCCTCCAGCCTGGGTCAGAGTCATCAGGCTGGGATAACGCGCCCAGTCAAAACGCAAGCGGTTTAGCATCTGAAAGGTAAACGGAACTCCCGCCACGCTGGTGACCTGATGGCAATTTACCTCATCCCAGAATTGGCGCTCAAGGGGGCTGGCAGTGCATGAAACCAGAGAGGCGCCAGCCAAAAGATGGCTGTTGAGCACCGACATACCGAAGGAGTAAAAAAGTGGCAACGAGGTGATGGCTCGCTCACCCCCGTTCAGCGCCAGATATTCGGCGATGGCCGCGGCATTGGCATCAAGATTGGCTCGCGACAATCGCACCCATTTGCAGGAGCCGGTACTGCCAGATGTCGGCAGCAGCATGGCAAGCTCAGGGTGAAGTGAGGGGGTATCGCCAAGATACGCAACTGCCCCATCCTCCAATACCCGCAGACTGACACCAAAGCGCTGGCACTGTTCACGGTGCAACTGGGCATCCTGTGCAGGATCGGCCAGCATGATGGCGTGGCCATCACGCAGGGCCAGCAAGTAGTGCAGCAGATGCCGGGTGGACGTAACAAATGGCAAGTAGACCAAATGACGACCGGCAGGATAGGTGGTGGCCAACTGCGCCACACGCCGGGCCAGCTCACCATAACTGAGCCAGCCCTCTTGCGAGTCTCGCCAGGCTGGTGCTGGATTTTCCTCTACCAAATGGCTCAGCAAGTCGGGCGCACTCAAATCACCATCCCCCCATCGACCCCGATCACCTGCCCAGTCACATAGCTCGACAAGTCGGACGCGAGAAACAGGGCCACCTTGGCCACTTCATCTGGCGTGCCAATCCGCCCCATCGCGATGCTGGCCACCCGCTCGGCAAACTTCTCTTCCGGGATGGCATGAGCCATATCGGTATCGATAAAACCGGGAGCAATAGCATTGACCCGGATCTGGCTGGCGGCCAGCTCCTTGGCAAGTGACTGGGTAATACCGATCACCGCCGCCTTGCTGCCGGCATAGCTGCTAAGCCCCGCCGCCCCCACTTGCCCCATCAGGGAGGCGAGATTGATGATACTGCCACCACCGCAGCGCTGCATCAGGCGGGCGGCATACTGGCTGCAATAGATCACGCTAAAGGTATTGTTGCTAAAGGTCTTTTGCAGATGGGTCTGATTCGCCATCCCCAATAACGCCTCTTCCAGCATGCCGGCATTGTTGACCAACACATCCAGCTGACGAGTCTGAGCAAACAACTGCTGAAAGGCCTGCTTGACCGCCGACGGATCAGCCACATCAAAACAGAGAGGCTGGCAAGGCACGCCAAACTCGGTACCAATCGCGGTCGCCAGCTGGCTCATCGCCACCTCATCACGGCCTCCCAACCACAGTTCAGCCCTCTGAGAGGCAAACTGGCGTGCAATAGCAAGGCCGATGCCACGCCCGGCACCGGTGATCAACACCCGCTTGCCTTGCAACAGCTCTTGCATCAGAAAGCGATCCCGTATTTGGCCAGGATCTCCCGCGCCTTGCTGACCGAGCTCATGTCGATAATGTCATCGGTGTCGAGCAACACGCCGTAGTGGTCCTCCAGCTGGGCAATCAGCCCCATGTGGGCGACAGAATCCCACTGCGGGATGCTGTTGTAGGCCAGCCCATCACTGATGCTGCCGATATCAATACCCAGAGCCTCGGCAAAAACCTGTTCCAATGCGATTGTCATCTGAAAAATCTCCGTAGCCGCTCACGGGCGGCATAGTAATCAGCGGGCAGCAGTTCCAATGCAAAAAATCCGTTCTCTTGCCCAACCTGGCGGTAACCCAGTTGTTCATTCAAGCGCAAGGCCGAGCGATTATTCTCCCGAACCAGCGTGCGGATACAACCGATGTGCAGCTCATCAAAACCCTGATCAAGCTGGGATAAGGCAGCAGCAACGGCCAACATGGGATGCCGCACGCTTGAGTTGCCCAGATAGAGTCCCGCATCGGCAATCGCCTGACCCTGCAGCTTGCCCTGGCACTCACCTTTCAGATTGACGTAACCCGCTCGCACGCCCTTGCACCAGAGCACCCAGTGCAGCTGATCCCGCCGCTCACGGGTAGCGGTGAACCATTGGCGCTGTTGCCGTGGTGAAATACGCGTCTGGGATACCATCTGCATTCGCACCTCATCCTTATTGCGCCAACGTCGCAAGGCAGGAAGATCCCACAGCTCTATCGGGCGTAACTCAACGCCATAGCTCATCTTAAACGCCATCCACTTTTCATGACCTGTCTCTTTTATCGACCACTCTGCTGCCATTCCGTAGCAAAAATCGATAATACAAGTAGAAAAACCAGTATAATATCAAAAATAATCAAAGAGTTGTCATCGATTATCCTGGCTTTGGCCAGTCATTAATCCAGCAGAGAGAGCCCATCATGGCCATCGCCATTATCCCGGCCCGGGGTGGCAGCAAACGCATTCCACGCAAGAATATCCGCCCCTTCTGTGGCCAGCCCATGCTCGCCTATGCCATCCAGGCGGCGCAAAAATCGGGCTGTTTCAGCAAGGTGGTGGTATCCACCGATGATGAGGAGATTGCCGAGGTTGCTCGTCAACTGGGTGCGGAAGTACCATTTCTGCGGCCAGCCAGCCTCGCTGACGATCACACCGGTACCACCCCTGTGGTGATCGACACTATCGAGCGACTCGACCAGATAGGTATCAAGACTGAGCACTACTGCTGCATCTATGCCACGGTGCCGCTTATCCAGGCCGATGACCTGAAGGCCGCCTATCAGCGGCTGATCGCAAGCAAGGCACCATTTGTCTATACGGTGGCCGAGTTTGGCTTCCCTATCCAGCGCGCCGTGCGCATGGATGAGCAGGGCCGGGTCACCCCCTTCTGGCCGGAGCAGATGGCGAAACGCTCTCAGGATCTGGAGCCTGCCTATCAGGATGCCGGCCAGTTCTATTGGGGCAGTCGCGCAGCCTGGCTGGAGGGCATCAGCCCCGTCGGTGGAGAGGGAATCGGCCATATTCTGCCAAGACACAGAGTGGTCGATATCGATACGCCGGAAGATTGGCATCTGGCCGAACTGCTTTATCAGGTGCTGGCCCAAGATGGCGTTTAAGGTTGCCTTCCGGCTCGATGCCGGGGCCGCGATCGGCCTGGGTCATCTGATGCGCTGTCTGGCCATCGCCGATCGGCTGAAAACGGCTGGCGCCGAGTGCCACTTTCTCTGCCATCAGCTACCGGCCCACCTGTTGCCACTGCTGCACTCCCACCAACATCACGCTCTTTGTGGTCTGGACGATGCAGGCCCCTTGCCCATCTTGCACCCAGAGTGGCTGGTATGTGACCACTATAAGATTGATCGGCAGATCGAGCAGACACTAGCGATGCACTGTGGTCAGTTGCTGGTGATCGACGATCTGGCCGATCGCCCTCATTACGGTCAGTTGCTGCTGGATCAGGGTCCCTTGCGCCGCAATACCGATTACCAGTCGCTCACTCCTGCCGACTGTCGACTGCTGCTGGGCACCGATTACGCTCTGTTGCGCCCCGCCTATCGCCAGCTTGCGCGCCAACAAGAGGTAAGCCGGTGGCAACATGGCCTCATCTGCTTTGGCGGCGCCGACCCGGCCGGCGCCAGCCTCGTCACCCTCAACACGCTGGCTCGACTGCCTTGGGCTAAAACCATTAGCTGGACCCTGGTGGCAGGCGGGGCCAATCCCTTCTGGCCCGAGCTGCAACAACGGGTTGCCGAACTGTCCGATCTGCCGCTCACGCTGCTGCGCCAGAGCAACCAGATGGCGCAGCTGATGCAACAACACGACTTCGCCATCGGCGCTGCGGGGGGCATGACCTGGGAGAGAGCCTGCCTCGGCCTGCCGACCCTGGCGATCCCCATCGTCGACAATCAGCAGTTCAACGACGAGGTGATCGCTCGCTTTCAGCTGGCCGAGCGGCTGACCTTGAGGGAGCTGGCTGAGCCTGAGCAGCTAATGCAGGCCCTGCAACGACTTGAGCAACAGTCAGACGACTACCGCCGCCGCGGTCAGCAACAGGTGGACGGGCTGGGGCTGGATCGCCTCACCGCCTGGCTGCTGCCACAATCAGATTATCAACTGTTACCAGATGGCCAACAGTGGCAATTACGCCATGATAAAAAACCACTGCTCACCCTGACTCTGGACGGTCAGCATCTGACATGGCAGGCCGTCCGGCCACTTCAACCAGCGGAGTGGCAAGAGCTGGCACATAGCTTGCAGACAATTTTCTCCCAATTTCCCTTCTATCTTGCCGAGCCACCGCAGATAGCGCCCCCTGCCCCCTGGCAGCCGGCGCCGCAAGGCTGGCAACTTGGCACAGGAATCTGAACACAGATGCAGATCGATCATCGCCCCATCAACCAGGAACAAGCCCCCTATGTGATTGCCGAACTGTCGGCCAACCACAATGGCAATCTGGACCGCGCCCTGGCCATCATGACCGCCGCCAAAGCAGCAGGGGCCAGCGCCGTCAAGCTGCAGACCTACCGCCCGGATACCATCACCCTCAAAAGTGATCGGCCAGAGTTTCAGATCCACGGCGGTTTGTGGGATGGCCACAGCCTCTATGACCTTTATGAGTGGGCACACACCCCGTGGGAGTGGCACCAGACGCTGTTTGCCAAAGGGCGCGAGCTGGGGCTGGCGGTCTTTAGCAGCCCGTTCGATTTCAGCGCGGTGGACTTGCTGGAATCCCTCGACTGCCCGGCCTACAAGATCGCCTCCTTCGAGTTGGTGGATCTTCCCCTCATTCGCTACGCCGCACAGACCGGCAAGCCGCTTATCATGTCCAGCGGCATGGCCAACGAGGCCGAGATCACCGCCGCGGTCGAGATGGCGCTCAAGCATGGCAACGGCCAACTGGCGCTGCTGCACTGTGTCAGCGGTTACCCGGCCCCTGCCGCCGAATACAACCTGCGCACCATCCCCATGTTGCGCCAGCGCTTCGGGGTCGAGGTGGGGCTCTCCGATCACACCCTGGGATCGGCCACGGCCATCGCCGCCACCGCGCTCGGGGCAACCCTCATCGAGAAGCACTTCACCCTGGCTCGCGCCGATGGGGGGCCGGATTGTGCCTTCTCCATGGAACCGGCTGAACTCACCGAACTGATTGCCTCGGTCAATACCGCCCATGCAGCGCTCGGGGTCGCCGACTACCAGCTCACCCAGAGCGAGCAGGGCAACCGCGCGTTTCGCCGCTCCCTCTATCTGGTCAGGGAGATGGCAGCTGGCGAGGTGCTCGCCGCAGAGCACATCAGGTCGGTGCGCCCCGCCCTCGGCCTGCCCCCGGCCGATTACGATCGACTCATCGGCAAGCGGGTCAACCGCGATCTGAGCGCCAATCAGCCTCTCAACTGGGAGTGGATTGTAGAAGATGAATGAAGAGCTGTTGCGCCACCATCTGGCGATCATCGAACAGCGTTGGCCACGGCTAGCAGCCCACCTCACTGTGGCTCAGCTGGGAGATCTGCAGGTGGAGTTGTGTGAAGGCCTCAGCAGCACGCTGTTGGTCAATGGCATCCAGCTGACCAGTCGTCACAACCGGGTAGCAGAAGCCGAATTGCAAGCAGCCAGTCTGCCTATGGCTCCGGTTCTACACATTTACGGCACAGGCCTTGGCGATTTGCAGCGAACATTACTGACACGCCGCGATCTACGCACCCTGCATATCCACATCCTCAACCAAAGTCTTTTCACTTTGGTACTGGCACTGCTTGAACAGGATGATTGGCTGCAAGACCCCCGCGTGCATCTCACCATGGCTTGCGACGAGCAGGAGATACTCCTGCCCTTCTTCGCTCTACCCAGTGAACTGGAGCTGGCTGAAGAGAGTGCTTGTCGTATTCGTGGACGTTTGATGAGCGAGATACTGGCTGAGTACACTCGCCAACGCTTTGATCCCGCATCGCCACGGATATTAAGCCGACTGACTGAGAATATGTCTCTGGTGGCAAGCGATGGTGACGTGAGCTCTCTATTTGGCTCTCGTCCTGATGGCAGCGCACTGATCATCGCCAGTGGACCCACCCTGACACAACATCTGCCAAGACTGGCTGGCTGGCTGGCACATCATCCAGACTGGCTGGTGATTTGCGTCGATACAGCGCTGGTTTCGTTACGCAGTTATGGCCTGGCACCTCATGTGGTGGTCAGTATCGATGATGCTATTACCCCAGACAGGTTGCCAGGGGCAGGGTTGGGTACAGTCCCTCTTGTCTACGCGCCAATGGTGCCATACGACACCCTAAATGCTTGGCCAGGCCCACGGCTTACCACCTACTCGGCCAGTCCAATGTATGCAGCGCTGGCTCGGGAACATCCAAAGGGAACCCTGCATCAGGGAGGAAGTGTCATTCATCCGACCGTCGATCTGGCAGTACAAATCGGATGCACTGAGGTACTCCTGCTTGGTTGCGATTTTGCCTTCCCCGGTGGCCAGACCCATGCCGGCTGGCAAGACGGCGCTCTCGGCCCCAGCGCCAGTCAGGCACTGAGCTGGGTCGTGGATGGCCATGGGAAACGGGTCAGCACCAATCCCAACTTCACAACCTATCAGATTGAGCTGGAACGCTATATGGCGGCCCATCCCGAAGTTCATTTCTGGAACAGCAGCCGAGATGGTGCAGCTCTGCTCGGTAGTGAATATCATCCGGACTTTGCATCATGACGCTCAAACACAATTGCATCTCCCTCGCCCACCGTTTTCGGCTCGGCCACCATGTGGAGAGTGCACTGACCCTGCCTGATTTACTCGAACAGGTATTGCTGGCGCTCCCACTGGAACATCACAGCGAGGCAGCCAGAATCATTGGTGCCTTGCTGGCATGTCAAGAGCGCCATGACTGGCTTGGGTTAGCCGATTGGCTGGAAGGTGAACTGGCAGCCCTGTTAAGCGCCTAGACCGGACTGAGCAAGCCCGCGTCGAGCAGCATGTCTGCCAGCTGGCGGGCTTGCCAGAATGGAATCTGGATCGTCTCGGCAATCTCGAACAGGGTCATCTCTCCATCACTGTAAGCAAGCAGGTTCATCATGTCCCGCACAACCCATCCTGACCAGCGGGTCGATAGATCCGGATAGAGACCGCGCTTGCCCATTTGTGGTTCGCAAAGCACCGTGACTCGATAACGTCCATCTAGCTCAATACATTCAATTGCCCTGCGCACCGCCATAAAGCCTCCCGCCAAGCCAGCTGGCGTTATGAGAGAGAGATCGTCAAGCGAGGTGTGATACTCAGGGTAACAACCATATTTGGTGCGCATAATCGATGCGATCGGCAGGTCAACCCCGGGAGCGCACAGCTGACGCTCATTGGAACCTCGATCCAGAAAGCTGAAGCGATGAAATCCCGGGTCAATGTGAGCCAGAGCATGCAATGCGGCTCTGTCAGCCAGTGTGCTACCACGGCGTGAGGGCAAATAGGAGTAACCACGTTCATCCCCAAGACAAGAGAGATTAAACCCTGCCAGCGTCTGTGACTTGAGGTGGGCCAGATGGCGTGAAAGGTATACGATCGCACCCAGTGTTTCAGGCACCAATATGAGGCGATAGCTATACCGGCGATGCGGCATACTGGCGAGCCAGGCCACCAAAAACACACCGACCAAGGGGCCCGAAAGCTCGTTGTTGGCCATGGATGGATGGCAGAGATAGCTTGACAGCAGAATCTCTTGCTTGCTCTCTCCTGCCAAACAGATATCTGCATAAGTCAGTGACCCCGGAGCAAGCGTCGCATCGATAACTACCCGGTACTGTCCTGGCTGCAATTGTTCACGAACCCTCTGAGTCAGGCAAAAGCCCCACCGACGCCGGTAGTAGGAAGTGACATAAGGAATGGCATCAGGCAACTCCGGTAACGAGTGCAGGTGCAGCTGCAGTTCTTCCAAGGACAGAATCGTATCAACAGGCTCTGAATAGCCCACCAGATGCAGGTTGTGATCGCGAAAATCGACTACTCGACGCCCATCCGGCCCCACTATGTAAGCCTCGCGTACGTTCCATTCGTCAGGCACCTGCCAGTCAAAACATTCAGTACCGGTCGGCACTTCGTGAACCTGCAACTCCGGCAGGCAATGGCACAACCATGCCAAGCTTTCTCGCACGCCATTACCGGTCAGGCTGCGATTGATAGGATAAAGGCGCGCAGCCAGATCATACATGGCCTGGCCAATCTGCGCCGGGTCTTGCCAGTCTGCAGGTAAAAAATCCGTGTCAGGAGTCATGGGTATGCTGAATCAATTCGACAATGTGCCCAAGCGGGCTAAGGAAAAACTGGACTTGGGCGCCACCAAACGCGATAGCTGGCTGGCTAGGTCCTAGAGGAAGGTGACGCTGACCCCGAAGTCGTTCGGCAGCCATCGCTATATCTGCCACTTCATAAGCCAGGTGATTAAGCAGGTTATGACGCGTACGTAAAGCCTGGCTGACCGGGCAATCTTCACCGGCCGGGGCAATCAATTCGTAGCAAATTCCTGCCTCATCGTATGCAAAACAGATATGTACCCGCTGCAAAGGATCGAGCACCGGCTCGCTAAATCGTGACAGCCCGAGGGTCTCGCGGCAATAGCGAACTCCAATCTCAAGCTCGGCCACCACCAACCCGATATGATGCAGTTTCATGCCCCCTCCCGAATGAGTGCATGAGGATGCTCTGCTATCAGTTGTTTGGCCACCCCGGCAAAGTCGGCGCAGCGAACCGCCCAGACCGGTAACCGGCCAAATAAGCCCTGGTGCCACTTGTTTTGACTTTTAAGAGCGTCAACCAGACGGGAGAGATCAATCTCGCTGGCCAATTCGAGTTTTCGCACAAAGTAGTCACAATACCATGGGCACACAGCACCACCCTCGCAGACTTCACCCTCAAAGCGCTTCATAAAGCGATAATGGACACCAAGTTGCTGCTCCACATAGTGGGTGAAGGTAATACGATCGGGATGGCAGGCAAAACCGGCAATCCAACCATCATGGGCAGCCAACCATGCAAAGGGGCTCTCTTGACCAAAACAGTCATGACCGCCAGCGGCAACAATCTCGTCGCCCCCCGCGCCCCATACGGCCATGCTGAAGATAGGATCGCGGGTACGTCCCACATCAGGCAGAGTGCGAAACAGTTCCGTCATCAAACCCACTTCACTGGGAGACGTCGCCCTGTCGAAACATACCTTGCGTGTCAAGCTATACGTGAATGTCGGCACCAGCAGAGTGCCCTCGTCTCCAAGCCACTCCTGTATACCGATCCAAAAAGCGTGCATTCCTGCGTCATTACCCTGACCAGGAAACTGGGCTACAGCCATGGCGTCAGAGTGAACCATCAAGGCACTTCCGCGAGCGATCCCTAGCGTGCTCAGAGTATGAGATAGAGCCTCAATCACAGGGCAAGACCACGACGCAACAGCGCATCACGAATATCCTGAAGTTGCTTCATCGTCGCCAGCTCTTCAGGCTCGAAGCGTACTGAGAAAGTCTGTTCGACCAGCAACAGAAAATTAAAATGACCGAGCGAATCCCATTCCGGAAATGCCCCAAATCCCAACTGATAGTCGCCTCGCGTGACGGTTGCAGAAGGAAACTGCTGTTCTAACAGAGTGAAGAGATCAGTCATGGTGATAAAACTCCAAAAAAGGCAAATTCAGCTGTTCAAGCGCCAGACTATGGAAATGCTCATGAGAGAAACGGGTGGGATCCGGATTATCACAGGGGGATAACGATAGGGATGCCAACCATGTCAGCGCAGGTTCATTACGTTCACAGCGGTTCGAGCCAATAACCAGACGCTCGATCCCCACCTCACGCAGTTCAGCCGAGACACGATCCAGCAGCCAGTATTCCAGACCTCTCGACAGAACTCTGCAACTCAGTGCCAGCGTATCGAGAAAAGCAGTCGTTGAATTGACAGACTGGATCAGCACAATCCCCACCAAACCATGATCAGCAAAGCAATCCCGCAAAGACACTAACCCGCAGACCCCATTTTTAGCCAACGACTCGAGTGTCCGAGTGTCATGGCGCAAGCAAGAGAGATTAAACTGATTGGTTTTTTTAACAAGCTGTTCTGCCCGGGGAAGATTGTCTGGCGCCAGCGGATGAAAATTCGCACACAAGGACAAATGGCGCAGATACTCGCTTTCACTTCTGGCTTGCTCACGCAGTCGCTCACCTTCGGCCAGTGCGCGGTAGGAAGCCTGGCGCAAGCTGTCATCCTTTGTCAGCCCCGGGGCAAAACCACCGTATGAGAGCAGACTATTGGGCCAATCCCAGATCTCCTGTGGCGGCTCAATCACGTCCACCTGCGGTAAAACAGCGCGAACTTCGGCTCGCTCCAGAGGAGAGTCATCCCAAAACACCAGTGCCTCAAGTCCAAGATTGAGATCGCTTGCGATCTGACGCAAGCCGTCTGATTTGCGTCCCCAACCGATTGCAGAAGCTGCGATTTGTGCTCGCGACAATCTCATCGCACCATGCTGTTCAAACACAAGCCAGACATCGTCAGGGCTATTCTTGGAACAAAGAGCCAGCAAAACCCCGCGGTTGTACCAGTAACGCACAGCCTCCTGGAAAGATTGATATAACTTGCCAACTCCGTCTTGTCCCAGTTGCAGACCACTTACTCCGTCTTCACCGACCACGCCACCCCAAAGGGTGTTGTCGCAGTCAAGTACCAAGACTTTGCGTCGAGGTTCCTGATCGCGTTTCCAACGCTCGGCAATCCATGTTGCGAGAGAGCTAATCCCTGCAGCCGAGAGAGGGCAGGAGAGCAGGAATCGGTTACGCGGGTCAAAACACCTTTGTGCACCTTCTTTCATCAACCAGCGAGGTAGATCAAGATTAATGAGGTGAAGCTCGGCAAGCCGTTTGGAAAAGCAAGCATCAAGGGTTTTCATCCAAGGATAGAGGTCGGCACAAGCGCCAGGGGCAGTAAAAAAGCAAGCACCGAGATAGACTGGCGTGTCGCCATCCTCATGAAACGGAAGAAGCAACTCATCTAACCACATATCAATCTGTTGCTCGAGAGATACAGGTTCAAGGCTCGACCAATGCTGACAACGCGTCTCCGTAAGCAACTGCTCCCAAAACCAGATTACGACCCGAGCATCACCAGAATTGCAGCTATACCATTGTCCTTGTTGCTGGAAGTGGAGTGCAGCCAATTTGGCCAGCGGAGCCCAAGCAACATTGCCAGGCATCAGAAAGGCGGTTGACGCTAGAGAAAGCGAAGCCATTAGCATTCCCTATGATATGAAAAACTTTTTGTATCATACAGTTACAAAGTGGGCGTGAACAGTATCACGCCCCTTGGAAGATGTTACTTAAATACATCCAAACCGACGAAGTAAGTTGTGTCGTGCCGTTCAAAAACATCGGCATAGATTTTCTCGGCATCAGAAAAAAACTGGTCCAACAGCACGACTGCTGAATCGAGTTGCTGAACAAAATAGTCCTCATCTTTCTGGAGCAATGCCATCATCAAGGTAATGATATTGGCATAGAAGTAATTAATTGAACCAATCAACATTCGATACAAATGCGCTTCAGTGCTTGCCAAAAGGTAAAGCAAATAATCATGATGACGCTGCATCATAAGCTGAACAGCATTATAATCACGCTTAACATCACGCCAATCTGAGCGAAACTTTTCGAGCACCTGATTAAACAAGGGGACATTGAGGCCAGACTCGAAATCAATCAAGGTAAGGTCGAGCGGTTTAAAACATGTATCCATTAGCCCATCAACTATCTGACGCTTATTAATATCCCCCCAGATAGGGTTTATCGCTTGAACACGCTGTGCCACAGCTCCTTCAATATAAGAA
>NZ_JRGM01000053.1 GCF_000764665.1 Aeromonas lacus | reverse complement strand
ACGGCAGCACGGCGGTGATCACTACAGCTAACTTCACTGCTGAGAATGGCGCGATCGCCGATGGCACTAGGGCGAATGCTGTTAGTGCCAAAGTCACGGATGGCAAGAACAACCCAATTAAAGATATGGACGTTACCTTTACGGTCAAGACCGGTGATGCTCAGTTTGGTTCAATGACCGGGGGGACCACTATTGTGCAGAGAACCGATAGCAACGGTATTGCGACAACATCACTGGTCAGTCCCAAGGCGGGGTCGAACACCCTTACCGCGAAAGTGGCAGAGAATACTCCGATAGAGACAACGTCCATCTTTGTGGCTGACAGCGGCACTGCAGACATTGCTACGGGTGATCTGAGGGTGGTTCGTAACAACTCGTTGCCGACCGGTAGCCATGCCAACGTCATTGCAGCGCGAGTGACCGACGCCGGGGGCAATCCGGTGAAGAGCATTGATGTGTTCTTTAATGCAACTGTCGGCACCCTGTCGGCTTCGTCGGTGAATACTGGTGAGCTTGGGGTTGCTCTGGTCGAGCTGACCAGCACGGTATCCGGGGTTTCAACGGTCACGGCGAAAGTGAATGGCAAGACTTACAGCATCGACAGCGCATTTGCTACCCCTAGCATTGCCGAGATCGTCATCAAGGATGACAAGAACAACTCGGTAGCGGATGGCAGTGCAGAGAACGAAGTGCAAGTTCGAGTGCTTACCGAAACGGAAGATCCAGTTGCATCGACACCTGTCTCATTTAGCGTATCCAATGGTGAAATTGTAGGTACCGCAGATGCAGTGACTGATGCTGCAGGTTATGCCTCGGTTGCCTTCACCAGCACAGTGGCCGGCCCTTCTGAAGTGAAAGCCAAATTGACGCTGAACGGAGTTGAACGCCGTATTATAACCACCTTTATCGGGGATCCTGCTACTGCAGAACTATTGGAGGATAACGTGGAGGTGGCAGTAACAGGTCAGCCAGCCAACGGTACTGCCGCCAATGAGGTGCATGCCAAGATCACCGATGGCAATGGCAACCCGGTGCAAGGGGTGAAGGTTCGGTTCAGTGCCAATAATGGTGGCTTGCTGGCAAATAAAGACGCCAGCGAAGAGATCGCAACTGGAACAAATGGAATTGCTATCGCCAAAGTCACCAATACCAGAGCCGGGCAGACCGATGTGTCAGTGAACTTCGCTGGCAAGACCGTCGTTCAACGAACCGACTTTGTGGCAGATGTGTCGACCGCAACGATTACCGAGTCCAACCTGCTTGTTACTGAGGATGAAGCTGTTGCCGATGGGCGAAGCATTAACAGAGTTCAGGCTACTGTCACGGACGCAAATAATAACCTGGTTTCTGGGGCCAAAGTGACCTTTAGCGCAGACCATGGTGGCGTTGTGACGACGGTTGTGGGCACGACTAGCGCTGATGGTATCGCTACTGCAACCGTGACCAACACGCTTGCCGGTGTCACGTTCGTATTAGCGAGGGTAAATAAGACACTGCGCTCAGTCCCAACCGTGTTTATTGCAGATGTGACAACGGCAAAGGTAAGCACATTGGAAGCAGTTACCAACGGCATGCTGGCTGATGGAATCACTCCTAATAGTGTGGAGGCCCTGGTGGTCGATGCCAATAACAACCCCATCAAAGGTCTGGAGGTGACATTCGCTGCCACAAACAGTGCTGTCGTTGCACTTGAAAAAGTGAAGACAGGCGAGAACGGTATTGCAGCCAACAATATCACCAGCACCATTGCAGGTGTCAGCAAGGTATCTGCAACGATCAACGGCACCACAGAAGAGGTTGATGTGACCTTCAACGCCTTGTCACGCATCTTGTCCGGTGACTTGTCTGTCGAGAAGGACGATTCCGTGGTCGGGACCACAGATGAAAACGAAGTGGTGGCACTGGTGAGCGATTACAAAGGTGCCCCCGCTGCCGGGCAGAAGGTGACATTCACTACCTCTGACACTGCTGCGAAGGTGCGTCTGATCACTGATATCACGGATGAAAATGGCAAGGTTTCCGCGTTCATCTCGCATACCAAGGCTGGCACCATAAAGGTGTATGCCACTGTAAATGGCCAGACCGAGGGGGCTGATACCAGCTTCCGTGCTGACAGTGCCAACCCAGTGATTGCTGATGGCGCCTTGACGGCCACCAGTGGTGCACTCGCCAACAACAGTGCGACCAACCAGGTGACCGCCATCGTAACAGACCAGTATGGCAATCTGCTGACAGGCATACCGGTGGCCTTTGTCGCGGATAACCCGACCGCTGTACTCTCCAATAGTGAGGAGACGACCGATAAAGACGGGAAGGCCATCATCACCGTCAAGAACAGCAAGGCTGGGCTGACTGTGGTGAGTGCAACCGTTGGTGATGAGTCCCCGAAAACGGTAGACACAAGCTTTGAGACTGATGTAAGCACTGCCACCATATTAGCCGGTGATCTGAAACTCATGACCACCGACCCGGTTGTGGCCAATGGCACAGATACTCACGTAGTACATGCCATCGTCAAAGATGCGGGCGGTAATCTGCTGGCTGATCAGGTGGTCGCATTCAGCACGTCACGCGCCGGAGGTGAAACAGATACTGCCATCTTGTCCAAATCAGAGGTCACAACAGACAAAGACGGCTTGGCCATTGTCACTCTGACCAACATTAAGTCCGGCCCAACTCAGGTGACGGCCAAGATCAAGGATAAGGAGGGGAGCTGGCCTACGATTACCGCCGAGTTTATCGGTGATGAATCCACCGCGACTTTGTTGGACGGCAGCTTGACGGTTCGTGATGACAATCGCCCAGCGGATGGTATTTCCAAAAACAGTGTCAGTGCCCGAGTGACAGATGTAAATAACAATCCGATCGCTGGGAAAAAAGTACGCTTCAGTGCTGGCAACGGCGCTGTGGTTGATACCGAGGTGGAAACAGATGGCGCGGGTTACGCCACTGCATTTCTTACCAATGTCACTGCGGGTGTGACCTCTGTGACTGCGACATTCAATAGTGTTGCACGAACAGTCAATGTGAACTTTGTTAGCGACTTTATCGGCGTTACGGTGTCTGTCGGGTATGCCAGTGGTACACGTTACTCCGAGGTCGCCATTGCTGGGGTTCATCCGGATGGCGCCGATGCAACTACACCGATTGTCGGTTCCGTTTGGCAAGCCGCACTGACTTGTTCTGACTCTGTACTGGCTGCGGATTGCCAGCCAGATCGTTTCGACTATGACTGGAAGTTGAAAGTCGGGGATGAAGTGCGTGCGGTGGCCGGGACCAATGGTGGGGCAACCTATACCCTCAATAAGTCTGACCAGCGAGGTCAGCTGTTGGTGAACATTACGCCGAAATCAGAATAAAAGAGGACGCAGAACCTACTACATAACGAAACGGTGCTCCCAGGAGCGCCGTTACTTTTCTGAACCATGAGAGTGCAGTATATGAATATTGTTTCACTTCGTCTGGCGCTAATGACGCTATTGCTGGCGGTAGTATGGGGGCAAAGCGAGGCCGCAGCCCTGCCAAAGGCACATTTAACCTTCCATCTTGCTATCTCTGATGGCGAGAGGGCTGAAGTTAAAGCCACGATAGAAAATAAGGGGGGGCAGATGATCCACCGTGGTTACATCGTTATCTCGGCATACGATGCCCAGTGCCGTTCAACGGGTGACATATTGCAACCTTTCAGTGAACTGCCCGCAGGGAAAAGCAGCACGGTGACAATCCCCTTGCCCTCCGCTAGCCAAGGCTATCATGTGACGGCCTTTGAGACCTTTGACAGCTTCAATTTCGCAACACCGGCGGTTGATGACACAGTGGCATTGCTGGCAGGGCGCACAGGCGAAATCAAGGCGCAGTGTGAAGAAAAGCGCCTGCCGGCAGTTCGTAATTAAATGACATTTAAACGTTGCCCATTGGGGCAACCAGTTGATTACGCTTTAAGGTGTACCATGACTCATTCATTGACCCGAATTATTCCCATCGCTGGAGCCGCAGTCTTTTCTGCCCATGTCTACAGCACCATCGTATCGGCACCCAGCGCGCCGATACAGGGCCATGCACCGATTGCCGATAAGGTGGTCGTATCCAATGGGGCGGGCACCGTTATCACTGCCCTGCCGGGGCAGAATGTGTCTGCCAGTTACGATTTTTTCGATGCCGACGGTGATGCTGAGAGCGGCTCCACGTTTATATGGCTGCGCAAGGACGGTGCAGATTACACGCCGTTAAAGGATGGCAGTGGCAATGAGGTGATCAGCCAATCCCTGGCACTGAGCGCTGCGATGGCGGGCGAGCGGTTGCGGGTATGTGTGACCCCGCGCACCTCTGTCGAGAGCAGCTTGCCCGCGCGAGGGGCCGAGAGTTGCAGTGGCGACTTGCTGGTCTCTTACCCCGCCCCATCCATTGCCTTGGCCATGGCTGCAGACAACGAGTACGTTGCAGGCAAGACCATAGGTGCCAACTACACCTTTACTGGTGACGGCGGTAATAAATCGCGCTACGTGTGGTTCCGCGGCGTGAGTGCTGATGAGTTACAAAAGGCACTGGCCAGTGACCCCTCTTACGCCGCCTCAATGGTCAGTACGGATCCATCGGTTAATGCAGGGCGGTTGACTTACACCCTTACCGAGGCGGATGTGGGGCAACAGGTATCGCTGGCAGCGGTTGCCGATAATGGCACTGTGGGAGATATTGTGGCGGTGCAAAGTGATATGGTGATATCCGCAGCTGCACCCCGGTTACTGGCTACTGAAACTATCTTCGAACGTTCCGGTGTGTGTGGGCGGGGCGAGCCACGGGTGTATATAAACTGTAACGTGGCGGTACGTGTGAGCTTGGGAACTGATGTTACTAGCAGTGATGTGACCAAGTTTAATTACGCTTTCTCATTCTCTTGGGATAGTGGCAAAACATTGCTACCTATTGATGGGGCGAGTGGCACTGTTACGGGGACGGACAAAGGTGCAGCACAAACTCCTAACTTGCGTGTGCCTATGCCTGTGGATATGTATCCGGATCTCTATGTCATCATTACTCCAGTAAACAGTGCGAACGACCAAGTGGGGCCTCCAGTTCTTCGCCGTCTAGGTCTTGCCGTTGACCCAACAGCACCGAATGAAGCGCAAAATTTTCGGGTTGAGGAAACAACACCGGGGTCGGGTGCCTACGTGGGCAAGTGGAAGAACAGGCTGCAGCATCAGCACCCACAAGATTTTAGCTACTATTTGTGGTCGACAAAATCTAGCGTGACTCGTGACGAAGTGACGAATATGGGCGTTCAGTTGCAGAGTTCGGGAGTGTGGTATTACAACTCCTCGACTGGCGAGAATAGTGATGTGGTCACTCCCCACTTTACCCCTGGTCCGGCATTCGGAAGTGGTCCTGTCTATTTGCATATCTTGCAAGAAGTTGGTCCATATACATTTCCTGCCGACGCGGTCCCTAAATCAGTATCCTCTGGCTTTGCTGCTCCCGCGCTCCCGGGAGTTGTGAATCCAGCTAACCAGCCATCCATCGCCGCGGATTCGGTCCTGATCAGCGTTCCAGATGGTCTTGGTGGGAAGATGGAACTAACTTACGACTTTCATAGTAATGGAGGCTATCCCTATGATGCTTCTAGATTGGAGGTGCAGGTTGCAGAAGCCCAAAATGCTCCGAATTCTGATTGGAAAACTGTTATTACCACCACAGTGACGGCAGCTGGCACATTTATCGCCGGTCACATCAGTACACATGTCGGTAAATATGTTCGGTTTCAAATTACGCCGATTTCTAGCCGTGATAAGTTTGACGATCGTACCGGCTCATCGCCCTCAGTATCAGGAGCCCCATTTATCATCAACGCTTGGGATCGTAAACTTGGCCCATCTGAGTCAGGGACGGCCTATCAAGTCAACGTGCCTGCAGGAGGGCCGAATCTCACTTTTAATGAATTTGTGCTTTCACTGCGTGATATGGCACTGGGGTATACGCCAGGTAATGAGATTAACGCCAGTTATAAGCTTAATGTTGCACCGTTTATGAAGGATGCTTCGAAATATCTCTGGGGTTATGGAGGTACTACAGCAAGCAAGGTGTTAACGGCAGGTAGTGACGTCAGTGTTTTGGGGCCGGTGAAACCATACCGCATTTCCAATGCGGATGTCGGTAAGGTTATTGAGATATCAATACAACCCAGGGAAGTTGAACAGACATTTACTAACAATGTATATAGAAAGAGTCTGGCCGTGCAGACCAAAGTGACACCTTATATCTTTGGCAAGACCAGTAGTGCCGACCTGATGAACGGGGGACTTGGGTATATATATCTACTTGGTGGTGCAGCCGGGACCGTGAACGAGTTCCCTACATGGGATCAAGCGAACAATGATTGCCGTATCAAAGGTATGCGTTTGCCAACCGTTGACGAGTTGAAGAATATCTCGGCAGATAAAGCAAGCAGACCTGACGGGTGGCCCAAAGAGCATCTTTACTGGACATCGGAAGAAGTGGAGAAACCTGTCTACAAAACTGTTCAGCTGGATAGCGGCGATGAGGTTCCTTATGGGGGCGGCTTTATGCCAGAGTCACCGGCCAGAACGCCTGCGGTGTGCGTAAAACCACAATCATGATTGGCGTAATATAAGCGGTCAGGTCAAGTACCTTATATCAACCGGCACAGCTAACGTTGTGCCGGTTTTTTATAGGGTTGTAAAAAGGTCACATAGACCTTGTCCAGCAGGCCGCGTGTTGGTCACCACAGATTGCCGTCAGGAGCCGCAAGGGCCATCAGATCAGTTTGTATTCATAGGAGCTCGGATTGGGTGTAGCGAGCATCAACCGTACGGCTGATATAACTGGGAGCGGTTTTTGTGGTCGGTGAGGTATCGGTCAGCTAGGTGTTGTTGCCCAAATCGATGTATGGAGATGGTATTCACCTGACAGTTGCCCACAAAAGAGAGTGGTCATACGGCTTCAAACCAGATAACAAAACGGTACCCCTACCGTGTTGTTTGGAGTCACCGTATGACCACCAACGAGAAAGTTGCACGTCGCAAACTCAGCCTGCTAGAGCTCGCCAAAGAGCTCAATAACGTCAGCAAAGCCTGCAAGCTCATCGGCTACAGCCATCAGCCGTTCTACGAAATTCGCCGTAATTACTAGACCTATGGCGCCGAGGGATTGCTCGACAAATTGCCCGGTTGTAAAGGGGCTCATCCCAATCGGGTCGCTCTCGAGATTGAACAGGCCATCCTCGATTACTCCCTCACCAGACCAACTCATGGCCCGCTGTGGGTCGCGCAAGTGCTGGCTCTGCAAGGGATCAACGTAAGTCCTGGCGGTGTGCGTGGTGTGTGGCAACGTCACGACTTGCTCTCCAAACACGACCGCTTGTTGCGCCTCGAGAAAACCCACCGTGAGCAGACCATTGAGCTCAATGACGAGCAAATTCGCCTGTTAGAGCGCTTCAGCCCCGAGTTTCGCGAACGTCAGATTGAGATCCACTACACCGGGAAACTGGTGGCGGTCGACACCTTCTTCGTCGGCGCGCTCAAGGGCGTGGGCAAGGTGTATCTACAAACCGTGCTGGACTGCTATAGCCGCCACGCCTGGGGACGGCTCTACACCAGCAAGCTGCCGGTGACCTCGGTTCATGTGCTCAATGAAACGGTGCTGCCGTTTTTCGAGGCCCACGAAGCACGGGTCTATACCATCCTGTCGGATAACGGGCGTGAGTTCTGTGGGCGCCCAGACCATCATCCCTACGAGCTGTTCCTGCAACTGGAGGGGATTGAGCACCGAACCACCAAGGTGCGCAGGCCGCAGAGCAACGGCTTTATCGAGCGACTGCATCGCACACTGCTGGATGAACACTTCCGAATCAAGGGGAGGACGACCTGGTATGAGTCGGTAGAACAGATGCAGACAGACCTGGATAGCTACCTGGAGCACTACACCAAGCGGCCACATTAAGGCAGGATGATGGAGGGTCAAACCCCCTATAACCTGTTCAAGAAGGGTCTGAAATTGATACCGAAGGAAGTGCGCACTAAAGTAGCATAAACAAGACACCGGTTTGAGGCCGGTGTCAGGTGATAACTAGATCTGTACAAATAATGTTAGCTTAATAATTTTAGAACGGCATCCATTTAACTGAATCCCCTCGAGTCCCACATATTCCAGCACCTAAGGTCAATGTGGTTCCTTGGGTTTTACTGCAGCTAACTAAATCTAGTAGTTTATCGCTATCTTGCCACCATTCAGCATCACCAGGAAATACCTCGGCCGCTTTAAATGAAAGAGCACCATCATCATGTTGAATTACATACCACGACTGCTGTTCTCGTTCGATCTGATTGTCATAACCTAGAAGTATATTTTTATTGGGTGGTGATTTAAAAGATTGTACATTAAGAAGGCCACTATAT
>NZ_JRGM01000052.1 GCF_000764665.1 Aeromonas lacus | reverse complement strand
ATACCGAGCTGTTCGGACAAAGCTAATCATTGGGAAATCAAATGATTTACCATTTCGCAGAATACGCTTACTAATAGTACGCAGAGCAAAGCAATGGTCTTTAAAACATGTCAGCACTTCACCAGCGAACAATTTACGGTACAAGGCACGGGGATCACCAGTACCATTAATTTGACCTGGAATACTTGGGGTTTGCTGGATAGGGAAATTATCGTTGTTATAGTTATTCAAATTATTCTTTCTTCTATTATTTATTGTTGTTATGGGTACTCTCTATCGTTCAATCAACGCACGTTGTTCTTGAACATGACATGCTTATAGATAGCCTTGCTTGTGTAACGGGCACCTCTTGTAATGTTCTTAATGTAATAAGGTGTGTAGTCCTTACCGTTAATCTCACTGAGTAGAGCTGCTACATAATCTTCATGGATTAGGTCTAGGTTCCATAGAATCAGGTAGACCACATTATTCCAAGCGTTTGACTCACCAATTATTTGTTGCACACCTTCAGGATAACAGGAGCGGTTAACAGGAATGTGAGGCTTCTTTGGGAAGTGCGCACCGTTCTTAGCTGCTGTTTCTTTCAGGTATTTACGGACAAGGTAATTAGGTGAACTCAGGGCCATCTTCCTGCATTCCTCTAATCGTTTCTCTGGATCAGTATGTTCTGCTAGGTCAGCCTTCAGTTGTTCATTCTCTTCCTCTGCTTTATTAAGACGCTCTTGCAATGAATTAATTTCAGATTGCAGGGCATCTTCTGTTATGGTGGAGAATAGGCGCTTGAGAAGTTGCATTTGTTTGCCCTCTATTACAAAAATGGTGATAGAAATAGATAGTGAAGGCTAGAAAGAGAGAGCAAAGGTTCGTCTCTTCTATAGTCAGGGTTTATTCTATTGGTGGTTTAGGGATGGAAATGAGGATGGGGAGTGTGTTGCATTTTACGGATTCCGCATTTTTACACGCCCCATTCTTGTCCTGTGTTTTATCTGCGCCCCACACATTCCGCCCAAAGGGCTATTTGTGTGAGTGTCATTTTGCCTGTGTGGGGAGTGCATCACGCTTAGCAAAACGAGCACGTTGTTTAGCCAGTTCTTCCTCAAATACTGATTGTGCCTTTGCCAGTTCCTTATTTAGCATTTCAATTGCAGCTACCATTTTGCTTAGAGCTTCTGCACCTTCCAAGATCTCACGCTCTAGCCGTTCCTCTGGTGTCTCTGGATGGTCTGGCTTCTTATGCTTGGGTTCAAACACTGATAGGTCAATAGGAGGGAGAGGGCTTTCGTTACCAAGAATCTCATCCTTATTCATCAGTTCCTCTGCAAGAGAAGACAAGTATGCGCCTGTATCTTCTACCCGTGTTTCATGTGGATTAGAAGTTGGAAGCAATTGAATAACACTTGGTTCGTTTGGGGTGTAACATTTTACGGATTCCGTATTTTGTGCGAGTTTCCCGCGAATCCTAGTAACTGTTGATTGCTCCATCTTGAACAGTTTAGCAATAGCCCCATCACTCTTGCCCTCAAGGTGCAGCTTCATTACTGCTGCATCCCGCTTCTCTTTGCAAATCTGAGACAGCGAAGGGTGTGGTTCTTTCTCCGTTCCGAAGTAATCACAGTAGCCTGCACGAACCCTTGGAATGGGAGCACCAATAGCCTCAGCGATTTTCAAAATGTCAGGTTCAAACACGTTCTTCATGTATGCCCCAGACTCCAGCTCCATCAGTGATTCAATGATGTAGTGGTAGTCAGCCTCAGTATTGCTCTTGCCGTGAGCCACATTGGCCCCCCTTGCAAGCAGGCGTACTTCCTCAAAGTCTTCAACTTCGATACATTCCCACTGACCAGCAGGAATCTCTTCAAACCCTTTCTTACAGTAAGCATGATGGCGGTGGAATCCATCTACAAGATAATACGTATCATCAAGCAGAGCGATCTTTATTGGAGTCTTAAACTTGATCCCTCGCTCGATAAGATCCTCCATGCTTGCAATTACTGCTTGGTCTGTATCTACACGGTATTGAGTGCCTGCATAGTCTTTGATTCTTTTAATTGATAGAGGCTCTTTGGAGCGTCCGTTATAAGTAGCCATGCTGTTTGGTTCCTCTGTTGGAGAATTTGAATGCGGAGGACTGTTCCTCTATGCTCAGGGAATCATTCCATTCAAGACGCTAGAAAGCACAATTATTATTAAGAGGCGAACAGGTATTTCCATTTGGGGTGGCCATTTTACCGGATTCCGGTTTTTTGGACGCTCCATCCTTGTCCCTATTTAATTGTTGATAGGTGAACCCAGCAGGACAATCTATAGAGAGGTTCATCTGGGGTCATGCAAAATGCGCAATCCGTAAAATGCATTGGTTCATCTGAGACATAACAATCAGCAAGACCACCTGCACGGTAAATCGGGCTGACCTTCTTTAAGACCCATCTTGCCTCTTGTGCTTCTTCTGTTGGGGATGATCTTGGTTATTAATAATGTTGATAAAACAAAAAAAATGGTCTTGGAGAATGTCAATCAGGTTTACCCAAAGATCTCGGGCCTTTGTGTTGTCTGATTCTGTCTACAAGATCTCTACCTGTTTTATTTTAATTGTTATTACTAATGTTCATTATCTTGGAGTCTCTGGGAAAGATCTCATTGTTGTCTAATAGAGTTCTAAGAGATCTTCCTTAGCATACTACACTTATTTTCAATCGAGTCTTTCACTCATAGCCAGCCGTTCTAATGCCAAGTGCGCAACACGGAGCTGAGGGAAAATCTTCTTAACGTAATCGTCCCCGCATTCCCAGAACTCCTTGATCGTGGCAGAGCTAATCTCGCTGTATGTCTTGTAGAAGTTGAACAGGAGGCGGCCTGAAGTGTCTTTGGTGTTGTCCTTCTTCGACTGGAAGAGACGGCCTGCACCAACAAACAGATCATCCAGAGCAGGCAATAGAGCGAATGAGAGGCCAAGCAGACGATCCCTCATGGCTGAGTTGTCAATGATGATAGGTGGCCGTCCTGCTTTCTTCTGCTCCTTCTCCTGTCCCTTCTCTTGCTGTGCTCCTGCTTGGGGAGACACACGGAGGAAATCAGCTATTGCTTCATCATCTGGGAACTCGAAGGGAGGACGGTTGTGTTTGTAGTACCAGTTCGCTTGTCGGGCACGTACCCGCTTCAATGTTGATTTGAACTCCTTGATCTCTTGTGGTGTGAGCGTAGGGAGAGGCTTTGGCTTAGTGCTGGGGAGAATGTTGGATTGAATGTTTGGTTGTGCGGTCATGTGGTTTGTTCTTGGATTGGTCTATCGGGTTGCTCAGGGGAAATTGGAGCATCTAGGTCAATCAGGTGATGGGACGGAAGAAGGGCTGATGGAGAACTAAGGGAGAACGAATTGAGAACTAAAAGAGGGCTGATAAAGCAGATTGTTGATAGGCGTAATGCTTGGGCAGGATAGCGAGCGGGAATGTTGAGGACAAGCTGAAGGGAATCAAGGAGTTAATCAGCGAGTAGATAGTTTATGGGTAACTGTTGGAGAGCTTCGAGTTGACCAAACAGGGGCGGACAGATGGACAGCAAGAGATTCAGCCACCAGAGCCCGCCTATGCGCCTCTCAGATCATCCTAGGCTGCATGAATGGCATTACATGGCCTTGTCACAGTCGATCTCACAGGAGCTTCTAGGGGCCTTCTCGTTCATTTAGTGGAGATTATTAAAAACAAGAAAGCCCCATACTTCATAACCTTACTGCTCTAGCTGGCCTTCATCCTTCATAGCCTTGGCTACCTTGTAGACCGTAGACCTACCGACCCCAAGTTCCTTTGCTATCTGTGATGGGCTCTTGTCTCCCTTCAGCAGGGCTTCCCGTATCGGTGCATCATCCAGAGTCCTTGGTCTGCCCATGTACTTCCCATCAGTCTTGGCCTTGGCGATCCCGTCCATCTGTCTCTCTTTACGTAGCTCTAACTCGAACTCAGCAAAGGCTCCCAGCATGGACAGCATCAGGCGGCCTTGTGCGCTCCCTGTGTCGATGGACTGATCCAGAACACGAAGGCTCACCCCTTTCTCTTCCAGCCCATTCACGATCTTCAGCAGGTCAGCCAGTGATCGACCCATCCGGTCTAGCTTGGTGATCATCACGGTGTCACCCTCTCGGACAAACTCAAGCATGGCCTGAAGCTGTGCCCTGTTCGTGGTGCTCTTACCGGATACCTTCTCTTGATAGACCTTCTCAGCCCCAGCTTCATGTAGCTTCTCAAGCTGAACATCAAGCGACTGACCTACAGAAGACACGCGAGCATAACCAACAATCATTTCTCTTTACCTCAATCCACTAGAGCCCATGCAGCAGCGGGAACCTTACCCACATCGAAACGCCTTCCAGACGCTATCTCAGCCCTTCGGTGATCTATGGCTGCCATGACCTTCAATTCCTCTTGGATGCCCGTAGCGGAAGCCTTGGAGAGCATACGAGCCGCTACAGTGTCTAGTGATTCCATCGTCTTGAATCGCCGGAGTTTTATCATCAAATCAATCATGTTAATTACTTCCATCCGTAACTCTTGACCATGCAAAGCGCCAGACATTACTCCATCCCAGAACGGTGTAGCTTGATCCGTCCATCCACAATCGGTAGATTCCGAACCCGAGTGCTTCAATCTTCATACTTACCCCACAGGTAGCGTGTTGATGTATCGCTCAGGCTTCCTCTAGTTGGCGCTAGGGGAGGCCATCACTCCATTCATAAGGCCCGCTACTGTCTACCAGAAGTCAAAGACCCTACGAGGACAGACTTTATAGACACTTAATGGACGGGTCAATACCTACCAAAAATAAATCCACTATGGGTATACCCTACGTGGACGGCTATGATACGGTTATCCCTGCCTTGGGGTTCCCTTGGCCTTGTCCTGCATTAGAGAGTTATGGTGATCGGTTGCCCGTAGTTAGGCATGGATGCAAGCAGCGGTGATCCTGTGCCTGCTTGAGGGGGGGGACGGGGGGAAACGGCGCGGCTTCATTACTCAAGATGCCCCCACAGATTTTTTGCAGAATTTACCGGAGGGGCTAAGATAATAGACCATGCGCCACAGGGAGGGCTTACATCAGACTTCCTTGAGGAAACTCAATTGGTAATTCGTCATACTAGGTACAAATTCAATAATTTCGTACTCAGCGATCATAGCTTTGTTAAACGGGTCTTCTTGTAGCACCTCTTCTAGCTCTTCCCGAGTCACTCCATTTGCCAAAATAATCCCTCCGATACGAGGAACTCTGCGACCAGATGCCAAGAATACACCAGCAGAATACTGACGTTCTAGCCATTCAATGTGAGCGGGAATAAGCCTATCTACGGATTCCAAATCTTTAACATAGGTAAGGGTAACAACAAACATTATTCATCCTCCTGAGAGATAAGCTCACTTTGTGTCTTGCTGTATAAAAACAACATAATGTGCTTCTACGTGAGATTTTGGTTCGTTATAGTACACAGAAGACTTTGAGATTTCACGAACTCGTCTAGCTGCATTGTTGTCCTCCTGTTCTATTCAGACACATAACTCACAAGATTAATAACAATCCCAATAATGATGAATTTACCAAGAAGGATTCATTAGGTAACATCTTGGTTATTGGGGCAATTTTCTGATGAAGGGGATTTAGATGAAACGTGATTGGGACTTGATCAGGGAAATGCTGACTAAGGTGGAAGGTATGAGTTGCTATGACTGCAACCTATCTATAGCTGCCTTCAAAATGGATACTTACGAAGAGCGCTATCTAGTCTCAGAGCACATGAAGCTATTGATTGATAAAGGTTTTATTTATGGCTCTATGCACCCAATAGCAGGAAGAGAACCAAAAGGCTTTTCTGTGAATGGGCTCACGTGGGACGGGCATGAATTCCTAGACTCAATCCGCAGCGATACCGTGTGGAACAAGACCAAAGAGACCTTTGAAACCAAGGGGCTCGACATGACCTTTGAGACGATCAAAGCCGTGGCTGCTGCTGCAATGACTACAATGCTTGGTCTTTCTGCATAACACCACAACAAGCCGCGCTCCTGCTTAAAATCTTGGCCACTATGGTACACGTAGAACTCAAGATTTCACGTAGGAGCGCTTTATGATGCGGAGGGTTAAGGCTCGACCTGCTCAAGGTGTCCTGCGGGTTCTATGCGTAGGAGATTGCGATCATTCATGAGGCTGTAGAAGAGGTTCCTGTTCTTCTCACTCAGAGAATCAAGATACTGCCTGACGATAATTGCCCTGTTCTTTACCTCTTCTGCAATCTCTTTGTCTTCCTGTTCCAGATACTCTTGCTCGTCAATCGTCAGCGGTTCTTCAAGGGACTCTATGTGCCTGATCGCTTCCATCCCCAGCGTGTAATAGTTGGCCTTGCTCTTGTAGCCTTCCCCGCCTTGATCAACATAGTGCTCGATCTCAATCAACTTGCGCTCAGTGAGCTGGAGCATTGCTTGCCGAAGTGCATGGTTACTCATGCCCAAATCTTCAGTTATTTCGCTCCTGTACGGCCTGACCGTGATTGAGCCTACTTCATCCATCAGGCTTGCCAGATACAAAGCCAGATTCTTTGCGTTGAAGGAACCAAAGGATCTTTCTGGGATTAGTGAGAACACATCGTAAATTGGTGTCATGGTAGCCTCTAACCGCGCTCCTGTTTAAATTCTTGGCGCTTATGGTATACGCAAATTTCACGTACAAACGCGAGATTATGCTCACTTAGCAGGAGCTTTAAACTTCGGGCCATTCTTCCAGCCCTGCACACGACCTGACCGCTTGCTGATCTTCCTGTAGCTCCCGCCTAGCAGAATCTCCCAGACGCGCCCATTCTCTTCCAGCACGGGAAATACCTGGCCCGTTTCAATGCCAAGCCCTGCACAAACACACACCACCACACCTTTCATCACCGCCCCCCTAAAGCAAACTGGTTGCAGTAGCCAGCAGCAGGGGAGGGGTCATTAAATTGACGCTGAATCTCTTCCCGTTTGCGCTTCAGAGCCTCCAAGGCGCTGCTGTTGTGGGCCATAGCCTCTTGCTTACGGGCTTCCCACTGCTCCGGTGTGCGGTTCAGTCTTGCGGTATCGACCTTTGCAACTGGTGATTTTTTCTTCTTGTCACTATTCACATTCTCGCGCGCGGGATCTTTCTTGTAGTTCTGTTTATGTAAGGGATCTAAAGGATTTAAAGAATTTAAAGACTTACCCTGACAGCCGTGACGGGAGGTGGTGACAAGTTGGCTAAAAAGAGAACGCACAGCAGGCCCCAACTTATACACAGACGGGAAGTTGAATCGCTCGTTCTCTGGGTGCTTACGCCGGAAGACGTTGAAGAAGTCGATCTCTTCCAGCTTCTTCAGTGCGCGTTGGACTGTTCGGGGGGAGTAAGCCGACTTGGCAGCAATGGTTTTGACGCATAAGGTAATCGCCCAGTCTTGCGCCTTATTTAGGCAACTGGCGATCACAAGGGCTACGTCTCGGGTGCTACGAGTGCCAAACGTGTTAATCGGGAGCTTGGCTAGGGTAGCTACAATCTGGTCACTGTGAGATAATGTGAGTTTGGTCATGGTACGAATCGTTCTAAGAATCTTACCAAAGTAGCGTCCTAAGTCACTGTTTTTACTGGAATTATAAAGAGCCCCCATGAAGTTCATTATCAAGCTGTTCCCGGAAATCACCATCAAGAGCAAGTCGGTTCGCCAGCGCTTTATCAAGATCCTGCAGGGCAATATCCGCAACGTCCTGCGCCGCTTCGACGACGATGCCCGCGTACGGATGGATTGGGACAAGCTGATCGTGAGCTCCCGCAATGACCAGTTCCGCGAGCAGGCTATCGAAGCTTTGGCCTGTATTCCGGGCATTCAGGCCTTCCTCGAGGTGCAGGCCAGCAAGTTTACCGATCTGCACGACATCTTCGAGCAGGTGAAAGTGGTGTGGGGCGACCAGCTCAAGGGCAAAACCTTCTGCGTGCGCGCCAAGCGCCACGGCAAGCATGAGTTCTCCTCCCTCGAGATTGAGCGTTACGTGGGGGGCGGTCTGAACCAGCACTGTGAAAGCAACGGTGTGCGCCTCAAGAACCCGGACGTGAAGATCAACCTCGAGATCGACGGCGAGGAGCTCTTCATCGTCAGCTCCATCCATCAGGGCCTGAGCGGCATGCCCATCGCGACCCAGGAAGATGTGCTGAGCCTCATCTCCGGTGGTTTTGACTCCGGTGTGGCCTCCTTCCAGTTCATCAAGCGTGGCTGCCGGGTGCACTACTGCTTCTTCAATCTGGGCGGCGCAGCCCACGAAATCGGCGTTAAGCAGGTGGCCTATCATCTGTGGAACCGCTTCGGTTCATCCCATCGGGTACGTTTCACCGCGGTCGACTTCGAGCCGGTGGTGGCCGAGATCCTCGAGAAGATCGACAACGGCCAGATGGGGGTGGTGCTCAAGCGGATGATGATGCGTGCCGCCGCCAAAGTGGCTGACGAGTTCCAGATCCCGGCGCTGGTGACCGGCGAGTGTGTGGGCCAGGTATCCAGCCAGACCCTCACCAACCTGAACGTCATCGACCGGGTGACCGACAAGGTGATCCTGCGCCCGCTTATCACTTGGGACAAGCCGGACATCATCAGTGAAGCCCGCCGCATCGGCACCCTGGAGTTCGCCGAGACCATGCCGGAGTATTGCGGTGTCATCTCCAAGAAGCCGACCGTGAAGGCCGATCTGACGCGCATTGAAGAGGAAGAGGGCAACTTCGACTTCGCCATTCTGGACAAGGTGGTGGCCGAGGCCCGTTACCTCGATATCCGTCGTATCGGTGAAGAGACCGCCGCCGAGGTGCAGGAAGTGGAGACTACCGCCGAGAGCGGTGACAACGAGGTGATCCTCGATATCCGCTCCATGGACGAGCACGACGAGAAGCCGTTGCTGGTGGAAGGGCGTGAGGTCATGCATATCCCCTTCTTCAAGCTGGCTACCGCCTTTGGCGATCTGCCCAAGGAGAAGACCTACCTGCTCTACTGTGATCGCGGTGTGATGAGCAAGCTGCAGGCGCTTTACCTGAAAGAGAAAGGCTTTGCCAACGTCAAAGTTTACCGTCCGTAATTTGACGCTCAATCTCCCATAAAAAATCCGGCCAATGTGCCGGATTTTTTATTTCACCTGTTTTGTCATGCCTGTCAGGGGCAGGGGACCGGGGTGAAGGAGTCCTGTCCCTGACAGCGCCAGCCCATCTCGGCTTCTCGCATCTGCCAGAGATTGTTGCTGCGATAGAGGGTCAGGATATAGAGCATGTCACTGTGGGCGCCATCCAGTGCGACAGAGAGCACCAGATCGTTATCCAGCTGCTGGGCGTGGATACGACTGGCCATGTCGCCATGGCCGACAAAGCGCAGTGCCACTTCCCGATAATCATTGACCCAGCCTTGCTGCTCGTTGCTGGCCTGACGTATTACCTGATTGAACTGCTGTACTGGCGCCGAGGCCAATCGACCAAACACCGCCTGTGCCTCGGCATGAAGTGCCGTCACGCTGGTGAGAAAGAGCGTGGCGAACATTCCGATCTTTTGCATGAGAAGTTCCGGCTAACAACAACTGTGTTGTATGACAACAGAAAAGCGCGTTTGGTTCAACGCGAAGCCCCGCACACTGTGCGGGGCTTCCCTCAATTGTTGCGCTGTAGAGAGAAGGTAGGCAGGGAGAGATGCCAGTAGATGGCTGCAACCCGCAGGCCAAATACGGCGCTCATGCAGATAAGCATGGCGGTGACCCGATCCATATCGGCTTCCAGTGCCAGCGTGTAGAGAATGCCGCCGAGGATACAGGCGGTGGCATAGATCTCTTTTTGCAGCACCATGGGCACTTCCCGGGCCAGCACATCGCGGATCATGCCGCCAGCTACCCCGGTCATGGTGCCCATCAACACAGCTATTAGCCCCGAAGTACCAAAGTTGAGGGCTTTCTGGGCGCCGATCACCGTAAAGAGGGCGAGTCCAAAGGCATCGGCTACCGGCAAGACATACCAGGGCATGCGGCGGGGCAGTTTGACCATCCACATACCGATGAGTGCCGTTGCAATGACCACCCAGATGTAGAGTGGGTCACGAACCCAAAACACGGGGGTAGCCCCAAGGATCATATCGCGAATGGTACCGCCACCGATGGCTGTGACTGCCGCCAAAACCATGACGCCAAATCCGTCCATTCTGAGCCGGCCCGCCACCAGAACCCCTGAAAACGCGAATACCGCAGTACCAAACATGTCGCTGATGTAAACAAGCTGCTCAACCACTGTCTGCATGGAAACAACTCACGTCAAATTGTTGATGGGGCGGCGATTTTAGGGGCTGGCGGCGTCAACCGCCAAGATGCAGCGGGCAAAATTGCGAGTCTGCCCCGATTTTTTTCCTCTTCGAGGAACCATCGGTGTCGTATGGGCGCTGGCTATGCGGCGGGAGGTGTGCTGATACGGGTCTTCCCATCTTCTCTTTCGTGACGATTTTTTTCTTAAGTAATTCCCTGACATGCCGATAAATAGGGTAAGCGGCGTTAATGCGATGAAGCGTTGAAAAAAATGCTAAAGACATCGAAAAACGAGCCGTTAAATAAGACGCATCGGGCACGAAACATAATAAAGCTCGAGCAAATAGAAGAGTAAATTTAATAGCTTAGGAGAATAGTCATGGGCCTTTATATCAACACCAACGTTTCATCGCTCAACGCTCAGCGTAACCTGATGAATACGACAAAATCACTGGATACATCCTACACCCGTTTGGCGTCTGGTCTGCGCATCAACAGCGCAAAAGACGATGCCGCCGGCCTGCAAATTTCCAACCGTTTGACCTCTCAGATCAACGGGCTGGATCAAGGTAACCGCAACGCCAACGATGGCATCTCTCTGGCACAAACTGCCGAAGGTGCGATGGATGAAGTAACCGGTATGCTGCAACGCATGCGTACCCTGGCACAGCAATCTGCCAACGGTTCCAACAACACTGATGACCGTACTGCATTGCAACAAGAATATGACCAGCTGATGACCGAAATTGATCGGGTATCAAAAGACACGACATTTGGTGGTCAGCAACTGCTAAATGGTGGTTACAAAGGAACATTCCAGGTCGGTGCTGATGCAACTCAGACCATTACCTTTAAAATGACCACTGCATTCAGTATCTCTGGTATGGCCTCCGCAACCAAAGGGAGCGCGACCATCGCTACAAGTGCTACGGGTGAGCCCTATACCATCAGCAAGACTACAACTGCCGTGACATCCACTAGTGTCAGCAGCATCAAGGCGGCCAGCTCGGCTCAGTTAGCGATGGCCAACCTGGACTTTATGATCAAGGTTGTGGATAGCAAACGTGCTGAATTGGGTGCTGTACAAAACCGGTTCGATTCGACAATTCGTAACCAGGCAAACGTCTCTGAAAACGTCAGTGCAGCACGTTCACGGATCCGTGATGCGGACTTTGCGACCGAAACTGCAAACCTGACCAAACAGAATATTTTGCAACAGGCTGCTTCGACCATACTGTCTCAGGCTAACCAGCGCCCTCAATCTGCACTGTCGCTGCTGCAAGGCTAACAAAAGAAAACAGGGCGGTTGTTCAGGCCGCCCTGGTCAAGAGATGGAACAAAGGGGTGTTCGGGTTCGCACTCTGTTCTATCGGGAGAGATATAATTCTCTACTAGTAATGCCAAGTGTTGTCCAGCTGTTCAGTTCTGTCACGCTTGGTCATATTCTCCTGAGCATACGCTCTGTTTTAGGCCGGTTTACCGGCCTCTTTTTTTATTGTGGCGCCAAGATAGCGTCACTCTTCCAAAGTCAAAGCACAAAACATGCCAATATCTTTGATGCCCTCCTGATAGCGTTTCCTCCGTCGTACGTTTTCTATCCGCCCTCTATGTTTGCCGCTTGCCGGATAATTCTTGCCGCCTTCGGCAACAATTTTCCTAAAGGTTATGTGAATGTGGCCGTTAACCTAGATGAAGCAATCGAGGGGTGTTCGGAATCCAACGTTTGCACTACTGCGGGTGGCTGTCCGTTCAAACAGACACCCGCCTGAAGAGACAGGAATGTTCAACCTTCTCTTCAAACGGTGGGCCGTCGTGCAGTTTTGACGACGCAACCTGCAGTCGCATGTTCTTCGGGAGAATATTTTATGGCCATGTACATCAACACAAATATTTCATCACTGAACGCCCAGCGTAACCTGATGAATACCAACAAGTCTCTGGATACCTCCTATACCAGGTTGGCATCCGGTCTTCGTATCAACACTGCCAAGGATGATGCTGCCGGTCTGCAGATCTCCAACCGTTTGACATCTCAGATCAACGGCCTCGATCAAGGTAACCGCAACGCCAACGACGGTATTTCTGTCGCACAAACAGCAGAAGGTGCAATGGATGAAGTGACCTCCATGCTCCAACGTATGCGTACCTTGGCTCAGCAATCTTCAAACGGTTCTAACAACACTGATGACCGTACTGCTTTGCAACAGGAGTACGACCAGCTGACAACCGAGATCAACCGTATCTCCAACGACACCACTTTTGGTGGTCAAAAACTACTCGATGGCAAATATAAAGGGTCGTTCCAGGTTGGTGCTGATGCTACCCAGACCATCACCTTCAAGATGACCTCTGCGTTTACCATCAGTGGTATTGCAGCTTCTACCAAAGGCAGTGCTACTGTTGCAACCAGCGCATCCGGTGAACCCTACACCGTCACTAAGGCTACTACTGCCGTCACATCTACCAGTGTCAGCAGCATTAAAGCGGCCAGTTCTGCTCAACTCGCCATGGCAAACCTTGATTTCATGATCAAGGCGGTTGATAGCAAACGAGCAGAGTTGGGTGCAGTGCAGAACCGCTTTGACTCCACCATTCGCAACCAGTCCAACGTCTCTGAAAACCTGAGCGCAGCACGCTCTCGTATCCGTGACGCAGACTTCGCGACAGAGACTGCCAACCTGACCAAGCAGAATATCCTGCAACAGGCTGCATCCAGTATCCTGGCGCAAGCCAACCAGAGACCGCAATCTGCTCTGTCCCTGCTGGGTTAACAGAAAAGCAGTGATGAGATAGCAAAAGGAGCGACGATATGGCCAATGAAATTGGGATCCCGTCATCGGTCACTCCTTCTTCTCTTCAGTCAAGTAGCAAGAGCGGCCAACCGGCCGCTCAAGTGCTATCTGGTACAACAGAAGAGCAGCGGGTGACGGCACAACCGGATGTGAAAAAACAGCAAGACAGTCAGGCAGGAGAAAAAAACACCAAGCAGAATATGTCGAATGCAGATATTGAAAATGAGGTACAAAACTTGCAAGAGTTCAGCAAGTTGCAAGGTTGGACAGTCAATTTCAGTGTTGAAAAAGATCTGGATCAGGTTGTGATCAAGGTAGTAGACGCTGAGACCAAGTCAATGATCCGGCAGATCCCTAGCGAAGAGTTGCTCGCTATCAGCAAACGAATCAAGGATCTGCGTGATAGCAATGGTACGGTTGGAAATTCGCGCGTCGGACTACTGCTTGATAACGAGATCTGATACGAAGAGTTAAGAGGAGAGTGAGTATGCCTACTATTACGTCTGCTGGTGCCGGTTCGGGACTCGACTTGGAGTCAGTGATTGCTGCTAGCGTCAATGCCAAAAAGGCGCAACTGATGCAGCCTATCACCACCAAAAAGACTAATGCTCAGATTACTCTCTCCGGTGTCGGGCAGCTCAAGTCAGCCATCTCCTCTTTCGTCACAACTTTGCAGGCGATGGCAAAGGATGATGCATTCAACAAGCGTTCAATTGACATTACCCAAGACAAAGATAAACCCGTGCTAAAGGTGGAGAGCAAGACGGGAGCTTCCAATGGGCAATATGACATCAGTGTTGAGCAATTGGCCAAAACCAGTAAATTCGAAGGTAGCTTTGACTCCTCGACGACACCGCTTATTACCCGAGACGGAAAATTGACGTTAAAGGCTGGTGACAAGAGCTTTGATGTGGACGTCAAAGCTGGGGATTCTCTGCAGTCTATTCGTAAGCGTATCAACAATGACGCCAATAACTTTGGTTTAAGCGTCAACATCATGAATACGTCAGATGGCAAATCAAAGTTGGTGATTGATTCCGGGGTTAGCGGCAGCGGCAAGGATTTGGAGATCACTGGTAG
>NZ_JRGM01000051.1 GCF_000764665.1 Aeromonas lacus | reverse complement strand
GTTGCAATGCTGGATCAGTAACCGCCATGCCGAACGGTTAGCGGCACTCGGCTTGCATCTTGAAGATAGCCAGGCATCACTCATCGAACAGGCGATCGATCTGCTCTATCACCATGAACTGGGGAGCGAACCTCACGTAGAGAAAGTGGAGATAGCTCTGCAGGAAGAGAGTGTCGAGTAACGATGAACTTGGCTAAGAAGAAGAGATAAAAAAAGCCAGGTACGAATTCCGTGTACCTGGCATAGGGGAATTGGCTCCTTGCAGAGCCGTGCGCTAACTGGTGTTCGGATTGCCCTAAGCTTAGACAAGGCTCAAGGCTTTTCAAGAACCCGATAAAATTTCAACCAGAGTGTGGGTTTTGCAGACTCGAACAGCATCGAGTCATCCTTCCTCATTCAGTCAAAAAATCAGCCAAACAGATTGTTGTCGCGCACCAGCTCCCGGGGCAGGGCGTTCTTGATCCGGCTGCCCACCCATTTTCCCATTCCCAGGGTATGACCCTGATAACGAACGATCACCTCGCCAGAGCCGCTCTCCTGTTCGGGCCAGACGTCCCGTCCCATCATGTATTCACGGGCATTGGCACTGTCGAGTTCGACAACCCCTTTGATCGCTTTGTCACCATAGGCCAGCGCCCACTCATGGGTGAGGCGATAGCCTTTCTTGAAGGTCTCGGCTAGCTTGATGCCGATGCGATCGAAGCGCAGCTTGCCCTGAACCTGTCCAAACAGATGAGGAAAGAGCCAGATCTCGTCATTGCGGCCAAACAGTTGCCCCTGCGGCGCCACACCAAAATTGGCCTCAATCTCTCGCAGCATGGGCTCTGACTCTTTTGCTGCCAGTGGCAGGAAGGGGAATTTGCCGAGCTTGCCCGGTTTGAACATGGTGTTGGGCACCGAGTGGTGCTTGTGCAATCTGGCGACGAAAAAGCCTTCACTGTCGAAGATTTGGGGCCAAACGTGCAGGTATCCTTCGGAAGTACATGCCTGCTCTGCATGGGGGAACAGGTCAGCCAGCGAGTCAAAACTCAAGGCATCGCCAAACTTGTCCAGCAGTGACTGACAGACCTCCTGGTTCTCCTGCAAACTCAGCGTGCAGGTGGAGTAGACCAGTACGCCACCCGGTTTCAAGGCATGGAAGGCACTCTCCAACAGCCCTTGCTGTACCGCCGCAATCTCGTCGATGCTCTCGATACTCCAGTTGCGCAGCGCATCTTCATCCTTGCGCACAGTACCTTCACCGGAGCAGGGGGCATCGAGCAGGATGGCGTCGAA
Source organism: Aeromonas lacus (assembly GCF_000764665.1). Taxonomy (GTDB): domain Bacteria; phylum Pseudomonadota; class Gammaproteobacteria; order Enterobacterales; family Aeromonadaceae; genus Aeromonas; species Aeromonas lacus. The sequence continues at coordinate 20,669 of NZ_JRGM01000051.1, read as the reverse complement.
GGTCTCCGGCAGCCACTGACCAAACACCTTGGCATCAAAATGGGTCATCCCCACATTGGTCACACCGCAGCGCTGAATATTGGCGCTCAGAACCTTGAGCCGGCTGCTGGAAAACTCGTTGGCAACCAGCATCCCCTGATTGTTCATCAGGGCCGCGAGCTGGGTAGTTTTGGAGCCGGGAGCCGCCGCCGCATCCAGCAACATGCCGTCCGCTTTGATCTTGTCGCTGGCAAAGAGCGCCGTCACCGGCAGCATGGAGCTCGCTTCCTGAATGTAGAAGAGGCCGCTCAAGTGCTCGGCGGTGTTGCCAAGCGGCACGCTCTCGTCTGTGCGGCTCAACCAGAAGCCGGTCTCGCACCAAGGCACGGGATCGAACTGCCAGCCTTGCGGCTGCATCTTTTCAACGAAGTCAGAGACGGCAATTTTGAGCGTGTTGACCCGGATACTGCGGCGCAGCGGTCGCCGGCAACTTGCAACGAACTCATCCATAGAGAGATGAGCAGGCATGATGGCCGCTATATGGCGCAAAAAGTGATCGGGAAGATAGGTATTGTCGTGCACTGTGCCGTCTCGTTGACCGAAAAAGAGGGGCGACATCTTATCACAGGGCTAGGAATATTCTTAAAGTGCAGCAGGTAAAAGCAGGTAAAAATGAACAAGCCCGGCCAAATGCCGGGCTTGGATAGCTACGTGAGGGGAGGGGTCAGGGCTTGATGCGGGGGCTCCACTCCTGCCACTCTTTCTCGGCCTTGCCGTAGAGGGGATAGCTGTGACCGGCCTTGACGGTCGGCCCCATCTCTTTTTCCGGCGTATTGAAGGCAATGCCGCCGGCAAGCAGGCTCTGCACCGTCTCGACCTCGATAGTGCCACCGGTCAGGCCAATGTCTGCCTTGACCCCGGAGACATTCCAGAAGCGGGAGTTGGCGCGCACCAGATGGGCATACTCCTGCTCCACATTGACGTCGATCACCACCTCGCTGCCATCGCGGGCTAGTGCTACCTTGGTAACGCTGCCGACCACCATCTTGCGAAACAGCAGCGGGCTGCCAACCGAGAGACCATTAACCGACGGGCTTTTCAGGGTGAGGGCCAAACCGGCAGGGCCGCTCTGGCTCAGGGGGAAGCTGTTCCGACCAGCCCCTTTGCCGGGCTCAGCCTCAACAAAGGCCCCCTTGATCAGGGTATCGAGATGGGCGACACCGCCCAGACCCAGCTTGGCTTGCACCAGGGTAAAGCGCGCTCCGGATTGCAGGAAACGCTCGGCGTACTGGCCATCCAGCTCGGCCTTGAAGATCACCTGTCCCAGGGTCGGCTCCAATTCAATCTGCTCAATCTTGCCGATATCCACCCCGCGATAGCGGATCGGGCTGCCGACCCCCAACCCGGGGTTATTCTCTGCCACCAGAGACAGCGTGCGGATCTTCGCCTTGGCTTGATCCTTGTTGTCAAACAGCTGATGGCTGCTGCGGCCATTGGCCAGATAGTCGAACTCGATGGCACCGCGCAGCAGGGTGCCAAGATTGCCAACTTTTAGCTGCACTCCATCGACCCGTACCCGGGTGTCGATAGCCGGTTTTTTCCAGAATTGCGGCTGACGAGCGAGGAGAGGGGCATAGATGCCATCGATCTCGAGCTCGATCTCCACTCCCTCTTTGGCGGCACGCAGCTGTTTCACCTTGCCCGCTTCCAGCCCCAGATAGAGCACGGGAGAGTCAATGCCGATGCCGTCCGCCTGATCAGCTTTGAGCAACCAGCGCTGGGGCTTGGCATCGCGGGTACCGAGCAACGCCAGCTCCTGATTGGGGTAGAGGCGGTTAATCCGCTCGCCGCTGCTCGCCTGCACCAGCTTGATGCCACCGCTCAGCCAGGCACTGGCCGGGCTGGCCTCCACCTTGATACCGCTCAGGTCGGCATCTATTTGCAGTGGCGCCGCGCGATAGAAGCGGGCACGGTTCAATAGATGGGCGTAAGCGGGCTGGATCTGCAGGGCCACGCTGGCATTGCCGCGCCCATCGAGATCGAGCTGGCTGATGCGACCAACCTGCAGCCCCTTGTACCAGATGGGGGCATCCTGATTAAGACCAGCCAGATCGTCCGCTTGCAACGTCACCTTGATGCCATCTTGGGGCGCCCGATCGGTCAGCGTCATTCTGGCCACTTCCTTACCCGCCACATAGTCAAGGCGAATGGCAGGGCCGGAGAGCAGCCGATCGGCATTCTTCACACCGGTCGGGGAGAGAGACACGCTCTCCCATACCAGCTGACTCTTGTCGGTGATGCGATATGCCTGCTCCGGATTGATCAGTGCCGTCACCACCCGACCCTTGTCAGTAAGGTGGATGGGATCGACGCGACCAATTTCGATCCCTTCGAAGAGAATGGGCATCCCCTCCTTGATGGGCAGATCGCCCGCCACGATATCGATGCGCTTGCCGCGCGCAGCTTCTGCCAGCCCCTTGTAGAGGACAAAGGTCTGTCCTTTCTCCGACTCGGGAGACGCTTTGGGGGAGTCAAAGGCGATGCCGCCGCTCAGAATGGAAGTGAGGCTGCCAGCCTCAACGCTGACGCCCGCCAGACTGAAAGAGCCCTTGATGCCGCTGATGTTCCAGAAGCGGGTATCGGCTTTGACCAGATGTTCAAAACGAGGCTCGATCACCAGATCCAGAATAACGTTCTGGTTGTCCTGACCCAGACGGGTATTGATGACGCTGCCCACTTCGATGCCGCGGAAATAGAGCTTGGCACCGATGCCGACCGAGCCCAGCGAATCGGCGGTGAGGTGCAGCATCCGCCCTTGCGCCTGATAGCCGGGGGGAGGGCCGTCGAGGGCATCAAACTTCTCCTGCAGCGGGTTGCTCTCGCGCCCCGGTTGTAGATTGATGTAGTTGCCGGAGACCAAGGTATCGAGACCGGAGATCTCGGTCAGCGATGCCTTGGGGCTCACCAGCCAGAAGTCGGATCCCTTGCGAATAAGCGGGCGGGCACGACTGTCAATCTTGGCCAGCACCGCAATGCGGCGGCCATCCTCGGCCAGTTCCAGCTCCTGCACCACCCCGATGGCCACCCCCTGATAACGGATCTGGGTCTTGCCCGGCAAGATGCCGTTACCCTGAGCGAAGTTGATCTGGATAAGCTGGCCGCGGCTCGCTATCTGTTGATAGAGAAAGCCGCCAGCCAGCAGCAGGGCGATAAGTGGTAACAGCCAGACTGGCGATAGCCAGCGGCGCTTTTCGATGACGGGTTCAGCCCCGATCATAGTGACTCCTTATTGACCGGGCGCATCCGCCCATCAGACAGAAACAGAATACGCATCAACGGGCCGCCTTGTCCCAAAGCAACCGGGTATCGAGCATGCGGGCCGACATCATGGTCAACACCACCACGCCGGCAAATGCGGTGGCACCAGGGCCGGCGCGGACGCTCAGCATGACCCCGCGATCGACCAGTGCCACCATCAGCGAGATGACAAACAGATCCAGCATCGACCAGCGGCCGATAAAGTCGATCACCCGATACATCAAGAGCTGGCGCTTGCGCCGCACCGGTTTGGCCCGTTGCAGCTGCCAGCAGATCCAGGCCAACCCGATTATTTTGCCCACCGGTACCAGTATGCTGGCGGTGAGCACTATGGTGGCAATCCCGCTCATCTTGCTGCGATAGAGCATCAGGATCCCGCTGAAGATGGTATCCGACTGCAATAGCCCCTTGTTGTAAAAGTGGGTGATGGGCAGCAGATTGGCGGGGAGCAACATAAAGGTAGCAAGAGCCAGCAAGCCCCATGACCAGGCTAGCGAATGAGGGATCCGCACCTGCAGCTTGCTATCGCATCGTGGACAGACACATCCCGCCTGATAACGCACCAGCAGGCCGCAGGTATGGCAGCGGCAGAGCCCCATCTCACGGGCGCTGGTCATCGCTTTTCTCCTTGAGCGGGATCCGATCCCAATAGGGGGCCGGATCAAAGAGGATCAGCAAACTCATGTTGAGCAGCATCAGAATACCGAGGCTGAGCAGCCCGCCGCCCAGCCGGACATCAGCGATATCGATCAGTTTGAACAGAGCAACCAGCAGGCTGACGATATAGACCTCCAGCATGGCCCAGTGACGAAACACTTCGACTGCCTTCAAGGTTGGCGCAAGGAGATGCCAGCGTTTGGCAAGGCCCGATGCCAGCGCAAAGATGCCGGTCAGCAGACCGATGGGGGCCAGCACGGCGCACCAGAGCACCAGGGAGGCAACCCAGAACTCCCCCTCGCCAAACAGCACAAAAATCCCGTGTAACAAGTTGGCATCGGAGTTGACGCCAGCCAGTCGCAGATAGATGAGGGGCTCGAAAAAGGCGGAGGGGAGCAGCAGAAATCCGGTGATGGTCAGCGCCATCAATTGGGAGGGACGAAAAGCATAACGGCCATAGAGATGCTGGTGACAGCGAGGGCAGTGGGCATGACGACGCAGCGGCAGCGCCTTGCGCTGGATAAGCAAGTCGCACGCCGGACAGACGATCACGGAACCGGGCTCCATCATACCATTCAACCTGTTGAAGCAATTGGTGAAATTTACCCTAAAACCGGTGCCCTGTCTTGCCTGCCTCCTTAATGTTACGAAAGTATAATTGACGTTAACGTAAACGTGATATTAGATGATCAAACCAGACAGATGAAAGGAGTCATGATGTCCAGTTTGCCCCCCTCGGCAGGGCTGCGTTTTCGTACTGCCCTTGCCAACGAAAAGCCACTACAGATCGTCGGCACCATCAACGCCTATATGGCGCTGATGGCCGAGCGCAGCGGCTTTCAGGCGATCTACCTCTCGGGTGCCGGTGTCGCCAACGCCTCCTACGGCCTGCCGGATCTCGGCATGACCTCCCTCAACGACGTGCTGATCGATGCTGAGCGGATCACTGCTGCCACCCGAGTACCGCTGCTGGTCGATATCGATACCGGCTGGGGTGGGGCATTCAATATCGCCCGCACCATTCGCGCGTTCGAGCGGGCCGGTGTCGCCGCCGTCCATATGGAAGATCAGGTTGCCCAGAAGCGCTGCGGTCATCGCCCCAACAAGGCGGTGGTGTCGCTGGAGGAGATGTGTGATCGGATAAAAGCGGCAGTGGATGCCCGCGATAATCGCGAGTTCGTCATCATGGCGCGCACCGATGCGCTGGCAGTGGAGGGGATGGAGTCGGCTCTTGAACGCACCGCCGCCTATGTGGCCGCCGGTGCCGATATGATCTTCGCCGAGGCGGTGACCGAACTGGCCCAGTACGACCAGTTCAAGCAGGCGGCCGGAGTGCCCATTCTTGCCAACATGACCGAGTTCGGCAAAACCGAGCTGTTTGACAAGGAACAGCTCGCAGCCCACGGGGTCGATATGGTGCTCTACCCCTTGAGTGCCAACCGAGCCGCCAATCAGGCCGCCCTCAACGTCTATCAGCACATTCGCCAGGATGGCCATCAGCGCGCCGTCGTGGCGACCATGCAGACCCGGGAGTCGCTCTACGACTTCCTCGGATATCACCACTACGAGCAGACACTGGATCGTCTGTTTTCAGCCAAGGAATAGGAGGCAGCTTATGGGACAACAGAAACCGTTGGGCGGAGCAGGTCTGCGCGGTCAAAGCGCAGGGGAGACCAGTATCTGCACCGTGGGCAAGAGCGGCACCGGTCTTACCTATCGCGGTTACGACATCAAGGAGCTGGCTGATAGCGCCCAGTTCGAGGAGGTCGCCTATCTGCTGCTCAAAGGCGAGTTGCCGAGTAACCAGCAACTGGCCGACTACAAACGCGAGCTGCGCCGCTTGCGCACGTTGCCGGCGGCGCTGCTCGAGGTGCTGGAGCGCATTCCCGCCGATGCTCACCCCATGGATGTGCTGCGCACCGGCTGCTCCATGCTCGGCGATCTGGAGCCGGAAGATGGTTTCGAGCATGAACACGAAGTAGCGGATCGACTGCTGGCCGCCTTCCCGGGGATCCTGATCTACTGGTACAAGTTCAGTCACGAAGGTGTTCGTATCGCCCTCGATACCGATGAAGAGTGTATTGGTGGCCACTTTCTGGCCCTGCTGCACCAGAAGGCGCCGAGCGAGCTGGAGCGTCGAGTGATGCATGTCTCTCTCATCCTCTACGCCGAGCATGAGTTCAACGCCTCCACCTTTGCGGCGCGGGTCTGCGCCTCGACGCTCTCTGACATGTTCTCCTGTATTACAGCGGCCATCGGCACCCTGCGCGGCCCGCTCCATGGCGGCGCCAACGAGGCCGCCATGGCGATGATCGAACATTGGCAGGATGAAGCGCAGGCAAGGTGCGAACTGCTGGCCAAGCTGGCGGCCAAGGAGAAGATCATGGGCTTTGGCCACGCCATTTACCGCACTTCAGATCCGCGCAACGTCATCATCAAGGAGTGGTCGGCCAAACTTGCCGAGGCGGTGGGTGATGATCGCCTCTATCGCGTCTCCTGCGAGGCGGAGAAGGTGATGTGGGAAGAAAAAGAGCTCTTTCCCAACGCCGACTTCTTCCACGCCAGTGCCTATCACTACATGGGGATCCCGACCAAGCTGTTCACCCCCATCTTCGTCTGCTCGCGGGTCACCGGTTGGTGTGCCCATGTGATGGAGCAGCGCGAGCACAACCGGATCATCCGCCCGAGCGCCGATTACGTCGGCCCGGCACCCCGTCACTTTGTCTCCCTACAACAACGATAAGGAAGTCACGATGTCCGCCAACGTCGACGTCAACCACAGACCCGAGCCCGATCAGGTGCTGGTCGATATTGCCGATTATGTCTGCAACCACCCCATTACCAGCGAAGCGGCCCTCGACACCGCCCGCTACTGCCTGATGGACACCCTTGGCTGTGGCCTGCTGGCTTTGCGCTTTCCGGAGTGTACCAAGCACCTTGGCCCCATAGTCCCCGGTACCCTCGTACCCCACGGTGCCCGGGTGCCCGGTACCCAGCTCTGCCTCGATCCGGTCAAGGCGGCCTGGGATATCGGCGCCATCATCCGCTGGCTCGATTACAACGACACCTGGCTGGCCGCCGAGTGGGGTCACCCATCCGACAATCTGGGGGGCATTCTGGCCACTGCCGACTGGCTCTCCCGTACTCGCGTGGCCGAGGGCAAGGCACCGCTCACCATGAGCGATGTGCTGGTGGCCATGGTCAAAGCCCACGAAATTCAGGGTGTGCTGGCGCTGGAGAACTCCTTCAATCGGGTCGGTCTCGATCACGTGGTGCTGGTCAAGGTCGCCAGCACCGCCGTGGTGACTCATATGCTGGGGGGAACCCGCGATCAGGTGATCGATGCGGTCTCCCAGGCCTGGGTCGATGGCCAGAGCCTGCGCACCTATCGTCATGCCCCCAATGCGGGTTCCCGCAAGAGCTGGGCAGCGGGAGATGCCACCTCTCGCGCAGTGCGCCTCGCCCTTATCACCATGAGCGGCGAGATGGGCTATCCCGGTGTGTTGAGCGCGCCAAAATGGGGCTTCTACGATGTGCTGTTCAAGGGCAACCAGTTCGCTCTGCATCAGGGGTACGGCAGCTATGTGATGGAAAACGTGCTGTTCAAGATCTCCTATCCCGCCGAGTTCCACGCCCAGACGGCAGTGGAGTGCGCCATGAAGCTGCATGGTCAGGTGAAGGGGCGGCTCGACGAGATAGACCGTATCGAGCTCACGACCCATGAGTCGGCCATTCGCATCATCAGCAAGGTCGGCGCCCTCAACAACCCGGCCGATCGGGATCACTGCCTGCAGTACATGGTGGCGGTGCCGCTTATCTTTGGTCGCCTTGTCGCCGAAGATTACGAGGATGACGTGGCTGCCGATCCCCGCATCGATGGGCTGCGCAGCAAGATGGTGGTGCAGGAGGATAAACGCTACAGCCGCGAATATCTGGAGGCAGACAAGCGCTCCATCGCCAACGCCATCCAGATCTTTTTCAAGGACGGCACTCACACTGCCAAGGTGGAGGTGGAGTATCCGGTCGGCCATCGTCGCCGTCGGGAGGAGGGGATCCCGCTACTGGTGGAAAAATTCCAGCACAATCTGGCGACCCGCTTCCCTGCCAAACGGGTCAATGACATCCTTGCCCTTTGTCAGGACGGGTCACGGCTTGCCGCCACCCCGGTGCACACCTTTATGGATCTATTGGTGATCTGACCGATATCTACAGGCAAACAGCGATAAACGAAAAGCGGGCCCATCGGCCCGCTTTGTCGTCTGGCAACCTCTTGTGCTCAATCAGACGTTGCTGCTTCTGTCTGTTACCAACGATCGGGCCTCGCGTTTTTGTTGTGTCACCACCACGGCAACGATCCGCTTCCCGCACGCTGTTTCACTGACGCAACAATAACTAATTTCAACTCGATTTATTTGCAACAATCTGCGTCTATTGAGCTTAAGCCAGCACGCTGCTATCACCGCTAAAGAGCGCCGTCATGATGTCCGTCTCGCGACTGGCAATGGTTTCAAGAAACTCGTTGGCACGCCCCATCTGGTGACAAACCTGATAGCCCCGCTCGACAAAGGAGAAGAGCTCACCAAGCCCCGCCAGATGGGCCGGGCCTGAGACCAGCTTCAGGGTTGCACCCAGCAGCGGTTTTCTCGCCAGCCGATCCAGCGTCATGCCAAGCTGGCTCACCAGCGCAATCTGATGCTCCCGACGCGCTTGCTCACCCACGGCGCGATAGGCAATGGTGTAGTGTTCGGCGGTAATGGGATTGAGCCCGCCAATGCGGCGCAGCGCCACCACCATCAGGTAATCGAGCTCTTCGGAGAGGGCATCGAGCTCGATCGCCTGCGCCAACACTTTATGGCCGGATTCCGGCAATAACCGTTCTGCGGTTGGCATCACCCGCATCACGTCGGCATCGCGGCGAGCGCTGTCACCCGGCCCGTAGAGATCGGTCAGAAAGAAGCGGGCGGCCGGCCCATAACGGTCGCTCTCCAGCAAATCCCTGTGGGTGCGCCCCAGCCGGTCGGCCTGCCACTGACGCAAACAGTCCCGATCCTGCATATCTTGCGGATGGCTACGCATCTGTTCGCGCAAAGCCGCCACCCGATTGAGCTGGCGATAGAGCTGGCCAAGGGTGCTCTCGTCATCGGGGGAGTGGGATTGATGGGTCATCGACAGCTCTCTGATTGTGTGTAACAGGACGGAGTTATAGATTCGAAATAGACAACCGAATGAAAAACAAACAGTTTTTACACCTTCTTCACTGCCAAGTGTAGCCTGAAGGCGACCGGGAATAAATCCTGCGCCACGCCAGCCCTTGCCACGACGGCAGACACTGTTAAGTGAGTCCCATTTATGTAAATGACTCTTTCACTTGTTGTGAACATGTGTTTAATATCAACAGATATGTCATTACCCTGAGTACTCATCATGTTTCTATACGATTCGCTCGCTGGCAGTCGCGGGATCTCAACTATCCAGATCAGCCGTCAGCATCCGCTGGGGCTGGCCGGTGCCCGGGTGGCCGCAGAAGCCATTGCCCAGGACATATGCGAAAACTATCAACTGGATTGTGAATGGGCGGATGAAGAGGAGACTGAATTGCGGTTTCGTGGCTCGGGCGTTCATGGTTCGCTCATTCTCGATGAGGATAATTTGCAGCTCGACGTTCATCTTGGCCTGATGCTGCTGCCGGTACGCAGTGTGCTGGAGCAGGAGATCCTCGATTATGTGGATAATCGATTACCCTGTCCGAAACGGGTATGAAACCAATTTCACTCGCCATTATTAAATAGCGGTGAAGACAGTAAGACATGTATTGAACAGGCTATTTCTGCTCGACTTTCTGCTTATTGTTCGGTGAGTTTTTAGCAATGCATTTTGGATATTTAATATAGCCATCACTTTTCGTACTTAATATTTCGAGCCGGCCTGACCACCTCATCTTTAATTACGTTTTCCGCTCATTGCGAGATGAAGGGAGAAGGTTTCTGGCTGTCTCGACAAATTCATTTTGCAGGGAAACAACATGCCAACGAGTGAATTTATCTCTTGCGTTGATACCGCATGGCTACGCATGGACAGACCCAACAACCTGATGCAGATCATTGGCGTTCTGATGTTTGAAGGGCAGCTTGATGAAGAGCGTCTGCGCAACGGGTTGCGCCACACCATCTCGGTACAGCCACGCTTCCACCAGCGGGCCGTGCTGGAGGGGGGCTCCTACTGCTGGCGCCATGATCCCGACTTCGATCTCGACCAACACCTCAAGCGGGTTATCCTGCCCGGCAAGGCGGGCAAAATCGAGCTGGAGAAGCTGGTGGCCGATCTCGCCTCGACACCGCTCAACCACCAGCGCCCCCTGTGGGACATGCACCTGACCGACACGTCGCTGGGCGGTCAGGCGCTGGTGGTGCGCATCCACCACGCCATGGGGGATGGCTTCTCGCTGGTGCGGGCCATGCTCACCATGATGGACAACTCCCCGCAGCCGGTCACCCCCATCCGTCCCAAGGTGGCACCGGAGCCCGCCGATGAAGAGGACGATGACGACACGCCCCACGGCAGCCGGCTGGTCAAGGCGGGCCTCAAGCTGACCGGCACCCTCTGGTCCAAATATGTCGAGGTGTTGACCCATCCCACCAAGGCGGTGGATTACCTCAAAGCCGGTCGCGATGTGGCCAGCGAGCTGTGCAACATTGCTACCCTGGGCGATGATTCACCCTCCCGCCTCAAGGGCAAGACGGCCAGCAGCAAGCGGGTTGCCTGGTCGGAACAGATCCCGCTGCCCGACATCAAGGCGGTGGGCAAGGTGCTGGGCTGCTCGGTCAACGACCTGCTGATCGCCGCCACCGCCGGCGCGTTCCGGCACTACCTGGAAGAGAAGGGTGACGATGTCGACAACATCGAAATTCGGGCTCTGGTGCCGGTCAATATGCGCTCGCCCGACGATGATGGTGCCCTTGGCAACCGCTTCGGGCTGGTGGCCCTCGATCTGCCGCTCGATATCGCCCATCCGCTGCAACGCCTCTATGCGGTGCGGGATCGGATGCAGGCGCTGCGCAGCTCGCTGCAGCCTGTTGTGGTGCTCAATCTGCTCCATGGCCTTGGCATGGCCCCCAAAGCGGTACAACAGCAGGCGGTCGATCTGCTGGCGGCCAAAGCCAGCGCGGTGATCACCAATGTGCCCGGCCCCCAGCAGACCCTCTATCTGGCCGGCGCGCGCCTGCGCCAACCGCTGTTTTGGGTACCGCAGGCCGGAGATATCGGCGTTGGCGTCTCCATCCTCTCCTACGATCACGGCGTGCAGCTGGGGCTTATCACCGACAAGAAGCTGGTGCCGGACCCTGATCAGGTAGTCGACCGCTTCGCCGTGGAGTTTGAACAGCTGCTGCTGCTGGTGTTGCTGGAACCTGAGCTGCTGTTCGACCCGAACGGCCTTGATGCGCTGCTGGGCTGATCCAGCACATAAACATCCCGATAAAAAGAGGCCAACCTGCGGGTTGGCCTCTTTGCTATCTGTTGCCTGACGCTGCTGCGCAAAGCTTGGGATTAATCCTCCAGCTCTTCGCGCGCAGCCTCCACATCGAGACGTTCCATCGCATCCATCGGCTCGCACTCGGCCGCTTCGGCATAGAGGGCTTCGGCTGCTTTCAGGCGGCTTTTTCCATGCAGCATCACCTGGGCATTGGCATACTCCATCCGCGCGATGGCGGAGTCGGGGATCAGTGCCAGCGCCTCCTTGAAGTGACGCTCGGACTCCTCCTTCTTGGCTCCATAGGTGAGGCCGCCGATCATCGCACCCAGCTTGTCGACGATCTCGGCGTGCCATGCGCCAAAGGCGATATGGGCTTCGGCGTGGTCGGGTTCGATCTCCAGCGCCTTCTCCAGGCTTGCCTTGATCTTGTCGCCAATGCCCTGAGAGAGGGCTTTGGAGATGGAGATGACCTGACTGTAGCGCCCGAGGGCCAGAGCATGAAAGTACCAGGCGTTGGCATTCTCGGGCTGGCGTTTTTGCAGCTTCTCGGCATGGCTGGCAGCCCGCTCGAAGGCGGCACGCTTGGCATACTTGTCCTCCAGCAGGTAGCTGGCGTGGATCACCAGCGCCTTGTTCGCCACATTGAGACCCGCCTCGCCGGCCGCTTCGCCAAGGGCGACGGCTTGGGCAAAATCCCCTGCGTGATAGGCCCGCCAGGCATCCTGTACCTGCTCATCCTCCGGCCATGGCTCGGCATCCCCCTGATGGAGGCGCTCCCAGTTATCAGCCAGCTTCTGGCCGGCATAGTCATAAGCCGCATCCGCGTAGGGGAAGGGGACAAATTCGAGTTGTGAGGTGGTCATGCTTGTTCTCCCTGTAGCATTTGAGTCAAACCTTTTCGGTGTATTGGTGGGCGAGAGCGCCCAGATGAAGGCGGGCATCGTCCCGCAAATAGGGGGCGACCAGCTGCATCACCTGAAAAACGCCCAGTGCAATATCGGCGTCGGTCCGGGGGTGCAGTGCCCGCTGGTACGAGATCCAGAATGTGCCCACCAGCGCCACGCTGGCAGCCAGTGAACGCAGCTGTTGGGGGCTTCCCTCCATCAGGCCGACCGTCTGCAGGTGAGTGCAGATGGTGATGGCTGTCTGCTCCTTGCGGCGCAGCAGAGCGGAGAAACGCTGCTCGACCCGATGGTAGCCATTCATCAGGGTGGAGATATCGTAGTAGAAGAAACGGTATTTCCAGATGGCTTCAAACATCAGGTGGAGGAAGAGCCAGATATCCTCGGGCTCATCGGACGGGGCGCTGACCGCATCGAGCAGGCGCTCCATCTCCTGCTCGAACTCGTCGAACAGGGCATTGACGATCTCCTCCTTGTTGTGGAAGTGGTAGTAGAGATTTCCCTGGCTTATCTCCATCTCGGCCGCAATGGCCGAGGTGGTAACGCTGGGTTCACCCAGCAGATTGAAGCGGGCGAGGGCAGTGGTCAGGATCCGTTCCCGGGTACGGCGTTTGGGCTTGCGATCCATGCTACTCCTTCACGTGTGGACGACGTACGCCACGGCGATAACGCCTGGCGAGCCAGTGTTGCAGCTGTTCCAGCGACTTGTCGAGAGCCGCGACCGAGCCGCTGCTGGGGGCCAGCAGGGTGCGATCGGGGTCGGCGAGCGCCTTCAGATTGAGCTCGAAGCCATGCTTGGCCAGGATGGGCGCCAGCTCGTGGCGACGCTGCCAGAGATCACGACGGGTGTGCTGGAAGGCGTGTTCGCACAGGCGACGACGATCCCGATAGCTGAACACATTGGTAAAAAACATCTCGCCATCGGCGGGGGATGGTTCAAACAGCAGTGCGTCGGCGTTGGGGTATTGGTGGCGATAGCGATCCATCCCCACATGCATCCGCGAGTGAATGATGGCGCGGAAGGTCTGGGCCAGCACCACAGGCAAACCGCTATCCACCAGATTGGTGGGCTCTCCGGCCGCCATTCCTGCATCGAAGGGCACCAACGGATTGATGCAGAAGACCAGATCAGCCCCCTCCTGCAACGCCACCGAGGCGTGCAGGGTCTTGATCAGGGCGCCATCAACATAGTAACGGCCATTTATCAAGGAGGGGGGAAAGAGGCCGGGCAGGGCCGCAGAGGCCTGCACAGCCGCCGAAATGGGCACATCGTCGAGCCCCGGCCCGCCAAAGGCGACCGGATGGCCGGTATCCAGTTCGGTAGCCACCACGAACAGGCGGCGGCTTAGCTGGCGAAAATCATTGCTGCGACCGGGACGGGAGAAGAACTGGGTCAGGATGCGATCTACCCCGCGGTTGTCGAACAGCCCGGTCGGGATCGCTCTGGAGAGGCCCTGCAGCGATTCAAACAGGCTGCGTTTCCAGGGTGCAGCCAGATAGCGCATCAGGCACTCCAGCGCCAAAGGCGGGATGGAGCCGAGTCGCACCGCATATTCACGAAAGGCGGGACGCAGCAGTGTGGCAGGATCAAACATCTCGCCGGAATCGTCGCTGAGCAGTATGCGCACCAGCTTTTCTGCCGAGATGCCGTTGGCCAGCGCCGATGCCACCACGGCGCCCGAGCTGACGCCGACATAAATATCGGCATGTTCAAGGCGCAGGCCACTGATGCTGTCGGAGAGGGCGGCGCAGGCACCGATCTCGTAGATGCCACCGAGCGGCCCGCCACCGGCAAGGGCGATTGCTACCGTACTCATAGAGCCTCCTCCCTATCCATAGAAAACCGGCCCAGCGCTGGGCATGGGCCGGTGATGCTCACTCTTTGCCATCGAGACGGATTACGGCAGAACGCTCTCAGCCTTGGCCTTCACCTCTTTGACTGCATCTTCTGCAGCGGAGAGGAGATCAGCAGCCTGCTCAACCACAGCCTCTTTAGCCTTGGCTACCGGCGCCTTCTTTACCGGAGCTTTCTTGACCGGCGCTTTCTTCGGGGCTGCCGGTTTGGCTTCAGCGACCGGGGCCTCCTCGTCCTGAGCATCCAGCAGCTGCTGCACCACTTCGGTCAGCTCGGCCATGCGCTTGGAGAGCTTGTCAATGTCCTTGCGAGTCGGGATACCCAGACTGGCTACGGCGCGGGCAACGCGATCTTCGAACACCTGCTCCAGACGGCCCCAGGTACCGGCCGTCTTGTCAGCTACTGCAGCAATCTTCTCGTCGGCGCTTTGACGGGTTTTGGCTTGCAGCGCTTCACCTTCCTGCACCAACGCTTCAAAAATCTTGCCGCCCTCTTCCTGCGCCTTGGCATAGGCGCCCAAACCGGCCAACCAGATCTGCTGGGTGGACTCTTTGATGGTGGAGGTGAGTTGGTTGTCGGTCACTGAACCTGCCAGCGCTTTAAGTTTTTTAGCCATGATCTTCTCCTTGAATAACGACAGATAAATGTAATGGCGACAACGAAACTGCAATCGGGTTGTGGCATTACTGATTTTTCAACTTCAGTCTAGGGACAAAAAATAGAGGGTTCTACCTAATAACGGAACAGGCACACTACCGAAATTAGGGTTTGCTCACGAACCGACAATCAAATTGCGGATTTCCATATGAATCGTGATATATCTAACAACCTAGTAACACCCTAATCAGTAGCAGGATTCTCTTTATGAACTATTTCATTACCGGCGGTAGTGGTTTTATCGGGCGTCGATTGATAAAAAAGTTATTCCAACAGCATCCCGACTGTACCGTCTATTTTCTGATGCGCTCTTCTCATCAGGAAAAATTGCCAGAGCTGTTCTCATTCTGGAGTGTGGATGAATCGCGCGCGGTCCCGGTTTTTGGCGACATGACGCAACCGCTGCTGGGGGTATCGGTCGAGATGCAGGAGCAGTTGATCGGCAAGATCGACCACTTCTTCCATCTGGCTGCCATCTATGATCTCAACGCCAAGGCGGGGATCCAGCAGCAGGTCAACACCGAAGGAACCCGTCAGTCCGTGCAGCTGGCCGAACGACTCGCGGCCCGCCAGTTCCACCACTGCAGCTCCATCGCTGCCGCCGGTCTCTTTGATGGTCTGTTTCGCGAGGATATGTTCGATGAGGCCGAGCACCTCGACATGCCTTATTTCCAGACCAAGCACGAAGCGGAAGGAATTGTGCGAAACGAGTGCACCATTGCGTGGCGGGTCTACCGCCCGGGCATCGTCGTTGGTGACTCCAATACCGGCGAGATGGACAAGATCGACGGCCCTTACTACTTCTTCAAGACCATCCAGAAGCTGCGCCGTCTGCTGCCGCCCTGGATGCCGGCCATCGGGGTTGAGGGCGGGCGCATCAACATAGTGCCGGTCAACTTCGTGGTCGATGCCATGGTGCATATCGCCCATCAGGAGGGAGAGGAGAACAAAACCTTCCACCTGACCGACCCCAACCCGATGCGGGTCGGCGACATGCTGAGCACCTTCTCCCGCGCCGCCCATGCGCCGGAGCCCGCGATCCGCATCAATGCCTCTCTCTTTAACTTCATTCCCCGCCACCTGACTGCCATGCTGATGACCATGGCGCCGGTGCGCCGTATCCGCGATGCCGCCATCGCCGATCTGGGTCTGCCCAAGGATGTGTTCCGTCTTATTAGCTATCCCACCCGTTTCGACAGTCGCGAAACCCAGCGTGTACTGAAAGGGACCGGTATCGAAGTGCCGCCGCTGCACAGCTACGCCTGGCGGCTGTGGGATTACTGGGAACGTCACCTCGACCCGGAACTCTTCATCGATCGCTCCCTGCGTGGTCGGGTCGAGGGCAAGGTGGTGCTGGTGACCGGGGCCACCTCCGGCATTGGTCGTGCAACCGCACGCAAACTGGCGGGGGCGGGGGCCAATGTCGTTACCATCGCTCGCGACGAGCAGAAGATTGCCGAGACCAGAGCGGAATTTGCCGAGCTGGGGCTGACCATCGAAATCTATCAGGGGGATCTCTCCAATCTGGCGCAAGCCGAGGAGATCACCGCTCGCATCGTGGCCGATCACGGCGGCGTCGACATTCTGGTCAACAATGCCGGCCGCTCCATCCGCCGCTCCATCGAGGACTCCTTCGATCGCTTCCACGATCTTGAGCGCACCATGCAGCTCAACTACTTTGGCGCGCTCAAGGTGATCATGGGGGTGCTACCCACCATGATCGAGAAGAAAAAAGGGCACATCATCAACATCTCCTCTATCGGGGTGTTGACCAATGCGCCGCGCTTCTCCGCCTATGTTGCCTCCAAATCTGCCCTCGATGCCTGGGTGCGTACCGCCGCCTCCGAGTTTGCCGATAAAGGAGTGAGCTTCTCCATCATCAATATGCCGCTGGTGAAAACGCCGATGGTCGCACCGACCAAGGTCTATGAGCAGGTACCGATGATGACGCCGGAAGAAGCGGCCGATCTGGTATGCGATACCATCATCAACAAGCACGTTCGTCTGGCTACTCGCCTCGGGGTATTCGGTCAGGTGGTTCACGCTCTGGCACCGCGCGTCGCCCAGGTCATCATGAACACCAGCTTCCGCACCTTTGCCGATCCCAAGGATGGCGACAAGTCCAAGGCCACCGCCGATCAGGTTGCCGTCTCCACCTTCATCAAGGGGATCCACTTCTAAGCCAGCGCAGTTGCAAGGAAGATAAAAACAGAGCGGGCCCGAACATTCGGGCCCGCTCTTTTATTGTGAGCTGATTGCCTATGGCCTAATTGCGAGCCAGCAGAGTGAGCAGCAGCGCCGTGGTGCGGCGTGAGTAGAGCAGGGTGAGGTGGCCAATCCCCGCCAGCTCGATATCTTCCATGCCAGCCAGACGCTGGCGCTCCTGCGGCATCACTACGTTATCGTGGCTGGTACGCACCGAGATCCCGGGGACGCAAAGAGGCACAGAGGCAAAGCGTTGCAACCAGCCGGAGCCCGGCTCCATCTCCCGCGCATTGGCACCCACCCCCAGCATCGCCAGCTGGCTGCCCTGATGGGGCGTTGCCAGTGTGATAAGGCTCGCTACCTTGTCACCGCCATGGACCGCCAGATAGTCGCGGCAGACCAACCCCCCCATGCTGTGACCGACCAACACCAGCTGGCTGGCTCCGGTTGCCGCCAGCACGTCGTCAATTCGCTTGGCCAGCAGCGGCACCATCTCGTCGATATGACCAAATGGCGGCGTCAGGGTAATGGTAGCGACCACATGGCCCGCAGCCTCCAGCCGGGCTCGCTGGGTACGCCAGATCCCGCGGCTGCAACCATAGCCATGCACAAGCAGTACCGGCCGCCGGCAAGGAGGCAACCTGTCTGGCGCCATCAGCAGCGGCTCGAAGGGGAGCAACCAGGTAAAGGTGTAGAGGTAGGCGAGCATCTCTCGCGCCATCATCTTGACTCTCGCCGGCATGCCGATGGCCGGGGAGGGGTAAAAGCGGGTAAATAGCCAGCTACCGAGTACCACCAGGCAACGCAGGGTGAGCAGGGCCAGGATCACGAACAACAGAGTGACCAGCCATGAAAAATCCAGTACCAGATGGGCGATGCTCCCAATGAGCAGCACCTCAACCATCAGCAGAATAAACAGGTGTCTTACGATCGTCATGACCCCATGATCCGGCGACACGGCCACAGAAGTCAAATGACGCTTTTCTACCCTGCAGGCCCCGTCACGCTTGCCCCGACATAGCCCTTCCTTATTACCGTGTCAGGATATTTGCAATACTGTATATCCATACATATACTTATCTCATCATCATCAGGAGGAGGCCATCATGGCTGTTGAAATCAAATATGTTGTGGTTCGTGGGGGAGTGGAAAAAATGACTTTTGCCAGCAAGAAAGAGGCGGACGCCTATGACAAACTGCTGGATACCGCCGATGAGCTGATGGCACTACTTGCCGGCGCCCCTGTCGAGATGACCCCGGAGCAGCAGGAGAGCCTGGCGTTTTACCTCGCCGAGCAGCGTGATCAGCTGCAAAACCTGCTGCGTGGTGGCAAGGTAACGGCAACTGGCAACAAGGAGGAAGAGCCCGCAGCCAAGCGCAAGGAGAAGGCGCTCAAACAGGTGGCATAAGCAGTGGCCTATCGGGGTAACGGCTTGAACATCATTCACTTAAATTGCATTTATCACCATTTTTCAGGCTATTTACCCCGAGAATTTTTTAACAAAGGTGCATATTGATTGCATAAGGTAATTCAATGCCAGGATCCTGTTTCTGGTTGGTAACCATCCAATCACACCTTTGATAAATCGGACCAGGCCCTGTCTTTCGGTCGATATCACCGACCATTTTTCTTCTCTTTTATCACCAAGCAAGACCATGACTCATCAATCCATTCCCTTGCCGCCGGCCATGCCGCTTTTTGACAATCTCACCTACCTGGAAGAGGGCAATGCCCAGGTTAACCACTACCTCGCCAATCTCAGCCTCAACACAGTGCCTGATGCAGGTCTGGTCTATGAGCTGGCGGTCGACTGGCTGCTTGAACAGCGCCATAGCGAGAACAACTACAAGACCTATCGCAGCGAGCTGACCACCTTTTTGCACTGGTGTTTTTGCGAAGTCTCCATCAGCCCAAAGGCGCTGACCCGGCGCATCATGATGCGTTACCTCGACTACTGCCAGTCACCACCGGAGCCGCTTATCGCCTATCGTAACGTCGCCCAGTTCGTACAGGACAAAGAGTGGGGAGAGCGGTTGCCCAATCCCCAGTGGCGTCCATTTCTCGGTAAAAAGGAGCTGGGCCAACCACTGCCATACCGCTTGAGCGAACAGGCGATGAAAACCAAGCTCGCTATCCTCTCAGCCTTTTTCCAGTTCCTCATTCAGGAGGAGTACATGGATAGGAACCCGGCACTGTTGCTGCAACGGGTGAAAAAGCCCCTTGCACAGGAGGCTGACGATCAGGTGCAAGCCTTCAGCGAGCTGCAATGGTCCTACGTGCTGCAGGCCGCCGAAACACTGGCACAAGACAATCCGGAGCAACATGAGCGCAGCCGGTTTCTCGTCATCCTGATGTATGCCTGTTATCTGCGGATCTCGGAAGTGGCGGCCAGACCCGGCTTTACCCCCGTGATGGGCCAGTTTCGTCGCGACAGCAAAACCGGCGTCTGGGGTTACTACATACCGAGTAGCAAGGGGGGAAAACGCCGCACCGTCGCCGTCTCACAGGCGCTGCTCCACGCCCTCGAACGCTACCGTGCGTTTCTGGGACTCTCGCCCTTGCCGGCCCCCAACGAGCAGACCCCGCTCTTTATCCGTCATAAAGCGGCCGCCCACGGCAGGGAGCAGGGGGAGCTTAATGCCAATCTGGGGATCCGTCAGCTGCGCGAACTGGTGCAGGCAGTGATAACCAAGGGTGCCGAGCTGGCTGAGCTGGATGGCTTTTATCAGGATGGTGCCGAAATGCGGCAACTGACCCCCCATGCCATTCGCCATACCGGGATCACCCACGACATCAACCTCAATGGTCGACCACTTTCCCACGTACAAGCCGATGCGGGCCACGACAGCATCGACACCACGTCCAAATACCTGCACACCAGCCAGAGCGAACGCCATGAGAGCGCCCAGCAAAAACCGCTCGACAGGTTGCGATAAAACTCGAAGACGTGAGAGATAACAAAGAGTGAAAATAGGATATAAGGCGAAGAAGAGTGCCGTAATTTTACGGCATATTCTTGTCAATCGGAGCGAGCGCAATAGCTGCCCACAGTGAAAAGGGGAGCCCAATACACATATTCTTCAGGCGTTTTAATAGTGAACTCTTGTCTCAAAATACGACATTTGTGGTTTCAGAATATCGACCAGGGGGAGGGGGTTGGGCGATTGCTATTCCGTGGTAACCGAGAGAGAAATGGCTTGGCGCTTTCAGCACAAAGTAGATGGCCATTTCATCGCCTTGTGATCTCTAAATCTCACCCCAAGCAGTAATACGGGGAGAATTCCCAGACAACCATGCTCACAACATTCACGGGGGAGGGGTGTTATCTCTTACAAAGAGGTTTTTTGTCAGTAAGGGCTTGGTTTGCAAGCAATAGCCCCAATATCCGTATGGAGCATGCCGCTCATCAGATGGGGTAGTTAAATGTTCAAACAGATCATTCCAGCCACTGGTTGGTGGTTACGTAGAGAAGTATCTAAAGGTGAGTTTATCGATGAACCTTTAGTTGCGTGGGGCTTGTATGAAAATCCTGAGCATGACGGGGATGCTGCCGTGACTGGCTTAGTTACAGATCCTGATGGTTTGGGTTTGTGTGAAGCATCTACAGGCTTCTACATTCACCAG
>NZ_JRGM01000050.1 GCF_000764665.1 Aeromonas lacus | reverse complement strand
GATTGATAAAATGGAACTTTATTTGATTCGGATGGATATATAACCTCAAATTTTGAGGTTGTTTCTTCAATAAGCTGATAGAGTCTGTCTACATACCTTTGTTTTGGAAAAAATGTCTTACGTAGCCATCCATATCCCTCTTGAGATATGAATTGGTCCACAAATTTTGTAGCAACGTAGTAAGCTGCTCCACCAATTGCCATTGAGACAGGTTCCATTTTTATCTATCCTACTTTTTTATTATCTTAACGAAGCCTCATGGCCTCTATGAGGTATACCAAACACAGGTTGATCCAGGCGTTGCGTGAGCAGATTGCCTATGTGCAACGCTGCTTTCTGGCGGACTGCCAAACAGTGCAGGAACAACTGGGCCATTCGGACGTGCGCACCACCCAAATCTACACTCATGTACTCCAACAGGGCGCTAACGGGGTACACAGCACATTTTCTGACCTTTAGACAACGCTACCGCCGCTGGCTCACCGCCCCAGTCTGCGGCATTGCAATCGATTCTGTGTGCGCCAGCTTTCTTTGGGCAGAGTGTGTTTGACCTACACCACGGCTCAATCGACGATTGCCACTAGCCGCTTGAGACAATGAAACGAGTAATCTATAACATCGAGTCCATTTGGGGCTCCCTCATAATTTATTCAAAACTATCATGCTTTTACAACAATGAACATGAGCTATATCACGACTAAAACCAATATTATCAATGAAACGGCTTGGTTGCTTGGCATGACTCGTGCGGACTGATAATCACCAACAAGGGCGCAGAGGGGTTGATGTGGCTAATCTGCCGTTGAGCACTCAACGGCAATAAGAAAATCTGAGTCTCCCTGCGCTTTACAGCCTCATGCCCTAATTCACCTGTCGAGTGGTGGTGATCGGTAATCTTTATTGGATGTCATGGGTTACTTTGGTTAGATGCGGTTAAGCGAGTGAATCCCCTCTTAATTAGCCTCAGAGCCTTGCTATGGCTACGTTTGACATAATGATGGTTAAGCTGAGTAAGTGAAGTTGCTATGAAGCGTGGTGAGTGCTGGATGGGCTCTTATCAAGGTTTACTCAGTGTTTATATATAAATCACCTTAATCAATTAACCAAAAACCACTGTAGGTCAGTAATGGCGAGGGTTTGAGGCTGGTTAAGAAGCTAGAAAAACCACTTAACATGTACTTAACCAATTAATCATCTACCCAATAGATGAGCAGAAAAAAGCCCCGCCTTATCGGCAGGGCTTAAGAGTCACTTGTCGGCTTTGCCCTTCTCTTTGGGGCTATCGACGGGCAGCAGGTACTCGGTCCTATTAGAACGCGCCCTGCGGCTCTGGAGCTTGCCCTCGCTCGCGAGCAACCGGAGTGCCTTACCCCAACTACTCGCCATGCTCAGCCTCTCACCGTGGCGGGCGCACAGCCCGCTCGCCGTGAGCCATTCAGATGAGGCCCGTGGACGCGATAGATGGTGGTGGTAAATAACCTCATAATATGGACCCTTGTCTGTGTGAGCATCGTTTTCCGATGCAGCTAGTGCAGCTGTTGCATCATCCAGAAACCACGTTGCTCCTGACTCATAGCGCTCCCTTACCTCCAGCCAAAACTGGCGCAGTTGCTCAGGGTCTGTCTGGGACAAACGGCCTGCACTCCAGCTCCAGCCCAGGACCGTATTGAGGCGCTCAACATCAGCTGCCGCAGCCAACTCGATAACAGCAAATCTGGAGTTACCGGTTGTATCCTTGAGAAAATCCGTCCCGTTGACCGTGGCAATATAGGAAGTCTGGCGCTTTTTGGTGGTCATGCTGCGGGCATAGGGTAGGCGATAGCTGTCGTTCTCTCGGGTCAAAAAAGCCTTGAGGCTACCCGCCTCATGTCGGGTCGTACTCTCAAGCTCAGCCAGCTCCACAACCCATGCAGACACTGCGCGACGAACATCATCAGGCTTGTCTGGATTGATGGCACAATCAAGGGTCGAACCTTGCACCACAGTAGCCAGACGGCTCACCCAGGCGCTTTTTCGATAGGACTGTGCCCCCACCAACACAGGCACCAATTTCGAGTACCAGCGCGGTTGATAGAGTGCAGCGACACACCCAACCAGCCATGCATGTAACACCGCACTCGCATAGACGGGATTAGCAGGATTGAGGGTAGCAATCACCGCATCGATGCGCGGTTTCCCATCCCACGGTGCCCCACGTTCGAGCCACTGACGCACAGGGTGATAACTGTGGCGCTCACAAATTGCGATCAGGTGCTCCTCAATCACGGCATCCGGCACACCTGCCAACTGGCAGGCATCAACCAGCGCGGATCGCTGACCCGCCTCAGAGCCTCCCAGACGCTCACCATCCGCATCAGCCAGTTCTGCCTCACCCGTCATCAGGTTGTAGCGTGGCTCCCAACCGTTGAATGTGATAAGAGCAAACAAATTCGAGCTGGTTTTGATGGGGCGGCCAGTAGGGCTCATATCCGGCAGAGTCAGCAGTTTACCCTGCATCACCGACCTGACAGCCTGCTGCACCTGTTGTGTGGCAGCACCGTCCTTCTGACCGTCATATGACGGAATATCATGCCCCGCTGTTTTGTTTTTATTATTTTTCATTTTTATTATCCTCGGTGTTATCACCTGATTGTTGTTATATATAACCTCTGCCATTTTCTACTTTTTAATTGAGTGGGGTAGTTAAAACATACATGGCTCCACTCAATTAAATTCAAACCGTTTTTATGAATGGTATTGCGCCATCAATATGGGATGACCGTCACCGAGATATAGGCGTCAAGGTTGTTCCTCCTCGTCCCGAGTCAGACTCCACCTTGACCCCTATACCCGCCTCCTTCGTCATCCCATATTGACCGCTTCATACCATCCATAAAAAAGGGTTCTCCACCCCACTCCGGTCGCTGCGCAACCTACGGGGGTTCCGGTCTCGTAACCTCGACACACCCCCATACTTACGTGCGTAAGTATGGTTTTCAATAGCGTGCTTACGGTTGTATTTCTTTGCGTACTTACGATTGTTTTCATGGCGCACTTACGTGCGCATTCGTAAGTGTCACATGTTATATTTACGCCAATGAAGATCATAGTTAGGTGTTTGTATTTTCTAGCATGTTTATTTTGTCGAGTGATAGTGGATCTGATTATCGCGAAAGACCATCATCTTTTTGTTTATTTCTTTTTATATAGGCAGCCATCCCGGTTGATTTATCTTTCGCATTTGAACCCTCATTTGGCTCGACTACCAAAATTGGAGTGCTCGGCTGGATGTAATTTTTATTATCTTTAGACCGCACGCTATGAGTCACTCTAATATGGCTCAGGTCAGCATCAGCAGGACAGCTCGGCAAGCGCCCTCCTTTTGCTGATTTTCGATTTCCGTAACGATCAATCGAGGCTGTCGCTTGGTGCCCCATCAAATAGGCAATTTGTAAACGCCCCATACCTGATGC
>NZ_JRGM01000005.1 GCF_000764665.1 Aeromonas lacus | reverse complement strand
ATATTATGCAACATTGAACTTTAGTTTGCCTTTATCAACAGACTTTCAACTAGGACTCTCCCAGCAAGGAAATCAGCGTGAACTTGATTTACAAGTAGGAAAATCGTTTGAAGATAACTTGGTCAATTATGCAGCTGCAAGTGCATCAACAACGATGGTAGATGGTCAGCAAAGTAGTCGTTTAGGTGCATATCTAGATTATGCTGGTCGCTATGGCCAGGGATCAATCTCTATTGACGGCAGCAATGGTAGCTCAAGCATATCTCTTGCTAATCATGGCGTATTTTCGCTCACAGGCAATGGTGTCGCTGCGGGAAGTGGTGCTGGTGATGCTGCATTGGTCGTTGATGTGCCAGATATTACAACGGGGGACTTAGAAGTTGTCTTGAATGATCAGGCATACCCCCTTTCATCTGGCCGAAATCTAGTCTCTGTCCCTAGCTATAATACTTACAAGGTTAGTGTTCGTAATAGTCGAGATTCCGATGATAGTTATCAGATTATGCAAAGTACTGAAAGTTACACCCTATATCCAGGAAGCGTAGGTGAAATAAAGCCTAAGATTAAGCAGATGATAACCGTATTTGGTCATCTTGTAGATCACGCTGGTTTACCATTAGCAAATGTCAAAATAAATAACCACATTGGTATTACGACTAGCGACGATAATGGTAATTTTGCGGTCGATGGTGACAAGCGCCATCCTGTTATTGAGGTTAAAACAAAGACCGAAACGTTTAATGTAAGTA
>NZ_JRGM01000049.1 GCF_000764665.1 Aeromonas lacus | reverse complement strand
CCGCTTGCCGTGTCGATGGGGCGCATTATAGAGAGATTGATCACATTGGCAAGGGCTGAAATGCAATAAAATCGCAAAAAACTGCACTTTATTGGTTATTCATATCAACCAACAAGCTTTGCACAGACTTATCCACAGAAAGGCGTAAAATCCGGATTGTTCGTAGCCATAACACAGCGCTTATCTGGTGGTTGAGCACGCAATTCGCCAACCATGCACCTCTCCTGCTTGCTCTCTTTTCTACTTATATAGAGACAATCACGCCAACCCGGCCTCCTTTATCCACTCCGCCACCAGCTCGCGGAGGGGCAGCTCACGACAACCGGAGAGATCCTTCCCCGCCCAGAGCGGAGAGAACCCGCTATCCCCCCGGGACTCTGCCGCAGCACGCAGCAGAGCCAAGGCGCCACTGGCATAAGGGAAGCAAGGCGCTAGATCCGAGAGCGGGCACAGCTCCCGCATCAACCGGTTGCTGATGCCGCGAGCGGGGCGGCCGCTGAACAGATTGGTCAGTGCCGTATGCTCACCTCGAGATGAGTGAAGCGCCGCACGATGCAGCGGCGAGGTCGTCGCCTCATGGCAGCAGAGAAAGGCGGTGCCCATCTGCACGGCGCTCGCCCCCAGCGCCAGCGCGTTGGCAATCCCCTTGCCATCGACGATACCACCGGCGGCGATCACCGGCAGGTCGATCGCGGCGAGGATCTCTGGCAGCAAGGTAAAGGTGCTCTGCTGCAGCGCGAGATCATCAGAGAGGAAATGGCCGCGATGACCGCCCGCTTCCAACCCCTGCGCAATCACCGCATCTGCTCCCTGGTGAGCAAGCCACTGCGCCTCGGCCACCGTGGTGGCGCTGGCCAGCACATAGGCGCCGCTCGCCTTTACGCTGGCAAGCAGCTCGGGGGCAGGCAAACCAAAGTGGAAGCTGACCACCGCCGGCCTGAACCCGGTCAGCAGTTCGGCATGTTGTGCGTTAAACGGGGCCCGGGTGGGTGCCCTGGCTGCGGCAGCCGTTGCTGCCGCGATGCTGATGTCAAACTCGGCATAGTAGGGAGAGAGCGCCTGTTGCCAGCGCATCTGCTGTTCCGGGCTCGGTTCCTCCTGCCGATGGCAGAAGAAGTTGACGTTGAAGGGAGCATCGGTCGCAGCCCGCATCGCCTGCAACTGGGCGGATAACTGCTCGCAGCCGAGCATGGCCGCCGGCAAGGAGCCCAGCAGGCCTGCCTGACAGGCGGCGATGGCCAATCGGTGATCCTGCACACCTGCCATGGGGGCCTGGATCAGTGGGTAACGCAGACCGAGGCGACGAGCAAAACGGGAAGAAGCATCCATGATCCAGACTCCTTTCTGCAAATGGCGGAAAAATAGAACGGGCCCATCATGGGCCCGCTCACGCTAGTGACACATCAACGCACGCTGCGCAGCAGGAAGTCCGGCTGACCGCAGGAGCGGCGCTCGCGCTTTTGCATCTCGGCGGAACAGGTGACCGCATCCGTCCCCTCTTTATTGACGCAGATGTAGATCTCCCGCAGGAAGCGGCCACTATCGGCGCACGCTACCGTGATGTTGTCGGGAGCCAGCCACTCGTTGGCGCTCGCCAGATCGGCCTTGAGCTGGAAGGTGCTCTTGCGCAGCGGCTCTTCCGGGGATTGATAAGCCGCCGGGATCTTCACCTTCTGGCGCAGGTCGCTTGCCAGCTGATGAAATTGGGGCTGACTCAGGCCGGAGCAGGTGCCGTGCTTCTCCCACTCATGGCGATAGAGAAAACGGCTGGGGTAGAGGCCGGCAAACTCCTGCTCCATGTTGGCGTCGAGCCGCTCGCGGGTGCAGTTGCTAGGATAACCGCGATCATACTGGGGCCAGAGACCGTGCAGCACAAAACCCAGTTTGCGGGAACATTGATCCTTGTCCGCAGGCTTGACGGCGCAGTGCTCGGGCGACCAGGAGAGCGCCAGCGCATAGTAATCAAAGTCACCCGCCACCCCTTTCGCCTGCACCGCAGAGGAGAGCAGCAAACCACCAGCCAACAGGGCCATCATCTTCTTCATCTTTATATCCATCCAAACCGATTCTCGGGATGGCAGCCATGCTCCCATATTCCGGCGAGCGGAAACAGTGATCGCGGCGCTGCTTGCGACAAGGGTCAGACCAGTCAGGGCTTTCACCGAGGGGCAACGAGGGGTAAGCTGACCGACCGGTGGGCGCCTCGTCCACCACCCAAGCACTCCTCTTGGCAACCACAGGATGTAACATGATCCGCAAAAATCCCTCCGGCCACCTGCCGGTCATCGATGAATCCGCCTATATCGACAAAACCGCCATCATCTGCGGCAAGGTGATCATCAAAGAGAATGTCTTCGTCGGCCCCTACGCGGTGATCCGCGCCGACGAGGTGGATGCCAACGGCGAGATGGAGCCCATCGTCATCGGCGCCAACTCCAACATTCAGGACGGGGTGGTGATCCACTCCAAATCTGGCGCCGCCGTCACCATCGGCGAATACACCTCCATCGCCCACCGCTCCATCGTCCACGGGCCGTGCGAAGTGGGGAACCGGGTCTTTATCGGTTTCAACAGCGTGCTGTTCAACTGCCATATCGGCGACGGTGCCGTGGTGCGTCACAACTCGGTGATCGATGGCTGCGATCTGCCACCGGAGTTCTACGTCCCATCCACCACCCGCATCAACCAGCAGAGCGATCTGACCCATATCCCGCGGGTTTCGGTAGATGCCGCCGAGTTCTCCGAGGACGTGGCCCACACCAATATCGATCTGGTAAAAGGGTACAAGGCGCTCTCCAACGAGTTCTGATCCCTCTATTTCCCGCGGGTTTCGGTAGATGCCGCCGAGTTCTCCGAAGACGTGGCTCACACCAATATCGATCTGGTCAAAGGGTACAAGGCGCTCTCCAACGAGTTCTGATCCCTTTCTTTATCACCAGAGAACAAAACGGGCGCCGAGGCGCCCGTTGCTGTTTCTATCGCTACTTATATATGTGCGGATCAGGAGCACTTCTTCAGGCTGATATGCCAGTTGGCACCGGATTGCACTTGATGCTTGGCAGCGAAGCTGTCCATATTCAGCGCCACCGACACCTGCAGCAGGCTGTTAAGGTAGACCAGCGGCTGCCCTTCCGGCACATCGCCAAAGCTGCTGACGTAGGGTGCCTTGCCGTCATATTTCAGCGCAGAGCCTTCGCTGATCTTGATGCAGGCGGTATCCCCCTTGTTGATCCCCGCCTTGGTCAGCAGGGTATCGTCGATATTGGTCCAGACGTTGCCATACTGCACATCGAGGATCGGGATGGTGCCCTTGAGGGTGCCATCCTTCTCGGCTACCGCAGCCTGATAGGGGATCTTCACCACCTCGGCAGGCAGTTTCGGGCCCACCTGCTCGTAGCTGATGGCACCGGAGGCGAGCCGGGCGCCGGTGTAGGCATACACATCGCGACCATGGAAGGTGTAGGACTTCTCGGAGCCCTTGAGGCGGTTGGTCTTCTCGTCGATCTGGCGCACGGTGTCGATGCCGAAGTGTTCGGCTACCAGAGTCAGGGTGCCGTTATCCGGGCTGACGATGTAGTGGCCGCTCTTGGTCTTGAGCACCACCGACTTGCGATCGGTGCCGACACCCGGATCCACCACGCTGACGAACACAGTGCCCTTGGGCCAGTACTGCAGGGTCTGATAGAGGCGGTAGGAGGCTTCCCAGATGTTGTAGGCCGGGATCTCGTGGGTCAGGTCATAGAGCGGCAGGGTGCGGTCCACCCCGAAGGCAACCCCCTTCATGGCCGAAACGGCGCCATCTTTGAGGCCAAAGTCGGTCTGGATCACCAGCGCCTCGTTGGCGGTGGCAACACTGCTGGCCAGCAGCAGGGCGAGCGCAATGGCGCGGGGAGCGGTACGAATATCCATATCTGAACTCCTGAAACGGTGGCAATGAGTGGTTAAAAACTTTCATTTGGCCATCCAGACTGCCACAACAGGAATTTATTGCAAGGTGTTCACACCAAAGTGAGCCGCCACTCGCAAAACAGAGGGGCTGTGGCAGAAATTGTGCTCGCCAAAGCCGGTTGATGGCGTTATCAAAAGAGGGTTGTCACACTCGCCCCCGACAGGAGTTCCGCACCATGAATCCCGCCCCCGACACCACACTGTTACTGGAGATTGGCGAGCAGCGCAGTCAGGTCTGGCTTGGCCACGCCGATGCTCCCCTCGCCAGCTGGACGCTCGCCTTCGGCACCCGCGCCATCCAGCCCGGGCCATTTCGCCACGCACCGCCCACCCCGCTCGAACTGGAGCGCGCCATCATGGTGGTAGAAGATGAGCTGATGCGCATCGCCCCCGAAATACCGCCCGGTCTGCCCCTCACCCTGCGCAGCGAGCCCTCGCTGGCCGAAGTGCTGGGGGATAACACCATGAGCCGGGAACTGGTGGAACAAGCCTTTGGCCAGCTGGCCGCCATGGCAGAGGGGGATCCCCTCGCCGCCAGCCAGTTACCGCGGGAGGGGGAGTTTGCCGCCGTGCTGCTGATCGTGCGGGAGTGGTTGCACCATCTGGCCAGCGAGCAGGTGTTGCAGGTTGAATAGCCGGCCGCGCCGGGGCTGACGCCGAGCGGGGTGGCATATACTCAATCATGTCCACGCCCACAATCCGCCACCTGCGGCTCCTTTACCCCACTCAGGAGAGACCCCGGCCATGGCCTGGTATCAGATTCGACTCGACCGTCCCAGAGCCACCCTGCTGGGGCTCGCCCTGCTGGTATTGGGCGGGCTGGGTTGCGTCCTCTATTACACCTATCTCAACATCCAGCACGATATGAACCTCATCACCGCCAAGCAGAAGAACGTGTTCGACGTCTTCTACCAGCGGGCCAAGATCCTCAAGGTGGAGAACATCGCCAGCTATCTGGCACAGCACCATCCGCTCGACCGGCGCCCGCCCCCGAGCGGCGTCGGCACCGACTATCTCTACGGCTACGACCTCAAGAGCAAGGAGCGCTTTGCCGATGTCCCGCTGCAATACCCGGCGGCCAATATCCTCAACACCTTCCGCTACGCCCTCTCCTACCCGGAGGTGATCAACATCTACACCATCTGGGACGACTACCGGCTGATCGGTATGGTGGCCAACGAGCGTATCCTGCCCGCCAAGCTGGGCTCTGTCCGGGTGGATCTGATGAGCTTCCGCCCCTGGTATCACTACTTCGGCTGCGCCAGCTTCAGCAAGCTCCGGCACTTCTGCAGCACGGATGAAGCGGTGGTCTCCAATATCGAGGTAGACAGCTTCAGCCTGCGCAACACCATAGTGATGTACTTCCCCTTCACCTATCAGCTGGGGCGCGGCGGCTACAAATATGGCCTGCTGGCCATCGACATCGCGGTAGATGAAGCCTTCAACGAGGTGCTGCGTCCCTTTCAACATCTCAACCCGAGCCGCACCGCCATCGCCTTCGATGCCGCCGAGCCGTGCCGCGCCTTTCATCTCTGCCTCAACAAACCCTTTATGCAGACCAAGAGCGGCGCCGTGCTCTATCTGAAGTGGTCCTACTCCTGGCTCGACTTCATCAAGCTGGCGCTCCACAGCGCGGCCTTCAAGGTCTACATCATCATCATTCTGCTGGCGATGGTGGCATGGAAGCAGCTCTACCAGCGGCTGCGCACCCTAGCCCACACCGATCACCTGACCCAGCTGCCGCGGCGCGACATCCTCAACCGCACCATGCTGCACGAACACGACTACCTGATGATCCTCGACATCGACAACTTCAAGTCGATCAACGACACCTATGGCCACGGTACTGGCGATCAGGCGCTGGTCGCCTTTTCCCGCCACCTCAGAAGCAATATCCGCAAGGTGGACAGCGCCATCCGCTGGGGCGGCGAGGAGTTCATCGTGCTGTTCAAGGGGATGGATGATGACGAGATGATGCGCCACTCCGCCGCCCGGCTACTCGCCCGCCCCCTCACCATTGCCGAGCTGCCCGACCCCATCACCTTCTCGGCAGGGGTGATCCGCATTCGCGACTACCTGTCGGTGGCCGAGGCGGTGCATCTGGCCGACGAGCTGCTCTATCACGTCAAACAGCAGGGCAAACACAATATCGCCAGCTACGATGGCCAGCGGATCCACCTGATCCGCGACCCCGACGCCGAAACCGCCAGCTAAGCTGGCCCGCCTTCTGCCACTCCCCCTCTATCTGTTACCATCGCGGCCACGATCACTCACTGCATCGTGGCCGCTGGCCGCGATAACCCCGACTGGTGCCCCTATGTCCACAGCCTCCTTTGCCGAACTGGCCCTCTCCCCCCGCTTGCAGCAGACCCTGACCGAACTGGGCTATGCCGCGCCGACCCCGGTGCAGGCCAGCGCCATCCCCGTCATTCTGGCGGGGCGCGATCTGATGGCGGGCGCCCAGACCGGCACCGGCAAGACCGCCGCCTTCGTGCTGCCACTGCTAGAGCAGCTGCTACAGCAGCCACAGGCAGAGCCCCGCCCGATCCGCGCACTGGTGCTGGTGCCGACCCGCGAGCTGGCGGTGCAGGTCGCCGAAAGCGTGGCGCGCTACGGTCAGGGGACAGGTCTCACCAGCACCCAAGTCTACGGCGGGGTGAGTATCGCGGCGCAGGTAGAGGCGCTTCAAGCCGGAGTGGATATCCTGATCGCCACCCCGGGCCGCCTGCTCGACCATCTGCGGCAGGGGGCCTTGAGTCTGGCCGCGCTGCGCCATCTGGTGTTTGACGAGGCGGATCGCATGCTCGACATGGGCTTTATGGACGAGATCAAGGCGCTGCTCAAACAGATCCCGGCGGATCGCCAGACCCTGCTCTTCTCCGCCACCTGCGATGACAACCTGTTTGCCCTCTGCAAAGTGCTGCTGCGCGACCCGGCGCTTATCGAGGTGGCGCCGCGCAACACCACGGCAGCCGAGGTGGAGCAGCGGGTTTATACGGTGGATAGCGATCGCAAGCTGGCGCTGGTCGAACATATGCTGAAAGTGAAAGGCTGGGCACCGGCCCTCATCTTCAGCCGCACCCGTCAGGGGGCTGACAAACTGGCCCAGCAGCTTGGCAAGGCGGGCATCAATGCGCTCGCCTTCCACGGCGACCTGTCGCAGAGCGCGCGGGAGAAGGTGCTGCTGGAGTTTCGCGCCGGCACCCTGCAGGCGCTGGTCGCCACCGACGTGGCAGCCCGCGGCCTCGATATCACGGACCTCAACTACGTGATTAACCTCGAATTCCCGTTTGTGGCCGAGGATTACGTCCACCGTATCGGTCGCACCGGTCGCGCTGGCAACAAGGGGCTCGCCATCACCCTGTTCAGCCCGGAAGATGCGCCGCTGCTGGAGAAGGTGGAAGCAGTGCTCGACACCCGTTTGCCCCAGCAGTGGTTCCCCGGCTTTGAGCCGGACCTCACCCGCTTCGAGCCCGAGCCGCGCCGCAACAGCAAGGCGGCCCAGAAGCAGCGCGCCAGAAAGCAGGCCCTCGCTGGCAACAAGGGTGGCAAGGGTCGTAAACACTGACAGCGCTCAGAGAGGACAAGATGGATCAACCCAAAATACTGGCCGATGACGAGATCAGGCAGGCCCGGCTGGCACAGCTCGATGAACCCCATATGCGCCCGCTGACTCAATTTGTCAGCAGACACCGTGAAGAGATGGGTGAGGATGCGGCCATTCCGAACTTCGACCCATGGGATGGCGGCATCAATGCCGAAGTGCTCTTCCTGCTGGAGGCGCCGGGCCCCCGGGCCAGAAATTCTGCCTTTGTCTCCATGAACAACCCGGATGAGACGGCGAAGAATTTCTTTCTGGCGTGCCAGACCACAGGAATTGAGCGTAAACGCATCGTTATCTGGAACATAGTCCCGTGGTACATCGGCTCGGATACCCGGATCAGGGCGGCCAACGCCTCTGATATCAAGCAGGGCATTCGTTCGTTGGCCGACCTCTTGAGCCTGCTGCCAAAACTGCGCGCTATCGTGCTGGTTGGTAAAAAAGCTCAACGGGCAGAGAAGCATCTCGCCACTATTGCCCCCGAGCTCACACTCTTTACCTGCCCCCACCCCAGTCCGATGTTTGTAAACAACAAACCCGGCAACCGGGATGTGCTGATTGCCAGGTTGCAACCAGTACAACAGCTCCTCGCGTCGCAGGCGTGCAACAGCACGATTCAATAACGCACATACCAACCGGAACAAGCCCCTGTGCGGCCGGTTTTGCCGCCGTGCAGGGGCGCAGCGGCAAACCGGCTCACTATAAGCAAGATTTATGGGTTTTCCCGAAATGACCCAACTCCAGCTTATACCGGCCACCGCCAAGCCCCGTATGCCATAAAGGGGCAACAGCGGGGCTGCGAGCCCTATAAAAAGAGAACGCCCGATCGGGCGTTCTTTTTCCTTTGACGCTTCAACCCATCCTCTCCTGCCAACCCCTTCTGCCCACAGATACTGCGAGCCTTCGCAGCAACGGCTAGGGCGCCGTCGCCAGCTCGGGTGGCAGGGTACGCAGGATCTGCCGCTCCGCCAGGGTCGAGAGAATAAACATCACCATATAACCGAGGCCCAGCGCCACGATAATCGCCACCACGTTGGCGGTGAACTCGGCCACCAGATAGTAGGCGGCGACCAGAGCCACTATACCCGCCAGCCGGATCAGCAGGCTCTGGGTAAAGTGGCCGTGAGCTTTAATGTAGGCGAGCTGATAGCCGTTGAGCATCATAAAGATGAAGAAGATGGAGAAGTGGAACAGCACCGGCACCGCCCCCACGTAGTCGGCGGGGAAGAACAGCAGCACCAGCGGCTTGCCCGCCAACAGCATCAGGCCAAAGAAGGCCAGACTGACGATGGTGGAGAGGCGGAAGATCCAGCTGCGGATCATCCTGATCTGGCGGTGATCGCCGTTGCGCAGATTGACCGCCAGCTCAGGCAGCACAAAGCGGTAGATGGGGAAGACGAACAAGGTGGTCATATAGGTGAAGATGGGGCGCACCACCACCTGAAAATCCCCCAGCTCGTCGAGGCTGAAGTGGCGGATGGTGAGCAGCACAGTGATGTAAATCATCAGGATGCTGGCCCCCGCCTCCAGCGAGGCGGTAAAGCTCTTCTTCACATAGCTCACCATCTCGGGGCCGAGCGCCACCTTGGCGAGCGGCCTGGTGGCGATGGCCCGGCGCCGCGAAACATACATATAACCGGCGATGGCGAGCGACGAGAAGGTCAGCCCGTAGAAGAGCGAGGCAAGCGCATCCATCCCGAGCCCAAAGTAACAGGCCATAAACAGCAGGCCGTTGGCCAGCGGCTCCAGCCAGGTGACCCGATTGGAGAGCGCATACATCCGGTACATGGCCACCAGATTGGTGAAGTAGACCTTGAGCCCCAGCCCGAAGATGACCCCCACCAGTTGCAGATACTCCACCCGGATATGGAGCCCGTGCTTGATATAGGGGATCACCGCTCCCCAGGTGAGCAGCACAATGCCGATGAGGAAGTAGCGAAAGATATTGATGATGTCCCGATCATTTTTGGTCTGGGAGTAGCTCACCACCATGGAGGAGCGAAAACCTGTCATCAGGATAAAGGAGAGGGAGATCAAATCCACCACGCTGTTGAACAGCGCCAGCTCCCCCTTGGCGACCCACTGCGCCAGCCACACCTTGAAGGCGAAGCCGATAACGATGCTGACCAGCGAGGCCCACATCCCGGTGATAAACGCCTGCTTGAGGCGCGCAAGAGAGGCGTATTGCATAACGAAAATTTATGGTTTTCCGGGGAATGACTAAACGCCATCTTATGAAAGCCCACCCGCCTTGAACAGCCTTAATCCCGGGCACTCACAGCAACCAAGAGCAAAACGCCCGATCCCGGGCGTTTTGTTGTTCACCACTTTTTCATTGCCCGCCGATTGCCCTGCACCACCCCATCTCCACAAGGCCAGCCAAGACCAAATAACCACCAGCAATTAATCAAAAAATCAATTTGATGCAATTGATGGATTTGGCATCCATCAATACCCCTTTTATAGTAGGGGGGCTGAAGCGGCCTCAATCGCTCCCTCCCCACTCATTCCGGACAGGAATCTTATGAAAAAACTCACTCTCGCCCAGCTCGCCGCACTCGTGACCGTGCTGCTGGCTATCCTCTGCTGGCAACTGCCAGCACCGGCCGGACTGGCACCGGCGGCCTACCACACCGCCATTCTGTTTATCGCCACCATACTGGTCATCGTCACCAACATAGCGCCGACCGGCTATATCGCCATCCTCTCCCTCGGGCTCTACGCCGTGCTCCATGCCGGCGGCGAAGCGACCCCCAAGGCGGCCATAGAAGGGGCGCTGGTCGATTTCAACCACCCGCTGATCTGGCTTATCGTCATCGCCTTCATGATTGCCAGCGCCTTTGCCAAGACCGGCCTTGGCAAGCGGATCGCCCTGCTGCTGCTCAGCCGCTTCGGCCAGTCCACACTGCGCTCCGCCTACTGTCTGGCGGTTGCCGACTTTATTCTGGCCCCCGCCACCCCGAGCAACACGGCCCGCGCCGCCATCGTCGCCCCCATTGCCGACTCGCTGGCCAAGACCATCAACAAGGATGACCGCAAGCTGGGCCAGTTCCTGCTCTCCAGCGTCAGCGCCATGAACGACGCCTCGGCGGTCGCCTTCAGCACCGGCTTTGCCGGCAATCTGGCGCTGGTCGGCATTGCCGCCAGCGTCGCCGGGCTGACGGTCGGCTTTCGCGAATGGGCGCTCTATCTGCTGCCGCCCGCCATCGGTCTGCTGCTGATCATGCCGCTGGTGCTCTATATGGTGATCCGCCCCGAGACCCGCGACACGCCGGATGCCCCCCGCTTCGCCCGCGAGGAGCTGGCCAAAATGGGCCCCCTCTCCCGCCATGAAAAGAGCCTGCTCGCAGTCTTTGTCGGTCTGGTGGTGCTCTGGGTCGGTGGCAGCAATCTGGGGCTGGATGCCACCACGGTCGCCTTTCTCGGTCTGGCCGCCCTGCTGCTGCTCGGCGTGCTGAACTGGAACGATGTGAAGGGCAACAGCGCCGCCTTCGATACCCTGATCTGGTTCAGCGTGCTGATGGGGATGGCCGACAACCTGAAGCGGGTCGGCTTTACCGGCTGGCTGGGGGATGAACTCTCCGGCTTTATGCACAGCACCCTCGGCGGGCTCGGCACCATTCCCATGCTGCTGGTGGTGATGGGGCTCTACCTCTTTACCTCCTACGCCTTCGCTTCGGCCACCGCCAAGGTGGTGGCGCTGGCGCCGGTGATTGCCGGGGCCCTGCTGGCGGTCGGCGTGCCTGCAGAGCTCGCCATCTTCAGCATCGCCGCCATCACCAACGTCGGCTGCAACCTCGCCACCTACTCCCACGCCCGCATCCCGCTGCTGATGGGGATGGGCTATCACACCAGCGCGGAGTGGATGCGCATCGGTCTGGTGATCGCCATCGTGGGCTTTGCCGTGGTGATGAGCATCGGCCTCACCTGGTGGCAGTGGCTGCTCTGATAACAAAAGGGCCCGTAACGGGCCCTTTTGCATAAGATGGTGTGCAGTGTTCTATACCGACGCTGCGCTTGCCACAAGCTGCGGCATGTTTAAAAACAGCGCGGGTCAGCTCTGCGGCGCCGCCTTGATCAGCTCTTCATAGTGATCAATCAGCTCGGGGCCGTGCAGCGGTGAGTCGTGACCGCCGATCACCGTCTTGATCGGCAGCTTCATCGCTTTGAGCCGCTCGATGGTCTGCGGATACTCCTTCACATTGGCAAAGCTCAGGTTGCCCAGCTTCTCCTTGAGGATGCAGTTGCCATAGAGCACCTGCTCGTCGGGGAAGTAGACAAAGATGCCGTCCGGCGTATGGGCCGGGCCCGCGTAGAAGGCGCGCACCTTGCCCTCTTGCAGCTTGAAGTCGCCATCGTGCACCACGTTCGGCAGCACCAGCGGCAGATCCGGGTACTCCGGCAGCCCCTTGCGGGTAAAGGCGACAATCTCGGCCCAGTCGCTCTTCATCAGATCCCGGGTCTGGCGCGTCGCCACCACCTTGGCCCCGATGGACTTCCAGTAGGCGTTACCGCCCGCCCGATCGGTGTGGTAGTTGGTGTTGATCACCTCCAGCACCGGCTTGCTGCTGACCCGTTTGATCAGCTTGTGCAGCTCGCGGGCGGTATCCGGCGTCCAGGTCGCCCCCACCACAGTCACCCCCTTGGCCCCGAAATAGACCATGGAGTTCTCTTTGACGTAGTAGTTGTCCTCCACCACATAGACCGGGCCGCTCACCTGCTTGAGGGAGATCCCCGCCGCCCGCACGCTGCCACCCCAAAAACTCGCCATCAGCACCACAGCCCCTGCCAACCCGCACTTCATCCAACCTTTCATCATCTTGCTCCCTCGAACCAACCGCCCCTCGCCACCCCTGTGGCAAGCCGGGCCTTTTAAGCAGTGAGCAGAAGATACGGGGGATTTGTGAGGGGAAAATGAGGTTGTGTGAAGAGAAGGTGAAGTCTGGGGCAAGTCCGGAGCAATCAGCAGCGACCTCCTATTCGCGAACGTCCGAATACGCTTCGCTATTCGAACCTACAACACAGATAGCAACCCCTCACCCTAACCCTCTCCCAGGGGAGAGGGGATGGCCCGAGCCAATTCCAAGCCCGGTTGCCAAACCAAATCAGAGGCGCATATTTTCACCCTTCTCCCCTTGCGGGAGAAGGGCTGGGGATGAGGGGGAGGTAACAATAAGCCAGATCATGTAGGGTCGATTAGCGCAGCGTAATCGTCCGTTTACCGCCACGCATCGAGTCATGGCAAGGCCAACAGGAAACTCTGAATATCACCTGCTTATCGGCACAGGGCTTATAAATCATCATCAACTTCTTTTTCTGTTTTTAGCCTATGTAATCGCTCAACAAACTTAATATTATTTACCATCACGGATAACATTGCTTTTATTTGATTTATACATAAAAAGACTAACAACCAAACATTTAAAAATCTAATCTCAGGTATATATTCCACAAACAAAGGATGGTTTGAATAGAGCGCATACAACAGACTGCAAAATAAAGTACAAACAAGAACTGATGCCGAAGTAAAAATTATAATAACTAATGATTCAATTCTTCTGGTACTTTCCGTCCCTTTTAACAAGGAAACTGTTGAAGGATTAGTAAATGATGTGATTGCCTCTGGGTAAATATAAGCGATCCATATACCTGCAATAGTAAATATTGCAGCGGATATATTCTGAAGAACTGACATAACTGATGATATATCTGAATATGACACATACTCAAAACAGCTGTATGCGACTAGTATACCCGCGACTAAATAGATAATTTGTGCCATGAAAACTCTCAGCATATCAAGCCACCACAGTTACCTTGTATTCATCAGCTACATTTTCATTATTTTTCTCAGTAAAACTAATTAATGACTTACGTTCTTTTAACAGTGAGCCAAGAATTACTTTAGCTGGAAAGTAACTTTCATTCATTTTTTCATTTTTCTTGATCAGAATTTTTTTCCTTTCAACATATCGATCAAACCACTTTGTCGGCGCATCTCTACCATCCGTTTTAAACCCAACATTGTCCCACTTACTCCGAGGATCATGTTCCTCAGCATAGGTCTCCAGAATACCCTTTAATTCAGAAACAGTAAGGGATTCTTCTGATATAATCTCAACCTGCTTACTTCTGGATACCCTTTCATTATTTCCAGTTACTTTATCCCACATTTCAAACACCACATTTCTTTCTACTTTCTTAGTAGTTGAAATGGTCTCCCTAACAACAAGGTGTGATATGTTTTTAGCAAGTTCAGCCAATGTTGCATCTCCAATTGATAATTCTTTCATATCAGCCTTTAATTTAAAAACCAAAGAAAAAGAACCATCACGTGATGTATACGATACATGTTTAGTAATTATTTCACGGCCTGCCCTAACATTTGGAAT
>NZ_JRGM01000048.1 GCF_000764665.1 Aeromonas lacus | reverse complement strand
CTGCATCGCGGACAACCAACCAGCCAGACTATTTCCATTACATTCAATAGTTTACCGCCAAATACATATCACCAAATCCAGCTGACCCAGCTCGAATACGGCCATAAGCGCAGTGATGATCAACCCAGTCCCGACTGCACCTGGATCTGTCCCCTCTCCCTTTGGGAGAGGGTTAGGGTGAGGGCGGCTCCCTCCCCCTCATCCCCAACCCTTCTCCCGCAAGGGGAGAAGGTAGCTGTTACGCGACAACTTGCTGCATCGCGGACAACCAATCAGCCAGACGATTCCCAGCACATTCAATAATTTATCGCCAAATACATATCACCAAATCCAGCTGACCCAGCTCGAATACGGCAATAAGCACAGTGCTGATCAGCCCAATCCCGACAGCACCCTAGCCCTCTCCCTCCGGGAGAGGGCTAGGGTGAGGGGACGCAATATCCAACCGGTAACCAGATGGGAAGCTGGCTATATCTATAGGGCGATACGGAGCAGGGGCAGTTTATGGATAGCAACCTCTTTGCCAAACGACTGAGACGAGATGCCACGCTGGCAGAGCAGAAACTGTGGCAACAGTTGCGCAATCGCCGTCTGGCGGGGCTGAAATTTCGCCGCCAAGTACCCATCGGCCCCTATGTGGTGGATTTTATCTGCCTTGAACAGGGATTGGTCATCGAAGTGGATGGTTCGCAACACGGAACACAAGCGAACCAGATGCATGACGAGGCTCGGACAACCTATCTCAATCAGCAGGGATTTCGGGTGATACGAGTGTGGAATAACGATGTGCTGAGCAGGCTCAGCTTCGTGCTGGATTTTATCCTGCTCTCATTACGCCGCTCTGATTGACCCCTTCCCCTCAATTCAAAAAGCAAAAACAGAGAAGGAGAAACCCAACTTACGCCCGCAGGGCCCGCATCAGCTGGGCGACCACATCGTCAAGCAGGGGGCGATCGGGGCGGCACTGGGCGAAGGTGATAAGCCCCTGCAGATTGATCAGCAGCAGGGCGGTGAGGGTGTGAATATCCCGATCCGGCGCCAGCTCACCGCACTGCTGCGCCTGTGCCAGCAGATCCGCCAGCTCCTGCTCCAGCTCGCCGTAGATCCCCTTGACCCGCTGGGTCAGCTCTTCATCCTGTTCGCTCAGCTCCATCATGGTGCGGGTCACCAGACAGGTGCCACAAAGCGCCTCGGTCACCACCTGATCGAGATAGGCAGCCAGACCGGCCAGCGGGCTCGGATTGTCGAGCAGGGAGCGGCGCAGGGCTCGCTTGCTCTCCACGTAGTGATCGACGGCCGCCAGCAGCAGGCCGCGCTTGTTGCCGAAGGCGCCGTAGATGCTGCCCGGGTGCAGGCCGGTAGCGGCCACCAGCTCTTGCATGGTGGTCTTGGCGTACCCCTTGGCGCGAAACGCCTCCATGGCATTTCGTAGCACCTCGTCACGATCAAACTCGGCAATGCGCATGGCTCCTCCCGTCGGAAATGGTTCGTTGGCACGACACAAAAAGAGCCGCTGGCAACGCGCGCTGGAAAAGGTCGGCAAGTGTACCCCACTCGCAGGTCGGGGCCAACCATCTTGAACGCACATTCAAAAAAGACTTGCATCGGAACAAAAAAACGTCTTGAATGCACGTTCAAGAATAACCCGTTCAGGACAACCTATCATGAATACCCTGTTTCAGCCGTATCGACTCAATGACACTCTGACCCTGGCCAACCGTTTCATGATGGCCCCGCTCACCCGCTGCATGGCAGGCCCAGGTCTGGTGCCGACCGAGCAGA
This sequence comes from Aeromonas lacus, assembly GCF_000764665.1. GTDB lineage: Bacteria > Pseudomonadota > Gammaproteobacteria > Enterobacterales > Aeromonadaceae > Aeromonas > Aeromonas lacus. Next base: position 27,067 of record NZ_JRGM01000048.1, on the reverse strand, counting down.
TGGCTGCCTATTATGCTCGCCGTGCCGACATCGGCCTGATTGTCTCCGAAGCCGTCATCATCCGCCCCGATGCGCAGGGCTACCCCAATACTCCGGGCCTCTTCACCCAGGCTCAGATCGATGGCTGGAAGAAAGTGACCAGCGCCGTGCACGCCAAGGGTGGCAAGATTTTCGCCCAGCTGTGGCACGTCGGTCGCCTCTCCCACCCCTTCTTCCATCAGGCGGAAGTGCTGGCCCCCTCTGCCGTGGCGCACGAGGGTACAGTGCCGCGCATGCGCGAGCTGACCTATCAGGTGCCGCGCGCCCTGACCGAGGCGGAAATCGCCCAGCTGGTGCAGGATTACGCGACTGCCGGTGCCAACGCCATCGAGGCGGGCTTTGACGGGGTGGAGATCCACGGTGCCAACGGCTACCTGATCGACCAGTTCCTGCACCACTCCACCAACCTGCGCAGCGACAACTACGGTGGCTGCCCGGAAAATATGAGCCGCTTCGCGCTGGAAGTGGTCGATGCCATCAGCGCCCGGATCGGCGGTGATCGGGTTGGTATTCGCCTCTCCCCGGGTGCCTATGTCCATCTGGCGGGCAGCCCGGAAGATCGCGCCGTGTTCGACTACCTGCTGGGCAAGCTCAATGATCGCCCGCTGGCCTATATCCACCTCGGCATCTTCGATGACAACCTCACCTTCGATTATCTGGGTGGCCGCGCCTCCGACTATCTGCGCGCCCACTACAAGGGCAATCTGGTCGGGGTGGGCAACTACGACGCCGAGCGCGCCGCCGCGGCCATCGAGGCCAACCGCTTCGATCTGGTGGCTATCGGTCGTCCGCTTATCGCCAACCCGGACTACCTCACCAAGGTGAAGAAGGGCGAAGCGCTGGTGCCCTACGCTGATACCATGCTGGCTGAGCTGGTCTAACCGCATCGGTATCGCCAAACGACAGGCAATAAAAAACGAGGGGAGCAGTTGCTCCCCTCGTGCTATCTGGCTGATGCCGTATTGCGTTGGTGCGGACTTAATTGGTGCGGAAGAGGGCCTCGATGGAGAGCCCCTGGCTCAGCAGGATCTCCCGCAGACGGCGCAGCCCCTCGACCTGGATCTGGCGTACCCGCTCGCGAGTCAGGCCAATCTCGGCCCCCACATCCTCAAGGGTGGCTGGCTCGTAACCCAGCAGGCCGAACCGGCGAGCCAGCACTTCCCGCTGTTTGGGATTGAGCTCTTCCAGCCAGTGAACGATGCTGGCGCGCATGTCGTCATCCTGGGATTCCAGCTCCGGCCCCATGCCGCGCTCGTCGGAGAGCACATCCAGCAGCGCCTTGTCGCGATCGCCACCGATGGGGGTATCCACCGAGGTGATCTTCTCGTTGAGCTTGAGCATACGGTTCACGTCATCCACCGAACGATCGAGCGCATGGGCGATATCTTCGGCGGTCGGCTCATGATCGAGACGGTGAGAGAGCTCACGCGCGGTGCGTAGGTAAACGTTTAACTCCTTGACCACATGAATGGGCAGACGGATGGTGCGGGTCTGGTTCATGATGGCCCGCTCGATGGTCTGGCGGATCCACCAAGTGGCATAGGTAGAGAAACGGAAGCCGCGCTCGGGGTCGAACTTCTCGACCGCACGGATAAGACCGAGGTTGCCCTCTTCGATAAGATCCAGCAGCACCAAGCCGCGGTTGTTGTAGCGACGGGCAATTTTGACCACCAGTCGCAGGTTGGACTCGATCATGCGCTTGCGGGCGGCTTTGTCACCCCGCAAGGCACGACGGGCGTAATAGACTTCTTCTTCGGCAGTGAGTAGGGGGGAGAAGCCAATCTCCCCCAGATAGAGCTGGGTGGCATCCATCACCTTGTTCAGTTCCGGTGCCAGCAATTCATCGGAGATGGTCTCTTCCGCCTCGGCGGCCACCTCCTCCAGCTCTTCTACCTCTTCGTTAGACTCGGGGTCAGCGTCAAACTCTAACTCTGCATCCTGCATTACCAGTTGTTCTTGGCTCATGGTGTGTCTCCCTGACGTTACCAGAGTAAGACGGTCTCTCTGGGGTTAACGCTTTGGCAAATAGCTCATCGGATTGATCGACTTGCCTCTGTACCGGATCTCGAAATGCAATCGCACATCCGGCGCGTCCGTGCTGCCCATGTTGGCAATGACCGAGCCCCCCTTGACGCTGTCCCCTTCCTTCACCCGCAACTCGTCGTTGTGTGCGTAGGCGGAGAGATAGTCATCATCATGCTTGAGGATGATCAGCTTGCCGTACCCCCTTAAAGCACTGCCAGCGTATACCACCTTACCGCTGCTGGCGGCGTAGACGGGTTGCCCCTTCTGGCCGGCTATGTCGATACCCTTGTTACCCTGTTCTGCAACAGAGAACCCCTCGACGATACGGCCTTTTGCGGGCCAGTGCCAGGAGAGTCTCGACTGGGAGTTGTCTGTTTTTTGTTCTTTGACCTGAGCGTATTCCTTCGGTGCCTCCGCAGCAACGGATTTCTGCGAGATGAATGGCGTGGTCTGACCAGATCCGCTCGGTTCTGCCAACGGACGCGGGCCACTGCTCGGTCGGGTCGTGGTGGTCTGCACCGGAACCGGTGTCACCGGGCGGGTTGCGGCTACCATCTGAGTGCTGTTGCCACCGGCAGACTGAACGTTGAGCACCTGACCCGGCTGCAGGGCGTAGGGGGCACTCAGACTGTTGCTCTGGGCCAGCGCCTGCGGCGTCATGCCGAACTGGCGGCCGATGCTGCTCAGGGTATCGCCGCGACGCACCTCATAGGTGCCGGAACTGCGGCTGCTACTCACGCTGGCGCTGGATCCATCGAGTCGCAAGCGCTGCCCCGGATAGATGTTGTAGGGCGGGCTGATGTTGTTGAGGCTGGCCAGCGACGGCACGTCGTTGCCGGAGTTGAAGGCGATGGAGTAGAGGGTATCGCCCCGCTTCACCACGTAGCTGTTGCCCTGGATGGGGGCACTGACCTGAGCGCCGCCCTGACGGGTCGGGATGGTCGAGACGAAGGGACCATCACCCAGCCCCTCAACCGGAGCGGCATTTTTACTGGAAGAACAGGCAAGCAGCAGCCATGAAAGAACGACGACACTGCTTCCCTGCCAAATACGCGAACGCATAGCGGATCCTTAACGACTAAACCAGAAATAGGCCACGACGGCCAGACCAATACAGAGCCAACCGAGCACATCTACGTAGTGCATCAGTTTGCGTTCCATCTTCTCGCCACCCCAGCGCATCAAACCTGCCACCAGGAAAAAGCGCAAACCGCGGCCGATGAGGGAGGTGATGATGAAGGGCAACAGAGCCATTTGCAACAGCCCTGCCGTCACGGTAAACACCTTGTAGGGGATCGGGGTGAAACTGGCGATAAAGATGACCCAGATACCCCACTGCTCGAACCAGTGGCGGGCGATGGCGATCTTGCCCTCATAACCGACGGAAGCCACCAGCGGCTGCACCACCGGATCCCACAGGGCGTAGCCAAGGGCATAGCCAAACAGGGCGCCCAGCACCGAGAATACGGTGGCCAGCGTGGCGTAGTGCCACGCCTTGTGTGGCTTGCCGAGCGCCATAGGCGCCAGCATCACGTCAACCGGGATGGGCCAGAAGACAGATTCGATAAAGGCGGTGATGGAGAGATACCAGGGGGCGTATTTGTGGCGCGCCCACTGCATTACCAGTACATACAAACGGGAAAACAACTTCACTCAACATCTCCGTCGATCAGGGGAACAAAACGCACCGGTTCCAGAATTCGGCTGGTCAGCTGGGAGCCGGAGCGTTCAATCAGTTGCAGGGTCTGCTGGCTATCGCCCACCGGCAATACCAGCCGACCGCCATCGGCCAGCTGATCGGTGAGCGCCGTCGGGATCTCGCTCGCCGCCGCCGTCACCAGAATGGCGTCGTAAGGCCCCTTGTTGGGCCATCCCAGCCAGCCGTTACCGTGCTTGGCCGAGACATTGTGCAGATCGAGCTGGCGCAGCCGGCGTCTTGCCTGGAACTGCAGCGACTTGATCCGCTCCACGGTATAAACGTGCTCCACCAGATGGGCTAGGATCGCCGTCTGGTAACCGGAGCCAGTGCCAATCTCCAGCACGTGGGCCGGATCATTTTGCATCAGCAGCTCGGTCATTCGCGCCACCATGTAGGGCTGCGAAATGGTCTGGCCATGGCCAATGGGCAAGGCGGTGTTGTCCCACGCCTTGTGGGCCATGGCCTCATCCACGAATAGCTGGCGCGGCACTTTCGCGATGGTCGCCAGCACGCGAAAATCGCGAATATCCTGCGCAATGAGCTGATTTAACAGGCGCTGTACTATCACACCCTCATCCCTGCAGATCTAACCAGGCCCCCAGACCAGCGAGACTGTCATAGGCAGTCATGTCAATGGTCAGGGGAGTTATCGAGACATAACCCTGCTCGATGGCAGCAAAGTCGGTTCCTTCTCCTGCATCCTGCTTGTCGCCGGGAGGGCCAATCCAGTAGATGGGCTGACCGCGGGGGTCCTCGGTGCGGATCACCGACTCCGCCCGATGGCGATTGCCAAGGCGGGTCACTCTGATCCCCCGGATCTGCTCAAGCGGCAGGTCAGGTACGTTCACATTGAGGATCTGATCCGCTGGCAGGGGATGCTTCATCAACCCCTTCACCAGCAGGGCCGCATAGTGGGCCGCTGTGGCGAAATGGGTCTTGCCCACCAGCGAGATGGCGAGGGAGGGATAGCCAAGGTGGCGTCCTTCGGTCGCAGCCGCCACCGTGCCGGAGTAGATGACATCATCCCCCAGATTGGCACCGTGGTTGATACCGGCCACCACCATGTCAGGCTCGGGGCGCACCAGCTCGTTGACCGCGAGGTGGACGCAGTCGGTCGGCGTCCCCTTCACCGCATGATAACCGGTTTCGCTGATGCGGGTGACCCGCAGCGGCACCTCCAGCGTCAGGGAGTGACTCGCGCCGCTGCGGTTGCGATCCGGTGCCACCACCACGACCTCACCGCAGGCGCGCAACGCCTCGCAGAGGGCACGGATGCCCTCGGCATGCACACCATCGTCATTACTGACCAGAATTCGCATCGGTTTGATTCCTGAAACCGTGATCGGCCTCTTCGGCCTGCATTAACTCGCGCACCACGCTGGTGGCAAAAGCGCCCGCCGGCAGGAAGAAGGAGAGAGTCAGCACATCTCCTTCCAGTTGCCAGCTCATCTGCTCCGGCTTGAGCAGCAGCGGGCGGCGATCCTGATCCAGCCCTGCTTTCTCCAGTCCGTCACACCAGTCGCTGTACGCCGCCAGCACGCCCTGCTCAAACTCGGCCGCCGCACCCTGGCTGGCCAGCCGGCCACGGCCCCACTGGGGCGCGGTGAGCTGCACGTCGCCGGAGGCGAGACGCGCTTCCAGCTCGGGGGTCACGTTCTCTTCGCTGAAGATGGAGTGGCTACCCTTGAGCATCACGCAATCCCCGGCCAGCAGCTGGTGGGCCAGTCCCTGCTCGATACGGGCGCTGACGATGGTATTGAACAGCATGCTGCGCGCGGCAGAGAGGTAGAGAGAGCGCTTGTTGCGATCCTTGATCCGCTTGCCGGCAAACATCGCCTTGGCCGCTTCCAGGTTGTTGCCTTCACGGCCGAAACGCTGCTCGCCGTAGTAGTTGGGCACGCCCTGGGCCGCGATGGCCTGCAGGCGGGACTCTAGCCCGTCAGCCTGCTCCAGACCGGTGAGACGCAGGGTGAAGTGGTTGCCCTTGAGGTAGCCGACCCGCAGCTTCTTGTTGTGGCGCTTCACCTCCAGGATCCGGATGCTGTCGCTCTCGATGACGGAGAGATCCGGCTCGGCCTTGCCCGGCAGGTGGATACCGAACCACTGCTCGGTCACTGCGTGGCGATCTTTCAGGCCCGCCCAGGTCACCGCATTGCGGTTGACCCCGGCGGCATCGGCCAGCAGGCCAGCCACCCAGGCAGTATTCTCGCCGGTTTTACGCACCCGGACGAAGATGTGCTCCCCTTCCCCACAGGGTTCAAACCCGAGGTCTTCGTTGACCACGAAGTCGGCGGCCTCGGCCTTGAGGATACCGCGGGCGGTGGGCGCACCGTGCAGGTAGGCAAGTTGTTCCAGCATTATTGTTTCACCAGTAAGACGACGGCTTCGGTGGCGATCCCTTCCTTGCGCCCCGTAAAGCCAAGCTGTTCGGTGGTGGTCGCCTTGACGTTCACCCGGTTCAAATCACATTGCAGATCGGCAGCCAGCACGGCGCACATGGCGTCGATGTGAGGCGCCATCTTGGGCGCCTGAGCGATGATGGTCACATCCAGATTGCCGATGGCATAACCTGCGCGCTGCACGCGGGCAAAGACATCGCGCAGCAGGATACGGCTGTCGATACCCTTGAATTCGGCGGCGGTATCGGGGAAGTGGCGACCGATGTCACCGGCACCGATGGCGCCCAGCAGGGCATCGCTCACAGCGTGCAGCACTACGTCACCATCGGAGTGGGCGATCAGTCCCTGCTCGTAGGGAACCGGCACTCCGCCCAGCATGCAGGGGCCAACCCCGCCAAATTTGTGTACGTCAAAACCATGTCCAATCCGGATCATGCTCGCTCCTTGTTCGGCCTGTTGGTTCAGACCTCTTTGTTCTGATAGGTGGACTTATGCCTGCTGGCTTAAAAACAGTCCCGCCAAAGAGAGATCCTCCGGCCGGGTCACCTTGATATTGTCGGCGCGCCCCTCCACCATCCGCACCGCAAATCCGGCGCGCTCCATGGCGGAGGCCTCATCGGTAATGGTGGCACCGAGCGCCAGCCCCTCCTCCAGCGCCCGTCTGAGAGGGGTGGTGGGGAACATCTGCGGCGTCAGGGCATGCCAGAGCTGCTCGCGCTCGACGGTGGCAATGATATTGCCAGCCGCATCGGAGCGCTTCATGGTATCGCGCACCCGGCTACCGAGGATGGCGCCGCCGCTCGTCATGGCGGCAGCAATCAGGGCATCGAGATCGCCGTGGGTCAGACAGGGGCGGGCCGCATCGTGCACCAGTACCCACTCCCCTTGCGCCACATGGAGGGCGTTGAGGACGGAAAAGGCGCGCTCGGCGCCCCCCTCGACCCGCAGGATCCGCTCATCCTGCGCCACCGGAAGGGTGTCAAACCAGCGGTCATGGGGAGCCAGTGCCACGATCACCTGCGCGATGGCGGGATGTGTGAGCAGCCGCTCCAGGGTGTGCTCGAGAATGGTCTTGCCCGCCAGCTGCAGATACTGCTTGGGGCACTCGGCCCCCATCCGGCTGCCAATGCCAGCGGCTGGCACGATCGCCGTCAGGGCGGGTGTGCGGCTCGCATCAGTCATCGTAAGGGGCATCCGCTGGCTCATTCTCTTTTTCTTTCTCTTTGGGGATGATCCGGTAGAAGGTCTCGCCCTGCTTGATGTAGCCCAGATCGTTGCGCGACAGCTCCTCGATGGCCTCAAGGCCAGAGGTGAGATCATCGATCTCGCGATAAATCAGGTCGTTGCGATCCTTGAGGCTCTGGTTGTCCCGCTGCTGCTGCGAGATGGCCTCCGACAAACTCTGGTAGTCGGACAGCCCGTTCTTCCCCAGCCAGAAGTCATATTGCAGACCTCCCAGCAGGAGGATCAGGATCAGGGTGAATAGGCGCATGCTCTAGGTCTCCTTCAAGCGGCCTAGTGTCCCATATTCGGTGCAAAGACAAAAGAAAGCCAATACCCCGAAGGGGCCGGGCAAGCAGAAAAAAGTGCCCAAAGGTGAGTCAGATAGCGCAAAACCCCGCCAAACCGGCGCAAGGATTGACCAGTGTGGTCAACATGCGCCGGGGCGGGGTTGATTGTCAGAATGGAGGTGCCGCTATCAGTTGACGGCGACCGGCTCCCCTTCCAGCTCGGCCGGGGTGTTGTACTCCTCCTCGGCCTCGCGGAAACGCTCCAGCATGGTTTTCGAAGGCGCTTCTCCCAGCAGACTGCCCGCTACAATCGCGATACAGGCAAACAGGAAGCCCGGGATGATTTCATACAACCCCAGCCAGCCGAACTGCTTCCAGACGATGACGGTGATGGCGCCCACCAGCATGCCGGCCAGCGCGCCGTTGCGGGTCATTCGCGGCCAGAGCACGGAGAGCAGCACCACAGGGCCGAACGCGGCACCAAAACCGGCCCAGGCGTAACTCACCAGCCCGAGCACCCGGTTCTCCGGATTCATGGCAACGGCGATGGCGATCAGGGCGATGACCAGCACCATCAGCCGCCCTACCCACACCAGTTCGCGCTGGGAGGCGTTCTTGCGCAGGAACGGCTTGTAGAGATCCTCGGTGATGGCGCTGGAGCAGACCAGCAGCTGGCAGCTCAGGGTACTCATCACCGCCGCCAGAATGGCCGAGAGCAGCACGCCGGCGATCCAGGGGTTGAACAGGATCTTGGAGAGCTCGATAAAGACCCGCTCCGGGTTGCCGGTGACACCGCCCGCCACTTCCGGGAAGCGGGCGAAGTAGGCCAGGCCGAAGAAGCCGATTGCCACCGCACCGCCAAGGCAGAAGATCATCCAGGTCATGCTGATGCGACGGGCATTGGCCATGGAGTGATGGGAATCGGCCGCCATGAAGCGGGCCAGAATGTGCGGCTGACCGAAGTAGCCGAGCCCCCACGCCATCAGGGAGATGATGGCAATAACGTCCAGATTCTTGAACATGTCGAGGTTGCTGGCGCTCTTGGCGGCCACCTCGATCATGGCGCTGTCCACCCCGCCTACGGCAATGATGACGAACACCGGGGTGAGGATCAGGGCGAAGATCATCAGGGTCGCCTGCACCGTATCGGTCCAGCTCACCGCGAGGAAACCACCGAAGAAGGTGTAGGTGATGGTGGCGGCGGCACCGACCCAGAGGGCGGTGTTGTAATCCATGCCGAAGGTGCTCTCAAACAGGCGGGCACCGGCCACCACACCGGAGGCACAGTAGATGGTGAAGAACAGCAGGATCACCAGCGCCGAGAGGATGCGCAGCACCTTGCTGTGATCCTCAAAACGGTAGGTGAAGTAGTCCGGCAGGGTCAGGGCGTTGCGGTTCTTCTCGGTATGAACACGCAGGCGGCCCGCCACCCAACGCCAGTTGAGGTAGGCACCGATGACCAGACCGATGGCGATCCAGCTCTCGGAGATGCCGCTGATGAAGATGGCGCCGGGCAATCCCATCAGCAACCATCCGCTCATGTCGGAGGCGCCGGCGGAGAGGGCGGTGACCCAGCTCCCCATCCGGCGGCCGCCCAGAATGTAGTCATCAAAGTTGCGGGTGGCGCGATAGGCAACAAAGCCGATCAGTACCATCCCGAGGATGTACACCAGAAAGGTGATTAACATGGGTGTGCTGGCGGTCATGCAAAACTCCGTTTTATTTCATCTTTTACCCGCTCTGATGACGGGCTCGTCCCTAAAAACCGGCCTAGCTTAATCACCCATCCCTATCGGCTCAACCTCTTTATTAACAAACAGAAAACACATTAAAAACCTTTGTGCAGCAAATCATCTCTACATCAAGGAGATAGAGCCGAATTTCATTTTCCCTTCGCCACCACAGATCCGATCACTCCCCTCGTTATTGAGCGTTTTATCTTCACATTTTGTTACTATCGAGCTTTTTACATCCTTCCCATCCCCTCCTACACTCGCCGCCCTGAATCCAACGAACCGGGGCCACGCCTATGTCCTCTCATCTGTCACAACTGCGTACCCTTGCCCGCCGTCTCCATCCGGTAGAGGAGTCGGGCCATCTCATCAGACGAGCCAAATTCGTTGGCCGCCTCTGGCTGCATCCGGGCGCCCGCGCCCTCTATCGCCAGCAGGAGACGCTGCCGCTGCTGGCGCAGGCGATCACCCGCTTCCCCGATATTCTGGAAAAGCCGATTCACCCCTATCGCCACAAGGGGCTGCGCAAGGGGTTGCGCGCCGGGCTCATCACCGCCCACTATCAACAGCTGGCACGGGCCCTGCCCGAAGCGCAGCAGCAGGCGATCTACAGCCAGAACGGCTTGCAACTTGCCAGCTGGCAGAGCGACAAGCTTGCAACGCCGCTCACCCTGCAGCTCGATTACCAGACCCACATGGCCAAAGAGGGGGAGATGAGCTTGACCCTCAAGCTCGGCGAGTCAGCGCTCTACTTCATGGCGCTCAACCTGCGCTGCGAGCCGCAGCCCACGCTGGAGATCTGCTCGCTGCAAGGGGGCAAGGGGTTGAGTGAGGAGATCAAGCTGGTCACCAAGGCGTGTGGCGGCCTGCGCCCCATGTCCCTGCTGGTCTATATGGCGGCCGAGCTGGCCCGTGGTCTGGGGTGTGAAACCCTGCTCGGGATCCGCACTCAAAGTCACGTCTACCAGTGCAGCAAGCGCACCGCCAGCCGGGTCAAGTTCGATCTGGATGGGCTGTGGGAAGAGCATCAGGGCAACGTCATGGATGAACTCTGGATGAGCCTGCCGCTGCAGATACCACGCAAGACGCTGGAGGAGATCCCCTCCCGCAAACGGGCCAGCTACAAGGCACGCTACCAGATGCTCGATCAGCTCGCCGGGGAGCTCACCGACAATCTGCGCCGCAGCTAATTCTGCCACGTACACAGTCAGAAAAGAGAAAGGGCGAACAGCACGCTGTTCGCCCTTTCTTGTGGCCGATTGCCGGGATTAGCCGTTGATGGCAACCGGCATGCCGCTGCGCTGCTCCAGCGCCTGTTTGACCAGCTGGGAGTCGCTGTCGGCGTGGGCAATGAAACGGGTGATAGCCGGGGTCATCGGCAGCGGAGCCGGCAGGCTGGAGTTGAACTCCTCCTCGCTGCGCGAAAGCGGCTGATGCACTTCCAGATAGCGGCGGCCATCCGGCTCAACAGAGGCCTTGAGCGGCTGGTTGATGAACTGGACGCGAGTGCCTACCGGTACCTTCTTGAACAGGTACTCGATATCATCGTTGCGCAGACGCACACAGCCGTGGCTCACCCGCAGGCCGATGCCGAACTGGGCGTTGGTACCGTGGATGGCGTACATCTTGCCGATGTAGAGCGCAAACAGCCCCATGGGGTTGTCCGGGCCGGCCGGCCATACCGCAGGCAGGCTCTCGCCACGGGCGGCGTATTCGGCGTGCATCTTGGCAGTCGGAGTCCAGGTCGGGCCCGCTTTCTTGCGCTGCACGCTGGTCACCCAATTCTCCGGGGTGTCGGTGCCCAGCTGGCCGATGCCGATGGGCAGCACTTCCACCACCTTCTTGCCTTTCGGGTAGTAGTAGAGGCGCATCTCGGCCACGTTCAGCACGATCCCTTCACGGGGCGCATCCGGCAGGATCAACTGATGGGGGATCACCAGCTTCTCACCGGTCTGCACCAGCAGGGGGTCAGCCTTGGGGTTGGCTTCGATCATGTTGGTCAGCCCCAGCTGGAATTTTGCGGCAATGGCCTCCAGCGGCTGGCCGTTCTCTTCGGCCGGGACCACGTATTCCAGATTTTCCCCCACCAGACGGCTGTTGGCCGCAGGCAGAGCATATTCAACAGCGAAAACCGGCGCAGCGGTCAGCAGCAGGCTGTAGCAGAGTGTTGCCACACTATTGCGAAGGAGCTTCATAACTTTCCCATGATAATGACTGAGTTGACATCTCTGGGCTGACAGCTGATCAGACGAGGATCAGGGGCGCGAAGAGAAGGCCGCCATTTTTCTCCTCTGCAAAGCAAATTTCAACTGACAAGTAGCGGCGGGTCGACGATTAATATCGCTTTTTTTATCCGCCGCCATTCCCTGTCTGTCGCCCCCTTATCCCTTCTGCCAGAAGCGCATATCGTATCCAGTGGGAGATTGGTGCAACCGCAGATGAAATTGCTCGATGATGGCGAAAATGTGGTCGAAAATATCGGCCTGGATCCCTTCGTACTCGGCCCAGGCGGTCGTCGCGGTAAAGCAGTAGATCTCCAGCGGCAAGCCGTCAGAGGTCGGCGCCAGCTGACGCACCATCAGGGTCATATCCTTGCGAATGCCGGGATGGGCGCGCAGATAGGCATCCAGATAGGCGCGCAGGGTGCCGAGGTTGGTAAGGTGACGGCCATTGATCGGACAACTCAAGGCATCGCTCAGCTGCTGGTTGTAACTGCTCAGCTCCTGCTCCTTGCGGGTGAGATAGGGTGCCAGCAGCTGGGCCTGCTTGAGCTGCAACTGCTCGTCGGCCGTCATGAAACGCACGCTGGTCATGTCGATATTGATGCTGCGCTTGATGCGCCGCCCGCCCGATTCGGTCATCCCCTGCCAGTTCTTGAAGGAGTCGGAGATCAGGGCATAGGTGGGAATGGTGGTGACCGTCTTGTCCCAGTTCGACACCTTGACCGTGGTAAGGCCGATATCGGTCACCTCGCCATCGGCGCCATATTTATCCATCTGCAGCCAGTCACCAACGTTCAGCATCCGGTTGGCAGAGAGCTGGATCCCTGCCACCAGACCGAGGATGGGATCCTTGAACACCAGCATCAGCACCGCGGTCATGGCGCCCAGACCGCTGAACAGGAACAGCGGCGACTTGCCGAGCAGCAGGGCGATCATCAGGATACCGACCAGAATGCTGCCCACCAGCTTGGCTCCCTGGAAGATGCCGCGCAGGGGCAGATCCCGCCACAGCCGGATGTTGCGGCTCACAGCCTGCACGCAGTCGAGCAAGGTAAAGAAGGAGAGCAGCAGGAAGAAGAGGATCCAGAGCTGGGCCGACATCTCGATAAGCTTCAGGCTGTCGGAGCTGCGCGGCAGCCAGATCTCCGCCTGACCGAGCAGCACGGCCCCCTGAAAGACGAAAGCAAGCCGGTAGAAGAGACGTTGTTGCAACTGGGGTGGCAGCCACACCTGCTTGGCCCTGCCGAGAATGCCCACCAGCCGCACCAGCAGAAAGCGGTGCAGCATCATGTGCAGCAGCAGCGAGGTGACGAGGATGAAAGCGAGCGCAATCACCAGCCCCATCATGCCGGTCACCTCGACCCCAAGCTCCGACAGCCAGTTAAAAAACGTCTCTTTCATTCCTCTCCCCCAATGCTGCAATGCCAAAACGTGGTCGTCAGGGTAACGCCACGAGCCTCCAAGTCAAATAACGGGTCGCCATAAACGACAACGCCCGGCAAAAGCCGGGCGTTGTTAGGAGACCGATTGGCGTTAGCCGACCAGGCCCAGGGCATCGCGTGCGATGACCAGCTCTTCGTTGGTGGGGATCACCATGGCGCAACGGCTGTCGGCGGTAGTGATACGACCTTCGCCACCCAGTACGGCAGCGTTGTTCGCCTCTTTGTCCACCTTGAAGCCAAACAGGGCCAGACGCGCCAGCACCATCTCGCGCACCATGGCGGCGTTCTCACCGATACCACCGGTGAAGACCACGGCGTCCAGACGACCGTCCATCGCAGCGGCGTAGGCGCCGACATACTTGGCCACGCGGTAGGTGAAGACATCCAGTGCACGCTTGGCACCGGCGTCGGTGGCGTAGTTGGTGGTGACATAGCGGCAGTCGCTGCTCGCTTCAGTCATCCCCAGCAGACCAGACTCACGGGTCAGGGTGTGGTTGATCTGCTCCACGCTGTAACCGAGCTGGTCGTGCATGAAGAAGACCACGGCCGGATCGATGTCGCCACAACGGGTGCCCATCGCCAGACCTTCCAGCGGAGTCAGCCCCATGGAGGTGTCAACGGATTCGCCGTTCTTGATGGCGCAGACGGAAGCACCGTTGCCCAGGTGGCAGTTGATGATGTTCAGTTCGTTCAGCGGCTTGCCCAGCTCTTTGGCAGCCTCTTCCGCGATGTAGCGGTGAGAGGTGCCATGCGCGCCGTAACGACGGATGCCGTGCTCGCTGTAGAGCTTGTAAGGCAGCGCGTAGAGGTAGGCCTCCTGCGGCAGGGTCTGGTGGAACGCGGTGTCGAATACGGCCACGTTCTTGTCAGCCAGCTGCGGGAACACCTTGAGCGCAGCGCGGATACCGATCAGGTGAGCCGGGTTGTGCAGCGGGGCGAACGGGATAGCGGCTTCGATGCCGGCGATCACGCTGTCATCGATGCGAACGGAACGGGAGAACTGCTCGCCACCGTGTACGATGCGATGGCCGATGGCCACCAGCTGACCGGCCAGAGACGGATCCTGCGGCAGGATGTGGCCCACGATGTGGTCGAGTGCTTCCTGGTGAGCGGCACCCGCTCCCAGCATGGCTTCGCCCTTGACCCCGTGGAGTTTCCATTTGATACGTGCATCATCCAGATTGAAGCATTCGGCCAGGCCGGACAGCATGTCCTCACCTGTTTCGGCGTCCATTACGGCAAATTTCAGGGAAGAGCTACCGCAGTTAAGGATCAGTACCAACTTGCTCATTTTCTACATCTTCCTGTGCTTCGGCTTTATGCCGACAGTGTCGTGTCATCCAAAAGAGGATGGGATTCCCCTGCCGGGGGCTTATGGTCGCAGGAGGGTGCGTCCAATTTTTCAATTCTTGCTCTTGAAAGAGTCATCGCAACTTGTGGTGCGTATCACTCGTTTCAATGCTTGCGAGTCTCAACGCATCAGCTGCGCGGGGCTCGCTTCAATGGGGATGCTCAAGCGATGGCCAGCAGATCCCGATGTACCTTGACCACCAGCTTCTTCACTTTGGCGGGCTGGTTGCGCGTACAGAGCGGGCGATGCAGTTCGCCCGGCCAGAAGATGGCGAAATCACCCGGTTGCAGCGCCAGATAGGTAGTCTGCTCGTCATCGACAAACCAGAGGTCAGGATGGGGATGGTCAGCCCCTTCGTCTGCATACTCATGGGGCCCGACACCGATCCACTCGTCGCCTGCCAGCAGCAACTGGATATCGAGATAGTCGCGGTGGAACTCGCCACGGCGATCCGCCGCCGGCTCGGTCATCTCCTCGCTCACCAGACAGAACAACTTGAGACCGTCGATTTCAGTCTTGCCAAGGGGCGCCTCGCGCCAAAGGGCAACGCTTTTGACCACCTCAACCATGATGCGATCCAGCGGGGCAGGCAGCGGCGTACGCTGCAAAGTGTTCAGGCTACCGGTGATCATGGTGCGAGCATCTTCCTGTTAGGTATATCTGCGCGGCATCTTTGCCGCCCAATGAAAAAGGACCTGTTACAGGTCCTTCGATAATGCCCCCGGCGATCCGTGCAGAGGGATTAGAGCTAATGCTCATATTCAGCATATTGGGGCACTGTTACACACTCATCCGGTGGTTGCCAAGAGCGTGAACCCCATTTTCCGGGTGATCGTACCAGCTGAAACCATATTATTCACCACCCTTTTGCCGGCGACTTTGACCAGACGCAAAAACGGGAGCATCTGCTCCCGTTTTTTTCACGCAACCGGTTTCATTCAAGCCTTGCCGGCGTTTTCCACCGGTTTGGCATACATGGCACGCCAGATTGCCTTGTGCTCTTCCGGCACCTCTGACTGACGGGTCAAGAAGGCCGCCTGCTCGATGGTGTTGGCCTTGCCGGAGACATCTGCCGCCAGATAGTTGCTCGGGAAGAGGCGGTAGCTGCTCCAGATCGCCTTGTCGATCAGGGCCGCCAGCTCGTCCGGATCGCTGAAGCCCTCGGTAATCGGCGCGCCGAAGGCAACGTGAACCCGCCCCTTCATGCCAACGATGCCGGCAACGATGCTCTCGATATCCTCGAACTCGCCCTTCTCGTAGCTGCCGTTGACCGACTTCTCGTAGAGCTCGCGTGCCTTCGCCTTGTCGGTGGGGTCCAGCTCGTAGCTGATGCTGACCGGCACGATATTGAGGCTGCGCATGTAGTCGACGAAGTCGATCTTCTGCTTCTTGCCGTCGACGTAGAACATCTTGAGGATGGCCGGATCCGTCTTGTCATCGCCATTCTTGGCGCGCCCTTCCTTCTGGGCGATCCAGATGGAGTGGCCTTCGTGCACCGACTGGCCGATGTAGGCAGAGAGCTCGCCGAGCGCCTTCATCATCTCCCGCGGCCCCTTGGCGGAACGCTTGACGATAAAGCTCTTGTTGAGCTTCATCAGCTCGGTGGCGCAGGGTTTGCGCAGCAGGTTGTCGCCGATGGCGATACGTACCGTGTCAAAACCGTGGGTATAGAGACCCCAGTTGACGAAGGCCGGATCCATGGCGATGTCCCTGTGGTTGGAGACAAACAGGTAGCCCTGCTCCTTCTTCAGATGCTCGATCCCCGAGAAGGTCACCCCCTTGGTGGAGGTAGCGATCATCCGGGACATATAGTTGGTCACCCCGACCTGCACCTGATGCACTGTGGTCACTTTTGACCACTTGTAGCGCAGCACCTGGCGGATCAACGGGCGAATGGCCCAGCCCAGCCAGCTCATCAGGGAGCCAAAACGGTATTTGGCGATGGCACCGATAAATTCATCATCCTGGATCAGCCGTTCGATGGCCGCCGGCACTTCTTCATCGCGGTAAGGGCGAATATCCGCGAATCTGTCAACTTCAGTCACAATGTCAGCCTTGCATGCTAGGAAACCGCAGCCAACCCGCGTTGGCCGGGGAAAATTCAGGGCGCAATTTTACACGCTTTTATGGCAAGGGGTATGAGACAAGCATGAATAGTGAGATCTGACCAGTTAATTAATCGGATATCAGGGCCAGAGTGACGGCAGCCTCGGCATG
The DNA here is from genome assembly GCF_000764665.1 of Aeromonas lacus. Lineage (GTDB taxonomy): Bacteria > Pseudomonadota > Gammaproteobacteria > Enterobacterales > Aeromonadaceae > Aeromonas > Aeromonas lacus. Next base: position 10,429 of record NZ_JRGM01000048.1, on the reverse strand, counting down.
AATGGCGGTGGTGTCGTAGAGCGGCACGGCCGCCTGCGCCTCCCCCACCAGCAGGGCAATCTCGGTGCAACCGAGGATCACCGCCTCGGCGCCGGCAGCGGCCAGCCCGGCGATAATGGCCAGATACTCGGCGCGCGATGCGTTACGGACCTCGCCCAGACAGAGCTCGTCATAGATGATGCGATGGACCCGCTCCCGCTCAGCCTCGACAGGCACCAGCACCTCCAGCCCGAAGTGCGCCTGCAGCCGTCCCTTGTAGAAATCCTGCTCCATGGTAAAGCGGGTGCCGAGCAGGCCGACCCGTTTTATCCCGTCCGCTTGCAGGCGGCGCGCGGTGGCATCGGCGATATGGAGCAGCGGGATGTCGATGGCGGCCTCAATCTCGGGCGCCACCTTGTGCATGGTGTTGGTGCCGATCAGCAAGAAATCGGCGCCGCCATCCTGCAGTTTGCGCGCCTCGGCCGCCAACAGGCGAGCAGTGGCGGGCCAGTCGCCGGCATGCTGCAATCGCTCTATCTCGGCAAAGTCGACGCTGTTGAGCAGCACCCGCGCCGAGTGCAAGCCACCGAGCTTGGCCCGCACCCCGCGGTTGAGCGCCTGATAGTAGCTGACAGTGGACTCCCAGCTCATGCCACCCAGCAGACCGATACATTTCATAACAACTCCTTTCATCCCAAGGTAAGGCTGTGCCACACCACCTTGCAGGCAAGGCAATACGGGCGAGATAAAAAAGGCCCCGCAGGGCCAACAAGACAGCCGGTAAAGGCCCGGGTAAACCCCGGGCTAAATCCAGATCATCAGCACGCAGGCCGCCGTGGCGATCCCCATGCCGAGGTTAAAACGGCGCCAGCCACGGGCGGTGCGGATAAGACGGCGCACCTGGGCGCCGAACAGTACCCAGAAAGCACCGGTATAGAGGCCGGTCACAAAGAAGATGGCGAGCACCCAGATGGCGGATGGCCAGTAGGCCTCTCCCGCCAGGGTAAAACCGCTGATGGCGGAGAGCGCCATCATCCACGCCTTGGGGTTGAGCAGTTGCAGCATGGCCCCCTGATGGGCGGGAATGAGCGGCCTGTTGCCCTCGGCCGGGCCGCTGGCAGTCGCCACCTTCCACGCCAGCCAGAGCAAATACGCCGAGCCAATAAGCTTGAGCCCGTCGTGCAACAGCGGCACCTTCTCGAACACCACGCCAAGCCCCAGCGCGGTAGCGAGGATCATCAGGTTGATCCCCCCGACCACCCCCACCAGCAGCGGCAGCGTGCGGCGAAATCCCTGCGCCGCCCCGGCGCTGGTGAGCAGCATATTATTTGGCCCCGGCGTACCGCAGGTGACCAGAGCAAACCCCGCGAGGGGCAGTACCCAGTTCAGATCCATCTCAACCTCGTTCAGACCACATATCGGACTGTCTGCCAGACAATCCGCCGGATAAAGCAGCCCACCAATATGCAGAACCCGCAGCCCGACCACAAGAAGAAAGCGGGCGAGAAAAGCCTCAATACCAGAGCATCACCACGCAGAGAGCAGTAAGCAGACCGAGGGAACCGTTGAGCCGCCGCCAGCCCCGATCCGAGCTGATCCAGTTGCTCAGCTGATGGCCGAACAGCACCCAGACAAAGCAGACCGGCAGCGCCACCAGCACAAACATGACCATCACCGCCAGCTGACTCGGCCAGTAACTGGCGCCGGGCAGGCTGAACAGACTGATGGCGGAGATCCCCATCATCCACGCCTTGGGGTTAAGAAACTGGAACCCCAACCCCTCCAGCAGGGTCAGCGGACGGGCACTCCGCGCCGGATCCCCCGGGGCGCCAGCCACCGCGATACGCCAGGCCAACCACAACAGATAGAGGCTGCCGAAGATCTGCAAGCCGAGTCGCAACAAGGGCCAGCGCTCGAACAGGGGATAGAGCCCCAGCGCCAGCACCAGCTGCAGCACAGGTTGCCCCAGCGCTACGCCAAACAGGTGTGGCAGGGTGCGCCGCACGCCAAAGTTGGCGCCGGAGGCCGTCAGCATCAAGTTATTGGGGCCGGGCGTGCCGCAAGTGAGCACAGCGAAGCCAAACAGGGTGGCATACCATTCGAACGTCATAAGCGACTCCTCTCTTGAAAGCCAATTGTATCGATACAATCAAGCCTCAATGGTTGTTATCAGGTTGAATTTCACGCTATATTGCCCTCACGTTTCGATCAATGGATTTATTGTCACCATGACAATCTGGACACCGGATCTCTCCGCCTTCGATGGCCCCCTCTACCTCAGACTGGCCAGCGCCATCGAGCAGGCCATTTTGGATGGCTCGCTGCCGGCCCAAACCCGTCTGCCCACCCACAGGGCGCTGGCGGACAAGCTGGGGGTCACGGTGGGCACCGTTACTCGCGCCTACAGCGAAGCGGAGCGGCGCGGGCTGGTCGCCGCACGGGTCGGCCACGGCACCTGGGTTAAAGGAGCGAGCACGGATCCCGCCAATCAGTGGGTGATCCGCACCGAGGAGGGGCCGCGCATCGAGTTGTGGCAGAACCTGCCGGTGCAGCTCGATCGAGCCGCGCTGATCCGCCCGCTGCTGGAAAACCTGAGTCAGGGGGATCTCAATCTGCTGCTCGGTTATGGCAAGGAGGCGGGCCAGCCGGATCAGCGCCAGCGCTTTATCGAGTGGCTGACAAGGCAAGGCATTGCAGCGCAAGAGGAGCGACTGCTGTTCAGCCACGGAGCCCAGCACGGCATCATGCTGGCCATGCTGGCAACCGGCTGTGTCGGCGAGAGTCTGATGTGCGAGGGGCTCAGCTATCCCGGCATGCTGGGCAATGCCCGCCAGCTGAAGAATCATGTCATCGGCCTTGCCATGGATGAGGAGGGACTGCTGCCCGATGCGTTGGAGGCAGCCTGCCGCAGCCGGCGAGCCAGAGTGCTCTACCTCACCCCTACCCTGCAAAATCCCACCACCGCCACCATGTCGCTGGCGCGGCGCGAGGCCATCGTTGCCGTTGCCCGCCGGCACGATCTGCTGATCATCGAGGATGACGTCAACGGCCTGCTGCCGGAACCCCATCAGGTGCCGCTGGTCAATCTGGCGCCGGAGCGGGTCATCTACCTCGGCAGTCTGGCCAAGATCGCCTGCGGCGGCATGCGGGTCGGCTTCGTGCTGGCGCCTGACCACCTCAAGCAGGCCTTCGCCCAGGCGATGCGCCTCTCCAGCTGGATGGTGAGCCCCCTGCTGGTCGAGCTGGCCTGCCAGCTGGTGAGCCAGCCGGGGATCGACCAGCTGATCCGCGAGCAGCGGCAGACTCTGGCACGTCGTGGCGAGCTGCTGCGCCACCTGCTGCCCGGCGCGCGCTGGCAGCCGGGCAGCATGCACGCCTGGCTGCCGCTGCCCGAGCCTTGGCGCAGTCAGGAGTTTGCCGCCGCAGCCGATGCCCTTGACGTCGGGGTGGCGAGCGGGGAACACTTCGCCGCCGGCCAGTTTGCCGCCCCGCAGGGGTTACGCCTGAGCCTGAGCCAGCCCGCTACCGATGCCCGCGTAGCCGAAGGGTTGGAGCGGCTGGCCCAGCTGCTGCGGGGCACGCCCCCCAGCAATCCCCTGCTATAGTCTGCCCTGCCAACCACAGTGACCCGTCAAGGAGATACCATGCCCCGCTTCAGAGCCACCCTGCTCGCCTCAACCCTGCTGCTGGGCGGGTGCGCCTCGCCAGCCCATCAACAGCTGGGGGTAGTCATCACGGGTCTGGAGGGGGAGCTGCAACGGCTGGAGGAAGAGCTGGCGGCCATGAACGGCCTCAACTATCAGAAGGCGATCGATGCACCGCTCAGCTTGCGCCGCTATCTGAAGGCACCAACCCCCACGCCGGAGGGATTGGTGCCGATTCGCAGCCAGCTGCAGGATGGGCCGCGGCTCAGCTATGACTACCGGTTGCCGGCGGGGATGAGCACACTGCCGCTGGATAATCTCTGTCAGCGCTACGAATTCGAGCTGCGCCACCTTGGCCACCTCGGGCAGCTCGAACTAAGCTGGCAAGGTGCCGGGGGAGAAGGGGAGCGCATGATCAGGCAGACCGAGTGCAGCTTCCCGGCCAAGACAAGCAAGATGTGATAACTGCTCATCATGCCCCATCCCGCACGCTGCTGACTACTGTCAACTTTTCACCCGCCCAAGACTGGGCCCAAGTGTCTCTTGGCTCTACCATGATCCATTCAGGGATTGGCAAAAAGGGAGTGTTGCATGGCGATATTGCTGCTTGATGAGGATCCTCTGTTGCGCAGCGCCATCATCCGGCAACTGACCGAACAGGGCGTACTGGCCGAGCATATTCACTATCACAACCACCCGGAACATGGGCACAACGGCCTGCTTGCCCTGCTCCAGCAACAACCGTTTGATGCCATCATCTGCCAGCAGGACAAGCAGCAGGGGCTTGAAGGGGCCCGTCTGCTCCACGAGGCGCACTACCTCGGCCTGCTGCAACCCGGTTGCGTCCTGCTGCTGCTCGATGCCGACGCTAGCGAGCAGGAGTTTCTCCCCTCGGATCTCTACTTCTCCCTCTATCTGCCGCTCCCCTTTATGACCGGTCAGCTCGACGAGGTTCTGCGCCAGCTGGTACACCTGAGCGCCCTCACCCCCTCCCTCAGCGCCCCCATCGCCCTGCGGGAGTGGCAGATCGCTACCGCCACCTGTGAAGACCTGTTGTTCCAGCCGGAACATCGGGAGCTCAACCCCTGGCTGGATCGACTCAAGGGGTATCTGCTACTGCAATCCGCCGATCAGATGGCAGCCGCCCAGCACTACGCCCTCTGCGCCAACGAATACCGCACCAACTGGCCCAGAGCCGGCCTCTTCTACGGTCTGCTCGGGCTGGGCAAACTGCAGAGTGCGCTCACCGATCTGCAGCGCCATCAGGATACCTTGCCGCTGGCCACCAAGCGGGAGCTGACGCTGGCCAGCCAGCTCCATCAACATCAGTGGCAAACCGCCTGGAGCACACTGCAGGAGCTGCAAAAAATCCGCCCCCACCAGCCACGCTGGCACCAGCTGGCCATGCTGCTGGGGTTGATATTGCAGGATGAGGATAAGGTGCTGGAGCAGGTCCACAGCCTCAACCTGCGCTATTTCGGTGAGCTGCATCCCCGCCAGTCGCTGGAGAGCTTCATGCTGAGCGCGGCGCTGGCGGTGCTGTGGCAGAGCCCCTCCGCCAACCGGATCCGCTCCCTGCAGCAGGAGTGGGCTCACCTCAAGCGCACAGTGACCCTGCAGGCGCACGAATACGAGCTGCTGCAGGCGCTGAAGCTGGGGCTGGAGTACCGCTTCGACGAGGCATTGATCCTCATCTCGCACCATCAGCCGGATCAGGCAAGCACCAGCCATGTCACCCTGCTGCTCGGCTTTGCCGTCAGCCAGTTCTGCGGTCTGCCGCATCATGCGAGCCGCTACCTGACCCAGCTCTCTGAATATCGCATCCGGGTCGCCCCCCATCCCCTCACCCGCCAGCTCTTTCACCATCTGGTGAGCGAGCTGGGAGTGCGCCTGACGGCCCGTGAACAGCGCCTCACCGAGCTGCGCCAGACCCGCCACCGGGCGATGCACATCGGCGACCACCAGCTGGCGCTGCAGGCGGGATTGCAACTGCAGGAGGAGTTCCCCGCCCTGCCCGGCGATGCCTGGCAACTGCTGGAGCTGCTGCAACACAGCTGGCCCGCCGGCATGGCGGCACCCAAGGTGGCGCTGGTGGTGGATCGGCTGGAGCGGCGCCTGCGCCATAGCCCCGCCTTTCTGGAGCAGCACGGGGAGCAGTATCGCCAGACCCTGAACGAGATCCGCAGCCACCTGCAACCCAAGCTCTCCGGCAGCATGCCTGCGAGCAGTACCGGCAAGCCGCCGGCGTCATAAAGCCCAAGCGACCAGTGAGCCTCAATAAGAGAGGGGAGCCATGGCTCCCCTCTCTTATTCCGGTTATCACTTCCCGTTCGGCCCCGGGCGCCCGGGGCAATTCAGAGCCCGTCCGGCGTCAGCGCAACCCGCAGAAAATCCTTCCAGCTGATGATGCCGACCAGAGCGCCGTTTTCCAGCACCGGCAGGCAGGAGACATTCTTCTCCAGCATCAGTTGCACGCCCTCGCGCACGGTGAGCTGGGGGGCGATGGTGACGGGGTGGCGACTCATGATCTGGTGCGCCCGCTTGGTGAGGGTTTCGGTATCGCGGGTCATCTCGGCCTCGGAGTCGAGATAGGGGCTGATGGCGCGAAACAGGTCGCGGTCGGAGATGACCCCCACCAGCTCCCCCTCCTCCAGCACCAGCAGATGGCGAAAGTGGGCCTGCTCGAAGATATCCTTGATGACGCTGAGCCGATCATCCATCGACACGGTGGCGACCCGGGTCGTCATAATATCCCTGATAAGCATGCTAACCTCCCGTAACCAAACTGGTTTCTCTGTTATGGCATGTTTTTGTCATACCAGCCATAGCGAGCCACGCGCCAAAGTGCAAATCTGCGCCTTTTCACGTAAGATCCGCGCCAGTTTTTCTCCTCCATTTTTGAGCAAGCAGATCCCACCCATGATAGTTGCCAGTCAAATCGAACTGATCCGCGGCGGCCGCAAGCTGCTGGACAACGCCTCCGCCACCATTCACCCGGGCCACAAGGTGGGTCTGGTGGGCAAAAACGGCTGTGGCAAGTCCACCTTTTTTGCACTGGTACGGGGGGAGCTGGCCATCGACAGCGGCAGCTTCAGCCTGCCCGCCGGCTGGCAGATTGCGGGCGTGGCGCAGGAGACCCCGGCGCTCGATTGCTCCGCCCTCGACTACGTGATCGACGGCGACAAGGAGTTCCGCGCGCTGGAGGCCGAGCTCGCCCAGGCCGAGCAGGATGACAACGGCCTGCTGGTGGCCGAGCTGCACAGCAAGCTCGACACCATCGGCGCCTACAGCATCCGCGCCCGCGCCGCCGAGCTGCTGCACGGCCTCGGCTTTGCCGACGAGCAGCTCAGCTCGCCGGTACGCAGCTTCTCCGGTGGCTGGCGCATGCGCCTGAACCTCGCCCAGGCGCTGCTCTGCCGCTCCGATCTGCTGCTGCTCGATGAACCGACCAACCACCTGGATCTCGACGCCGTCATCTGGCTGGAGAAGTGGCTCAAGGGCTATCAGGGCACGCTGGTGCTGATCTCTCACGACCGCGATTTCCTCGACTCGGTCATCGGCCGCATCATCCATATCGAGAACGGCAAGCTCAACGAATACACCGGCGGCTACTCCGACTTCGAACTGCAGCGCGCCGAACATCTGGCCCAGCAGCAGTCGATGTACGAGAAGCAGCAGCGCGAGATGGCCCACATGCAATCCTATGTGGACCGCTTCCGCTACAAGGCCTCCAAGGCCCGTCAGGCCCAGAGCCGCCTGAAAGCGATGGAGCGGATGGAGAAGATCCTGCCCGCCCACGCCGACTCCGAGTTCAGCTTCGAGTTTCGCGAGCCGTCGGCCCTGCCGACCCCGCTCATCGCCATGGAGAACCTCAGCGCCGGTTACGGCGACAAGGTGATCCTGGAGAAGATCAAACTCAATCTGGTACCGGGTTCGCGCATCGGTCTGCTCGGTCGCAACGGCGCCGGTAAATCGACCTTTATCAAGATGCTGGCCGGCTCCAACCCGCCGCTCTCCGGCAAGCTGGAAGTGAGCGCCGGGGTGAGCATCGGTTACTTTGCCCAGCATCAGCTGGAGACCCTGCGTCTCGACGACACCCCGCTCGACCATCTGGTGCGCCTCGCGCCGGACAAGACCGAGCAGGAGCTGCGCAACTATCTGGGCAGCTTTGGCTTCCACGGTGACAAGGCGCTCGACAAGGTGGCCCCCTTCTCCGGCGGCGAAAAGGCGCGGCTGGTGCTGGCGCTGATCACCTGGCAAAAGCCGAACCTCTTGCTGCTCGATGAACCGACCAACCACCTGGATCTGGAGATGCGCCACGCCCTGACCATGGCGCTGCAAGGCTTCGAAGGGGCCATGGTAGTGGTATCACACGACCGCCACCTGCTGCGCACCACCACCGACGACTTCTATCTGGTGCACGGTGGCCGGGTCGAGCCGTTCGACGGCGATCTCGACGACTACCACAAGTGGCTCGGCGAGCAGGAGAAAGAGGCCAACGCCAAACCGGCCGATGGCCCCGTCTCCGCCAACTCGGCGGTGGCGCGCAAGGATCAGAAACGGCGCGAGGCGGAATTCCGCCAGCAAACCCGTCCGCTGCGCCAGAAGCTGGAAAAGCTCGAAGCGAGCATGGAGAAGCTGCAGGGCAAGCTGGCCGACATCGAGAGCCAGTTGGCCGATCCGGCCATCTACGAGGAGAGCGCCAAGCAGAAGCTCTCCGAGCTGCTCAAGTCCCAGGGCCCCATCAAGGAGGAGCTGGAGAACGTCGAGATGGAGTGGATGAGCCTCTCCGAGGAGCTGGAAACCATGGAGCAGGAATTCCTTGCGTGACGAAATGCTGATGGCCCCGGAGCGGGTCGCTGCCGATGAACTCCCCTCCCCGCGCGGCTTCTGGCAGTGGAGCGGCGAGGTGTATGGCGCCCGCAGTCATGACTGGCTCACCGTCCAGGAGCTGGGGGGCAACGTCAATCTGGCCCTGCTGCTGCATCGCCTCGATGAGCTCGGGATCCCGGTCGACCTGCTCGACCTGCAGCCCGCCCTGCTGCAAACCGAAGCCGTGCTGACCCCTTGGCGCGCCCTGCGCAAAAACGCCAAGGGGCGGCTCGGCGAATCCGAATATCAGGCCATGCTGGCCCACGAGCTGGAGCTGGAACGGCTCCAGCAGGGGGTGCTGCTGCAAACCCTGCGCAGCCTCACCCTGGTGCGCGGCAAGAGCCAGAATCTGTTGAACTATCTATCGCTACTGGGGGCCACGCAGGGCCCCCTCAGAGACCTAATATGCTGAGTTATCGCCACGCCTTTCACGCCGGCAACCACGCCGACGTGCTGAAACACACCGTTCAGGCCCTGATCATTGAGTCCCTCAAGAAGAAGGAGAAACCCTTCATCGTGCTGGATACCCATGCCGGCGGCGGTCTCTACGACCTGCGCGGCGAGTGGTCGCAGAAGAAGGCGGAGTATGCCGACGGCATCGGCCGACTGTGGGACGAGCGCGGCCAGTGGCCCGCCATGGCCCCCTATTTCGCCGTTATCGACGAGATGAATAGCGATGGCCAGCTCCACTACTACCCCGGCTCGCCGGAGCTGTCGCGCCGCCTCACCCGCGAGCAGGACAAGCTGGCGCTGATGGAGCTGCACAACAACGAAGTGGAAGACCTGCGCGCCAACATGGGTTACGACCCGCGCGTTGCCGTCCACCATAGGGACGGCTTCGAGGGGCTGGTCGCCCTGCTGCCGCCGACCCCGCGCCGCGGGCTGGTACTGATCGACCCGCCCTACGAGCTCAAAGAAGATTACTTCGCCGTGGTCGATACCCTGAAAAAGGCGCAGAAGCGCTGGGCCACCGGCATCTACGCCCTCTGGTATCCCATTCTGGGGGAAGAGGCGGACAAATCCCGCGACATGCTGCGCGCCATCAAGCGCGAGAACTTCGGTAACGTCCTAGTCGCCGAGCTGGAAGTGGCCGGTCAGACCAAGGATTGGGGCATGAACGGCTCAGGGATGCTGATCATCAGCCCGCCCTGGATGCTGGACGAGCAGATTGAAGCCTTCTTGAAGCCGCTGTGTGCCAAACTGGCGCAGGGCGCCGGCGCCCAATACAAGGTCGAGTGGCTCAACAAGGTCGAAGAGTAAGCCCGCACCAACCAGCTCTGGCGCCCGGTCAAGGCGCCAGCCAAGCCGTTCACAGTGGCGGCATGGCCAGCAAAGAGAAGCCCCGTTCAGGGGCTTCTTGTTTTTTACCCGCCACCACTCTTTATCCAGCAACACAGTGGCAGCACTTTCCACTCGCTGCGCCAACCTGCCTCGATTTATTAATTGCTTGATCTGGCTCAGGAATTCCCCGCATCACCCTTTCCCTTGGCCAATAGGCAGGTACTATAGCCAATTGGCAACAAAGCCTCGTCGGAGTCACCCCATGAGCCATGCCAGCCACACCCCGTTGGTAAAAAGCAGCAAACTGGAGGCTGTAATTCAGGGGCGGTAGCATTTCTATTTGACTAGTCAGTTGCCTGTCTCTACATCACTGACAATAAGTCGATGTAACAAGCTATATAAATCAAATTAATAAACCAAATTACTTATTCGAAAGATTTATAACTAAGCAATTAATGTAGCATACCAATGCTCGATAACAAAATGACTTTTGATAGACCCAAAATTTCGTAAAGGAACCCACTAAAAGTAACAAAGCTCCACTTCTATCAACAATTTATATTTAGCCCTAATCACAATTTTCCAACTTTAATTAAGTATAGGATTTTATGAAAAAAGAATTAATTATTGCTATTGTCTGCGCTGTATTAGGG
>NZ_JRGM01000047.1 GCF_000764665.1 Aeromonas lacus | reverse complement strand
GGGCCGGCATGAAAGACCAAAAAAGAGTTATTCGCATTATTAAATGTTGTTCCACTGATATTCTCAGAACAACCGCATGAAAAATGGATGAATAATAAAATCAGGCAGAGAAGGAACTTACTTATAAATATTCAATGCATTTAAGCGCCACAATTTTAATAAGCATTCTCAATATCACCGGAAACATGAAGTTACAACCCTGAATAGGTTATTTTCGAATAACTCTATATAATGGCCGGCCACATCGGAAAGTCAGCTATTTATTCAGGAAATAGTCTCATGAGCAGAAAAACCAGAGCAGCCATGGTATCGGTCTGTTCCAATATCAGCCTGATCACCATGAAACTGGTGGCCGGATTTGCCAGCGGCTCGGTCAGTATTATCTCGGAGGCCATCCACTCCGCCATGGATCTGGTAGCCGCCCTGATCGCCCTGTTCGCCGTGAAAAAATCCGATCTGCCTCCCGATGATCGCCACCCCTATGGTCACGACAAGATAGAGAACGTCTCCGGCGTCATCGAAGCGCTGCTGATCCTGCTCGCCGCGGTCTGGATCATCTTCGAGGCGGTCGACAAAATCCTGCAACCAACCGCCATCGAGAGCATCGGCTGGGGTGTGCTGGTAATGGTCATCTCGGCGCTGGTCAACAGCGGCGTCTCGGCCTACCTCTACAAGGTGGCCCGGGAAGAGGAGTCGGTTGCACTGGCGGCTGACGCTCTGCATCTCAAGGCGGATGTGCTCACCTCCGCTGGCGTGGCGGTCGGCCTTGGCGGGATCTGGCTGGCCGGTCTGTTTGGCCACTCTCTCGCCATACTCGACCCGCTGGTCGCCATCGGGGTTGCCCTGTTTATCGTCAGAGAGGCGATCAGCATGCTCAATGAGGCCTTCCAGCCCTTGATCGACGAGAGCATGAGCCCGGAAGAGCTGGCCATGACCAGCCGCATCATCACCGAATGCTGTCCGAGCGCCAGCGGCTTCCACGACTTGCGCAGTCGCCGTGCTGGCCGCCGCCGCCATATCGACTTTCACCTCACCCTGCCGCCCGAGATGAGCATTGGTGAAGCCCACGATATCTGCGACCGGATCGAGCATGCCATCATGGCAGAGCTGCCCCACGCCATCGTGCTGATCCATGTCGAACCGGATGAGGCACTGACAGAAGCGCAGCTCACTCTCAGCTGAAATGGGGCAAACGGGCAGGAAAAGGCTGCGAACATCCGGCGAAGTCACACAATTCAGTCTTTGTTCGGCATAACGGCGATTGCATGGGGGTGTGATATGACAACTGTGTTAGGGTGGCTGACACCCTGCCGCTGGAGCGCGCCATGAAAAAGCTGGAAATGAAAGATCTGACCGAGGCCGAAAAGGCCGAGATAGCCCTGATGTTGCAAAAGGCACAAGCCAATGCCGATCACCAGCTGACCAATGGCGAGCGCAACCGGATCCGCGAAGAGGGGCGCCTGAAAATCGTGGCAGATCGCGCCGAAGCAGCCAAGACGGCATCCAGACTGGCGCGGGAGAAAGCGAAAGAACGCGCCAAGAATCAGACATCGCCAGAAACGTTCAGCTGGATAGATTCGGTCAGCAACAAATTTCGCAGCAAACGCTAAGCAATCCGGATTCTGATGCAAGAGCCGCCTCGCCCTGTGCGAGGCGGCTTTTTTGTGTCTCGCAAGAGACTGATAATCCCCAAACGGGAATATTATTTTTGATCCCACCAAGAGCCGTCGTTTTACGCCGTCACTTTGCTTACCACACCATCCGGGGAAAATTATTTTTCCATGAAAAAGCGCAAAGGCTGCGCCCATCTGGTTGATATACATCATATTTATTTTTTACTGCACCAGGTTAAATTCACGATAAAACGTTAAGAACGAGATAACATTTGCTTTAAAAAAGAGTGCGTGTTCTAATCGTTAGCGATAGTTCGGCAGTTCAGTCCTGATTATGTTAGGCAGTCATTTTAGTAAAGCAGTGATTAGTGCAAGTATTGTTTCGATGGTGCTTGACGAATAATTCTCCTTCTTTAGTGCTTCCCATACGTATTGCTGACGAAAAATCAAATTTGCCATTTTATGGCATTTCTAACACTAAATTTAAGAGAAATTATTATGTCTAAAGTGACTGGTACCGTTAAGTTCTTCAACTCCGAGAAAGGTTTTGGTTTCATCTCCCCGGTTGATGGCAGCAAAGATGTGTTCGTTCACTTCTCCGCCATCCAGACCCCGGGTTTCAAAACCCTGGACGAAGGTCAGCGCGTTGAGTTCACAATCGAGCAAGGCCAGAAAGGCCCGGCTGCTGCTAACGTAGTAGCTCTGTAATTCACGCCCGGGCAACTGTCCGGTCTGAATGAAAAAACCCGCCAAGGCGGGTTTTTTGCTATCTGCTCGCGGCCATCTCCTCCCCGTCCCTCCCCATCTCCGATCTGTTTTTCGCTGCCTCTTATCAATTGAGTCTCCAAAAAAGCTTCGAATGGCTTCTCATGCAGAGATCTTGAGGAAAAATTCCAGTTATTCGCTGCTTTTGTCACAGATTCTTGCTATTTTGCGCGCCACCAACGCAAACGATTTCCTTCACACTTTCAGGATTAGTTATGGCAAAGCAAGATATGGCCGCCCAAACAGGGACTGGCGGCTTTCTGGACTCTTATTTTTCCATTTCTGCGCGCGGCAGCAGCGTGCGTCAGGAGCTGGTCGCGGGGCTGACCACCTTCCTGGCGATGGTCTACAGCATCATAGTGGTGCCGAACATGCTGGGTGCTGCCGGCTTTGAGCAGGGCCCGGTGTTTGTGGCCACCTGTTTGATCGCCGCCTTCGGCTCCCTGCTGATGGGGCTGTGGGCCAAGCTGCCGATGGCCATCGGTTGCGCCATCTCCCTCACCGCCTTTACCGCGTTCAGTCTGGTACTGGGTCAGGGACTGAGTATTCCGGTCGCGCTGGGCGCCATCTTCCTGATGGGGGTGCTGTTCACCCTGATCAGCGTCACCGGCGTGCGCCAGTGGATCCTGGATAACCTCCCCTCCGGCATCGCCCACGGTACCGGTATCGGTATCGGCCTGTTCCTGCTGCTGATCGCCACCAACGGCGTCGGCATGGTGATCAAGAACGAAGGGGCCGGTCTGCCGGTGCAACTGGGTGAAGTAACCGCCTTCCCGGTCATCATGACGGTGCTGGGTCTGGCCGCCATCTTCGGTCTGGAGCGTCGCAAGGTGCCGGGCGGCATCCTGATGGTGATTATCGCCATCTCTATCCTTGGCCTTATCTTCGACCCGAACGTGACCTGGCACGGCTTCTTCGCCATGCCGAGCCTGACTGGCGAGAAGGGCTCGCTGGTGGGCAGCATGGATCTGCTTGGCGCCCTCAATCCGGTAGTCATTCCGACCGTACTGGCGCTGGTGATGACCGCCGTGTTTGACGCCACCGGCACCATCCGTGCCGTAGCCGGTCAGGCAGGCCTCATCAACGAGCGTGGCCACATCATCAGCGGCGGCAAGGCCCTGACTGCCGACTCCGTCAGCAGCATGGTGGCAGGCGCCGTCGGTGGTGCTCCAGCTGCCGTTTACATCGAGTCTGCCGCAGGCACCGCAGCTGGCGGCAAGACCGGTCTGACCGCCGCGCTGGTCGGCGTGCTGTTCCTGCTGATGATCTTCCTCTCCCCGCTCAGCTATCTGGTACCGGCTTACGCCACCGCACCGGCCCTGATGTACGTCGGTCTGCTGATGCTGGGCAACGTCACCAAGCTGGACTTCAGCGACTCGGTCGATGCGCTCTCCGGCATGCTGTGCGCCGTCTTTATCGTGCTCACCTGCAACATCGTGACCGGCATCATGCTGGGCTTCGTGGCGCTGGTCATCGGTCGTCTGTTCGCTGCCGAGTGGAAGAAGCTGAACGTCGGCACCGTCATCATCGCCGTGGCACTGGTGGTCTTCTATGCCGGTGGCTGGGCCATCTAACCCGCCCGCATATTCCGGTTGTAGCGAAGGGCCCTGCGGGGCCCTTTTTCATGGCTGTGAGTCAGCTAACAGTTTCCCGCCCGCTAGCCCTGCGCCGTTTCAGATTGAAACACCTATCCCCCTTCTGCTGTTTCAAATCCGAACCAAATCGGCCGTCATTTTTATCCCTTTTTCTGTCGTTAGACTGGCTCCATCAACCATTTGCCCACCCGAGCGGTGGCAAGCCAAGGAGTGAGCCATGAAGAAACTGATCAATGCTGTCGATGCTGTGGTCCGTGAACAACTGATGGGGATGGCTGCCGCCCACCCCGAGCTCAAGGTCCGTATCGAACCCCACTACATCACCCGCGCCGACTCCCCCGTGATGGGCAAGGTGGCGCTGGTCTCCGGCGGTGGCAGCGGCCACGAGCCGATGCACGGCGGTCTGGTGGGCAAAGGGATGCTGGATGGCGCCTGCCCCGGCGAGATCTTTACCTCCCCGACCCCGGATCAGATGTACGAGTGCGGTCAGGCCGTTGATGGCGGCGCGGGCGTGCTGTTTCTGGTGAAGAACTACACCGGCGACGTGCTCAACTTCGAAACCGCGGTCGAGCTGCTGCACGGCGACGGCGTCAAGGTCGGCTTCTCGCTGATCGATGACGACGTGGCGGTCAAAGACAGCCTCTATACCGCCGGTCGCCGTGGCGTTGCCACGACCGTGCTGTGCGAAAAACTGGTGGGTGCCGCAGCCGAGGCGGGCTATGACCTGACCCGCTGCGAGGCGTTAGCCCGTCGCATCAACAACCAGAGCCGCACCATAGGCGTGGCCATGCATGCCTGCACCGTCCCTGCAGCCGGCAAGCCCTCCTTCACCCTGGCCGACAACGAGATGGAGTTTGGCGTGGGCATTCACGGTGAACCGGGCATCGAGCGCCGCCCCTTCACCGACCTCAATACTCTGGTGGACGACATGTTCAGCGAGCTGGCGGACAACACCCCCTATGGCCGCACTCTGCGCCACTGGGACAGAGCATCCGGCAGCTGGCAGGAAGAGCACACCTTTATCGAACCGCTCAACAAGGGCGATCGGGTCATCGCACTGGTCAACAGCCTCGGCGGCACCCCCATCTCCGAGCTCTATGGCGTCTATGGTCGCCTCGCCACCCTGTGCGAAGAGGCGGGCATCCATCTGGTGCGCAACCTGATTGGCCCCTACTGCACCGCCCTCGACATGACCGGCATCTCCATCACCTTGCTCAAGGTGGATGATGAACTGATGACCCTGTGGGATGCCCCCGTTCACACCCCCGCCTTGCGTCGCGGCTGCTAAGGAGAACCCATGTTAAGCAAGCATCACATCGTCAACTGGCTGCTCGACTGCGAACACATCTTTACCGAGCAGCGTGACTACCTCACCGCGCTGGATACCGACATCGGTGACGGTGACCACGGCCTCAACATGCAGCGCGGCTTTTCTAAAGTGGCCGAGAAGCTGCCCGCGGTGGCGGACAAGGATATCGGGCAGGTGCTGAAAACCACCGGCATGACCTTGCTCTCCTCTGTCGGCGGTGCCAGCGGCCCGCTCTACGGCACCTTCTTTATCCGGGCTGCGGCCAGCAGCGATGCCTGCCAGAGCCTGAGCCTGAGCCAGCTGTGCAAAATGCTGAGCGACGGAGTCGAGGGGATCATCTCCCGCGGCCGCGCCGAGCCGGGCGACAAGACCATGTGCGACGCCTGGTGGCCGGCACTGGCCGCTCTGCAGCAGGCGCAGCAGCAAGAGCTACCGCTCAATGAAGCGCTGGATAAGGCAGTAGCAGCTGCCGCAGCCGGTACTGAGGCGACCATCCAGATGCAGGCCCGCAAGGGGCGCGCCAGCTATCTTGGCGAGCGCAGCATCGGCCATCAGGATGCCGGGGCCACCTCGACCCTGCTGCTGCTGACCGCCCTGCGTGACAGAGCGAGGTTGTGACATGATCGGAATCGTAGTGGTCTCTCACAGCGCCCAGCTGGCGGCCGGATTGAAAGCGCTGGCCGACCAGCTCGGCAGCCCGGCCAAGTTGCTTCTGGCGGCCGGGGTCGATGACCCCGACCACCCCATCGGCACCGATGCCATCGCCGTGATGAGTGCGATTGAAGAGGCGGATGACGGCAGCGGCGTGCTGGTGCTGATGGACTTGGGCAGCGCCCTCTTGAGCGCCGAGACCGCCCTCGAACTGCTGCCCCCGGAGCTGAGCGCCCGGGTACGGCTCTGCCCCGCCCCGCTGGTCGAGGGCACTCTGGCTGCCGTGGTGGCGGCCGGTTCCGGCCTGACGCTGGATGAGGTGGCCGCCGAGGCGCTCGGCGCGCTGGGCCCGAAGCAGGCGATGTTGCCAGCCAGCGCGGCGCAGGCCGCGAAGGAGACCGCCCCCGTTGCCGACGACGGCTGGCTGCGCTGCGAAGTGGTGGTGGATAACCCCCACGGCCTGCATGTGCGCCCCGCCGCCCGGCTGGTGGCCGCCCTCAAGCCCTTTGCCGCTGAACTCAAGCTGCAAAAGGGGGATAAAGAGGCCAACCCCCGCAGCCTCACCCGACTCGCCATGCTCAACGTGCGTCAGGGCGACCAGCTCACCCTGCTGGCGCGCGGCGAGGATGCCACCGTCGCCCTGGCCTGCTTCCAACAACTGGCAGACGAGCGTTTCGGCGACTGACGCCGCACGCCACTGTTTCAAGGTGCTGCACTCGCTCGCTGAGCCTGTGCAGCACCACTGTCGTGCAAGTAAAGACGAAGGCGTCCCCGGCACTGCCGCCCCTTCGCCCCTGTTAGTTTCAAAAGAAGTCTTATGAACTAGAGAGAGGGAAAGAATATGGACCGCATTATCATCAGCCCCAGCAAATACGTGCAAGGCAACGGGGCCCTCGCCAATATCGGCAACTACGTTAAAGCGCTCGGCGCCAAGCCACTCATTCTGGCCGACGCCTTCGTCACCAAGCTGGTGGGCGATACCGTGGCCACCAGCTTCCACGGCGCAGGGATCAAACCGGAGTTCGACTGCTTCAACGGCGAGTGCTCCCGCCCCGAGATCGACCGGCTGCTGGCCCGCTGCAACCAGACCCCGTTTGACGTCATCATCGGCATCGGCGGCGGCAAAACGCTGGATACCGCCAAGTCGGTCGCTTTCTACCAGAAGGTGCCGGTGGTCATAGTGCCCACCATCGCCTCCACCGATGCCCCCACCAGCGCGCTGGCGGTCATCTACACCCCGGAAGGGCAGTTCAGCGAATACCTGATGATCCCGACCAACCCCAACATGGTCATCATGGATACCGGCGTGGTCTCCCGCGCCCCGGTGCGGCTGTTGGTCTCCGGCATGGGGGATGCGCTCTCCACCTACTTCGAGGCGCGCGCCAACAAGGTCTCCGGTTGCCAGACCATGGCCGGTGGTGCCTCTACGCTGGCGGCGCAGGCCATCGCCGAGCTCTGCTACAAGACCCTGCTGGCCGACGGCTACAAGGCCAAGCTGGCGGTGGAACAAGGGCTCTGCACCAAGGCGGTGGAGAACATCATCGAGGCCAACACCTACCTGAGCGGTATCGGCTTCGAGAGCAGCGGGCTGGCCGCCGCCCACGCCATCCACAACGGCCTGACCCAGCTCGCCGAGTGTCACCACCTCTACCACGGTGAGAAAGTGGCGTTCGGTACCCTGGTGCAGCTGGTGCTGGAGAACGCGCCGATGGCGGAGATCGAGACAGTGCTGGCCTTCTGCCGCTCGATCGGCCTGCCGACCAACCTGCATATGATGGGGGTCAAGGAGCTGGATATGGCGCGCCTGATGGAGGTGGCCAAAGCCTCCACCGCCGAAGGCGAGACCATCCACAACATGCCGCTCAAGGTCACTGCCGAGGATGTGCTGGCGGCCATCGTCACCGCCCACCAATTGGGGCTGTAACCACGCCACGGCTGACCCTGCCATATAACACGGCCCCGCAACTGCGGGGCCGTTTCATTTGCTGCGGGCCGGTTGGCGATGGCTCGGATCGCTGTCAACCGTGATAGTCGGCGGGATCGATCTCGAGCAGCTTGAGCCGCCGCCACAGGGTGGTGCGGCTGATACCAAGATGCTGGGCCATCTGGCTCACCTGTCCCTTGCAGGCGTGAGCGCAGCGCAAGATGGCTTGCCGCTCCAGCGCTGCAAGCGTGAGCAGCGGTTGCCCCACCACCTCATCTGCCACCAACTGATAGCCGTGACGAATAGCGGCAGGCAGCGCCTCGGGCGGGATCTGCCCCTGACCGGCATGAAGCAGGGCATGCTCGATCGCACTGCGCAGCTCCCCCAGATTGCCGGGCCAGGGGTAGGCGAGCAGGCAATCGAGAGCCGCCGGACTGAACTGGCGCACCGGCTCGCGCCCCTGCGCCGCCAGCTGCTGACTGATCAGGCCCGGCAGATCGGCAGTGCGCTCGCGCAGGCCCGGCAGCCACAGCTCGCACGCCTGCAAGGCATAGAGCAGCTGGCGGCCAAACAACCCCTCCTGCACCAGCTGCTCCAGCGGGGCGCTGCTGGTGGCGATGATCCGCACCTTGAGTGGCAGGATGCGGGCCGAATCAAAGCGCTGGATGCGACCGGTCTTGAGCAGTTGCAGCAGCGCCGCCTGCATGGGGGCAGAGAGGCACTCCACCTGCTCCAGCACGAGCGTGCCGCCGTGGGCCAGTTCGAACTTGCCCGCCCGCTCCTGTCCCGCTTCGTCAGAACCCATCAGCTCCAGCGCCATCCGCTCGCTCGGCAGCGCCTTGCAGTTGAGGGTGATGAGCGGCCCGGCGGCCCGTTCGCTGCCAAAGTGGATCGCCTCCGCCAGCTGGGCCTTACCCACCTCCTCTTCGCCGCGCAGCAGGATCGGCCCCTGACTCTGGGCCGCCTGCCGGGCGTAGCGCAGCAGCTTGCGCATGGCGCTCGACTCCCCCACCAACGCCGACAGCTCGGGCACCGTCTGGCGTAGCTGGTGAATGGCCCGCAGCCGATCGACCGGGTGCAGCAGGGCGATAAAGCTGACCCCCTCCGGCCCCGGCAGCGGCTTGAGGCTCACCAGCGCATTGATGAACTCCCCCTCCTGAGCGCCGAGTCGCTCCAGCGTCACCTCCACATGGCTGAGCGGCGTCTGCCCCTTGATGGCGAGCTGCAACCGCTGGGGCAGCAGCAGGTGCTGCTCCAGCGGCTGACCGAGACAGAGCGCCGGATCGAGCCGCAGCCGGTGTGCCGCCAACGCATTGAGGTAGCGCAGTCGGCCCTGCGGATCCCAGGCCAGCACCCCGTCATCCATGCCGTCGAGCAGGGCGTAAAGCTCGCTCAGGTGGTGCTGGGACTCCTGCATCAGGGTCTCCATCTGCAGCAGATGGGCCAGCTCGCGCCCGGCGCTGACGGTGAGCGCCAGATCCCCGGCGCTCGCCTCCTCCACCTTGCAGATCAGGGCGATGATGGCGACCTGACGGCCATTGCTGTTGTAAACCGGGCTGGCGCAGCTGTGCCACGGGTGAAGGGTCTGGTTGAAGTGCTGGGGGCCGCTGACGCAGAGCGGCACTCCCTCCAGCGCCGCCAGATTGATGGCATTGGTGCCGATGCGTCCCTCGCTGAAAAAGGCGCCGGGGCCAAACCCCAGCGCCGCCAGTTCGCGCAGGGTGTCGGGGTGGCCGGTCTGAGCCAGCAGGCAGCCGCTCTCGTCGGTGAGCAGCAGGGCGCAGGGGCGCCCCTCCATAAATTCGTAGAGATCCTCAAGGGCCATCTCGCCGGTGGTGAGCAGGTCGCGCTTGCGCTGGCGCAGGCTCTGCAAGGTCTGCCCCTTGGCGCTGTGGGGTGGATGCCAGAGGGTAGCGCTGGTCTGGTGGGCGCAGCGCAGCCAGGATGCCTGCAGATAGTCAGGCCAAGCGAGCAGCGGCTGAAGGTCAGATGGCATGGTCACAGCAATATCCGGCAAGATGTGAGCCGACCATTTAACCACGCCCTCCCCGCAGATTCAGTGACCTGCCTCAGAGGGTGGCAAGCCCGCCCTCCTTCCGGTCGGGTTCGCCGTCGGCAAATTGCTGGCCAAGCCAGTACAAGACCCATAGTAGGCCAGATACCAGCGCACACAAAGCAGCATGACATTGATAGGAAAGTGGAGGAGTTTAAAGGCTTTTTTCTAGTTCTGTGTCGGGTTCTTTGCCGTGCTATTCGTAGGGTGACAGACTTCTCATGCGACTTCATCACTTACTGCGACAAGACTAAACCTCCTGCAGCACAAGATAATCCCAGCCATTGCAGTGAAAGCGCGTCAGCTCCCTGATACCCATTTTGGCGTGGGCTTTGATGGAGGCGATATTGTCAGTTTTGATAAACAGTAGAGCTTTTTTGCCCGGCAATGCTGCTTGTACCTGGGCAAACAATCCAGGCAGGATTCCCTTGCCGCGCTGATTATCGGCAATGCATACCGGGCCGTACAGGTACTCGTTGGCGTTTGGGAGGTGCTGTGCCAGCATGGCCTGCACCACCGGCGACTCGGTCCAACCTAGCACGCTGGTAAACAGTACGCCTGCTAGATCCTCCTCATCAAATGCCAGCATGATAGGCATATTGTGTTGCCGGTTTGCTGCCAGCCATTCAGCAATCAGCGCTGGTGGAAATTCTCCGGTCAACTGCCCCCCCTGTGCGGCGGTATTTGCCAACATAAGGGCAGCTATGTCTTCGATATCCTGTGTGCCCGCCGGGCGGTAGTGAATGCTCATCTCTTGTTTCTTGTCCGCTGTGTTCAACCCAGATTCGGCTTATGTTTGCTGGATGGGAGCTCTGTTTGGCAGGGTAGCCCTCTACCCCGTTCAAGACGCAATTATTGCATATTCCAACTGTTCATGAATTCCAGCCCGTAGGTTCGATTAGCCGTCAGGCGTAATCGGACGTTCGCGTAAATTAATTCCCCCGCAATAACGGCCATCCACATTTCCCCTCTGCCAAATGCCGCTGACTCACGGAAATACCGGAACAGCGGCACCTCGATCCTCCAATCAAGCTTCGCTATTCGAACCGACATGGGCGGTAACACGAGTTGCATACGAGTTGGCACAAATCGGCCATTGCCTGCAAATGACCTGTAGCGGGCCCAATCGTGGCGTGGGGACGGGATAGGCGTCGGTATAAGCAGAAATCGAGCCATTTAACACAAATCCATAAATTCAGCTTATACCGCGCACCCGGTCTGCTTTGCCGCCTGGCGTCACCCGCATTTCCCCTCTGACGGGCCGCCGCTGACTTATGGATATAACCGGGACAGCGGCATCTCAATCGTCCGATTACGCTTCGCTAATCGAACCGGCATGGGACGGCAATAAACAAAAGAGCCGCCCTTATGGGCGGCTCTTGGCATCAGCGATGGTGGCTGAATCGTCTTTTTACTGAATCGTTATTGGGCCTTGGGCGGTTCCACTGCAGCGGCCGCCGGTTGGTCATCTTCCTTGATCCAGGCATCCAGCAGGGTGTAACCCACCGCCAGCACCACGGGGCCGATAAACAGACCGATGATCCCCATGGTCAGCAAGCCGCCGATAACCCCCACCAGAATGAGGATCAGCGGCAGATTGGCGCCACGCTTGATCAGGAAGGGGCGCAGGAAGTTGTCCATGGTGCCCGCAAACAGTGACCAGACCAGCAGGAAGGTGCCCCAGGTGGTGTCGCCGCTCCAGTAGAGGTAGCCGATACAGGCCAGCAGCACCGGGAAGGGGCCGATCTGGGCGACGATCAGCAGGAACATCACCACCACCAGGATCATTGCATAGGGGATACCGGCAATCAGCAGGCCGACACCGGCCACCGAGGATTGCACCAGCGCGGTCACCACCACCCCCATCGCCACGGCGCGGATCGCCTGTGAAGCGAGCACGGTGGCATTGTCACCCCGTTGCCCTGCCAGCCGGTGGGCGAAGCGGCGAATGCCGGTCGCCACCACTTCACCGGAGTGGTAGAGCAGGCCGCAGATACCGACCGTCAGCAGGAAGTGGACGAGCAGCAGCCCCAGATTACCGGCCTGAGAGGCCAGCCAACGGGCAGTCTGGCCAAAGTAGGGGGCCAGCTTGGCAAACAGCACCTGACCACCGCTCGCCAGAATTTGCTGCCAGAACTCATAGAGCTTGCCGCCCACCAGCGGGATCTGTTGCAGCCAGAGCAACTCCGGCGGCGGTGACTGGCTGATACTGGTGCCCAGCTCAATCAGCATGGGGGCCTTCTCCGCCACATTGGCCAGCGTCATAAAGAGCGGGATGACAAACATCAGCAGCAGCACCAGCGTCATAAAGAGGGCCGCCAGCGAACGCTTGCCCCACAACAGCCGCTGCATCATCAGCATCAGCGGCCAGGTGGCGATGGTGATCATGGTGGCCCACACCAGCGCAGGCAGGAAGGGCTGCAACACCAAGAAACAGGAGATAATCAGGAGGCTGATAAACAGCACCCCCAAGGTTATCTTGGCCAAATCCACTTTTTTCACATTCATAGAGTTCCCTTGTCAGAGCCGTTGCCCTTGGGTCGTGTGTCGCATTTCAAGAAAGAGAGTATCCACCAGAGGCCAGCGCTCAACCAGAGCCCCAGCCCGAAAAAGAGCACAAACTGACCTAGCAGGATAGTGAGCGAACTACTGGTCAATAGCGGCAATACCCACGCGCCCGCCGCCATCAGCAGCATGCCCGCCAGCACCACAGCGCCGGTAAGCAGCGGGGTATGACCATCACGCACGAGCGTGACCCTCCCCCCAAGCCAGAGGCCCAGCGCCGCCAGCCCGATCCCGGCCAGATGGGCTGACTGGCTCAGGCCCGCACCAGCCAGTGCCGCGACGCTCAGCAAGCCCCAAGCAGAAGCGTGCTGATCCAGCCGCCAGTATGGGCGAACCGCCAGCAGCAAGGCGCCAATCAGCAGGCCAACCGCCACATCGGAGATAAAGTGCACCCCGAGCCAGACCCGCGCCAGACCGGTGGTGAGGGCCAGCAACAGCGCCAGCGAATAGGCCAGCCCGCGCCGGGCAGGCCAGAGCCAGCCAAGCAGCGCGCCCCAGAACAGCAGGGCCGAGGCGGTGTGACCGCTCGGCATGCCAAAACCCTGGGCACTGTGAGTCGCGATCAGAGGTTGCAGATGGAAGGGGCGCGGCCAGCCGATCCCCTCCTTGCTCGCCTGCACCAGCAGCCCGAGCCAGAGCATGGCAAAGAGCAGCTGGCGCAGCCGTGGCCACCCCAGCAGCGGGAGCAGCAAAGGTATCAGGGCAAGCTGAAAGCCGCCTGAACCAAACAGATTGCTGACCGACAGCCACCAGACATCGGGCCCCAGCCACTGCTGCAGGCGCATCATCAGCGGGATCTCGGCCTGATGCAGCGCATTGCCCTGCGCCACGAAATCGGCCTGCCAGCGCACCTCGCTCTCGGGCAGCTCGCCAAGCCGGGCTTGCAACCAGTCGAGCTGCTCCGGGAAGCGGCGCTGCGCGCGGGGGAGTTTGTCTACCGCGATCAGACGGGCGTTAAGGATCTCCCCGCCCAGATTGGGGGCCTTCAGCAGCGAGACAAAATCGGAATCTTGCTGGGAGACGATAGGCTCAAGAGTGCGGCAGGCAAAAACCTGCGCTTTCTGCCAACGGCCAAGATCCGCGACAATTTCGCCGCTCAGGCCGGTCTCTTCATAGAGCTCGCGCAGCGCCGCCTGCTCGGGGCGCTCGTCGCCATCTATGTAGCCGCCGCTCAGGCTGTAGCGGGAGGAGATGCGATCCTGCACCAGCAGCAGTTGATCCTGATGGCGGATGGCGCAGACTGCCGCCGTCGGTGCTGCCGGTTCGGCGCTCAAGGCTGGCAGAGCGGCAAACAGCGCCAGCAACAGTAAAAAGAGGGTTCTCGACATCAATTTGCTTTCCCTATGCACAATGGCGACAAGCCTCCCAGAAATCAGATAGTTGGGCAATGCTGGCGGCCTGTTCAGCGCTGATCCGGCCACGCTGGCCGCACCGGGAAGATTGCGATGAGCGAGGGCACTCCCTACTATTGGCGGCTATCTTCAATGTCATGCAGCAACCGCTGGAGCCCTCCATGAGACAGTTCGGCTTTTTCCTCGGCATCG
The DNA here is from genome assembly GCF_000764665.1 of Aeromonas lacus. Taxonomy (GTDB): domain Bacteria; phylum Pseudomonadota; class Gammaproteobacteria; order Enterobacterales; family Aeromonadaceae; genus Aeromonas; species Aeromonas lacus. The sequence continues at coordinate 17,538 of NZ_JRGM01000047.1, read as the reverse complement.
CCATCGGTGTCATCCTGATCCTGTTCGGCAGCATCGTCATCTTTCAGGCCCTGCCTGCGGCACTGGACGTGCTGGAGATGCCGAGCCGCATCCCGTTCGTGCGCGAGGTCTACACCTGGCTGATGACCAGCGCCAACGGCCTCACCGCCCAGCTGGAGCAGAACTTCCTGGAAGCGTTCCAGACAGTGCTCAAGCTGATCCTGCTCATCACCTTCATGTGGGTCTGCGTCAAGCTGGTCAACATGGGGGTGCTGATTATCCGTGCCGGGGTTGACCTGATCCGCACCGCCATCGCCCACAGCGAAGGCAAGGAGGAGAAGAAAGTCGAACCGCAGGATCGCTTCTGATCACCGACCTGACCGGCCAATTGCACTGAACGATGGCGCCCCGCGAGGGGCGACATCTTTTATGCAACATATGGCAGGCAATCTACCCCTTACGGCTGGATCCCCCGCTTTTCCCTTGTTAATCAGCAAACTGCCCATATGTTGCGTGGTCAGGACAACGGCGGGGCACGCCTTCGCTGCCGGCCGGTTTCTATCCAGCGGCCCGCCTCTGGTATAATCGACCACCCCTTTTCCCCGTTATGGAGCCGGTTCATGGCCAATCATCCGGAAAGCGCCCTTGAGGTTCGTCTCGACAAGTGGTTGTGGGCGGCCCGTTTCTACAAGACCCGCTCGCTGGCGCGGGATCAGATTGACGGCGGCAAGGTGCACTACAATGGTCAGCGCAGCAAACCGGGCAAACAGGTGGAAGTGGGTGCGCTGATCCGCTTCTGGCAGGGGCAGGATGAGCGGGAAGTGCGGGTGCTGGCCATCAGCGATCAGCGCAAATCGGCACCGCTCGCCCAGCAGCTCTATGAAGAGACCGCCGAAAGCCTGAAAAAACGGGCCGAAAACAGCGAGGCGCGCCGCTTCAACAGCCAGTTTGCGCCGAGCCCGGAGCGTCGCCCCGACAAGCAGGAGCGGCGCCAGCTGCTCAAGGTCAAACAGTACTGACCGACCCCGATTTGATACCGGGCTGGCCTCAACCCCAGCCCGCCCGATTTACCTCACCGAAGAACCCAGGAACATATGATGAGCAACCAAGATCTGCTGTATCGCTATCTGTTTGAAGAGTACGAAGTACGTGGCGAGCTGGTCCAGCTGGATCACACCTACCGCCACGTGGTGGAAGCCCAGAACTACCCGGTGCAGGTGCAAAAACTGCTGGGCGAGCTGCTGGTCGCCACCAGCCTGCTGACCGCCACCCTCAAGTTTGAAGGTTCCATCACCGTACAGCTGCAGGGCGATGGCCCGGTGCGTCTGGCCGTCATCAACGGTGACCACAACCAGCAGCTGCGCGGCGTGGCCCGCTTTGAAGGCGAGCTGCCGAGCGACAACAAGCTGCAGAGCCTGATTGGCAACGGCCAGCTGGTCATCACCATCACCCCGGATCAGGGCGAGCGCTATCAGGGCATCATCGCGCTGGACGCCGACACCCTGGCCGGCTGTCTGGAGCACTACTTTGCCCAGTCCGAGCAGCTGGCGACCAAGCTGTGGATCCGCACCGGTTACCACGAGGGCGAACCACGCGCCGCCGGCATCATGCTGCAGGAGCTCCCCGCCCAGAGCGAAGATCACAGCAACGACTTCGAGCACCTGACCCAGCTCACCAGCACCATCAAGGATGAAGAGCTGTTCGGTCTGGAAGCCGAGGAGATCCTCTACCGTCTCTACCATCAGGACAAGGTGCGGGTGTTCGATCCGCAGGCGGTCGAGTTCCGCTGCACCTGCTCCCGCGAGCGCTGCGAAGGGGCCCTACTGCAGATAGAAAAGGAAGAGGTGATGGATATGGTGCAGGAGCTCGGCAAGATCGACATGCACTGTGATTATTGCGGCGCCCAGTACCAATTTAATGGGATCGATGTCGAAACCCTGTTCAGCAGGGCTCCCGGCAATGATGCAAACAAGTTACACTAATTAAAGGCGGGCAAAACCCGCCTTTAACTTTAATAACAAAAAAACACCCTATTTTATAAAGTTTGATGGCGATCGCTAAACTCTACCACCTAAGTGATAGGATGAACGTCAGATAGAACCCTACAAACCTCTGAACCCAGGAGAATACAATGACAATCGTGGCAGAACCCACCCTGGCCCAACAATTAGGACTGGACCAGTACGGCATCAAAAACAGCCAGGAAATCGTTCGCAACCCCTCGTACGAGCAGCTTTTCGCAGAAGAGACTCGCCCTGACCTGGAAGGGTTCGAGCGCGGCGTCGTCACCGAACTGGGCGCCGTCAACGTCAACACCGGTATCTTCACCGGCCGCTCTCCGAAAGATAAATATATCGTCAAAGATGCCACTACCCAGGATACTGTGTGGTGGTCTGACCAGGGTAAAAACGATAACAAAGCGATTACCCCCGAAGTGTGGTCACATCTGAAAGGGCTGGTCACCAAACAGCTCTCCGGCAAGCGCCTGTTTGTGGTCGACGGCTTCTGCGGTGCCAACCCGGACACCCGCCTGGCCGTGCGCATCATCACCGAGGTGGCCTGGCAGGCACACTTCGTGAAAAACATGTTCATCCGCCCGAGCGATGAAGAGCTGAAAACCTTCAAGCCTGACTTCGTGGTGATGAACGGTGCCAAGTGCACCAACCCGAACTGGAAGGAGCAGGGCCTCAACTCCGAGAACTTCGTTGCCTTCAACATGACCGAGAAGATGCAGCTCATCGGTGGCACCTGGTACGGTGGCGAGATGAAGAAGGGCATGTTCTCCATGATGAACTACTTCCTGCCCCTGCGCGGCATTGCCTCCATGCACTGCTCCGCCAACGTGGGTCAGGATGGCGACGTGGCCATCTTCTTCGGCCTCTCCGGCACCGGCAAGACCACCCTCTCCACCGATCCGAAGCGTCAGCTGATCGGCGATGACGAGCACGGCTGGGATGACCACGGCGTGTTCAACTTCGAAGGGGGCTGCTACGCCAAGACCATCAAGCTCTCCGAAGAGGCCGAGCCGGATATCTACCACGCCATCCGCCGCGATGCGCTGCTGGAGAACGTGACCGTTGCTGCCGATGGCACCATCGACTTCGATGATGGATCCCGTACCGAGAACACCCGCGTCTCCTACCCGATCTATCACATCGAGAACATCGTCAAGCCGGTCTCCAAGGCAGGTCACGCCACCAAGGTGATCTTCCTGACTGCCGACGCCTTCGGCGTGCTGCCCCCGGTCTCCAAGCTGACCAAAGAGCAGACCAAGTACCACTTCCTCTCTGGCTTCACCGCCAAACTGGCTGGTACCGAGCGCGGCATCACCGAGCCGACTCCGACCTTCTCCTCCTGCTTCGGCGCAGCCTTCCTCTCCCTGCACCCGACCAAGTACGGTCAGGAGCTGGTGAAACGGATGGAAGCGGCAGGTGCAGAGGCCTATCTGGTCAACACCGGCTGGAACGGTACCGGCAAGCGCATCTCCATCAAGGATACCCGCGCCATCATCGACGCCATCCTGGATGGCTCCATCGAGAAGGCCGAGACCAAGGTGCTGCCGATCTTCAATCTGGAAGTGCCGACTTCACTGCACGACGTGAACCCGGCGATCCTCGACCCGCGCGACACTTACGCCAACAAGGCCGAGTGGGACGCCAAGGCGCAGGATCTGGCCCAGCGCTTCATCAAGAACTTCGAGCGCTTCACCGATAACGACGAGGGCAAACGTCTGGTAGCGGCAGGTCCGCAGCTGTAACAGACCCCTTCGCATCAACGAGATGATGCCGGTCAGCCACGCTGACCGGCATTTTTGTTTTTATGGAGTTCCGAACGCCGCCAGCCATGCCGCGGTGAGCCCCTAAACCTTGCCATGCCGGGTGTGACGGGGTAGATTCAGCCAAACTTTATACAATATACAATTTTGTAACGCCCAATCGTGACCCGACCATGACCCCACCCTACAAGACCCGAACCCAGATGGTGATGGAAAACCTCCGCGGCCGGATCCTCCGTGGGGAGTTCCCCGCCGGCGCCCCTCTGCGTCAGGATGCCATCGCCAAGGAGCTGGCCGTGAGCCGCATTCCGGTGCGGGAAGCCCTGATGCAACTGGAAGCACAGGGGCTGGTGAAATTCGAGGCCCACCGCGGCGCCGTCGTCACCATGCTGGACGCCGCAGCCATCGACGAGCTCTTTTATTTGCGAGCTCTGCTGGAAGCCGATACCCTGTTCCACGCCGTCGACAAGATGACGGAAGCCACCTTCGCCGAGGCGGAGGCCATCCTCGCCCAGTTTGATCACGCCCTGGAGTCAGGCACCCAGATCGAACACTGGGCCGAGTTGAACCACAGCTTTCACGCCACCCTCTATCAGGCAGCCGGTCGCCCCCAGGCACTTGAACTGATCGCCCAGATCAATCTGAGCTGTGACCGCTATGTCCGCTTCGAGCTGCTCTTTGCCACCGATGGCGTGGACAAGGCGGAGCGTGAACACGCCCAACTGCTGGAGCTGTGCCGCGCCCGGCGCAAGCACGAGGCAGTGGTGCTGCTCAGGCAGCATATCGAGGCAGCAGGCCAGTCGATCAAGCGGATCCTGGCTGGCGGCCACAAGAAATGAACACTCATAAAGCAACCATCTGGCACTAACGACATGAATAATTTCGAGATAATTGAAACCCGCGTCGCCCAAGTCAGGGCCGAGCTGGCCATGCAGGAGTTGGACGCCTTTATCGTCCCCCATGATGATGAGCACCTCGGCGAGTACATCCCCGCCTACGCCGAGCGGCTGGACTGGATCACCGGGTTCAATGGCTCCGCCGGCGTCGCCATCATCATGGCCCAGCGTGCCGCCCTCTTCGTCGATGGTCGCTACACGGTGCAAGCCCGCATGCAGGCGCCGTCCGAGCTGTTCGAATTTCTCCACCTGGTTGAAGATCCCCATGTGCAGTGGCTGGCCGAGCAGCTGCCCTCCGGCACCCGGGTCGGTTTCGACGCCCGTCTGCACAGCCTGACCTGGTACAAGAACGCCAAGGCCGTGCTGGCCGAGCGCGGTATCGAGCTGGTGCGGGTCGAGCAGAACCCCATCGACCTGAACTGGAGCGATCGTCCCGAGCCGACCAAGACGCCGGTCATCCTCTACAGCGAAGAGCTGGCGGGCCAGTCGAGCCAGGCCAAGCGCGAACAGCTGGCCGCCGATCTGCGCAAGCGCGGCCTCGATGCCGTGCTGCTGACCCAGGCCGAGCCGATCAACTGGCTGCTCAACCTGCGTGGTCGCGATATCGAGCGGCTGCCGGTAGTGCTCGGTTTTGCCGTGCTCTACGCCAACACCACCATGGATTTCTTCGTCGATACCGACAAGATCGACTGCTTCGCCTTCAGCCAGCACGTGGGGCAGGATGTCTCCGTCTACCCCATCGACAAGCTGGGCGACGTGCTGCAGCGCATCGGTGAAGACCAGCAGAAGGTGCTGGCCGATCCGGACAGCGCCAACGCCTGGACCCAGCTCATCATGGAAGAGGCGGGCGCCATTCTGGTGGCTGGCCAAGACCCCACCATGTTGCCGAAGGCGTGCAAGAACGAGATCGAGCTGACCGGCATGCGCGCCGCTCATCTGCGCGATGGCGTGGCCATGACCCGCTTCCTCGCCTGGCTGGATCGGCTGATCGCCTCTGGCGAATTTGAAGGGGTGGATGAAGGCACTCTGGCCGATCAGGTGGAAGCGTTCCGCCGCGAGCAGGAGCACTACGTCGAGCCAAGCTTCGACACCATCTCGGCGCTTGGCCCCAACGCCGCCATGTGCCACTACCACCATACCAACGGCACCCCGCGTGCTTTTGGTCAGGACAGCCTCTATCTGCTCGATTCCGGTGGCCAATACATGGATGGCACCACCGACATCACCCGCACCATCAAGGTGGGCGAGGTGACCGACGAGCAGAAAGCGATGTTTACCCGGGTACTGCAGGGTCATATCGCGCTGGATCAGGCCCGCTTCCCGCGCGGCACCGCCGGTATCCAGCTCGACGTGCTGGCCCGCATGCCGCTGTGGCAAGCAGGTTACAACTACGATCACGGCACCGGCCACGGTGTCGGCCACTTCCTGAGCGTCCACGAAGGGCCCCAGCGCATCGCCCCGAAAGGGAACATGGTGGCGCTGCAACCGGGCATGGTGCTCTCCAACGAGCCGGGCTACTACCGGGAAGATGGTTTTGGCATCCGCTGCGAAAACCTGGTGGTGGTGAGCGAGCTGGAGCAGAGTGGCGAGCTGCCGATGCTGGGCTTCGAGCGTCTGACCTATGTACCGTTCGATACCCGCCTGATCGACCGCAGCCTGCTGAGCCCGGCCGAATTCCGCTGGATCAACGAATACCACGCCGAGGTGTTCCGCCGCCTGAGCCCGCTGCTCGAAGGCGAGGATCTCGCCTGGCTGGAGCAGGCAACCAGCCTCATCTGATAACTCAGGGCCTGCGGGCCCTGTTTTTTTGTCCCCCCTTTTGACCTGTATCAACACCCTGCCCGGGCTGGTCAGGAAAATGGCGACCATGAAAATTCATCAAGCCAACCCAGCAAGGGGCGCGCACGCCAGCACCGGCAAAGCGGCGACTGTTCACCCCAGACTGGTGCGCGAGCAGCGGACGGTCAGCGCCATGATCCGCCTCTACTGCCAGCACCACCATCAGGATCCCCACTGCCGTCACTGTCGCAAGCTGCGGGATTTCGCCCACCAGCGGCTCGCCCGCTGCCGTTACGGCCACGGCCACAAACCCACCTGTGCCAACTGCAACATCCACTGCTACGCACCGGCGATGCGCAAACAGATCCAGCAGGTGATGCGCTGGAGCGGCCCCCGCATGCTGCTGCGCCACCCCTGGCTGGCCATCCGCCATCTGCTCGATGGCTGGCGCAAGGCACCCAGACTGCCCCACAGCCGCCCGCTTCCCCCCTGATCGCTCATGCAGGATTCAGAACTCAACCGCTAGGATCTTGCTGTCTGGCGCAGACCCCTTGTCTGCCTTGAACAGTGGAGAAACAAGATGAGCTGGTTTACCCGTTTTCGTGAGCGTCGGGCCCTGCGCCGTTATCTGGCGATGTCGGCGATCCTGGCCAAAGAGTATGGCGCCTGCGAGCAATACAGCGCAGGACAGTTGCTGACCCAGGCCAGGATCCATAAACTGCCGGCCCGCTGGCTTGGTTACTACTTCGCGCTCTATCGCCGCGAAAGCGCGCCTGAACTGGTCAGCGGCTGGCAACTCGACGATGCGCGGCTGCTCGCCCTGCGCCAGTCGCTCGCCGAGAGCCTGTTTCACCACGACATTGCCTATACCGCTCTGGATGTCCGCGAGCTGGCCCGCCCCGCCCAATGGCGCGGTGGCAGCGATCGCAAGGTACAGACCCAGGGCATCACCTTTCGCCAATATTGACCAGAGACGCCTTGATGCACCACAACCCGCCCCTGCTGCGCCCCGCGACCCATACCGACATGCACGCCATCTGGCAAATCGATGCCAAGGTCTTTGGCGAAGATATCTATCCCGCCTTCTTCTTCCGTCAGGCGATGGACTTGTGGCCCGATCTGCTGCTGGTAGCCGAATACGAGGGGCAGCTGGTGGGTTATGTGCTGGGTGGCTTTGGTCAGGAGCGGGACAAAGGGTGGGTACTCTCGCTGGCGGTGCTGCCCGAGGCGCGTGGTTTCGGGCTGGCCGAGCGGATGATGCGTCAGATGGAGACCAATATGGAGGGGCTGCAGATCAGCGAACTGCGGCTCACGGTCGATCCCGCCAACCCGGCCCAGCGCCTCTACTACCGGCTGGGTTATCAACTGGTCAAAGAGGTGGCCGACTACTTCGGCCCCGGCGAGGATCGGCTGGTGCTGGTCAAAAAGCTCACTGATACAGCTGCGATTCAAGGATAAAAGCGGTTACAGAACGCATAATTGGTTACATTTTGCCGATTTCATGTCCCGCTTGCTTGGAGTAAAGTTCAATTCATCAAACTGATTGTTTGAATTCTATTCAGCCTTGGAGGCCTATCATGTTGAAACGAATGACCATTATTGCCCTGCTGGCCGCCACCACCATCACAGGTTGCGCCAATAGCGATGTCTATTCTGGCGATGTCTACACCAAAGACCGCGCCAAGCAGGTTCAAACCGTCAGCTACGGCACCATCATCTCTACCCGCCCGGTCAAGATCCAGGCCGATGAGAACTCCCTGATAGGTACCATCGGCGGCGCCGTCGTCGGCGGCCTGCTGGGCAGTACCGTCGGTGGTGGTACCGGTCGCGATATCGCAGCCGCAGGCGGCGCCATCGCCGGCGCCGCAGCCGGTAACGCCATCGGCAACAAGATGAATCAGGTCGACGGCGTCGAACTGGAGATCAAGAAAGAGAACGGCGAAGCCATCGTGGTGGTGCAGAAAGCCAGCCCCACCTTCACCCCGGGTGCCCGTGTCCGCATGACCCAGGGCAACGGCAGCATCAACGTGGCCGTCGTGAATTAAGAGTGCGAACTAAGAGTTCGGACTAAACGCGCCACCGCGCTTGCACCATAAAAAAACCGCCAGAACCGGCGGTTTTTTGTTGTCTGACGTTCGGGATTACATGCTGTAGGCCTTCTCGCCGTGCGTGGTCACATCCAGCCCTTCCCGCTCGGCATCACCGTTCACCCGCAGCCCGACCACCAGGTCAACCAGCTTGAAGGAGATCGCCGCCACGGCACCGGACCAGAGGATGGTGACACCAACCCCGATGGCCTGGATCTTCACTTGTCCAAGGATGGAGTAACCCTCAGCCACCTGATTGGTGACATAGTCCCACACCCCGGTGCCACCCAGATCCGGGCTGGCAAAGACGCCGGTCAGCAGGGCACCGAGAATACCGCACACCCCGTGCACGCCAAACACGTCCAGACTGTCGTCGGCACCCAGCAGACGCTTGAGACCGTGGACACCCCACAGACCCGCCACGCCGCTGATAAGACCCATCACCAGACCACCACCGACGCCGACCAGACCGGCAGCCGGAGTGATCACCACCAGACCGGAGACAGCGCCGGAGGCCGCACCCAGCAGGGAGGGGCGTCCCTTCATTACCCACTCGGCCAGCGTCCATGACAGGGCTGCCGCAGCCGGTGCCACCCAGGTGTTGATAAAGGCCAGCGCCGCAACACCGTTGGCTTCCAGCGCCGAGCCGGCGTTGAAGCCGAACCAGCCGAACCAGAGCAGGGAGGCGCCGATCATGGTCATGGTCAGGCTGTGGGGGGTCATGGGGTCACGACCGTAGCCCAGACGCTTGCCCACCAGATAGGCACCCACCAGACCCGCCACTGCGGCGTTGATATGCACCACGGTGCCGCCTGCAAAGTCCAGCGCACCATGCTGGAACAGATAACCGGCGGTGGCGGTTGCAGCGGCAGCCGCATCGGCGCTGGTGTAAGCATCCGGACCCGCCCAGTACCACACCATATGGGCCAGCGGGATGTAGGCAAAGGTGAACCAGATCACCGAGAAGAGCAGCACGGCGGCAAACTTGATGCGCTCGGCAAAGGCGCCGACGATCAGACCGCAGGTGATGGCGGCAAAGGCCCCCTGAAACACCACATAGATGAACTCGCTGATACCGACCCCTTTGCTGAAGGTGGCCGCGATGGAGTCAGGCGTAACCCCCTTGAGCAGCACCTTGCTGAAGGAGCCGAACACGCTGTTGCCCTCGGTAAAGGCGAGCGAGTAGCCGTAGATGACCCAGAGCACACAGATGAGGCAGAACAGGGTAAAGACCTGCATCAGCACGCTCAGCATGTTTTTGGCGCGCACCAGCCCGCCGTAGAAGAGCGCCAGACCGGGGATCGACATCAGGATCACCAGTGCGGCCGACAGCAGCATCCAGGTGTTGTCACCCTTGTTGATCGTCACGCTGGCAACCGGTGCCACCGCAGCCTGAACCTGAGAGACCTCATCGGCCCAACTTGGGGTCACCAGCAACGCCGTCAGTATCGGCAGACCCGCCATCATCCATTTTTTGACCATAGAGCACTCTCCTTCCCTGTCGTACCGGTATAAACCGGCTCCGTTTCCTTGATTGAACTTGTGGCCACTGCTCGCGAGCCTCGATTCGCCGGGCGCAGATGGCCAGAAATGACCGCCTGATGGTAAAAAGCATAAAGTGGGCCAAAAGTTAAAACCCATTTAAATCATAATATTAGATATAAACAAACTCCTTTTTGCACCAAAATGGCGCGAGCGTTGCGCTAAGCCACGGCCGGTCGCCCTGTGACAGGGCAAGCGGCATCCCTCGCACCAGAAATGCACAAAATCAGGCGCTATCCCACATGCCGGAGTGATGATCATCGCGCCCGGCCAGCGCGCCGTTTACACTGGCTAAATGCCATGCCGCAACAAGCGGCACGACAGATTCATGATGAGGGCCATTTTCGACACTCTGATGGCAGGCCCAATCCGAGGAACACCATGCAGTCCGATCGTCTCGACCTCAGCGTCACCCGCTATCGCCACTTTGACGCAGAACACCGTGCCCATAGCGCCCTGCTGGGGATACTGGTGCTGACCATCATCTCCACCCATCTCACCCTGCTGCCCCATTACCCCGCCGAGCGGATCCATGCCAGCAGCCTGGGGTTCGAGCTGGTCAACTGGCTCACCATGATCTTTCTGTTCTGGGTGGTACAGTGCGCCCATCTGCCGGCCAAAACCTACCGCCTGCTCTCCTGCGGCCTGATGCTGTGGATCTTGGGTGCGACCGCCGACATCATGGATGAACTGGTCGCCCAGCCGCTCTGGATCGCCATCTATGCCGAGGATCTGCTGCGATCCAGCGGTATCCTGCTGAGCAGCATCGGTATCCTGAGCACCATGCATTACCTCTTTCATATCAATAGCCAGCTCAGACAACAGGCGCTGTTTGACGATCTGACCCGACTGCCCAACCGGCGCTGCTTTCATCAGCAGCTGTTTTTGGGACTGGGGGACTATCAGGTGCTGCTCCTGCTGGACCTTGATCACTTCAAATGGATCAACGACAACTTCGGCCACGACATGGGGGACAAGGTGTTGCAGCAGTTTGGCTCCTTGCTGCAACAGCACTGCCCAGCCGGAGGGCTGGCAGCCCGCGTCGGCGGTGAGGAGTTCGCGATCCTGCTGCCCGACGCCAACCAGACGGAACTGGAGCTGCTGGCAGAGGCCCTGTTGGCAGCAACCAGCACCATAACCCCCGATCCGGCCCATCCTCTGACAGTCAGCATCGGGTTTGGCATCCGCCGGCCGCAGGAGCCGGCGGTCTCGCTGTTCAAGCGGGTGGATCAGGCGCTCTACAGTGCCAAGGAGACAGGCAGAGACCGCTATGTGTCGGCTATCCCTGCCAATAACGGGGAGTGAACCCCGGCCAGAGAACGACCGGGTAATAGATGGCCTGGCCATAACATCGCTGATGGAAAAGGGGCCCCATGGCCCCTTTTCCATCCGTGAAATTCCACCGCCTAAAAGCGGAAGGTGAGCCCGATATTGGCCTGCCACTGGGTCACCAGATCCCCCTTCACCTTGAACAGGCACTGATCCGGGTTGCAGAGAAACTCGCTGCTGTCGTTGGCAAGCGAGCCGTAGCCCCGCACCTCGGCCCGCAGGGCCAGATGCTCGGATAGGCGGGGCTGAACCCCGAGCGCCAGCGACATGGAGGGCATCACCTCGCTGTCGTAAGCGGCAAAGCGCGTTACCCCGATACCGGCACCGATATAGGGCACCATCAGGTTATCGGCGAGGGTCAGTGCACCGGCAAAGTGCAGGGTATCCACCGTCAGGCGATCCGGCTGTTCGGGGGAGAGGGTGGTGGACTGGTGGCTGTAGAGCAGCTCGATCATGCCGGGATCATCCACCTCCTTGCTGATGAACAGTCCCCAGCTGCCGGAGGCCTGCCCCTTCAGCTCGTCAAGGCTGGTCGAGACCGGCGCGGGCTGCGGATCCTCGCTGCGCTTGAAATCGATGGCGGAGCTGTAGCCGTAAAATGGCGTCACCTGCCAGCTCAATCCGGCCCCGGCCTCCCCCTCACCGCTCCACGCCTGCCCAAGGGGCAGCAGTGCCCCCATCATCACCATCCCCACTCGTCTCATCTTCACCTCCGGCCAATCCATTTTGCTCAAAAAGCATACCAGAGCCGCCCCATCGCCATCCTAAATGGCACCTGTACCGGCTCATTTTCAGCGGCGTTAAAAGCACCTGCGCCATTCATCGGCCATTAACCCCGGCCACGTATGCTGACGCCCAATCCGGGTCATGGTGGCCCGGCACAAGCCGACAGCAGAAGGATGCCGGAGATGGCGACAGCCCCCCTCAACGACCCGCAACACACCCTCGCCAATACCCTGCGGGCCACCGCCCACGCCATCGAGGAGAGCCATATCAGCCTGCGCCAGATGCTCGCGCTGGTGGGCGAGCAGGGGATGCTGATCTTCTGCGTACTGCTCACCGTCCCTTTTCTGCTGCCGGTCTCCATCCCTGGTGTCAGCACCCCGTTTGGCCTCTTGATCCTCTTTATCGGCATTGGCATCACCTTAAACCGGGTACCCTGGCTGCCCGCCATCCTGATGGAGCGCCGCTTTGCCGCCGACCAGCTCAAGCCGACCCTCACCAAGGGGGCCGATCTGCTGGCCCGCATCGACCGCTACATCCGCCCGCGCCTGCTCGCCCTGACCGCCAGCAGCACCATCAACCGCTGCAACGGCCTGCTGATCATGCTGGCCGCCCTGCTGCTGATGCTGCCTCTGGGCGCCATCCCCTTCACCAATGCCCTGCCCGCCTGGGCCATTCTGCTGCTGGCCACCGGCATGCTGCAGCGGGATGGTCTGTTTGTCGCCGGCGGCTACCTGCTGGTAAGCGCGACCCTGGTCTGGTTCAGCGTACTGGCGGCCGGCCTGCTGATGGCGGGCCAGAGCGCCACCAGTTTGCTCGGCTAAACCCGAGACAAAGAAAAAGGGCGACCGGATGGTCGCCCTTTTTGACTTGTGCGGGATCCGCCGTTACAGCAGATCGTAGATAAGGGCCGAGATGGCCAGCAGCCCGATCACCAGCACGAAGAGGGTACTCGCCCCGCGATAACGCTTGAGGGCGGGCAGACGATAGATGGAACATGCCGGCAGCAGGAACAGGATCACCGCGATGAGCGGCCCGCTCACCTTCTCGATGATCTCCAGCACGTTGGGGTTCAAGTAGGTAATCACCCCGGTCACCACGAACAGAATGACCGACGAGACCCGCGCGATGGTCGCTTCACGCAGCGAAAGTCCCAGCCCCTGACAGGCGCCGCTCACCATGCTCACCGTCCCCTCGCTCACCCCCATGGAGGTGCCGAGGAAGGATTTGGACATGGCCAGAATGGCGATGAGCGGCCCCACATAGGCGATCAGCGGATTGGAGAACTTGTTCGCCAGCGCCGACAGCACGGAGATATTGTCGATGCGCGCCTGCGCCATCTCGGCCTGACTCAGGCTCATCACGCAGCTCACCACGAAGAACAGCACGCTGCCGCAAATCAGCAGGCTGCTGCACTTGATGATCCGCTTGGCGCGCAGGTCGGCGCTCTCCTGACAACGCTTCTTCTGCGCCGCACTGAAGGAGGAGATGATGGGCGCATGGCTGAAGGAGAACACCATCACCGGCACGATCAGCCAGAGGGATTTCCAGAACGCCGGATCACGCCAGTCTAGCGCCTGACTCTCGCTGAAGTAGGAGAGGCTCCATTGGGGAAGCAGATAGATGGAGAGGCCGATCAGAAAGGCGACCATGGGCAGCGCCAGCACGCTGATGGCCGACACCACGATCTGCTTGCCCGCCAGCAGCACCAGATGCAGACCCAGCATCACCCCCAATACCAGCAGACCGCGCGGGATCTCGGCATCCCCCAGCTGGTGCACCACAAAGCTCTGGATCGCGTTGGTGATGGAGATGCTGTAGACCAGAATGATGGGGTAGAAGGCGGTCAGATAGACCAGCATCAGCAGCTTGCCCGCCCGCGCCCCGAAGTGCTCCTCCACCACATGGGTGATATCCCCCTCCTTGTGGGAGCTGGAGAGCACAAAGCGGCTCAACGCCCGATGGGAATAATAAGAGAGTGGAAATGCGAGCAGCAAAATAAACAATAAAATAACCGGCGAATTACTGCCGACGGTAATTGGGAGAAATAGCGTACCGGCACCGACCGCAGTGGCATATAAGCCCATGGTCCATACCGAATCACTTTTCTCCCATTTCAATTTTGAAACCGGGTTACTCTTTTCAGCAATAGAAACACTCATTGCAATATATACCTTATTAATCTGTCATCATTATTTTTATTGGCCCGAATAACAGGCTGGCAATATCAGGCGGCATTTAGCCGCAGGTGCAGAAAAAGCAAATCCGCCAGCGGCCAACAGGGCCACCGGAGTGAAATGGAGATGCCACGCTACCATCGTTGAAATCGCCATCCGGGTCAAGGTTAATAATTCATGACCGTTTGAATCGGATTGTTTCAAAACGGGGTGAGATGTATCGCATTCGTCACCAGCACTCCCATTTGTCCCCGTTTGATAACATACCGATAAACCCTTGTTCTGTTGCCCAACAACACAAATAAGAACAGCGATCGGGCAGCCAATATTACCACCATAGCTCGCGAGATATCAGTGAAATAATATGGCGAACTTTTCATCCAATTAATGTTTGCATCAACAAGGGGTTGTTCATTAATTTTCGGGGGCGGCAGGACAGTGCGCCACCCGATTGCGCCCCGTCCGCTTGGCCTGATAGAGCCACTCGTCGGCACGGGCCAGGGCCACATTGATATCCTCCCCCGGCGCAACCAGCGTGGCCCCCAGACTGACCGTCATGCCGACCGGTTCGGCGGGCAGCGCCTCGACCGCAGCGCGGATCCCCTCGGCCATCTGCAACAACCCGGCTTCATCAATCCGTGGCAGCAGGATCACGAACTCCTCGCCACCGCTGCGCACAAAGAGATCGTCCGCACGCAGCCGGCCATCGACACAGGCGGCAAAGCGCTGCAGGGCCAGATCCCCCTGCTGATGGCCGAAGCGATCGTTGATCTGCTTGAAGTGATCGATATCGAGCATGAGCAGGCCGCAAGGGGCCTCGCTGCCTCTCACCTGCTGGCAATGTTCGAAGAAGTAGCGGCGGTTATGGAGGCCGGTCAGCTGGTCGGTCTCGCTCTGGCGCTGCAGGCGCTGCTGCAACTCGAACTGGCGGGTGATATTGCGGGTCACCCAGGCGACCGCCCGCTTGCCGTCGTAAAGGGATGGCAGAGGAGCAATCTTGCCCTCAAAGCGCTGCATCCCTTGCGGCCCGACACCGGCATCAATACCGCCCACCTCGCTGGCAGCCAGATCGTACTCGACCACCTGCACCTGGCCGCTATCCAGCGCCAGCGCGACCTGCGCCATTACCCAGAGCGCCATCGTCTCCGGCAACACATCCCGCAGCTGCTTGCCTGCCAGCGGATTGCCATCCTGATAGGATTGCTGCTCCACGCCCCCTATGTATTCCACGTAATAGCCATCTTCACTCAGGATGAAGACCGGATCGGGCAACTGGGCCATCACCTCGTAAAGCTGCGATACCGAAAGAGTCATGGATGCTCCTGTACTTCTTGTGTGTGGCTTGTGTGTGGCCAGCAGGGGCCGCCTATTGTGCCCCAAGCCGGTGCCCCACCAGCAATCAGCATAAGAGATAGATTTGCAGCGGTAGCCAACAATCCTTTACAGCAAGTGTACCCCGTGTGGTGAAACGGCACGGCACGGCACGGCACGGCACGGCGCAGCGAGCAAACCACCAGGATCCGCCCATATCCCATTGTTTCAAAAAGAGGCTTCGTTTAGGCTCCTGTGGCTCGCCCCCATTTTTGTCCCTCCATGGAGACGCAGCCCAATGCCGCAGGAGGGGAATCGCACAAGGAGTTGCAGGATGAAAAATGCCATCGTCAAAGCCCGTTTCGAGGCGGTCAGCCTTGAAGGGGAACAGCTCACCCTCAAGATCGCCATCAAGGCTCCCGAGCCGGATCCACGCTCGGCTGGTGGCGACTGGCGCTGCAAGGTGAAGCTGGCGGGGCTGAGCGACAAGACCTTTATCTACGGCATCGACAGCCTGCAGGCCCTGAGCCTCGCCATCAAGTTTGTCGAGACCGAGCTGCGCGCCTTCTCCGATGCGGGCTGGCAGTTCTATCTGCCCGACGGCCCCGATCACCCCATCGACATGAGCGCCTGCTACTTCCCGGCGCTCTAGCCCGGCCAATCCAAGGAGACCAGATGCACGGACCCGATCCCGCCAATCCCCACCCCATGAACGGCTTTCCCCAGGTGTGCTTTATCAAGAACACCATCAAGGGGCCCAATATCGAGGTGGGTGACTACACCTATTACGACGACCCGGAGGATTCCGCGGGCTTCGAGCGCAACGTCCTCTACCACTTCCCCTTCGTCGGCGACAAGCTGATCATCGGCAAGTTCTGCGCCATCGCCCGCGGGGTGAAGTTCATCATGAACGGCGCCAACCACCAGACCTCCGGCTTCTCCACCTACCCTTTCTTTATCTTCGGCAACGGCTGGGAGAGCGCCGCCCCCGCCCCGGGCAGCCTCCCCTACAAGGGCGATACCGTCATCGGCAACGATGTCTGGATTGGCTATGACGCCCTGATCATGCCGGGAGTAAAGGTCGGCAACGGCGCCATTATCGCCGCCCGCTCCGTGGTCACCGGCGACGTGCCCGCCTATGCCGTGGTCGGTGGCAACCCGGCCAAGGTGATCCGCTACCGCTTCGACGACGACACCATCGCCCGTCTCAACGCCATCGCCTGGTGGGACTGGCCGGTAGAGCAGATCAGCCGCAACCTGCCGCTTATCAGCGGCGGTGAGATAGCCGCGCTGGAAGCGGCAACCCGTTAGAGACAACCACCATCAAGCAGGAAGCACTATGCAATTAACCCCACCCCAACCGCCTCAGGACGATGAGATCGAAGCGCTGCGCATTGGCCTCTCGGGCTTCAACACGGGTCACGCCGGCACCCATCTGCGCGAGCGGATCGCCAGCGTTATCAAGGATAAAGAGGGCAAGGTACACGGCGGCATCATCGCCGACATCAAGTGGGGCTGGCTGCACGTCGACTGGCTCTGGATCGACGAAAGCATCCGCCGCGATGGCTGGGGCGGCCGCCTGCTCGGCGCCATGGAGCAGTACGCCCAAAGCAAGGGCATCACCAACTACCATCTGGAAACCACCAGTTTTCAGGCCCTCCCCTTCTACCAGAAGCAGGGTTACGAGGTCTTTGGCCAGCTGCCCGATATGCCGCCGGGGCATGTGAGTTATTTTTTGAAGAAGCAAGGCATTTGTAATGAATAAAATTTACAAATACATGAAATTTAGACCTGATTTTTTTAAAAAACCTAGCCTTAGGTTAAGTCAACGCTGTGCACTAAATGACCCTTTTGAGCTCAGCCCGGACCAAGATACGCTAGATAAAATATTAGAAGATGCTCATCGAGAGGATTTCTTCCAACAAATTGCAGAATATGCA
>NZ_JRGM01000046.1 GCF_000764665.1 Aeromonas lacus | reverse complement strand
AATCTGGAAAGCTGATTTAAAAAGTAGTTCTCAAACATTTGTTACAAGTGCTTTGGAAACTTCTTGGCGAAAACCAAATTTTATTTGGTCCTTGTTGTACGACAACAAGCTGCGTCGGTTTCACCGACACTTCTTGGGGTTGTATGGTTAAGTGACTAAGCGTACATGGTGGATGCCTTGGCAGTCAGAGGCGATGAAGGACGTACTAACCTGCGATAAGCTGTGAGAAGTCGGTAAGAGACGCTATTACTCACAGATTTCCGAATGGGGAAACCCACTTAGCATAAGCTAGGTATCGTTACATGAATACATAGTGTAACGAGGCGAACCGGGAGAACTGAAACATCTAAGTACCCCGAGGAAAAGAAATCAACCGAGATTCCCTCAGTAGCGGCGAGCGAACGGGGATTAGCCCTTAAGCATCTTGGAAGTTAGTGGAACGGTCCTGGAAAGGCCGGCGATACAGGGTGATAGCCCCGTACACGAAAACAACCTTGATGTGAAATCGAGTAGGGCGGGACACGTGACATCCTGTCTGAATATGGGGGGACCATCCTCCAAGGCTAAATACTCCTGACTGACCGATAGTGAACCAGTACCGTGAGGGAAAGGCGAAAAGAACCCCTGTGAGGGGAGTGAAATAGAACCTGAAACCGTGTACGTACAAGCAGTGGGAGCCCTTCGGGGTGACTGCGTACCTTTTGTATAATGGGTCAGCGACTTACATTTTGTAGCGAGGTTAACCGTATAGGGGAGCCGTAGGGAAACCGAGTCTTAACTGGGCGTCTAGTTGCAAGGTGTAGACCCGAAACCGGGTGATCTAGCCATGGGCAGGTTGAAGGTTGAGTAACATCAACTGGAGGACCGAACCCACTAACGTTGCAAAGTTAGGGGATGACCTGTGGCTGGGGGTGAAAGGCCAATCAAACTCGGAGATAGCTGGTTCTCCCCGAAAGCTATTTAGGTAGCGCCTCGGACGAATACTACTGGGGGTAGAGCACTGTTTGGACTAGGGGGTCATCCCGACTTACCAACTCCATGCAAACTCCGAATACCAGTAAGTACTATCCGGGAGACACACGGCGGGTGCTAACGTCCGTCGTGAAGAGGGAAACAACCCAGACCGCCGGCTAAGGTCCCAAAGTTCTGGTTAAGTGGGAAACGATGTGGGAAGGCTCAGACAGCTAGGATGTTGGCTTAGAAGCAGCCATCATTTAAAGAAAGCGTAATAGCTCACTAGTCGAGTCGGCCTGCGCGGAAGATGTAACGGGGCTCAAACCAGGCACCGAAGCCGCGGATTTGCACTTAGTGCAAGTGGTAGGGGAGCGTTCTGTAAGTCTGCGAAGGTGTATCGAGAGGTATGCTGGAGATATCAGAAGTGCGAATGCTGACGTAAGTAACGATAAAGGGGGTGAAAAGCCTCCTCGCCGGAAGACCAAGGGTTCCTGTCCAACGTTAATCGGGGCAGGGTGAGTCGACCCCTAAGGTGAGGCCGAAAGGCGTAATCGATGGGAAGCAGGTTAATATTCCTGCACGACTTGTAATTGCGATGGGGGGACGGAGAAGGCTAGGTGGGCCAGGCGACGGTTGTCCTGGTGAAAGTGCGTAGGCGGTACCTTTAGGTAAATCCGGAGGTGCAACGCTGAGACACGAGACGAACACACTACGGTGTGGAAGCCATTGATGCCCTGCTTCCAGGAAAAGCCTCTAAGCTTCAGATTACAAGTCATCGTACCCCAAACCGACACAGGTGGTCGGGTAGAGAATACCAAGGCGCTTGAGAGAACTCGGGTGAAGGAACTAGGCAAAATAGTACCGTAACTTCGGGAGAAGGTACGCTCTTGTTGGTGAAGTCCCTTGCGGATGGAGCTGACGGGAGTCGCAGTGACCAGATGGCTGGGACTGTTTATCAAAAACACAGCACTCTGCAAACACGAAAGTGGACGTATAGGGTGTGACACCTGCCCGGTGCCGGAAGGTTAATTGATGGGGTTAGCGCAAGCGAAGCTCTTGATCGAAGCCCCGGTAAACGGCGGCCGTAACTATAACGGTCCTAAGGTAGCGAAATTCCTTGTCGGGTAAGTTCCGACCTGCACGAATGGTGTAACCATGGCCATGCTGTCTCCACCCGAGACTCAGTGAAATCGAATTCGCCGTGAAGATGCGGTGTACCCGCGGCTAGACGGAAAGACCCCGTGAACCTTTACTACAGCTTGGCACTGAACATTGAACCTACATGTGTAGGATAGGTGGGAGGCTTTGAAGGCGTGACGCCAGTTGCGCTGGAGCCGTCCTTGAAATACCACCCTTGTATGTTTGATGTTCTAACGCAGGCCCATGAATCTGGGCCGCGGACAGTGCCTGGTGGGTAGTTTGACTGGGGCGGTCTCCTCCCAAAGAGTAACGGAGGAGCACGAAGGTTGGCTAATCCTGGTCGGACATCAGGAGGTTAGTGCAATGGCATAAGCCAGCTTAACTGCGAGACGGACAGGTCGAGCAGGTACGAAAGTAGGTCATAGTGATCCGGTGGTTCTGAATGGAAGGGCCATCGCTCAACGGATAAAAGGTACTCCGGGGATAACAGGCTGATACCGCCCAAGAGTTCATATCGACGGCGGTGTTTGGCACCTCGATGTCGGCTCATCACATCCTGGGGCTGAAGTCGGTCCCAAGGGTATGGCTGTTCGCCATTTAAAGTGGTACGCGAGCTGGGTTCAGAACGTCGTGAGACAGTTCGGTCCCTATCTGCCGTGGGCGTTGGATGATTGAAGGGAGTTGCTCCTAGTACGAGAGGACCGGAGTGAACGAACCTCTGGTGTTCGGGTTGTCACGCCAGTGGCACTGCCCGGTAGCTAAGTTCGGAATCGATAACCGCTGAAAGCATCTAAGCGGGAAGCGAGCCCTGAGATGAGTCATCCCTGACCCCTTGAGGGTCCTAAAGGGCCGTTGGAGACCACAACGTTGATAGGCGGGGTGTGTAAGTGCAGCGATGCATTGAGCTAACCCGTACTAATTACCCGTGAGGCTTAACCATACAACACCCAAGAAGTGTTCTGGGCCTTGTAGCGAATGAACGAACTACT
>NZ_JRGM01000045.1 GCF_000764665.1 Aeromonas lacus | reverse complement strand
GAGCAAGACCATGTCGTGTATTGTGGTTCCATTAGCAGCCCACTCGAGGCATCTCTCGCCATTTTCGTTAACGTAGAAGTTAGGTGTTGCATCAACAGTCAGATCGCCAACTTCGACATAGTGCACTCGCATTCCTACACCCGTCCGTAACCGTGAACCTTTCAGATAGATACAGCGTAGTTCAATTTTGAGAGCTCAACAGTGTAAGGGTGCTTTTTGTGATCAGCGTTACATTTTTTGAGGTGTGTGCACATATGAGGTGCAATGTGCATACCGCAGGACTGGTTCAAACCCCCATGCTTTTACTCGGAAATTCAATCTGTGCACTGTAGATGCAGCGTAGTTTTCTCAAGATTTAACACAACCAAACTTTTGAGATTGCAATGTGTAGAGGTGTGGTTTGAGATATTAGGTGTGAGGGTGCCACTTGATGATCTGCTTGTGATCGCCGTTGGCGATGGCCGGCACCTGATAGAGCGGGATGGGGGCAAAGTGGTCGCCGCAGCGCAGCGGTGAGCAGGTGTGCAGGAAGCTGGTGTAGAGCATCATCCAGCCGGGGCGCTCGCCCTGCTGGCCGCAAGGATCTGTGCTGTCGGAGAGCAGATCCGCCCCCTGCAGATGGAGTTTGGGCGCCAGCAGCCCCGCTTGATTGAGCTGCTGTTCGGCCAGCTTGACCTGCTCGCTCTGGTTGTCCGGGTGGAGGCTGTCCTGCTCCGGGCAGACTACCCGGCTGACGAAATAACCCTCGTGCATGCTGGTGGGGAACTCGCGGCCGAGGATCTGGCCCTGATAGCGCAGCATGTCCAGATAGTTGACGATGGCCCGCTCGGCTTCTCCAAGAGAGGTGTCGCGATAGCACTCAAAGCAGAGTTCGACGATATACATGGCTCAGTTTTTCCCCTGCTGGATGAGCAGGTCGGTCAGCCGATCCACTTTGCGTTCGAGACGATTGAGCTGTTCGGCAAGCTGCAGCAGGGTGGGCTCGGCAACGGGGGCGGGGGCTTGCTGCTCCTGGCTGGCCGCTTCCGGGGAACCTGCGGGCTGTTGCTTCCACTGGCTCAGCACTTTCAGCAGCTCGGCCATGGCAACCGGCTGGCTCAGGCGAGCCTTGATCATGGCGGTGGTCGGGGTGATCCCCTTGGCGGCCAGTTCGTTGGCGATACGGATGATCTCGTGGGCGGACATAAGCGTGCTCTGCTGAATGGGTGGATGAGGGGGCCAAAGTGGCTGGTCGGGGCGGAATCTTAACCAAAGCCCGCAGGGGATAAAAGGGGAGGGTTCAGCGGGGCTGGCGCAGCATCAGGTCGAGCTGGTCGATCGCCTCGCACCAGTCGGAGTCGTGCCACAGGGCATCGCGCAGAAAGCTGGCCTGAGCGGCGCTCCAGAACTGCGCTTCCGGCAGCAGGGTCTCGTTGTCGAGATGATGCTCGTGGACGAAGCGATAGAGACTCAGCTCGTCGTTGGCCATGCCGAGCTGGGCGAACAGGGCGGGTAAATCGTGGTGCAGGGGGGCCATCTCGTCTCTCCCTTGGCTAATCCCTGAGATTATAGACAGGCGAATTTATTCCCCCCGCGGCGGGCTGGGGTTTCATCCTGATGGCGGAGGGGGCATTGCGCCGCTTATGACGAGGGCTGGAGAAGCGAGAGATGGCCCGGAGTGGCCGTTATAAATAAAATTTATGGGTTTTAGGGATATGACCCAATTCCAGCTTATAGCGAGGGAAGCGCATAGCTGACGACATCCAGCATGCCGTTTGTGCTCACCAGAAGGGTTCGTCCGATCTGTGCCATATGGCTTGCCGGCCCCGACCCGGGTGGGGAGGGGGATAAGCAGGCCGGGTGATGGAGCAAGGGGATGTCAAACCGTGGGAATGCGATGGGGCGGCAGCTCGACGCCGATAACGTGCAGGCCTTGCATCTTGAGGGTGCCCTGATAGTGGCTCTCGCCATCGCTGGAGAACTCGAACTGGTAGTGGGTGAGCAGCCTGAGCGGTTTACCTGTCACTTCACGGCGGTTGCGGGCCAGCGACAGCAGTTGCAGGTCGTGGTGCTGGCAGTAGCGGCGCATATATTGCCACGCCAGTTCGGCCTGACGGCGTTGCAGCCAGAAGGCGCCGGCTATCGCCATCAGCGCCAGAATTCCGAGCATCTCTCCCATAGGCAGCTTCCTTGTTGTCGGATGATTGTCAGAACCGGTTGTCAGCCAGATAGCGGGAGCCTGCGACCAGACTCCCTCGCTGCCCTGACCTTGGCCAATGGGCCAAGCAGTGTAGCAGATCAGGCAGTGGCAAACAGGCGGCCAATCGCCTTGCCCAGCTCCTCGCTGCGTTCCGGGTCACGCAGTCTGGCCAGCATATCATTGCGCAGGGCCGGTAAAGTGACGAGCTCGGCAAAAACCTGATTGAAGAACTGGGTCGGTTGCAGGGCGAGCTGTTCCAGATAGTCGCCGAGCAGTCTGGCATCCTTCAGATCGGGCCAGAGCCGGCCTGCGATAGCGAGCAGCAGTGCCGGGCCCGGCTGGGTTTGCAGCAGGGTCAGCAGCTTGTTGGTACGCAGCGCGCTGCCGGGGCAGGAGGCCATGGCGCGGCAGAGGTAGGCCAGGGTCTCCGGGTTGGGCGTGGCACACTCCTGCTCCTTGCCGATCCGCTCGAGCAGGGCGCCTTGCACTGCTGGCGGCAAGGGTGCGCTCTCCAGACTCTGGCAGAGGGCGTAGAGCGGCTCTTGCGGCAGCTTGGGCAGCGCCTTGCAGACCAGCGCCAGATTGCGCTCATCATGCAGCCGCTCCGCCAGATCGGCAAAACCCTGCAGCCCCAGCGTCTGCCAGCCGGTGTCGTTGGGGGCTGCCAGATAGTGGCAGAGCGCTTCGTAATAGGCAGACGGGGCTTGCTCCAGCTGGCGCGCCAGCTTGGCGTGCAGGCTGGCCATCTTGGCCTCGGCCGGGCGGAAGGTGTAGGGGTTGTCAGCCAGTCGCTTGGCTTTCTCTTCGTCGAGCTCGCCGGTCAGCTTGTAGCCCAGCGTCTCCACGACCTGATCCATGAAGTGCTTGGGGCCGCTCGAGATGAGCAGGCCGCGCTCGTCGAGGGCAAACTTGAGGAACCAGAGGTAGTGGCGCGACTCGCTCGGCTGGAAGAAGTGGACGCCGAGCCAGGCGTGCTGCTGCAGCGGCCAGGGGTAGGGCTCCTGCTGCTGTTCGATGCGCACAAAGGTGTCGCTGGCCAGTGGCCGCACCTGGCGGCCCATGTCAAACAGCTGGAACTGGGTGCCAGCCTGGGTCAGAAAGTCGGTCAGAGTATTGATGGCGGTCGGCGTCGCAGACATGGAGAGCTCCGGCTTGAATATGATGCGGGCCGATTATAAGGCCATGGCCACGGATAGCCAGCGTTGGCTCCGGCTCTGATGGCGAGCCTGTGGCGGGATCTCTGCATGGCAGCGGCTCGGGAGGAGGTGTATAGTATCGCCCTTTTTTACGGGCGGTTGGCTGCGAAGGCTGCCGCTCTGGCTGGCGTCTTGTTGTTGCCTTGCTCGACAAGCGCACCGCCATCCCGGATCAACCTGTGGTGATGAGGAAGTACACGATATGAATCAATATTTGCTGGTCGCCGGCTTGCTGGGGGAACTCACGGCCGAGCTGCAGCGCCTCGAGCGCTGGCAGGCGGAGCATCCGGGCGAGGAGGCACTGGCCAGTACCCTGCCTTTTTGTGTCGATACCCTGAGCTTTGACCAGTGGTTGCAGTTCGTGCTGATCCCGCGCATGGAGCAGCTGGTGGTGATGCAGGCGCCGTTGCCGAGCAGCGTCTCCCTCTACCCCATGGCCAGCGAAGTCTATAAAGAGGAGCTGGCCGAGGTGGAGGCCCTGCTGCGGCTGATCGCCCGCTTCGACCTGCTGCTCTCCGGCAAAGTGGTCGAGCAATGATGGACGAGCAGAGTAAAGAAGAGAAAGCGCTGCAGCTCACCCTGCTCTATCAGGATGAGTGGCTGGTGGCGGTCAACAAGCCCTCCGGCCTGTTGGTGCATCGCAGCTGGCTCGACAAGGCCGAGACCCGCTTTGCCATGCAGATGACCCGGGATTTGATCGGCGGTCGCCACGTCTATCCGGTTCATCGCCTCGACCGGCCCACCTCCGGGGTGCTGCTGTTTGCCCTCGATCCGGCGGTGGCTCGTACCCTGACCGAGGCCTTTGCCAACCGTCAGGTGCACAAGGAGTATCTGGCGCTGGTGCGTGGCTGGGCGCCCGAGCAGGGGGTGATCGACTACCCCCTCAAGGAGCAGCTGGACAAGATTGCCGACGCCATGAGCAATCCGGATCGGCCGGCGCAGGAGGCAGTCACCACCTTCCGCCGGTTGCATCGGGTCGAGCTGCCTCACGCGGTCTCCAAGAAGCACCCCACCAGTCGCTACAGTCTGGTCAGATTGTTCCCGAAAACCGGCCGCAAGCATCAGCTGCGCCGTCATATGGATCATCTGTTCCACCCGATTGTGGGCGACACCACCCACGGCGATGGCCGTCATAACCGCTTCTTCCGCGAACACTATGGCTGCGAGCGCCTGCTGCTGGTGGCCCGCACCCTGAGCTTTACCCACCCGATCCTCAAGGTGCCGATGCGGATCCAGGCGCCGCTTGGTCAGGATGTGCTGCGCCTGTTTGCCGAGCTGGGCTGGCCTGCCAGCGAGAGCGATTACTAAGCGCCTGTTACTCGGCCCTGAACGGGTGGCATCTGACGCCAGCTTGCTGATAGAGTTGCTCACGAGCGTTGCTCAAAAGAGTGACTAAAGCAGGGAGGGGAGAATGGCACAGATCGATATCGTGGTGGGAAGCGTCTATGGCGCGGCCATGCTGGTGGCCGAGACGCTGGCTGATGAGCTGACACGGCAAGGGCACAAGATAGCGCTTTATGAAGAGGCACGGCTGGAGGATATCGACCCCAGCCGTTTTTTATTGTTGGTCAGCGCCACTACGGGGCAGGGGGACATTCCCCCCAATCTGCAGCCCTTTGCTACCGATCTGGCTGAGCGAGCCCCCTGGCTCAAGGGGTTGCGGTACGCTCTGGTCGCCATGGGGGACAGCAGCTACGACCATTTTTGCGGCGCCGGCCGTCGGCTGGATAGCCAGTTGCAGGAGCTGGGGGCGGCAGCGGTTGTCCCTCGCCTTGAGCTGGATGCGACCCTGCACGATGAGCCGGAGCGGGTCGCTCTGGCCTGGCTAAAAAGCTGGCATATATAGCCGCAAAATTACGCTGTAATTTGCTTCATATAAGTCCCCTGTCCGGTTCGGCAGGGGATTATTATTTGTACGCTATTCTCCCCATGCTCATCAAATATCCGTACTGACAGTGACGACATATTTCTCACTGACACCGTTTTCTTGTTTGTGTCGTTCTAAAAGGCAGCAAGACATATCAGGGAAATAAAAGTTCAATTATGAAAGCGATTTCAGTCATGTTTTTGCCAATGAGTGATCAAATATTCACTTTCATCTCGTTGCGAATTAATCAATGAGAGCGATTTCAGATTGATCTTGATCGCTTCCTTTTTGATTTTACTGGTGAGTTGTTGCCTATTTTTTGGATTTTTAGATTAATTGATGTGAGGCGATCGTTTGCCGAGCGATTTGTCGCCATTTTGTGAGTCGGTTCATATTTGTCGCGATATGTGCTCCCTATAATCGACCTCGGTTATCACCAGCAGGATTGCCCGGTGATAAATATTCAGGATCACACTCCTCACAGCGGGAAATAAGGAATATGACAATGAAAATGAAGTGGCTCCCGATTGCTGCAGCTGTTACTGCCGCCCTGGCTTCCCAAGCCGCCTTTGCCGTAGATTTCCACGGTTATATGCGTTCCGGTGTTGGTGTTTCCGATAACGGTGACATGCAGACCATGAGCCAGAATCGTGTTGGTCGTTTGGGTAACGAGAGCGATACATATGGCGAAGTTCAGTTGGGCCAAGAGGTTTACAGCAAGAACAACCAAACCTTCTATGTAGACTCCATGGTTGCTATGAAGGCAGGTAAACAAGGTCGTGACTGGGAAAATGCGAACGACAAGACTGCGGATTTTGCATTGTCTCAATTTAACGTGCAGGCCAAGAATTTGTTTGGTGGCAACGAAACGCTGTGGGCAGGTAAGCGTTACTACCAACGTCACGATATCCATATCACCGACTTCTATTACTGGAACGTCTCTGGTGCTGGAGCTGGTGTAGAAAATATCGAAGTAGGCCCTGGCAAGCTGTCAGTGGCGGTTGTTCGTAATGATCCATGGGATGCGATCTATAACACGAATGATCCGCAGTATCGCATGGATTCGAATGGTCACTATGTCTTGGATAAAGATGGTAACAAGATCAAGATTGATGACCGTGTTAATACCAATACCTTTGATATCCGTTATGCAGGCATTCCGCTGTGGACTGACGCTTCTCTCGAAGTGGGTTATGACTACGCAATGGCTAATCTGACTGATGAACAAAAACGTCAGAATTCTGATTACAAAGATGGCCATATGTTAACCGCTGAGCTGACTCAGTCCATGTTGGGTGGCTTCAACAAGACCATTGCACAGTATTTTATTGATGGTTTGGCCGCCCAAGGTGTCGACTACGGTGCTGGTTCAGGTAGCAGCTTAAGCCAAGCTGCATCCAGTGGTGATGGCTTCCGTTTGATTAACTGGGGTGTGTTGCCGATAGGTGATAAGGTTGAATTCGGCCACCAGATCCTGTACGCACAGGCCAATGGTTTGGATAAAGATACAACAGATAAAGATACCTTCTCCATTGTTGCTCGTCCGATGTACAAGTGGAACGATGTGATGAAAACCATCGCAGAGGTCGGCTACTTCAAGGATAACAAAGAAGTGAATGGCGTGAAGAGCAACACTGATGGGAGCAAGTACACCTTGGCTCAGGCTTGGTCAGCAGGTTCTGGTTTCTTTGCCCGTCCAGAGATCCGTGTATTTGCTTCTTATGTACAACAAGACGGTGCTTTCCGCGCTGACAGCAACGGAGTTAACCAAGACAATGCTTGGAACTTCGGTGTACAAGCCGAAGCTTGGTGGTAATCTCACCATCACCTGATATCAAGTCGCCCCCGCTTGTCGGGGGCTCTTTTTTTCAAGATGGCGTGTAGGGTATGCAGATGAAATATAGCAAGGTAGCGTTGACGATTTTGTGTTCCACTCTGATGACGGCGTGTGCGTCTCTTGAGGCTACAGTGGCTCCCACCCAGGAGTACAAGAGTATTCTCGATAGCCGTTCCAGCGCCCTGCAGCAACTCGGCACAGTCACTGTATGTTGCTCTAGTATCAGCGAGTTGCGGTATCAGCCATTGGCCGCTGAGCAGAAAAAAGTGATTGCCATTGATGGCAGTTCTCCGGCGTTCAACTTCCCGGAAGGCAAGAGTTATTATGCAGCGTTCAAGCTGCCGACCAATTCCGGCGATCTCAAAATTACGGTTGCAGGTCTGATCGACAAGACCCTGTTCAACCCCACTGTATTGATGCTGGACTCCCAGTTCAAACCGACTCGTACTATCAGTTCCGACATCATTACCTATAAGCCGGCCAGAATGCTGGATGGTGATCGGGTAGAAGGGGTCTTTACCATTGACCGTTCCTATGTGGGTAACCCGAACAACGAAACCTACATGGTGATTTACACCACTCAGGCTACTTTGAGCCAAACCACCCAAGCGATGAGCCCCTCCAAGATGATGGCCAAGTCATTGAGTGTTCAGGATTATGGCGCCAAAGATCCGCTGATCCCTCACTCTGCCTGGGGTGTGGTTAGCATTGATGTGGAAGACATGAGCTCCACCAAGCTCGGCGATAACTTCTACAAACCGGTTTACCAGGAAGCGATCGATGCCAACACACCGATCGTCGATCCGGCCCCGAACAAGCTGGTTGTTCC
>NZ_JRGM01000044.1 GCF_000764665.1 Aeromonas lacus | reverse complement strand
GGACGTTCGAGAAATAGGGTGTTATTACAGTGAAATACTCACTATCGGGCCTTCAATATAAAACCGTTTCCCGATAGGGATGGGCACCGCTTGCCGTTATACCCGCCATGATTTTTTCACCTATGCAACCATCTTGATGAGGTCTGTTGCATAGGTGTGACAATCTGCTCTCGCAATGGGGTGGGCGAGGGGGTGGCTGTGAGATAACAACCCGCCCGATCTTTGCCCCGAATAGGCTGGGGGCTGTTACCTCGGTGCAATGCGCCGTACTTATTGCACCCTACGCCTGTTAACCGGCCTCGGGGCGGCGGGTTGGCTATTGCCCCCTGTTGTTCGCCGGGGTGAGCCTGTTTGTCCCATACCGTAGGGTGCAATGAACGAAGTGAATTGCACCTCTATTCGACGCGGGGTTGCTTGCAGCGTCAGGCTTTGCGGATTGCGCCATGGGCTTCACCTGTGAGGGGCGCGGTTAGCACGGACGATTACGCTACGCTAATCGACCCTACCGACCCTGCTGGTGAAGTTATGCCAACGGGGTTGGTGACCCCTCACCCTAACCCTCTCCCGCAAGGGGAGAGGGGACGGTTACCTTGGTGCAATGCGCTGCGCTTGGTGCACCCTACGCCTGTTAACCGGCCTCGGTGCTGCGGGCTGGCTGTTGCCCCCTGTTGTTCGCCGAGGTGAGCCCGTTTGGCCATTACCGTAGGGTGCAATGAACGAAGTGAATTGCACCTCAATTCGACGCGGGGTTGCTTGTGGCAACAGGCTTTGCAGATTGCGCCATGGGCTTCACCTGCAAGGGGAGCGGTTAGCACGGACGATTACGCTACGCTAATCGACCCTACCGACCCTGCTGGCGAAGTTATGCCAACGGGGTTGGCGACCCCTCACCCTAGCCCTCTCCCGCAAGGGGAGAGGGGATGGTTACCTTGGTGCAATGCGCTGCGCTTATTGCACCCTACCGCTCTCCCGCAAGGGGAGAGGGGACGGTTACCTTGGCGCAGGGGCGGGAGACCGGCTGGTCTCCGTGAAAGACGCTACCGCCCCTGACTGTCGCTGCCACATTGCGCCGTTGACCTTGGTTTGGGAAAAGGGGCCAACAGGCGCCGCCAAATATCTTACGGATTCATTGAGCGCTTAACTATGGCGGCCATCACGCAACTATCAGAAACCAGAGGTTCTTTTGCGCTGGCACAAGCTTTTGTTAATTACTGATTGATTAATTGCAGGGTAAACCTTGTGCGGTTGGTCGCCTTGGGCAATCCGTTGCTATCACCTTGATTTAAAACGGCGCTCACAGACTTTTTGCGCCGTATGCCTAGACTGGGTTGGCCGCGGTCGCTGACCGCCGCCTCTGGATCAGCAGACAGGGTATAACTGAGCTGGCTCACCCCTATGTGTCACTGATGGAGGAGTCGGCCATGTCCGCTACCCGTATCTGGATTAAAAACCCCCTTGCCACCTTTACCCCCGAAACGGTCGATGGCCGCGGCGGGCTGGTGATTGAAAACGGCATGATCAGCGAGGTGCTGGCAGCAGGCCAGCTGCCTGCCCGGCCGTGTGATCAGCTGTTCGATGCCCGCGGCCATGTGGTGCTGCCGGGCCTTATCAATACCCACCACCACTTCTACCAGACCCTGACCCGCGCCTGGGGGCCGGTGGTCAATCAGCCGCTTTTCCCCTGGCTCAAGACCCTCTATCCGGTCTGGGCCAGATTGAGACCGGACGCGCTGGCGCTGGCGAGCAAGGTGGCGATGGCAGAGCTGCTGCTCTCGGGCTGCACCACGGCTGCGGATCACCACTATCTCTTCCCGCGCGGGATGGAGGAGTCCATCGATATTCAGGTGGCGGCAGTGCGTGAGCTGGGGATGCGCGCCATGCTGACCCGCGGCTCCATGAGCTTGGGCGAAGATGAGGGGGGCTTGCCGCCGCGCCACACGGTGCAGGGGCAGCAGCAGATCCTCGATGACAGCTTGCGACTGGTGCGCCACTACCATGAGCGCGGCGCCGGGGCGCAGATCCAGATTGCGCTGGCTCCTTGTTCCCCCTTCTCGGTGACCGAGGAGATCATGGTGGAGAGCGCCAGACTCGCAGCCGAACTCGATGTGCGACTGCACACCCATCTGGCGGAGACGCTGGATGAGGAGGCCTTCTGCCTCGAGCGTTTTGGCCTGCGCACCGTCGATTATCTGGAGAAGGTGGGTTGGCTTGGCGATCGCACCTGGCTGGCTCACGGCATTCATTTTAATCCGGACGAGATTGCACGGCTGGGGGCGGCGGGCACCGGAGTGTGTCACTGTCCGGTCTCCAATATGCGGCTCGCCTCCGGCATCTGCCCGACCCTGGATCTGGAGGCGGCCGGTGCGCCGGTGGGGCTCGGGGTGGATGGCTCGGCTTCCAACGATGCCTCGAACCTGATGCAAGAAGCCCGTCAGGCGCTCTATCTGCAGCGGTTGCGCTACGGCGCCGAGCGCATCACCCCGCGCAAGGTGCTGGAGTGGGCGACCGTAGGCTCGGCCCGGCTGCTCGGGCGCGGCGATCTCGGCGAGCTGCTGCCCGGCAAGCAGGCGGATCTGGCGCTGTTCAAGCTCGATGATCTGCGCTTTAGCGGCAGTCACGACCCCATTGCAGCACTCATTTTGTGCGGCGCCGAGCGGGCCGATCGGGTGATGGTGGGCGGCAAGTGGCGGGTGGTGGATGGCGCCATCGAGGGGCTGGATATCGAGGGGCTCATCGCCCGTCACAAGGTGGCTGCCGCGGCGCTGGTGCGCGGCTAGGGGAGAGCAAACGGCAAAACGAGAAGGGGCCCGCAGTGGGCCCCTTGTTGTTGGTGTTTGGCGCTGCGCCGCTATTTGGCGGCGGGAGCGGGGAAGTATTTGTTGTGCAGCAGCGGGTATTCGCTGCCTGCCAGCACCTGGGTCAAGCCGTTCTGGAACTCCTTGACCAGATCGTCACTCACCGGATGGCTGAAGGCGTAGCAGAACTGCTCCGAGCTCAGCTGCCACTGCTCCTTGAACTTGGCGGGGTCGAGCTGTTGCTCAAGGATCTGCTGCTCCATGGTGGTCTTGTTGGTGGAAACCATATCCACCCGGCCGGAGGTGAGCATCTTGAGCGCCTGGGAGAGGCGGTTGGCGGCGATGATCTTGGTCTCGTCAAAGCCGTTGTTGAGCAGCAGCTGCTCGCCCACATCGGCCCTCACCGCCCCGATATTGAACGCCTTGGCATCGTCGAGCTTGGTGATGTTGATCTTGTGCTCGGCCAACCCGACCAGCACGATTTCGGCGTAACCGATGGGGCAGGCCCACTTGAACAGGGGGTCGCGCGCCTGGGTGCGGGCGGTGGAGAAGAGTACCGCGTTGGGTTTTTGGGTCAGCAGGTAATAGCCACGGGCCCAGGGCATGATGGTGACGGGCTGCTCCGGGGTGTTGGTCTTCTGCCATACCAACTTGAGCAGCTCGACCGCAAAGCCGGTCGGTTTGCCCGCTTCGTCGGCGTAGTTATAGGGTTTGTAATCTTCGGTCAGGTAGTGAAGCTTGGCCAGCTCGGGGCTTGCGTGGGCGAAGGAACTAACAAGCAGTGCGGCCAATCCAATCCATGGTTTCATTTTTTCCATCCTGCTCAAGGGAATATCTATGCTCAATTGTGACCAAGCCGACCGGTTTCGCCAAGGTTGAGCGGTCAGGTTCTTCAATAATAGCGAGGGATGCCGTTGGCATCCCTCGTCTGTTTCTGACTCTCCCCCAGCCCGTCAGCGAATAGGCAGGTATTTGGCCTGCAGCTTCAAAAACTCCTGCGAGGCGAGGGCACGGGTAAGGCCGCTCTGGAACAGCTTGATCTCCTTGTCATCCACCTGACGGCTGAAGGCGTAGCAGAGCTGCTCGGCGCTCAGCACCATGGCCACGTTGAAGTCGTCGCTGTTGAGCTTCATCTCGCGCAGGGCGTCATAACCGGCCAGCTTGCTGGTGGCGAGCAGGTCGGCGCGGCCGGAGGTGAGCATCTTGACCGCCTGATTGAGGCGGTTGGCGGGGATAATGTTGTTGTCATCCATCCCGTTGTTGAGCAGCAACTGCTCGGCGGCATCGGAGCGCACCGCGCTTATCCGGTATTTGCTCATCTCATCGACGGAGGTGAGGGTGATGTTTTGCGCCTTGCGCCCGAGCAGGATGTACTCCGAGTAGCCGATGGGGCAGACCCACTTGAAGAGGTCTTCCCGCGCCTGGGTGCGGGCGGTGGAGAAGAGCACCACGTTGGGTTTCTGGGTCAGCAGGTAGTAGCCGCGGGCCCACGGCAGGATGCGAATTGGCTGGGGGGCTACCCCGCTGTTCTTCCACACCATCTGCAGCAGTTCAACCGCAAGGCCGGTGGGCTGGCCCTGCTCATCGCTGAAGTTGTAGGGGGGATACTCTTCGGTGAAGTATTCGAGTTTGCCCAGATCGGCCCGGGCCATCGAGGCCCAGGGGAGCAATAGCAGCAAGCAGGTGAGCCAAATCCTCATGGGGAACATCCTCAGCAGTCAACCGTGCTTTGAGTGTGACCATGAACCGCTCAAATAGCCACTTTGCCCCGTTACCAACGTGACCGGCTTCTCCCAATCGGCTGATAAGCCTCATCGCGCAGCCCCACCAGCAACGTCTTGCCATCTGGTTGCAGGCGAAACTCGCCGTAGCGGGCGGCGCTCAATGCCTCGCCATCCCCCTCTTCGAAGAAGAAAGCGTCGGGGCCAATCAGCCACTGGCGATCGCTGCGGTGTACCTGCAATAGCCGCTCATCGCTGGCCAGCTGCTCCGGCTTGCCATCGGCAACCCAGCTTGCCACCTGATGAGCATCGAGGCGGATCACCAAGGTGTCGCTCTGCTTGTCACTGGCATCGCTGCTGGCCAGCTCGCGGGCGATCTCGTAGTTAAGGCGCATGTAATCCCCCTGCATCAGGGCGCGGGGATCGACCGGGGCGAGTCTCAGCAGCACCACTTCGCCACTGCTCATGGCGTGCTCAAAACGCCCGACGGTGAGGTTGATGCCCGCCAGAATGGCAAGGCCTGTCAGCAACAGGCCGAGTTGTCGGGTCACGGGTCTCATGAGTCGCTCCTTGCCGAGCATGTTTTTAGCAGCTGGCGGGCGGCCAGCAACAGGGCGCCCAAGCCCAGCAGCAGCCAGGATTTGGTCATCAGGGTGAGCCCGAGATCGTAGTAGTAGAGGGCGCCATAACCCACCAGCAGCAGGGCGGCGAGGGTCATCAGGCCAAGGCTGCCGGCATAGAAGCCGAGGATCAGCACCAGCGCGCCAGCCCCCATCCCCGGAATGACGGCGCTGAGCAGCACCAGCGGTAGACAGTACCAGAGCGGCAGCTTCAGTTTGACCATTACCGCCAGCAGCAGGGCGGCGCAGAGCAGCGGATTGAGCCAGAGCGGCAGGCGCGACAGCCCCAGCTCGTCGAGCACGCTGCTGCCACCTTCCCACAGCGGTTGGTGCAGGCGACCCAGCACCAGCAGGGAGAGGGCGAGCCCCAGGGTGATGGTGTGGTAGAGCTGGTGACGCTCCGGATCCCTATCTGCCCGCATCCAGCAGAAGGTGATGGCGGCCATCACCAGCGGCAGGGCCAGCAGTTGCAACCCGAGGCAGGCAAGGGCGAGGGTTAGCAGCAGGGCCGCCGCCACGCTGTGAAACAGGCGCACCAGCCAATGATCGAACAGTACCGCGATGGCGAGCGACAACAGGCAGAGGCCAAACCAGAGCAGGCTCTGGTGGCTGTCAGCCTGATCCAGCAGGCCGTAGAGCAGCCAGGCATCGGCCGCCAGCGCGAGCGCCAGCACGAACTGATCCCAGAGATCGCCGCTCTGGCTGCGGTTGATGGCGTAAGCCACCCCGAGCAGCACGGCGCCCAGCAGCAGGGCGCTGTTGGCCTCGCGGGTCAGCTGCTCGAAGGTCATAAAGAGAAAGAAGAGCAGGAACAGGGCGGCGATCCACCCCACCAGCCCGAGCAGAAAGCGGCTCGACCAGTGCGGCTGGTTGTTGCGGGGCATATCCCCTTCCACCAGATTGGCCTGTTGCAGGGTTTGCCAGAGCGTCAGATCACTCATGGAACCTCCGTTGTTGTTGCAGCCAGCGGCTGGCGGCGACCGAGAGGCCGATGGCGATGAGGCTGAGCAGCAGGAAACCGTCCACATCCGCCTTCATCCACTTGCCAAGGGCGGCGAGGATAACGGCAATCAGGCTCAGGCACCCCATGGCGAGTCCGGCGATAAATCTGTGATGCCAGAGCGTGTAGGCGGCAGCGAGCCAGCCCAGCCAGAGCGGCCACACCAGCGGGGAGGCTACATCGAAGAGGGTCAGCAGGGCGAGCAGGGTGGCGCCAAGCCCGGCGGCCAGCCCCGCCAGCCAGCCGGGCATCAGGCGCCAGCGGGCGGGGGCGAGCAGCAGCAGACCCCAGAGGGCGGCGTTGAGCAGGGTCAGGCACCAGCCCAGTCCCTCTTCGTCAAAGGCGAAGAAGAAGCTGAAGAAGCCGAGCCGCCAGTAGAGCACCAGCGCCAGCTGACCGAGCAGCCAGCTCAAGGTCCAGAGCAGAGGACTCTGGCCAAGGGCGGCCAGCGGCACCAGCATCAGCGCCCAGGTGGCGAACAGCTGCCAGGGATCGGCGCCGGTCTGGTAGGTCTGCCCGACCAGCGCCAGCAAAGCGCCGATATTGAGGGCCACAGCAAAGAGCAGCGCCTGACGCGGCGTATCGCCAAGGGGTTTGCGCCACAGCAGAAGCAGCATGGCGAGCAGCGGCGCTTCCAGCAGGGCGAGGCGGGGCAGTCGTCCCAGCGCCTGCCAGTTGAAAGCGACGAAGAAGATAAGGCCGGCCCCGATGCAGAGGGCACCGAGCCAGAGCAGCAGGCGATCGAACAGCCACTGCCAGCGGGCGTGAGCTGGGGGCAGATCGGCAAGGGTGAGGGCGGCGGCCAGCTTCTCTGGCGCCAGTCGTCCCTGTTTCACCCATTCGAGTAGCGTCTCTCTTGATACGTTGTGCATGGGGTGCTCCACGAGGTTTGCCCCATTATGACATGGCTGCCTCACTCCCGTGCAGTGGCAGCTTGCGGCTGCGACAACGGCTGTTGCCGGAGTGACGGATGCGGGAGCCAGAACGCAAAAAGCCCTCCGAAGAGGGCTTGTGTAGAACCGGTGGCCAGAGTGCCGCTAGACGAAGATAAGGGTGCTGACCCCGAGCCCGACAAAGAGCAGGGCGCAGGCGATGCGGATCGCCTTGAGCGGCAGCTTGTCCGCCCCCAGCTTGCCGATCAGCACCACAGGGACGTTGGCCAGCATCATGCCGAGGGTGGTACCGGTCACCACCTGAATGAGGGAGTCATATTTGGCGGCCAGCAGCACGGTGGCAATCTGGGTCTTGTCGCCAATCTCGGCAATAAAGAAGAGCACGAAGGTGGCCATGAAGGGGCCGTACTTGTCGAGGGAGCTCTCCTCGTCATCCATCTTGTCCGGCACCAGGATCCAGATCGCCATGGCGATAAAGGCGGCGGCGACCAGATAGGTCATCACCTTGGGGTCGAGCCAGCGACTGATAAACTCGCCAATCCAGGCGGCGCCCGCATGGTTGAGCAGGGTAGCCGCCAGCATGCCGGCGATGATGGGCCAGGGTTTGCGAAAACGACAGATGAGCAACAGCGCCAGCAGTTGGGTTTTATCGCCGATCTCGGCAATCGCAACGCTGAGGGTTGAAGTTAACAAGGCTTCCATAGATATGACCGGGGGACGGAATTGTTATAAACCAAAGACAAGCCGACGCCATCCGTCCCCGGTATTGGCGTTGGCCCGTCAAAGGTCTTGTCAAATCCATGCATAAACTGGATCACCCTGACCATGGTGAGTTGGCACCAAGTATGTTGATCAGGGTCGCAGACCGGTGCGGATCCGGTATGCGAGACTACTCCCCCTCGATGGGAGCGGGCATTCTAGGGAAAAACAGCATGGGTGACAAGGGGATCAACCACCCACCAGCTTGACGCTGAAACCGGCCTTCTCCAGCTCGGCCTTGATCAGCTCCCGTTTGTCCCCCTGGATCTCGATAACACCCTCCTTGAGCCCGCCACCGGTGCCGCACTTTTTCTTGAGCAAAGTGGCGATTGCCTTTTGCTGTTCGGCGGGTACGCCGTGAATGGTGATGACCCCGGCGCCCTTGCGCCCCTTGGTCTCGCGGCGCATGCGCACCACACCGTCGGTGGGGAAGGGGGAGGAGGATTGCAGAGCGTTCTGCTCCTTGATTTGACCGCCATCTGTGCTGTAAACAAGGCGGCTGTTGCTGTCGTGACTCATGAGGTTACTTTACGGGTTAGCTAAGCGGAGTTTGATTTTACTCAAATAAAAGTTGAAGACACAGATTATAATGCCCCAAGTAAAAGCGAATTATTATTGTTTAACTTCAGGAGTCAGTCATGGTACTCACGCAGTTGTCACCTGGACAGAGTGCTCGCATCAAGAATATGAATCAGTTATCCCGGCCGTTGCGTCGCAAGCTGATGGTGATGGGCTTGTTGCCACAGACTGAAGTCATCTATCTGCGGTCCGCCCCGCTGGGGGATCCGCTCCAGATCCAGTGTCAGGGGATCTGTCTCTCCATGCAAAAGAGTCTGGCCCAGCAAATTGAGGTCGAACCGGTATGAGTTGCTTGTCCACCCGCAAGAGCCCGGTTCAGAAGAAAATAGAGGTAGCGCTGGTATGAATTATTCACTGGTTACGGTCGGCAACCCCAATAGCGGCAAGACCTCCCTGTTCAATGCCCTGACCGGCGCCCGCCAGCAGGTCGGCAACTGGAGCGGGGTCACCGTCGACAAGAAGATGGGCGAATTTTCCGCCGATGGTCACGATTACAAGCTGATGGATTTGCCGGGCATCTATAGCCTCGCCAATCAGGAGGCGAGCCTTGATGAGCAGATCGCCAGCCGCTATGTGCAGGGCCATCAGCCCGACCTGCTGCTTAACGTCATCGATGTTGCCAATCTGGAGCGCTCCCTTTATCTAACGCTGCAACTGCGCGAGCTCGGGCTGCCGATGGTCGTCGTGCTCAACAAGATGGATATCCTGAAAAAGCGCCGCGTCACCATCAATGAAGGGCTGCTCAGTCAGGCTCTCGGCTGTCCCGTGGTGGCCCTTTCGGCCCATAATCGCCAGCAGGTTGCCGCCTTCAAGAGCCAGATCCACGGCTTTATCGGCAAGTCCCAGCAGGCACTGATGCTCGATTACGGCACTGATCTTGAAAAGGATCTGGCTGAGCTGGAGACTCTGCTCGCCCCGCACCACCTCACTACCCGTGGCCGCGCCCTGCGTCTGCTGGAGGAGGATGCCGCGATGCAGGAGACCCTGCTGCCCGGTCAGCAGGCTGCCGCGACCAATGTGGTGACCCGTGCCCATCAGGGGCAGGATATCGATCTGCAGCTGGCGGACATCCGCTATGGCCATATCCATCTGTGGGCCAGTCAGGCGTGCCAGCAGAAGGGCAAACTCACCGTGGCCCAGAGCGAGAAGCTCGACCGGGTGCTGCTCAACCGCTGGATCGGCATCCCCTTCTTCCTGTTCGTCATGTACCTGATGTTCATGTTCGCCATCAAGGTGGGCAGCGCCTTTATCGATTTCTTCGACATCATGGGCAATGCCCTGTTTGTCGAAGGCGTGCACCACCTGCTGGGGCTGGCCAACGCGCCCGACTGGATGGGCGCCATTCTGGCCGATGGCTTCGGGGTCGGTTTGCAGACCGTTGCCACCTTTATCCCGGTGATTGGCTGTCTCTATCTCTTCCTCGCGGTGCTGGAGAGCTCCGGCTATCTGGCCCGCGCCGCCTTCGTGGTGGATGCCCTGATGCGCCGTCTCGGTCTGCCGGGCAAGGCGTTCGTCCCCATGCTGATGGGCTTTGGCTGTACCGTGCCCTCGGTGATGGCGACCCGCACCCTCAACTCCGAGCGTGAACGGCTGATGACCTCGGCCATGGCGCCCTTCATGTCCTGCGGTGCCCGTCTGCCGGTCTACGCCCTGTTTGCGGTCGCCTTCTTCCCCGAATCCGGCCAGAACCTGGTGTTCGGTCTCTACCTCATCGGCATTCTGGTGGCGGTGCTGACCGGTTTGTTGCTGCGCAGTACCCTGCTGCCGGGCAAGAGCGAGTCCATGGTGATGGAGATGCCGGATTACGAGTGGCCGCGTCCGATCAACGTCGGCATCAAGACTTGGCAGAAGCTCAAGTCCTTCGTCTTTGGCGCCGGTAAAACCATAGTGCTGGTGGTCGCCGTGCTGAGCGTACTCAATTCGCTGGGTACCGATGGCAGCTTCGGCCATCAGGATCAGGAGAGCTCGGTGCTGAGCAAGATCAGTCAGGCTGTTACCCCTGTGCTGCACCCTATCGGCGTGCGCGATGACAACTGGCAGGCCACGGTCGGCATCGTCACCGGCATCTTCGCCAAAGAGGCGGTAGTCGGAACCCTCAACAGCCTCTACGCCGGCGGTGGCGCAGAGGAAGAGAAGGGCGAATTCTCGCTGGTGGCCAGCTTCCACGAAGCGGTGGATGCCGTAGCGACCAATCTGGCCGAGATCAACCCGACCGACCCCATGGGCCTTGCGGTTGGCAATCTCGACGACCAGAAGGCGGCTGCCGAGGAGCAGGAGGTGGATGTCTCCACCTACGGCAACATGCAGACCCACTTCGACGGTGCGGCCGGTGCGTTTGCCTACCTCTTGTTCGTGCTGCTCTACATGCCCTGCGCCGCCGCCATGGGTGCCTTGGTGCGCGAGACCGGCCGCCAGTGGGCGCTCTTTACCGCCGCCTGGTGCAACTACATGGCCTTTATGTGTGCCACCGTCTTCTATCAGCTGGCCACCTTCGCCGCTCACCCCGAGCAGAGCCTGTTCTGGGTCGCGAGCTATGGCCTCTCCCTGCTGCTGCTCTGGTGGGCCGGTCGCCGTCACGGTGACATCGTCGCTCGCAAGGTGGTGACATTATGATCCTGCGCGAGCTGGGGGAGTACCTCGCCGCGCAGCAGAAGGTGAGCCGGCGCGAGCTGGCTCGCCACTTTCACACCTCGGAAGATGCGGTGGAGGCCATGCTCGGCGTCTGGATGCGCAAGGGACGGGTCATCAAGCGCGAGAGCCGGGTCTGTGGCGGCAGCTGCTGCGGCAAGAGCGAGGAGGTGATGTTCGAGTGGTGTGCCCCGGGCCAGATTGGCATCAAGGTAAGTTAAACAGTAATCGAATATCATCAGGTTAAACTGAACAATAAAAAACGGCAGACCTTGCATCCAAGCAGGGTCTGCCGTTTTTTATTGGCACAAACAGGCGGGATCAGGCGCTCTGGCGAGCTTCGCTCAGCAGCGCAAGGGCTGGCTGTTCGTTGCCCGGCATCAGCCGGTAGGCCTTGTGGTGCTTGATGAGGGTGGTTTTCTTGTTGCCCTGACTCAGCAGCAGCCCCTGTTTGCAGGCCGCACTGGCCAGCAGCTGCTCATCGCCACGCACATAGAGGGT
Organism: Aeromonas lacus; assembly: GCF_000764665.1. Classification (GTDB taxonomy): domain Bacteria; phylum Pseudomonadota; class Gammaproteobacteria; order Enterobacterales; family Aeromonadaceae; genus Aeromonas; species Aeromonas lacus. The sequence continues at coordinate 17,710 of NZ_JRGM01000044.1, read as the reverse complement.
GAGGGGCTTGATAAGCTCGCCGCCCTCGATATGCCCTGCATATTCGCTGTGGCTTACCACCAGACTGGCCTGACCGCCCGATTGCAGGCGCAGCCTGGCGTTCACTTCGCTCTCGGTCAGTACCAGCCAGCCTGCCTGTTCCAGCTCTGCCAGCATGTTGGCCAGCTTGCTCCCCAGTTGCAGCGGGTTTGCCATGGCATTCTGGTACTGGCTGACGATGCGCTCCAGCAGCCCCTTGAGATCGGCGCCGGCCCCCAGGGTGCGGCCAAGCTGCACCCAAGCTTTCAAATCTTCCATCACCAGCCGCGAGAAGCGCTTCTCCTTGAGGGAGTCCGCCATCCAGGTGCAGAGGAAGTGGCTCTCCTGCGCCGGGGTGCGCTTGCCAGCCTTTTGTTCGCCGGTGCGAGCCAGCTCGGCCAGACTCTGGGTGGCCATCTCGAGCAGGGCCTGATTGTAGGTTGATGGGGTCATGGTGCCTCCTCCGGTGGGGCGAGTCGTCATCACAGGGCAAGAGAAAGGCGCCGGTGGCGCCTTCATCATATCGGTACAGCGAGTGGCTGCTTACTTGGGCTGGCGCGGCTTCTTGGCGGCGGCCAGACGCTTGAGGCGTTGCCCCTGCAGCTTGGCTTCGGCCATCGACTGGGCGGCGGCGTTGTCGTCGCGACGGGCACGACCGCCAAAGCGGCGGCGCTCTTCGAGCTGCTTGATCAGCATCTCGCGGCTGCTCACCTCGTAGCCCGGCACCATGATGCGGCGCAGTTTCTGGCCGATCAGCTTCTCGATCTCGAGCAGGGTGCGCTCCTCCTCGCGGCTGACGAAGGAGATGGCCTGACCGCGCTTGCCGGCACGACCGGTACGGCCGATACGGTGGACATAATCCTCGGCGAGGAAGGGGAGGTCATAGTTGACCACGTACTCCAGATCCGGGATATCCAGACCGCGGGCTGCCACTTCGGTGGCCACCAGCACCCGTACCTTGCCCTCCATAAAGTCGCGCAGGGCGCGGCGACGGCTCCCCTGAGCCTTGTCACCATGCACCACGGCTGACTTGATGCCGTCGAGGTTGAGCTCTTCGACCAGCTCGTCGCAGCTCTCGCGGGTACTGGCAAAGACCAGCACCTGTTGCCAGTTCTGCTTGCCGATGAGCTCGGAGAGCAGCTCGCGCTTGCGCTTCTGCTCGACCGGATAGACCACCTGGCTGACGGTGTCGGCGGTGGTGTTCTGCTTGTTGACGCTCACCACTTGCGGCTTGTCGAGCATCACGTTGGCGAGCTTCTTCACCCCTTCGGAGAAGGTGGCGGAGAAGAGCAGGTTCTGGCGGCCCTTGTTGGCTGCTTGCAGGATCTGCTGCACATCGGCGCTAAAGCCCATGTCGAGCATGCGATCCGCTTCATCCAGCACCAGACACTCCACGGTGGAGAGGCTGAGGTTGCAGGCGGTGAGGTGTTCCACCAGACGGCCCGGAGTGGCCACGATGATGTGAGCGCCCGCTTTGAGCTTCTTGGCCTGCACATCCTGCTTGCCGCCACCCACCAGAGTGATGACGCCAAGATCCAGATAACGGGCAAACGCCTTGATGTTGTCGGCAATCTGGGCTGCCAGCTCCCGGGTCGGGGTGAGGATCAGCACCCGGGTGCTGGAGGGCGCGGCTGCGGTAGGGGTATCGACCAGACGCTGCAGGATGGGCAGGGCGAATGCGGCGGTTTTGCCGGTGCCGGTCTGGGCGCTGGCCAGCACGTCGCGGCCACGGCGAATGGCCGGGATCGCCTGCTGCTGCACAGGGGTCATCTCCTGATAACCGCACTCCGAGACGGCGCGCAAAATCTCGGGGGCAAAATCGAATGCTTCAAATCTCATATCGGTTTCCTGTGATCCAGCTGGATTGTGTTCGGCTTGACAAGCCGGCATGGGCGAACGGTCGCGGATTGCCACTGGTGGCCGCCCCTGATACAGCATCAGCGCAGCCTGAAAATGGCGGGCGCGAAGTGTAACAGATAGGCGCAGCAAATTCTGCCTCAATTGGCCAGAGTTTTTTATCGGTTTTTTTAACCGGCGCAAGGTTTTGGTCGCCGCCATTTGACTCCAAAAATGCCAGCCGTAAGGATAGTGGCTATTGATAGTCATGAAAGGAGAGGGCGATGAGCGGGTGCGAGACCGGTTTGCCACAGCAGGCGGCGAGGGCCAATACCCCCCTTGAGCGTCTGAAGCAGGCGCTGGAGCAGTTTGGCGAGCAGCACGACCTGGCGCAGACGGATCGCGCCGACAAGATGCTCAACATTACCCGCGATACCGGCGAGTTGCTGGCGGTATTGGTGCAGACCCGCGGGGCGCAGGCGGTGCTGGAGATCGGCACCTCCAACGGCTACTCCACCCTCTGGCTGGCCGAGGCGGTGGCCCGGCTCGATGGTCATGTCACGACCATCGAACGGGATGAAGGCAAGCGGGCGCTGGCACAAGCCAATTTCGAACAAGCCGGTCTTGCCGAGCGGATCACCCAGCTGGCCGGGGAGGCGGGAGCGTTGTTGCCCACCCTGCCATCGGCGGGCTTCCCGCTCATCTTTCTTGATTCCGATCGCCGGCAATACCGGGCGTGGTGGCCGCAGTTGCAGCGTCTCTTGCCCCCGCGCGGCTTGCTGGTGGTCGATAATGCCATCTCTCATCGGGAGGAGCTGGCTGAATGGATGGCGGAAGTGGCGCAAGATCCCCGTTTTGTCACCTCGCTAGTGTCGGTGGGCAAGGGGGAGTGGCTGGTGGTGAGAGTGTGAGCAACCTGGACATGAAGAGGGAGGTGGCAGTGATGAAACCGGTGGCAGTGGTGGAAGCCTACTGGCAGGCGATGCAGAGCAATGATTTTGCCAGAGCGGCGCGATGGCTGGGGGATGAGTTTGTCTGTGACTGGCCGCAATCGGGAGAGCGGATCCTCGGGCGCTGCAACTTTGTCGAGATCAATCGCCGTTATCCGGCCGCCGGGCCGTGGAGCTTCACCATAGTCCGCCTGCTGGCGCAAGGGGATGAGGTGGTGAGCGAAGTGCAGATCACCGATGGGGTCGTGCATGCCCTCGCCATCACCTTCCATCGGGTCGAGGGCGATCGCATCGTGCAGCAGACCGAATATTGGCCGGAACAGTATGAGGCACCCGCCTGGCGCCGTCCCTGGGTGAGCAAGCTAACCCGCACGCCAGAACTCGTCTAAAAGGAACACCGCCGGTCAGCCAGATGGCTGGCGGTGTTTGCCATTGGCAAGCCATCCCATCCTCGTTATCCATTATTTCGCTAAATATCACCATATTTCATGGTTTGGCCATGGGATCTGGCGCGATATGTTTTGCCTAAACCAGCTCGATATTTGCAAGGCATACATCTGAGTTTCCAGATATTTGCATCATCCATGCAAGAGACGGTTTCATTAATACTGTTGTCGTTGGTGACTCATGGGAAATAAAAATATAACGAGGTAAATAATATGAACAAGTGGCACACTCTCTTTTTACTGGTATCCCTTCCGTTGACCCTGGTGACCTCTGCCGAGGCACAATCCTCCCTTGCGGCGATTCAGCATAGTGGCGTGATCAAGATTGGTACCGAAGGGGCTTATCCTCCTTTCACCTATCACGACAAGAGCGGCAAGCTGGTCGGCTTTGATGTGGAGATTGGCGAGCTGATTGCGAGCGGCCTCGGCGTGAAGCCGGAGTTTGTCGAGGGCAAGTGGGATGGCCTCATCGCCGGGGTGGATGCCAAGCGCTACGATCTGGTGCTCAACGAGGTGGCGATCACCCCGGAGCGGCAGAAAAAGTATGATTTTTCAGATCCCTATATCACCTCCAAAGCGGTGGTGGTGGTGCACAGCGACAACCACAGCATCAACAGCTTTGCCGATCTGAAGGGCAAGAAATCCTCCCAGTCCCTGACCAGCAACTTTGCCCAGCTGGCCAAAAAGTCGGGGGCCGAGGTGGTCGCCACCGAGGGCTTCAACCAGTCGCTGGCGCTGGTGCTGACCGGGCGAGTGGATGCCACCATCAATGACAGCCTCTCGTTCCTCGACTTCAAGAAACAGAAACCGGATGCCAAATTGAGGGTGGCGGCGACCGAAGCGAAGGGGGATCAATCGGCGGTGCTGCTTGCAAAGGGGCAACCGGAATTGCTGGCCGCCATCAATCAGGCGCTACGCACGGCCAAACAGGATGGCAACTATCAGAAAATATCTCTTAAATATTTTGGTACGGATGTCTCGCAATAATATTGCCGGAAAATAATAACTAGCGAGGAAATTAACGTGCCAGCCTGGTTGCAGTTAATGATCGACTCTTTTTGGCCCCTGCTTAGCGCGGGGCTTATTTTTACCGTGCCACTGACCTTGATCACTTTTGTTTTGGGAATATTGCTCGGCCTGCTGGTGGCACTGGCCAGATTATATGGCCCGACACCCTTGGTGGCACTGGTTCGTTTTTATGTCTGGCTCATTCGCGGCACGCCGCTGCTGGTGCAGCTCTTTTTGATTTTCTATGGCTTGCCGAGTGCCGGCATCGTGCTGGATGCCTTCACCGCAGCGGTGATCGGTTTCACCCTCAACATCGGCGCCTACAGCTCGGAGATCATCCGCGCCACTCTGGCGGCGATCCCGAAAGGGCAGTGGGAGGCAGCATATTCGATTGGCATGAACTGGCCCCAGGTGATGTGGCGGGTGATCCTGCCGCAGGCGGCGCGTATCGCGGTGCCACCGCTCTCCAACACCTTTATTTCACTGGTCAAGGACACCTCGCTGGCAGCTGCAGTGACCGTGCCCGAGCTGTTTCAGGCTGCCCAGCGGCTCGCCTCTGTCACCTATGAGCCGCTCATTCTCTACAGCGAGACGGCCCTCATCTATCTGATGTTCAGTTCGGTGCTCTCCACCTTGCAAGACCGGCTGGAGCGCAAGTTGACCCACAAAGAGACCCGGGAGGTCACCCTATGATCCGGTTGCGTGGTATCGAGAAGCAGTTTGGTGGGCAGCGGGTGCTCAAGGGGATCGATCTTGCCATGGTGGCGGGCAGTGTGACCGCCCTGATTGGCCCCTCCGGCAGTGGCAAGAGCACCCTGTTGCGCTGCGTCAATGTGCTGGAGCGGCCGGATGCGGGGCACTTGGTGCTGGGGGGGAGCGAACTCGATTTTTCTCACCATCTGCCTCGCCAGAGCGTGCTGGCATTGCGTCAGCAGACCGGCATGGTGTTCCAGAATTTCCAGCTCTTCCCGCACATGACTGTGCTGGAAAACGTCATTGAGGGGTTGGTGACCGTGTTGAAGTGGCCAAGAGCGAAAGCTGAGGTGCGCGGCTTGCAACTGCTCGACAAGGTGGGGCTCAGGCACAAGGCCGAGGCGGTGCCTGCCACCCTCTCCGGTGGCCAGCAGCAGCGGGTTGCCATTGCGAGGGCGCTGGCGCCGTCGCCCAAGGTGCTGCTCTGTGACGAACCCACCTCGGCGCTGGATCCCGAGCTAGCCCAGGAGGTGGTGACCGTGCTGCGCCAGCTGGCCCGGGAGGGAACCACCATGCTGATTGCCACCCACGATTTGCGGCTGGCAGCCCAGATAGCGCAGCAGGTGATCTTTCTGGAGGCGGGGGCGGTGGTGGAAGCAGGTAGCGCACGCCAGATGTTCACTACCCCCAAGCGGGCGCGTACCTTCGAGTACATCTCTACCCTCACCGAGCGGTTGCCGGAGAGCTGGAGCATCTAGCAGCGCCCCGGACGAGGTGGATGGAGTGATAGTTGACAAGTCGCCAGCGAGAATTCCGAGCCTTAAATTCCGAGCCTCAAAAGAAGAGCCCCGCACTGGCGGGGCTCTGTTTTGCGTTGACTGATGAATTGCTGGTTAGACCGCCAGATAGTCCATGATCCCTTCGGCGGCTTTGCGCCCTTCGTAGATGGCGGTGACCACCAGATCGGAGCCGCGTACCGCGTCGCCGCCGGCGAATACCTTGGGATTGCTGGTCTGGAAGGCATACTCCGCCTGCTCGCGGGCCTTGATGCGATCCCGATTGTCGAGCTCGATGCCGAACTCCGCCATCCAGGGTTGGGGGTTGGGTTGGAAGCCGAACGCCATCACCACCGCATCGGCAGCCAGCACCTGTTCGGAGCCTTCGATGACCACCGGATTGCGGCGGCCATTGGCGTCGGGTTCACCCAACTCGGTGCTCACCACCTTGATGCCGACGGTGTGACCGCTGGCATCCAGCTCGACCGCCACCGGTTGCAGGTTGAACATGAACTCAACCCCCTCCTCGCGGGCGTTTTTCACCTCCCGCTTGGAGCCCGGCATGTTCTCCTCGTCGCGGCGATAGGCACAGATCACCTTGTCGGCCCCCTGACGGATGGCGGTACGCACGCAGTCCATGGCGGTATCGCCGCCGCCCAGCACCACCACCTGCTTGCCAGCGAAGTCGATGTAGTCGGCTTGCGCCTTCTCAAAGCCCAGCAACCGGTTGGCGTTGGCGATGAGGTAGGGCAGGGCGTCATAGACGCCCGGCGCCTCTTCGTTGGCAAAGCCGCCCTTCATGTACTTGTAGGTACCGACCCCGAGGAAGACCGCATCGAACTCGCCGAGCAGGTCGGCGAAGGTGATGTCCTTGCCCACCTCGGTCTCGAGACGAAACTCCACGCCCATCCCCTGGAAGATCTCGCGGCGATGCTGCATCACCTCTTTTTCCAGCTTGAAGGAGGGGATGCCGAAGGTGAGCAGGCCACCGATCTCCGGATACTTGTCAAACACCACCGGGGTGACGCCATTGCGTGCCAGCACGTCGGCACAGGCCAGACCCGCAGGGCCGGCACCGATGACGGCGACCCGCTTGCCGGTCTTGACCACGTTCGAGAGATCGGGCTTCCAGCCCATCTCGAACGCCTTGTCGGTGATGTACTTTTCGATGTTGCCGATGGTCACCGCGCCGAAGCGATCGTTGAGGGTGCAGGAGCCCTCGCACAGGCGATCTTGCGGGCAGACCCGGCCGCACACCTCCGGCAGGCTGTTGGTCTGGTGGGAGAGCTCCACCGCCTCCAGAATGCGCCCCTCTTTGGCCAGTTTCAGCCAGTTGGGGATGTAGTTGTGGACCGGGCACTTCCATTCGCAATAGGGGTTGCCGCATTCGAGGCAGCGATCCGCCTGCATCTGTACCTGCGGCTGATTGAAGGACTCGTAGATCTCCACAAACTGGATTTTGCGGATCTTGAGCGGCTTCTTGGGCGGGTCGACCCGCTGGACATCGATAAACTGAAATACGTTCTGGCTCATAGGGTTCCCTCCTTATTGCGCCTGGATTCTGAGTTCTGCACTGGAACGGCTGGTGTGACCCAGCAGCGATTTCACGTCGCTGGATTTGGGTTTGATCAGCCGGAACTTGGGCACATAGGAGTCGAAGTTGGCCAGGATCTCCTCGGCGCGCGAGCTGCCGGTCTCATTGAGGTGCGCCGTGATGATGCCGCGCAGGTGCTCCTGATGGATGGGCAGATCTGCCACGTCCAGCAGTTCCACCAGCTCGGGGTTGGTGCGCTTGGCAAAGTTGCCGCACTCGTCGAGCACGTAGGCAAAGCCGCCGGTCATGCCCGCCGCAAAGTTGACGCCGGTCTGACCGAGTACGGTGACAATGCCGCCGGTCATGTATTCACAGCCGTTGTCGCCAATCCCCTCGACCACCGCCAGTGCCCCTGAGTTACGCACCGCGAAACGCTCGCCGGCAGTGCCCGCGGCGTAGAGTTTGCCACCGGTGGCGCCGTAGAGGCAGGTGTTGCCGATGATGGCCGCTTCGTGGGATTTGAACGCCACGCCGACATGGGGCTTGATCACCAGCTTGCCGCCGGTCATCCCCTTGCCCACATAGTCGTTGGCATCGCCAGTGAGGATCATCTCAAGGCCTCCCGCGTTCCAGACGCCGAAGCTCTGGCCTGCGGTGCCGTTGAAGTGCACCTTGACCGGATCCGCCGCCATTCCCTGATTGCCGTGATGTTTGACGATCTCGCCCGAGAGGCGCGCACCCACCGAGCGGTCGGTGTTGCGAATGTCGTAGCGGAACTCGCCGCCGCTTGAGGTTTCCACCGCTTCCAGCAGATCTTCCACCATTTTCAGGTTGAGCGGCCCCTTGTCGAAGGTGGGGTTGTGCTGCTGGCTGAACAGGCTGGAACCTGCCGGTGCAACCGGACGGGCCAGAATGCCACAGAGATCCAGCTTGGCCTGACGGGCGGTGAGGCCGGGCAGCGCCTCCAGCAGATCGGTGCGGCCGATGAGGTCGGTCAGTTGGGTGACCCCCAGCTGGGCCATCAGCTCGCGGGTCTCCTCGGCGATGAACTTGAAGTAGTTCATCACCATCTCCGGCAGGCCGGTGAAGTGTTCGCGACGCAGCTTCTCATCCTGAGTGGCAACGCCGGTGGCGCAGTTGTTCAGGTGGCAGATCCGCAGGTATTTGCAACCGAGCGCCACCATGGGGCCGGTGCCAAAACCGAAGCTCTCGGCGCCGAGGATGGCCGCCTTGATGATGTCGAGACCGGTCTTGAGACCGCCATCCACCTGCAGCCGTACTTTGTGGCGCAGGCCGTTGGCGACCAGCGCCTGCTGGGTTTCAGCCAGACCCAGCTCCCACGGGGAACCGGCATATTTGACCGAGGTGAGGGGACTGGCACCGGTACCGCCGTCATAACCGGAGATGGTGATGAAGTCGGCATAGGCCTTGGCCACGCCGCAGGCGATGGTGCCCACGCCCGGCTCTGATACCAGTTTCACCGACACCAGACAGCTCGGATTGATCTGCTTGATGTCGAATATGAGCTGGGCCAGATCTTCGATGGAGTAGATGTCGTGGTGCGGTGGCGGTGAAATCAGGGTCACGCCGGGCACGGAATAACGCAGCTTGGCGATCTGGGCGGTGACCTTGTCACCGGGCAACTGGCCACCTTCGCCGGGCTTGGCGCCCTGAGCCACCTTGATCTGCACCACATCGGCGTTCATCAGGTAGTGGGGGGTGACGCCAAAGCGGCCGGACGCCACCTGCTTGATGCGGGAGTTTTTCTCGGTACCGAAACGCTTGGGATCTTCGCCACCTTCGCCGGAGTTGCTCTGACCGCCGAGGCGGTTCATCGCCACTGCCAGCGCCTCGTGGGCCTCAGGGCCGAGGGCGCCGATGGACATGGCGGCGGAGTCGAAACGGGGGAACAGCTTGTCGGCTGGCTCCACTTGATCCAGCGCCACCGGATTGTCGACCTTCTTCAGGGCCAGCAGATCGCGCAGGGTGGCGACCGGGCGCTCGTTCACCAGACGGGCGTACTCCTTGTAATCGGCATAGTTGCCGGAGCGCACCGCGGTTTGCAGGGTCTGCACCACATCCGGGTTGTAGGTGTGGTACTCGCCGTCGTGAACGAACTTTAGCAGGCCGCCGTGGGCGAGGGGCTTGCGCACCAGCCAGGCCTGACGGGCCAGATTGTGCTGATCCTGCTGGATGTCGGCAAAGTCGGCACCCTGAATACGGCTCGATACGCCGCGGAAGCAGGTATCGACCACCGACTTGGCCAGGCCCACCGCTTCGAACAGTTGGGAGCAGCGGTAGCTGGCCACCGTACTGATGCCCATCTTGGACATCACCTTGTAGAGCCCCTTGTTGATGCCGTTGCGGTAGTTGACCATGGCCTGGCGCAGGGACATGGCGAGCACACCCTCTTCAACCTGTTTGGCCAGGGTTTCGTAGGCCAGATAGGGGTAGATGGCGGTCGCGCCAAAGCCCAGCAGCACCGAGAAGTGGTGCGGATCGCGCACGCTCGCGGTCTCTACCAGAATGTTGGCGTCGCAGCGCAGGTTGTTGTCCACCAGGGTGCGCTGCACCGCGCCCACCGCCATGGCAGCCGGGATGGGCAGGGTATCGATGCTGATGTCGCGATCCGACAGCACCAGCAGCACGGTACCGCTCCTTGCGGCAGCCTTGGCCTCCTCGCAGATGCGCAGGATGGCTGCCTCCAGCCCCTCTTCGGGATTGAAGTTGAGGCTGATCACCTTGTGCCGGTAGTACTCTCCCTCCAGTGCCAGCAGCTGGTGGAAATCGGAGTAGAGCAGGATCGGTGACTGGAACAGCACCCGGTGGGCGTGGCCGAAGGTCTCGTTGAAGACGTTCTGCTCGCGACCGATACAGGTGGCGAGCGACATCACGTGGTTCTCCCGCAATGGATCGATGGGCGGGTTGGTCACCTGCGCAAACATCTGGCGGAAGTAGTCATAAAGGGTGCGAGCGCTGGAAGAGAGTACTGCCATCGGGGTGTCATCCCCCATGGAGCCCACCGCTTCCTGACCGTTTTCACCGAGAACCCGGATGATCTGGTCCAGCTCCTCGAAGGAGTAGCCAAACAGCTTCTGATAGGTTTTCAGCTGGTCATCGGAGAACTCGCGGCTACCGGTCTGGCTGTCGTCCATCTGCTCGAAGGGGACCAGCCGGCGGCAATGTTTGTCCATCCACTGTTTGTAGGTGTGGCGGCTCTTGAGATCGTCATCGATCTCGAAACTGGTCCACACCTTGCCGTTGCTGGTATCGACCACGAACAGCTCACCCGGGCCAACCCGGCCCTTCTCCAGCACTTCGTCCGGGGTGTAGTCCCAGGTGCCAACTTCGGAGGCCAAGGTTATGAACTTGTCCTTGGTGATGACGTAGCGGGCCGGACGCAGGCCGTTTCTGTCAAGGGCGCAGGTAGCGTAGCGACCATCGGTCATGACGATACCGGCGGGGCCGTCCCACGGCTCCATGTGCATGGAGTTGAAGTCGTAGAAGGCGCGCAGGTCGTCATCCATGTTCGGGTGCTTCTGCCATGCTGGCGGGATCAGCAAGCGCATGGCGCGGAACAGGTCCATACCACCGGCGAGGAAGAGATCCAGCATGTTGTCGAGGCTGGAGGAGTCCGACCCTGTGGTGTTAACGAAGGGGGCTGCTTCCTGCAGATCCGGAATCAATGGAGTGGCGAATTTGTAGCTGCGCGCCTTGGCCCACTGGCGGTTGCCGGCAATGGTGTTGATCTCGCCGTTATGGGCCAGATAGCGGAACGGCTGGGCCAATGGCCAGCGTGGGCTGGTGTTGGTGGAGAAGCGCTGGTGGAATACGCAAATGGCTGCCTGCATGCGAATGTCGGCCAAATCCAGATAGAAGCGCGGCAAGTCCACCGGCATGCACAGCCCTTTATAGACGGTGACCAGATTGGAGAGGCTGACCACATAGAAGTAGTCGTCGTTGACACGCTTTTCGATGCGGCGACGCACGATATAGAGGCGGCGCTCGAGATCCTTGTCGACCCAGCCGGGCGGGGCGTTGACAAAGACCTGTTCAATGCTGGGCAGGGAGGCTTTGGCGATAGTACCGAGTACGTTGGTATCGACAGGCACCTTGCGCCAGCCGACCAGACTCAGGGTCTCTTTTTCCAGCTCCTCGTCGATGATGTTGCGAGTTGCCTGGGCCAATACGGGGTCCGGGTTGAGAAACAGCATGCCGACCGCATAGTTGCGACCAAGGTGCCATCCCTTCTCCTCGGCGACAGCTCTGAAGAAACTGTCCGGTTTTTGCAGCAACAGGCCACAACCGTCGCCGGTCTTGCCATCGGCGGAGATCCCGCCGCGGTGCTGCATGCGAGCCAATGCTGACATCGCGAGACGGACAAGCTTGTGGCTGGCTTCCCCTTCCATGTGGGCCAACAGGCCGAAGCCACAGTTATCCCTCTCCAGCTTTGGATCATATAGTGACATTGCATATCTCCCTTGCTCGGCCTTGCATCGCACAGTCATCGTCTGACTGCATAAATTGCGACTGGCTCTTGTGGTTCCGTCTGCCTGACGTGGCGAATCTCCAAACTAATGGGATTTTTCGGCAAGGTCAATTGGACTTCCGGGCTCTTTGCAATGTTACATTCACATAACAAAATATGGATTTGCGGCGATGAATTACGCCTTTCTCTGTTTTTATTCTGTTTAATTTCTATTTTGTGGATTAATAGTCTGCTCATCCTCGTTTTGGTGGTTTACTCCATGGGTATAGAGAACTGTAGTAATTTTACCAAATCATGGATACCAAGGACGAAGGTGATCACATTTCACAATCCTGTCTCTTGCATTTGCCCGCAAGCCGTACTCTTAAATTTTTTCATTGTTCAACAATAGTTTATATCCCATTACGGATATGGTTGCAGGCTCAGCTCCATGGCAGGCAAGGTCTCAAAAGCATCAACAATCGGCCACTTTCATATATTTATCCGCAAAATGGTGAATATTTATATGGTTTCTGACCCTTTCGTCCCTTGATCCAGCTCAGCGCCGTATTTGCGCAAGCTCGTACAATGGCGCTCCTTTAGCGGAGGTGTCATGCAGTTACACGAACTCGTCAATACATTCGGTCAGGATCTCAAGCAGCGTCATGGCCAGAAGATCCACAAGCTCTCTATTCACGGTGCCTTCACCTGCCCAAACCGGGACGGTACCCTGGGCCGTGGCGGCTGCACCTTCTGCAATGTCTCTTCCTTCGCCGATGAATCGGCCCAGCAGCTATCTGTGGTGCAGCAACTGCTGGCCCGTCGGGACGAGGTGACCCGTGCCAAGCGTTATCTTGCCTACTTTCAGGCCTATACCAGCACCTATGCCGAGGTCGAGTATCTGCAGCGGATGTATGAAGAGGCGCTGTCGGTGAGCGATATGGTGGGACTTTGTGTCGGCACTCGACCTGATTGCGTGCCGGATGCCGTATTGGATCTGCTGGCGGGCTATCAGGCCCGGGGTTACGAGGTTTGGCTGGAGCTCGGTTTGCAAAGCGCCAACGACAAGACCTTGCAACGGATCAACCGGGGTCACGGTTATGCTGCCTATGTGGATGCAGTGACGCGGGCTCATCAGCGCGGCATCAAGGTGTGTGCTCATCTGATAGTCGGTTTGCCGGGCGAGGTGCCGATGGATAGCCTCGATACCCTGCGTCGTATCGTGGAAACCGGAGTGGAGGGGATCAAGCTCCATCCACTTCATGTGGTCGAGGGCAGTACCCTTGGCAAGGCGTGGCAGGCGGGGCGCCTTGAGGTATTGACGCTGGAGCAGTATGTGGAAGCCGCGGTAGCCATGATCCAGCACACGCCACCCGAGGTGGTGTATCACCGCATTTCAGCCTCAGCTCGTCGTCCGACTCTGCTGGCTCCGGTCTGGTGTGAAAATCGTTGGACGGCCATGAGCGAGATCGCCAGGGCCCTCGCAAGCCAGGGGGCACAAGGGCACGCACTGGGAAGACCCTTTATGCTTTCTGAGCTGTAGTTGAGCGGAGAGTTACTATTTTCCCATAAAACATAGGCTTATATAAAAAGCTTCATAGATTTAGCTATAGTCTTGGTGCGTACGGATTGATATAGTGATGCACCATAATAGATATCGCTATCAATTACGTTCAGCCACATTTAATGATGAGCTAAACGTCAGCAGGGTATTTCACTCGCTCTTTTATCGATAATGAGCCATGCCGCTGTTTAGAACGAACCGGGCTAACGACCCCGGATGCGCCGTTCCTCTCCGCGGTATTGCCAGTGGCTGTCGTTGTTCTTGATCTGGATTGGCAAGAACCGGTTCTGGTGGCAGCGGGGTTATCTTGACCTCATTCATGCAGTGACAGGATGCTATGCAAGCAGAAACAAGTCGTATTGATGAGTTATTGGAGTGTCTGGTCTTTCTGACCCGCTTTTACGGCGTGCCCAACAGTCAGGATGCCCTGACAACCGGTTTGCCCTTGGTATCGGGGCGTCTGACCACGTCGCTTTTTGGGCGTGCTGCCGAGCGGGGAGGCCTCTCTGCCCGTGAAGTCATTCAGCCGCTTGATGAGATTTCCCCACTGCTGCTGCCCTGCGTGCTACAGATGCGCAATGGCGGCGCCTGTATTTTGCTGGAATGGAATGAAGATCGAAGCCAGGGAAAAGTGATTTTTCCGCAGGCTGGGGATGCGACCCAGTGGGTAGCGGTTGCCCAGCTGGGGGACGAATATATCGGGCGCCTCTTCTATGTGAAGAAACAGTTCAAGTTTGATGAACGCTCGCCCAAGGTGCTGGAAACCCGTGATGGTCACTGGTTCTGGAGTACATTGTTTGAATCCCGCGGAATTTATCGTGATGTATTGATCGCTTCCATTCTGATCAACCTGTTCGCAATAGCCAGCCCGCTCTTCACCATGAATGTCTATGACAAGATTGTGCCCAATCTGGCGTTTGACTCGCTCTGGGTGCTGGCTGTGGGTGCCATGGTGGTCTTTACCTTCGACTATGTAATGCGGCAACTGCGCAGTTACTTCATCGATATTGCCGGCAAGAAGTCGGATGTACTGCTCTCTGCGAAGATTTTTGCCAAGGTGATGGGCATGCGGATGGAGTCTCGTCCTGCCTCAACCGGTGCTTTTGCCAAACATTTGCAGGAGTTTGAGTCGGTACGGGAGTTTTTTACTTCGGCAACTGTTTCAACTCTGATTGATCTCCCCTTCGCCATCTTCTTCCTCTTTATTATCTGGATCTTTGCCGGTGCCATGGTGGTGGTGCCCATTGTTGCCATGCTGATTTTGATCGCTTACAGCTTTTATATTCAGGAGCCGCTCAAGAAGTCGATTGAAGAGGGATCGCGGCTTGCTTCCCAGAAAAACGCCAACCTGATCGAAAGTATTTCGGGCCTTGAGACTGTGAAGATTTTTGGTGCCGAAAGCATGTTCCAGCATCGTTGGGAGCAGGCGGTATCTCATATCTCTACCTGGGGCGTACAGACCCGCCGCATCACCAACTCCATGTCGTCACTGGCGAGCTACATCCAGCAGGTGGTGACAGTCGGGTTGGTGATTGTCGGGGTTTACCAGATCTCCGAGGGCAATGTGACCATGGGGGGGATGATCGCGGCCGTGATGCTATCCAGCCGTGCCATCGCGCCCATGGTGCAGCTCTCTGTGCTCTCGACCCGCTATAACCAGGCCAAGTCTGCGCTGGATATTCTGGAAAAGATCATGGCAACGCCGGGTGAGCAGGAGGAGGGGAAACAATATATCCATCATCCGGTTATCTCCGGCCGGATCGAGTTCGAGAATGTCTCCTTCAAATATCCGGGGATGGAGACCAGCACCCTGCACAATATCAATCTGCGCATCCAGCCGGGTGAGAAAGTGGCGATTATCGGCCGGATCGGTGCAGGAAAAACCACCCTCGAAAAGCTTTTGATGGGCCTCTATCGTCCAACTGATGGCTCGGTCAGAATCGATGGTTTTGAACTCGATCAGCTGCCCCCCTCGGTGATCCGCCGCAATATTGGCTGTGTACCGCAGGATGTCGTGCTCTTTTTTGGCTCTGTACGCGACAACATCATGCTGGGTAATCCGCTGGTGGACGATGTTCGGGTATTGCGCGCCGCCAAACGAGCCGGCGTGACCAACTTTACCAACCGGGATCCCAACGGTCTGGATCGGCAGATTGGTGAAGGTGGGCGCCAGCTTTCGGGTGGTCAGCGTCAGGCCATCCTGTTGGCCCGAGCTCTGCTTAATGACCCGCCCATTCTGGTGATGGATGAACCGACCTCCAATATGGACAACCAGTCTGAAATGCTGGTGAAACAGGAGTTGGCCAGACTGGGCCCGGAAACGACCTTGATTCTCATCACCCACAAAACCTCCATGCTGGATGTCGCATCCCGAGTGATAGTGATCGAGCAGGGGCAGATCGTGGCTGATGGCCCGAAAGAGGCGGTGTTGCAACAGCTTAAAGAGGGCAAGGTACGGCTGCAGGAGGTATCCCATGGCTAAGCGGTTGTTAGGCTGGTTCAAGGGATTAAAAAAGCGCCCTTCCGATGAGGTGTTGCCAGCACCCGAGCATCTTGCCTTTGTCGATGATGGTGCCGCAGCCGTTTTGCTGACGACGCCGACCCAGGCGCGCATTCTGCTTTGGTGCTGCTTCTTCTTCTTTATGAGCGCGATTGTGTGGGCCGCTTGGGCGCAGCTGGATGAAGTGACTGTTGGTCAGGGCAAAGTCATCCCTTCTCGCCAGTTGCAAGTTATCCAGAACCTGGAAGGGGGGATCGTCAAGGAGATCTTCGTCAAAGAAGGCGACATCGTCGAAAAAGGCCAACCACTGCTACGTATTGATGACACTCGTTTTCGTTCCGATTTTCGCGAGCGTGAGCAGGAGCTGGTGACTCTTAAAGGGGACATTGCGCGGCTACATGCAGAAATGGCCAGCGTTGAGGTGAAAAACGAGCCGAATCTGGGATGGCGTGAACAGGTTGTGGTGGGCGAAGCACCTATTGAGTTTCCGGATGGTTATGAAACTGTCTTTGCCGAATATGCCAACCGTGAACGTTCAGTCCAGAAGGATCGTCTCAATAACCTGAAGAATCAGCTCTATATTCTAGGCCAGCAGATTGAGCAGAATGAGCAGGAATTAATTGAGCTCAACGCCAAGATCCGAACCGTCAATCGCAGCGTTGAGCTTGCAAGACAAGAGCTCAATATCAGCCGTCCGCTGGCGAAAGAGGGGATTGTGCCACAGGTTGAGCTGATCAAATTGGAGCGGCAGGTCAACGAAATGCAAGGGGAGCTTGAGAGCAACCATCTGCTTATTCCCAAGCTCAATTCGGTGCTGCGTGAGACAATCTCCAAGCGTAACGATATCGCCCTTAAATTCAGGGCTGATTCGCAGACCGAGTTGAATGAAAAACAAGGCCGACTGGGGCAGTTGTCGGAAGGGCAGGTCGGATTGCGAGATCGGGTTGATCGCACCAGTGTGATTGCTCCGCTTAAGGGGACGATCAAAAAGCTCAAGGTTAATACTCTGGGTGGTGTTGTTCAGCCAGGTATGGATTTGATGGAGATAGTTCCACTGGAAGATACCCTGCTGGTGGAAGCCAAAGTATCTCCGAAAGATATAGCGTTCTTGCGGCCTGGGCTTGATGCCGTGGTCAAGATCACCGCCTACGACTTCACCATCTATGGAGGCTTGCATGGTAAGGTTGAACAGATAAGCGCGGACTCGATCCAGGATGAAGAGGGGAATTCCTTCTATCTGGTTCGGGTGCGCACCGAGAAAAGTTACTTGGGCGATGAGCTTAACGCACTTCCCATCATCCCCGGTATGTTAGCCAGTGCAGATATAATTACTGGTAAAAAAAGTGTCCTAGACTATTTGCTTAAGCCGATATTACGGGCAAAACAGTCGGCACTGAGAGAACGATAAGCCAACAATCTAAAAACAAGACATGACTGGAGATAACATGAAAAAAACGATTGTTGCCATGCTGGTCAGTGGCGTATGTATGTTGCCAGCATTGGTGCAGGCCCAGACTCTGGAAGAGTCGGTGGGGCAGGCACTTGCGACTCATCCCAAGATCAAAGAGGCATTTGATCTTTATCAGGCTCGTCTTTATCAGCATGATGGCGCCAAAGGGGGTTACTACCCCACCATCGATTTGCGCGGTGGCGTTGGCTACGAAAAGGTTGATAGCCCGACAACTCGAGCTGCTGGCTCCAACTCGACAACGATTGATGACTCAATGACTCGTAAAGAGGCGGGGATCAGTCTGCGTCAGATGTTGTTTGATGGTTTCAATGTCAGCAATAACGTCTCCAGAACCGAAGCTGAGGCCAATGCCCAGCGTCTGGCAATGATCTCCGAAGCTGAAAATACCGCTCTGCGGGTGGCTGAGGTTTATCTCAATATGCTGCGTCAGCAGGAGATCCTGGAGC
>NZ_JRGM01000043.1 GCF_000764665.1 Aeromonas lacus | reverse complement strand
TGTGACTGGTTGTTTCGGCCAGTTCGCTGAGAGGGATTTGGCGCAGGTCGGCAATAAACTGGGCAAGGTCACGCACGAAGGCGGGTTCGTTCTCCCTCCCCCGATGTGGAACCGGAGCAAGATAAGGGGCATCTGTCTCGACCAGCAATCTGTCGAGGGGAAGCTCCTTCACTACCTCCTGCAACGCAGTGGCATTCTTGAACGTAGCGATCCCCGAGATGGAGATATAGAACCCCATCTCCATTGCCGCTTCTGCCATCTCGAGAGACTCGGTGAAACAGTGCAACACGCCGCCAACCTGATCCGCCCCCTCTTCGCGCATGATCTGCAAAGTATCCTGCTGGGCATCACGAGTGTGAATGATCAGCGGTTTGTTCAGCGCACGGGCGACCCGGATATGTTCACGGAAGGAGGCTTGCTGAACCTCCTTGTTCTCGGGTGAGTAGAAGTAATCGAGACCGGTCTCACCAATGGCCACCACACGTGGGTCGGCAGCTTGCTTGAGCAGCAACTCGGCATCGACACCGGGTTCCTGATTCAGGGGATGCACCCCGCAGGAGGCAAACACCTGGGGATAAGGGGCAATTGCCGTCATCATGGTCGGAAATTGTTCTTGCGTCACGCTGACACAGAGAAAGTATCCCACCTCCTGCGCTGCCGCTTTGGCCAGCACATCAGCCATATTGCTCTGTTTGCTGCCATAGCTGAGACGATCGAGGTGACAGTGGGAGTCAACGAGTAACATACAAAACCTTTATTGCTAATGACGTTCTATAACCAGCGACTAAGCCAGTTCATCAGATGAATGGTGGGATTGGATAGCTGCCCCGGCTGACATGCGGCTTTCAGGGCGACCAGTTGCTGCTCGGCATCCAGCAGTTTTTCACTGGAATGCAGCCCGGCAAACTGCTGGCTCAAGGTAGCCAGATCCGGCATCGCCAGTTGATGGTGACCGCATCCTGCCTGAGTTTTCAAGGCATCGCACAAAAAGAGCTGCACCCAATGCAGGCGAACTTGTGTCTCCTGACCGAGCTGGCTGCACAATGTGGTCGCCTTGATCGGGGATTTGGCGAGGGCGACCAGATCCTCCAGCAGCTCACGGCGGGCTCCATCTTGCTGCTGCTCGATGTAGTAGAGTACCCGCAGCGGCGCCCCCTGACAGATCCGCACCTGTGCTAGGGTTGCCTGATGTCCCTGTTCAGCAAGCCAGCGCACCGTTTCACCCTCGCTCGGCAGCTGGCACACATGTTTGTGACAACGGCTGAGAATGGTCGGCAGCAGACGGGAAACCTGGGAGGCGATGAGGATCAGCAGGCTGTCACCGGCAGGCTCCTCCAGAGTTTTCAGCAGAGCATTGGCTGCCGATTCGGTCATCCGCTCCGCATCAGGAATGATCACCACCTTGCCACGGCCAAGCTGGGCCGAGCCCTGCAGTCGATTGCAGATCTCGCGGATCACTTCGACCCCGATGGTCTTGCTGTCGCGACTGATGGTACCAAGATCCGGATGATGGCCTTTGTCAAAGAGCTGGCAGGAGTGGCAATGGCCGCACGGCTCTCCGCGATCCGGTTGTTGGCAAAGGTGCAAACGCGCCAACCGTTCAGCTAGCTGCTCCTTGCCAAGACCGGGATCACCTAATAGCAACCAGGCATGCCCCAGTCTGCCGGCCGCCGCCGTCTGGCTCAGAGCCTGCCAGTCGGGGATCAGCCAGGGATACATAGGCGTGCATCCAACGCAGCTTCAATCGCCGCTTTTACCTGATCCGGGGTTTGCCCCGCATCGATTACCACGATGGAATCATCCTTGGCGGCGAGTTCGAGATAACGAGTTCGGGTGCGCTCGAAGAAGCTCAGTTGCTCCAGTTCGATCCGATCCAGCTCACCGCGATGGCGCGCGCGCTGCAAGCCAAGGGCAGGATCGATATCGAGATAGAGGGTGAGATCCGGTTTGAAGTTGCCGAGTACCGCCTGCTTGATGGCACCGATAAGAGCGGCATCGATACCACGGCCACCACCCTGATAAGCCTGGGAGGAGAGATCGTGGCGATCCCCCACCACCCAGACACCGTCGGCCAGTGCCGGCTTGATGCGGGTCTCCACCAGTTGTACCCGGGAGGCATACATCAGCAGCAGCTCGGCTTCGATGGTGAGGCGTTCGTCATGCACCTCTTTAACGATGGCTCGCATCCGCTCGGCCAGCGGCGTACCGCCCGGCTCGCGGGTGCATTCGATCCGCTCGACGCCATGGCGCTGCAGATAGTCGGTGACGTAACGGACGGCAGAGCTCTTCCCTGCCCCTTCCAAACCTTCAATAACGATAAATTTAGACATCAGGATTTCTTCAATATGTATTCGCGAACCGCCCGATTATGTTCATCGAGGGTCTTGGAGAAATAGTGAGCACCCCCGCCCTTGGCGACAAAATAGAGATAGTCGGTCGACTTGGGGTTGAGTGCCGCTTCGATGGATGCCTTGCCGGGCATGGCAATGGGCGTCGGCGGCAGACCATCGATCACATAGGTGTTGTAGGGGTTCTTGTCGGTCAGATCGCTGCGGCGAATGTTGCCGTCATAGCGATCCTTCACCCCGTAAATCACGGTGGGATCGGTCTGCAACTTCATACCAAGACGCAGACGATTGACGAACACCGAGGCAATTTGTGCCCGCTCTTCAGGCAGACCGGTCTCTTTTTCGATGATCGAGGCCATGATCAGCGCTTCATAGGGGGTCTTGTAAGGCAGATTGGCCTGACGCTTGTCCCAGCTCTGCTGCAGGAATGTCTCCATGTCCTGGTGAGCGCGACGCAGAATGGAGAGATCGCTGGCATGGGTGGTATAGGCGTAGGTTTCCGGCAAAAACCACCCCTCCAGCTTGCCATTCTCGATACCCAGCTCCTTGGCCAGATCAGCCTCGGGTAACTCGACCGTGAGCCGTTCCAGATAAGGTGCACTGGACAACTGCTTCAACCAATCTTCGAAACGGGAACCCTCGACAAAGGTGAGGCTGAAGTGAAACTCCTTGCCCGAGGCAAAGAGCGAGAGGGTGTCCTTGAGCAGGGCCCCCTCCTTGATTTCATAAGTGCCCGACTTGATGGCAACCAGCTCGGGATGACCGCGCAGCCAGAGGCGCACCGCCCACGGACTGGGTTCACCATCCCCCAACTCGGCGATCAGGCGAGCGGCATGAACCCCCTTCTCCACCGTAAAGAGGCGAGTCGGCCCCTTGTTGGTGAGCGTCTCCACCTGCTGCCATTTGTAATGCACATAGCCCCCGGCGACGGCCACAGTCAGTGCCGCCCCCGCGAGCAGGGTGTAAAGCCGATTAAACTTCAATGACCAAACGCTCCTGTAAACGGCGGCTCAATACCGGGGCGGGATACTGTTTATCCTCGATGCCGTTGACCGGCACCACCCCCATCAGGGTATTGGTGAGCCACACCTCTTCCGCCTGCCATAGTGACTCCAGCGGAGCCTCTACCACACGCAACTCAATACTCATCTGTTTCAGCATCGCCATGACCTGACGGCGCATGATGCCGTCAACCCCGCAACGGGCCAGATCGGGCGTAAACACCGTCTTGCCCCGACGCCAAAACAGATTGGCACTGACCCCTTCGACCAGCACGCCACGACTGCTGAGCACTACTCCTTCGACTGCACCACGGCTGACAAGTTCGCTCTTGAGCAGCACCTGCTCCAACCGGTTGAGGGTCTTGAGCCCGGCCAGCATGGGAGCATCACCAATTCGCTGGCGGCAAACCAGCAAGTTGATCCCCTCTTGTCGCCACTGGGCATACTGGGCAGGAAAAGGCGCCAGCGAAAGAATACGGGTCGTCTGCTGGCACTCGCTGCCATCATAACCGCGCCCCCCCTCCCCCCGAGTCAGCATCACCTTGGCAACGCACTGTTGTTCACCGGCAACAAGTATTTCGAGTTCCCGGGTCAGCAGTGCCCAGTCCGGTTCAACCATCCCCAGCCGGCTATTGGTCTGTTGCAGTCGAGCCAGATGCGCTGGCCACTGCAATACCTTTCCTTCTCTTACGGCCATGGTGGTGAAATGGCCATCGCCATAGGCCAGACCACGGTCGCGGGCCGAGATTGTATCGAGCTTCAATCCATTGATCAGCAAAGAGATCCCTCCGATAAAAAAGGCCCGATACCGGCAGTATCGGGCCTCTGTCATTGCCCGCAGGCAATTATACGCGTTTGAAG
Source organism: Aeromonas lacus (assembly GCF_000764665.1). Taxonomy (GTDB): domain Bacteria; phylum Pseudomonadota; class Gammaproteobacteria; order Enterobacterales; family Aeromonadaceae; genus Aeromonas; species Aeromonas lacus. The sequence continues at coordinate 12,745 of NZ_JRGM01000043.1, read as the reverse complement.
ATCAGGGAACCATTGGTACCGCCGAAACCAAACGAGTTGGAGAGGGCGTACTCGAAGTTACCCGGCTTGGCCACGTGGGGCACCAGATCCAGGTCGCACTCATCATCCGGGTTGTCCAGGTTGATGGTGGGTGGCGCAATCTGATCGCGCAGGGCCAGCACAGTAATGATGGCCTCGATGGCACCGGCAGCGCCCAGCAGGTGACCGGTCATCGACTTGGTGGAGCTGACCATCAGTGACTTGGCGTGCTCGCCAAAGACGGCTTTCATGCCACGCAGTTCGGCCACATCGCCCAGCGGAGTCGAGGTGCCGTGGGCATTGATGTAACCCACCTGCTCGGGGGCAATACCGGCATCCTTGATGGCATTCTTCATGGCGCGAGCGCCACCGTTGCCATCAGCGGGAGGTGCCGTCATGTGGTAGGCGTCACCACTCATGCCAAAACCGACCAGTTCGGCGTAGATCTTGGCGCCGCGGGCCTTGGCGTGTTCGTACTCTTCCAGTACCAGCACACCGGCACCGTCACCCAGCACGAAACCATCGCGATCTTTATCCCACGGACGGCTCGCTTTCTGCGGTTCGTCGTTGCGGTTAGAGAGCGCCTTGGCAGCTGCAAAGCCGCCCATCCCCATCGGGGTGGAAGCTTTCTCTGCGCCGCCGGCAACCATCACGTCGGCATCGCCGTAAGCGATCATCCGGCCGGCCATGCCGATGGCATGAGTACCTGTGGTACAGGCGGTAGTCACAGCGATGTTCGGACCTTGCAATCCCTTCATGATAGAGAGATGACCGGACACCATATTGATGATGGTGGACGGAACGAAGAAGGGGCTGATCTTGCGCGGGCCGCCGTTGACGAGGCTGTCGTGGTTCTGTTCAATCAGACCCAGACCGCCGATCCCGGAACCGATCGCCACACCGACGCGTTCAGCATTATCATCGTTGATGACGAGGCCGGAATCATCCAGTGCCTGCATACCGGCAGCAATACCGTATTGAATAAAGAGATCCATCTTGCGAGCGTCTTTACGGTTGATACCGTACAGCTCGGGATCGAAGTCCTTGACCAGACCTGCAAAACGGGTTGCAAACTCGCTGGCATCGAAATGGTCGATAAGGGAAATGCCGCTCTGCCCGTTGAGCAGTGCTTGCCAGCTGGATTCGGCTGTGTTGCCTACCGGGGAAAGCATCCCCAAGCCGGTCACCACGACTCTGCGTTTTGACACTGAGGTAGTCTCCGAGAGGTGATTTGAAAAGAAACAAATACAAAAGAAGCGGCCCTTGGGCCGCTTCTTTCAGAACAGGAACTTATTCCTGATTAGCGGTGATGTAGTCGATAGCCGCTTGAACAGTGGTGATCTTCTCGGCTTCTTCATCAGGAATTTCGGTATCGAATTCTTCTTCCAGCGCCATTACCAGTTCAACGGTATCCAAAGAGTCAGCGCCCAGGTCGTCGACGAAGGAGGCAGCGTTCTTAACGTCTTCTTCTTTAACACCCAGTTGTTCAATGATGATTTTCTTTACGCGTTCTTCGATGTTGCTCATGACCTGAATTTTCCTTTAAAAATACGCTATTGCGTCTGGTTGGGGTAGTTTATTCAATTGACGTGAGTTTGCAAGTAGCTTGCCGCTGGTCAAACCACGAAATTCGCCAAACTTCGGCGTACTATCGCAAATTTGAACAGAACTCACGACAAATTGATTACACCATGTACATCCCGCCATTAACATGCAGGGTTTCACCGGTGATATAAGCTGCTTCATCGGAAGCCAAGAATACCACCGCGGCGGCAATCTCTTTCGGATCACCCAGACGAGCGGCAGGCACCTGGCTCATAATGCCGGCACGTTGCTCTTCGTTCAGGGCGCGAGTCATGTCGGTTTCGATGAAACCGGGGGCAACCGCGTTGACCGTGATGCCACGGGAGGCCACTTCACGCGCCAGTGATTTGGTAAAGCCAACCAGACCCGCCTTGGCGGCTGCATAGTTGACCTGACCGGCATTGCCCATGGTACCGACCACGGAACCGATGCTGATGATGCGACCATTGCGCTTCTTCATCATCGCCCGCAACACCGGCTTGCTCAGACGGTAGAGCGAAGTCAGGTTGGTATCGATGATCTCGTTCCACTCGTCATCTTTCATCCGCATCAACAGGTTGTCGCGGGTGATACCGGCATTGTTGATCAGGATGTCGATGTCACCAAAACGCGCCTTGATGGCAGCGAAAACGGCTTCGATGGATTCCTGGCTGGTCACGTTCAGTGCCATGCCGCAACCCTGCTCACCCAGATAGGCGCTGATCGCCTCTGCACCGCTCTCGCTGGTCGCAGTGCCGACTACCTTGGCGCCACGGGCCGCAAAAGTTTCGGCAATCGCACGGCCGATGCCACGACTGGCACCAGTCACCAACACAACCTTATCGGTAAAGCTCATTACTTGCTCCTGTTTACTTGATCTGGGCCAGCGCCTGCTCAAAAGAGGCAGCATCGTTGGCGTGAATACCTTCCACGCGCTTGTCGATGCGCTTGGCGAGCCCGGTCAATACTTTGCCCGGTCCCATCTCGATTTCGAGGGTAACGCCCTCATTGGCCATCCGCTCGACCGTCTCGGTCCAACGAACCGGGCTGAACAGCTGACGCACCAGTGCTTGCTTGATGGCGGCCGGATCCTGTTCACAGGATACGTCGACATTATTGATGACCGCGATGGCAGGAACCTTGATCTCGATCCCGTCCAGCGCAGCTGCCAGTTTTTCTGCGGCAGGTTTCATCAGCGCGCAGTGGGACGGCACGGAAACCGGCAGCGGCAGCGCACGCTTGGCGCCCGACTCTTTCATCAGCACGTTGGCGCGTTCGACGGCCTCTTTGTGGCCAGCGATAACCACCTGGCCCGGAGAGTTGAAGTTGACCGGAGAAACTACCTGCCCCTCTGCCGCTTTTTCGCAGTTGGCAGCGATGGCGTCGTTGTCCAGACCGATGATGGCAGCCATGGCACCAGTACCTTCCGGTACCGCTTCCTGCATGGCCAGACCACGCAGCTCGACCAGTTTGACGGCATCGGTAAAGGCCAGCGCACCGCTGCAAACCAGAGCGGAATACTCACCCAGGCTGTGACCAGCCATGACGGAAGGCGTTGCCCCACCCTGCTGTTGCCACAGACGCCACAGTGCGACAGAGGCAGTCAGCAGTGCGGGCTGGGTACGCCAGGTTTTGTTCAGCTCTTCGGCCGGACCATTCATTACCAGGGCAAACAGGTCATAACCCAGCACCTGGCTCGCCTCGGCGAAGGTCTCCTTGATCACGGCATGTTGCTCGGCCAGTTCGGCCAGCATGCCCACGGTTTGGGAGCCTTGTCCCGGGAAGGCAATGGCAAATTGGGTCATCATTGATTCCTTTTAGATAAGCAAAAATGAAATCGTTGCGGGATGACAGCACTCGTTCATCCCGCTTTGGATCAGAGGCGAACCAGCGCCGAGCCCCAGGCGAAACCGCCGCCGAAGGCTTCCAGCAAGACCAGCTGGCCCGGTTTGATCCGGCCATCCCGCACCCCTTCATCGAAGGCGATAGGTACGGACGCAGCAGAGGTGTTGCCGTGCTTGTCGAGGGTCAACACCACTTTGTCGAGACCCATACCGAGTTTCTTGGCAGTGGCGCTGATGATGCGGAAGTTGGCCTGATGAGGCACCAGCCAGTCCAGCTCACTCGGCTCAAGACCGGCAGCTGCCAGTGTCTCGGTCACTATCTCGCTCAGACGGGTGACTGCCACTTTGAACACATCGTTGCCCTTCATGTACATGTAGGCTTCTAGTTCGGCTCCCGGCATACCGCGACGGGGTTGCGGCAACTTGAGCAGATCGCCGTAACGGCCATCGGCATGAAGATGAGTGGAGAGAATGCCCGGTGTTTCGCTGGCGCCAATCACCACTGCACCGGCACCATCACCAAAAATAATGATGGTGCCGCGATCTTCCGGATCGCACATGCGCGACAACACATCGGCACCGACAACCAGCACGTGGCGGGCAGCGCCGGATTTGACGAACTGATCGGCAATGGAGAGCGCATAGGTAAACCCGGCGCAGGCTGCCGCCACGTCAAAGGCTGGGATCCCCTGCACGCCCAGTAACCCTTGCAATTCACAAGCGGCTGCCGGGAAGGCGTTTTCGGCGCTGGTGGTGGCCAGCACTATCATGTCGAGATCGGCCGCGGTCAGACCTGCGGCATCCAGGGCCCGCAGGGCGGCCTGGTAAGAGAGGGTGGCAACGGTCTCATCAGCACCGGCAATGCGGCGCTCACGGATCCCGGTGCGTTCCACGATCCACTCGTCACTGGTCTCAACCATCTGCTCGAGATCGGCGTTGGTACGCACTGAACTCGGCAGGTAGCTGCCAGTACCCAGAATTTTGCTATGCATAGAGTTCTTATAGGTCCCTGTCGGAAAAGACAGCTTCAAGGCGATCTGCTATTTGCAGTGGAAGTTGATGTTTGGCCTCTTGTGCGGCCAGCAGGATCGCATTACACAGGGCGCGCCGCTCGGCTCGCCCATGACTTTTTACCACAATGCCGCGCAATCCTAACAGACTTGCCCCGTTATACTGGTCGGGGTTCAGGTATGAAAAACGCCGTTTGAACATAAAACCGGCGATCCGGCCAAGAAAAGTGCGCTTCTTGCGGGGATATCCCGCCAGCTGAGCCATCATCCGCACTACCCCCTCGGCCGTTTTGAGGGCGACATTGCCAACAAAACCGTCGCAGACGATCACATCGCACTCGCCGCTGAAGATGCGATCCCCTTCAATGAAACCGACATAGTTGAGCGCGTTGCACTGGCGCAACAATTCGGCACTGTGACGCACCAGATCATTGCCCTTGATCTCCTCTTCCCCGATGTTGAGCAAGGCAACACGAGGAGAAGCAATGCCTTCGACTTTCTCGGCCACCACGGAGCCCATCACCGCAAACTGCAGCAAGGTATCCGCATCGCAACTGACGTTGGCACCGAGATCCAGCATCACGGTACGTTGGCCGCTCAATGTCGGCAGCGCCTTGATAAGTGCCGGCCGATCGACCCCGGGTAGAGATTTGAGCACGCACTTGGCCATCGCCATCAGGGCGCCGGTATTGCCGGCACTGACGCAGGCATCGGCCTCACCGGCTTTCACCAGATTGAGTACCACCCGCATGGAGGAGTCTTTCAGAGTACGCAGCGCCACGATCGGTTTATCGCCCATGCCAACCACCTGGGATGCATGTACGAAACGGACGCGGGGATGATTCAGCAAGCCATGTTGCTGCAGCAGAGAGGAGGTCTGATGTTGGTCACCGACCAGGATCAGTTTTAGCTGGGGTAAAAGAGACAGTGCCTGCACGGCGGCAGGCACTGTTTCCGAGGGGCCAATATCTCCCCCCATGATGTCTAGCGCGACAGTTTGCGTAGACAAAGGCAATCCTTAAGCGATTACCTTTTTACCGCGGTAGAAACCATCGGCAGTCACGTGGTGACGACGATGGATTTCGCCACTGGTCTGATCAACAGTCAGGGCAGCGGTGGTCAGCGCATCGTGGGAACGACGCATGCCACGCTTGGCACGGGTTTTACGGTTCTGTTGTACGGCCATTGTAGGCTAACTCCTAAATTCACTTACGTTTAAGCTCTTCAAGAACTGCAAAGGGATTCGGCCGCTCATCAGCAGGTTCGATTTCACCCCAAGTCATCTCCATGTTACCGCGGGGACACGCATCCAGAGAATGCATGGCTACCTGAGGCAACGAGAGGATGAGTTCATCCTCCAGGATTTGATGAAGATCCATCTCGCCGTTTTCGTCCAACTCAATGGGCTCATAAGCTTCCGGCAGTTCTTCCTCGTTTGTTCTTTCGAACAGCGGAGTGTAGATAAATTCAGCTTCGCAGAGGTGCTCGAATGTCTCTCCGCAACGTTGGCAAACCAGGTCAACCTTGGCATGGGCAGTGCCTTTCATAACGGTCAACTTCTGGACATCTTTGCCAAAGTGCAGTGATACATCAATATCACTCTGCAAGCCAGCGGTTGATTCCTCCAGCCTGGGCATCTGCGACTTTTCCACTATCCCGACATAGTCGAGCAGCTTCAAGGCACTACGGACTGGATCAACCTTAACGGGCAACTTCACCTTTTGCATAGGGCGCGAATAATATAGGTCCAACAACTGATAGTCAAAGGAAAAAGTCCTTACCGCCGATGATTTTAACGCCACAAGTCCCTAGAATGCCGGTACTTGCTTTCATCGGTACCTGATTATGCCACAGAATCTGATCCTCGCCTCAACTTCTCGCTATCGCAAAGCCTTGCTGGAGAAGCTTGGCCTCCCCTTTAAATGTGCCGCTCCCGACGTAGACGAACGGCCACTGGCAGATGAATCCGCTCAGGAGCTGGTGGCCCGACTTGCCCGAGCAAAGGCACAGGCCATTGCAGATAGTCGTGATCACGGGCTGATCATTGGTTCTGATCAGGTGTGTGTCTGCGACGGCCGCATCCTCGGAAAACCGGGCACCATAGACAATGCCATAGCGCAACTGATGGCGGCTCAGGGGCGCGGCGTCACCTTCTACACCGGCCTATGCGTACTTAACGCTGCAACCAATGAGATTCATCAATTGATTGAACCGTTTACGGTTCACTTTCGCGATCTCGACGAGTCCGCCATCCGCCGTTATGTTGTGGCCGAAATGCCGCTAGATTGCGCCGGCAGCTTCAAGTGTGAAGGGATGGGGATCGTGCTGTTCAAGGGGCTGGAAGGGCGCGATCCTAACGCCTTGATCGGTCTGCCGCTGATCGGCCTGATCGAGCTGCTGGATCGCCACGGCATCGCACTACCCTGATTGTGAGCGAATAGATGAGCTAGAAGATATATAAGAAGCCCGGTCAATTGGCCGGGCTTCTGTTATCAATCAGATTGAGGTCGCTCAAAGGGAAATACTTACAATAGCGTTTTGAGCACCGCCATGGAGTCCACCACCGCCACCGGTCCGTGACGACTGAGGGAATCACGACTATCTACCCCCCAGGTGACGCCAATTCGTGGCATGGCGATCGCTTCGGCCATCGCCATATCGTGAACAGAGTCGCCGATCATCACGGCCTGCCGGGGTGAAAGCCCCAGCTCGTCCAGGATCTGCTCAAGCATCAGCGGATCGGGCTTGGAGCGAGCCTCATCGGCCCCACGACTGGTAACAAACAACAGGCGCAGCCCGGTCTCATCCAATACCCGATCCAACCCACGGCGTGATTTGCCGGTAGCGACGGCCAGTTGCAGGCCCCGTGACTGCCAGTCATGCAGCAACTCCCCTGCACCGGCAAACAGCGGGCTGGGGGTGGTGTCGTGCAGATAGTGATGACGATAACGATCGATGAGTGCGGCAATCTGGCGCTCATCAATAGCGATGCCACTGTCGTTACATAAGGGGAACAGACGGGACATGGCGACATCGAGGCTCAATCCGATGATCTGCCGGATCTGGGCTGGTGCAGGCACCGCCAGTTCACAATCTCTGGCGGCCCCCTGCACACAGGCCACAATCCGGCCCACCGAATCCATCAGGGTACCGTCCCAATCGAAAATGGCGAGCCGGATATCCTGCATCAGCGTGGCAAACCGTTGAGGAAGTTGTCGAGTTCAGGTGCCAGCGGTGCTTCTACTTGCATCTCGCGACCATCGGCCGGATGGGTAAAGCTGAGCTTCCAGGCGTGCAAAAAGAGTCGTTTCAGCCCTTGGCTGCGCATTTTTTCGTCAAACGCCGCTTCACCGTACTTATCATCACAGGCGATCGGGTGACCGGCATGCAGGGTGTGCACGCGGATCTGGTGGGTACGACCGGTGATGGGGCTGCACTCGACCAGGGTCGCTTCGGCAAATTGACGCACGATACGGAACCGGGTTTCGGAGGGCTTGCCATCGGCACTGACCCGCACCACCCGTTCACCGGATTGCAGATCATTCTTGCGCAGCGGGGCATTGACCACCTTGACGTGAGCCTGCCACTTGCCACGCACCAGCGCCAGATACTGCTTGCGCATGGTCTTGACGCGCAACTGCTCATGCAGGCTGCGCAGGGCGCTGCGTTTTTTGGCAACCAGCAGTACGCCGGAGGTATCGCGGTCGAGACGGTGCACCAGTTCGAGGAAACGGGCGTCCGGACGCAGGGCGCGCAGCCCTTCAATGACGCCAAAGCTCAGGCCGCTGCCGCCATGTACGGCCATGCCGGAGGGCTTGTTCAGCACGATCATGGCATCGTCTTCGAACAAGATCTGGCTCTCCAGACGCTGGATAACCCCCAGATTTGCCGAAGGCAGCTCATTCTTCTCGGCAACGCGCACGGGAGGAACCCGCACCTCGTCACCTGCGCAGAGTTTGTACTCCGGTTTGATGCGCTTTTTGTTTACTCGCACTTCACCTTTGCGAAGGATGCGATAGATCAGGCTCTTGGGGACGCCCTTTAGCTGAGTCTTGAGAAAATTGTCGATGCGCTGCCCGTCATGCTCAGCTTCGATGGTGAGCAGCTGCACTTGTTGTTGTATCTGTGTCATGGCGCGGATTTTACCACTGCCAGCGCCCCTTGGCTGCATGGTTTGTTGAAAAATGGCGCCTTGCTATAAAAGAGGTTTAAATGGGATAATAAACAAGGTTTTGTCATTGTGTTCAAGCCTTGTACTAAGTGGCCAAAAAGTATGCCACCCAATCCCGATACACCGTGTCTAGAAGAACATGACGGTTCCCGGGTGCGAGGTACAACGCATGGAGAACACAAACATTACCGTTTATTTGTCTCCATTTCGGCATCCTTATTCATCCCTTCTCGAGAAGGGATGAGCAGAGCGCCCTTAGTTTGCGCCTCATGCATACCCCAACCGGGAGGTTGCCCCAGTATGCTGAAGACCCGAGGCCGGCGCCGGCAGGACCCAGATGGAGGAAATCAAAATGACACAATAATGAGAACTCAATGAAAAGAATGCTTATCAACGCAACTCAAGAAGAGGAGTTGCGCGTAGCGCTGGTTGACGGACAACAGCTCTACGATTTGGATATTGAAAGTCCGGGACACGAGCAGAAGAAAGCGAACATTTACAAGGGTAAGATCACCCGCGTAGAACCCAGCCTTGAAGCTGCTTTTGTCGACTACGGCGCCGAGCGCCACGGTTTCCTGCCGTTAAAGGAGATCGCCCGCAATTACTTCCCCTCCGGTTACTCCTATCAGGGTCGTCCCAACATCAAAGAAGTGGTCCGCGAAGGTCAGGAAGTTATCGTCCAGATCGACAAGGAAGAGCGTGGCACCAAGGGTGCAGCCCTCACCACCTTTATCAGTCTGGCAGGTAGCTACCTGGTGCTGATGCCCAACAACCCCCGTGCCGGTGGTATCTCCCGCCGCATCGAGGGTGATGAGCGGACCGAACTGAAAGAAGCCCTGAGCGGATTGACCGTGCCGGAAGGCATGGGCCTGATCGTGCGTACCGCCGGTGTGGGCAAGTCTCCGGAAGAGCTGGAGTGGGACCTGAACGTTCTGCTCAACCACTGGGACTCCATCCACAAGGCCTCCCAGGAGCGCGCTGCGCCGGTGCTGATCCACCAGGAAAGCAACGTCATCGTGCGTGCCATCCGTGACTATCTGCGTCGCGATGTGGGCGAGATCCTGATTGACAATCCGGTGATTTTCGAACGGGCCAAGGCCCATATCGAGCTGGTACGACCCGATTTCCTCAACCGTGTGAAGCTGTACAAGGGCGAAGTTGCCCTGTTCAACCACTTCCAGATTGAGAGCCAGATCGAATCAGCCTTCCAGCGTGAAGTGCGCCTCCCCTCCGGCGGCAGCATCGTTATCGATCCGACCGAAGCGCTGACCTCCATCGATATCAACTCCTCCCGCGCCACCAAGGGCGGCGATATCGAAGAGACTGCGCTGCAAACCAACCTGGAAGCGGCCGACGAAATTGCCCGTCAATTGCGTCTGCGCGACCTGGGTGGCCTGATCGTAATCGACTTCATCGACATGACCCCGGTTCGCCATCAGCGCGAAGTGGAAAACCGTCTGCGTGAAGCGGTTCATCAGGATCGTGCCCGCATCCAGCTGGGCCGGATCTCCCGTTTCGGTCTGCTGGAGATGTCTCGCCAGCGTCTGCGTCCCTCCCTCAACGAATCCAGCAGCCATATCTGCCCCCGTTGCCAGGGCCAAGGCGTGATCCGTGACAACGAATCCCTTGCTCTGTCCATCCTGCGTCTCATCGAAGAAGAGGCCATGAAGGACAACACCGAGCAGGTTCACGGCCAAGTGCCGGTGGATGTTGCCGCCTATCTGCTTAACGAGAAGCGTGCTGCCATCGCTAGTCTGGAACAGCGCAATGATGTGCGTGTTTACATCATTCCGAACCAGCATCTGGAAACCCCGCACTACGAAGTGACCCGCATTCGTCAGAACGAGATCCCGGAAGCGGCCAGCTATGAGCTGAAAACCGAGATTGCCAAGCCGGTCTACCAGCCGAAGCAAGCTCAGGTGATCGAGCGTGAACAACCGCTGCTGCAAGGCTTTGCCCAGCCGACTCAACCTGCGCCAGTTGCAGCACAGCAACAGACAGCCCCGGCCGTTGCCGCTGCACCAGCCGAAGCAGGTTTCTTCAGCAAGCTGATCAAAGGCATTACCGGCCTGTTCAGCAGCGATGCCGCACCTGCCGAAGTAAAAGCTCCGGCTGATAAACCGGCTACTCGCGAAGCACGCAAGGAAGAAGGTCAGCGTCATCAGCGCGAAGAAGGTCGTGGCCGTGGTCAGCGTCCTCGTCGTGACGACAACCGTGGCAACCGCAACAATGCAGAAGCTGGCGAGAAACGTGAAAATGGCAACCGCGAAGGTGGTGAAAACCGTAATCGTCGTCCTCGTAAAGAACGTGAGCCCCGTCAGGAACGTGAAGTTCGTACTGAACAGCGGATGGAACGTGAGCCCCGTGCTCCGCGCCCGGCTCGTGAGCCACGCGCTCCCCGTGAGCCTCGTGCCGAGGTTGTCGTTGACGCGGTGGAAACCGTTGATGCCATCGAACCGCGTCAGGAAAAAGAGCAGAAAGTGGCTGAGCGCCGCGAACGTCGCCAGCTGCGCAAGCAGATCCGCGTTGATGTTGCTGCGAGCGACACCCCTGCCCTGCCTGTAGTGGAAGAGGTTCAGGTTGCAGCTGTTGAGACTGGCGACCAGGACGAGCAGGCCGAAGGTCAGCGCCGTTCCCGCCGTACTCCGCGCAGCCAGCGTATCGAAGGCCAACGTCGCAAGCGCATTAATGAAGAAGCGCGTAGCCAGCGTGATGAAGAGCAGCAAGTTGAACCGACTCTGACTACCGCCGCCCAGGCAGATATCGCCAAAGCGCAGGTTGAAGAGCCGGTAGTGCCTGTTGTCACCATCCCGAGCGCTGAAGCTGTCGCTGCAGCCCTGCAAGCCTCTGCTGCACTGACCGAACATGTGGTTGTGGAAGCTGTTGCTGAGGAGTCAGCTGAACAGGCTCATGCAGTACAGACCGAAGTTACAGCAACACCTGTCATTGAAGCTGTTGAAGTGGCAGCACCCGCGGCCGCAGTAGTCGTTGAAGCTACTCAGGTTGAGGTTGCACAAGCTGAACAGCCGGCTGAAGTTATTGCCGAAGCTCAGGCAGCCGCAGTTGAGGTCAGCGAAGCAGTAACTGCAGACCCTGTTGCTGAAGAGCCGGTAAAAGTTGTAGCTGAAGAGACTCCCGTAACCGTTACCAAACAGGTTAAGCACGGTGCCGGTCTGTTGGCCCGAGCTCGCAAGGCATCTGCGCCGATGGCGACGCCAGCCGAAGCCCCGGCCCTGCCAGCCCGTGAACCTGTGGACTATCCGCCTCTGGTTCGTGGTGAAGTAGTTAGCTCTGGCCGTCACGGTGGCAGCACCGCAGCAGTCAATGTTGCTTCCTGCCCGGCAGGTCGCCCTTAATAGTTCTGTTGTTGGAACAAGCAAAGAGCCACACATTGTGTGGCTCTTTTTTATGGGCGATATTCACGTAATTATCAGTTCTTGGTTTATTCCCTTAAACCTAAAGGCTTACTAAGTTTTCTACTTGAATACTATTTATTCAAAATATGGTCACAAAAACTTAAGCCATAAACTAGTTTGTTGGCATATGAAATTCATCCATCATGTGCCCAACAGTACATAGCTCGTTCTAGTTCCGACTCATTTTTGCCGAGTCGCTGATTACAGCTTGAACTGTCAATGTGATTTAGACATCAGGAATCTATCCACTATCCAGATTAAGTCCGCTCCACATAAAACCACAATCCGACTTACATCAGTTATAGCGTTACAGGTTGAGCCAAATCCTATTCTCAGGTTCACAACGCAGCAAATGCTGCATCATGTAGTCGTATATTTTGTAGCGGTAGTTTTCTGGCTGGAAATACTGTTATCCTTCCCCTCAGCTAATTACATGTACCAACCAAATAACCTAGGTTCCTGTTAATCGAGATCACTGAGGCTGATTGGAAAGCGCTTGACTACGGCGCTCTTGCTCATGTCTAAGGACGAAAGACTATCTATTGACCGGGTATCGCTGGATAACGCGAGCTGCGATAAACACCGATCAGGGTTGTATCTAAAAAAACAAAGAGCAACACTGTGTGGCTTTTTGCTTGTACCAAGAACGAGATATCCCTCCCCCACCCTACTTGTTAGTAGTCGCTCTACATAATATCAATCTGAATTAGCAAGGTGCAGTAG
>NZ_JRGM01000042.1 GCF_000764665.1 Aeromonas lacus | reverse complement strand
GCAAAACAGAGTTAACATGAAAACAACAACTGTTGATTTCGTTGTTTTCGTAAAAATCCAAGACCTTACGTCAATTTCGTCAAAATGGATTTTTATCTGTTGTAAATCATATCGTTAAGTTCGTTCTCTCTGCGCTAAAAGTTGCCTTGAAAACAACGTTCATGACAAATATGTGACGTGGATCGGCTCGGATTTCAGGGGTGATATCGGGCTTTGTTTTGCTGGAAAAAGAAACCGGTTTGCCAAGTGTGAGCCAGCGCGCATCCTGCGCCGACTCACACCTTGCGGTTGGCAAGCTGACGCAGGGTCTGGGCACTCTGTTGCAACTGTTGGCGCTGTTGCTCGTTGAGCGGGCAGTGGCCCAGCACATACTCGGTGGTGGCAACGACCGTCTTCCAGCGCGGCGATTTGGGCAGGGTGTCCAGATTGAGGTACTTGTCGAGGGTACGGGTCTGCGGGCTGGATCTGTCCATGTAGACGCGCCACAGCTTGCTCTTCTCCGCCAGCACGATCTTGCCCTTGCCGGTGCCCTGCTGCCAGGCATCCAGGGTGAGCTGCATGGTCTCCACCAAGGCGCGGCGCAGGGGCTCGTCATCCTGCTGGCGAATAAGGTTGTCGGCCAGCGAGCGGAATTCGCCGCCCAGTCGGCTCAGCTCGCCCAGCAGCTGCTCATCTTCGATGATGGCTTGCCGGGAGAGGTTTTTGAGGGCGTTCTCCAGTGCCACGATGCGGCTCTCATCCTGGCGTTGTTCAGTTGTAAAGGTAAGGGCAAAGGCCGCTTGCCCCCCGAGGGTGATGGGCAGGGCACGGGCGTTGAGCTCATCTTTCTGGCCTGCCACCAAAAATTCCACAATATGCTCCCGCTGGCCAGCCAGATCGGGCCACTGCTCTTTCAGCGGCTCGGCCAGCCACTCGTCGATAGCTTGTCCCTCCATGGTTTCCGGCTCCTGACCCAGCAAGCGAGCCAGTACCCGGGAGGCGAACAACACTGTACCCTGCTCGTCGATAAAGAGCATGGGGTCGGCCCCTTCGCCGAGCAGCGCCAGCAGGCGCATCTGATCCTGATGGAGTCGCTCCTGCAGGGTGAGGCGGTGCTCTATCTCCTGTTTGAGCAAGCGGTTCTCCACCAGAGATGCTCGCCCCGCCTTGGCCTCCAGCAATGCCTTGACCCGGGCGAACAGCTCCTCTTTGCAGAAGGGTTTGACCAGATAGTCGTTGGCGCCGGCGTTGAATCCCTCTTCGATATCCTTGGGCTGGTTGAGGGCGGTGAGTAGCAGTACCGGCAGCTTCTCTTTGGGATGATGCTCCCGGAGCCGGCGGCAGACATCGAAGCCGGAGAGGGTCGGCATCATCACATCGAGCAGGATGAGATCCACCGGCTCCTGGGTGAGCTTGGCCAACGCATCGTGGCCATCGCTGCTGGGCAGAATGCGGTAGCCGCAGGGCTGCAAGAGGTGACGCAGGATGTGCAGATTGATGGGTTCGTCATCCACCACCAGGATGAGAGGGGCTCCTTCGGGTGGCGGAGGCAGATCCTCGCTCTCCCAGTCGGGCAGGATGAGCGGCTGCTGGCGCACCAGTTGCAGCTCTATCTGACGGCTGCCCTGAGTCAGTGGAGCACTCTTGCCGGTCGCGAGCGGCAGGGTGAAGGCAAAGGTGGAGCCGACGCTCGGCTCGCTCTGCACACTCAGCTCGCCACCCATCAAGTGCACCAACTGCCGCGTGATGGAGAGGCCAAGGCCTGCCCCTTGCTTGCTTACCTCCGGGCTCATCTGCACCAGCGGTTCGAAGATATGCTCCAGATGCTCGGGGGAGATACCGATACCGGTATCGGTCACCTTGATGCGCAGGAAGTTGCCCTCCACCATGGCGCTCAGCACCACCTTGCCCTGCGGCGTGTACTTGATGGCGTTGCCGACCAGATTGTAGAGCACCTGTTCGAGGCGCTGCTCGTCAGCCAGCACGGGGGGCAGCTCGGCCGGGCTGATATCCACCAGAGTGAGCGGTTTGGCCTGTACCAGATGCTGGCAGAGGTCGAGCACCAGCCGGATGACCCCCTTCGAAGAGACTGGCTGGGGGTGGATCTCCAGCTGGCCATAGCGCATCTGGTGGTAGTCGAGCAGATCGTCCACCAGACGGGCCAGACCGTCGGCGCTCTTGATGATGAGGCCAAGCTGTTTCTGCTGCCCCTCGGTCAAATCTTGCTGGCTGGCGAGCATCGACTCGGCCATCCCCTTGATGCCGTGAATAGGTGTGCGCAGCTCGTGGGAGGTATTGGCCAGTAGTTCATCCTTGAGCTTGTCAGCCTGCTGCAAGCTGAGGTTTTGCTTGTGGGTCAGCTTGACCTGCTGTTGCAGCTCTATGGTCTGCTGTTCGATGAGCTCGATCTTCTCCTTCACCGAGCGCTGCATATGGCGAAACGCCTGCGCCAGCCGGTCGATGTCATCGCCGGTGCGCTCGATGGCGATGGGGTGATCCAGGGCGCCATCAGCTACCTGCTCGGCCGCCTCGGTCAGGGAGCGCAGCGGCGCCGTGATGGAGTGGGAGAGCCAGCGGGAGAAGAGGATCAGCAGCAGCAGGGAGCCAGCCCCCAGCACGATGACCAGCGTCTCCAGCTGGCGGATGGGGGCATAGGCCTCGCGGGTGGAGATCTCGGCGATAAAGGCCCACTCGGTATCGAATACCTTCACCTGGGTGTAGGCGGCGAGTACATCGTCATCCTGATAGGAGCGAAACAGCCCGACCCCTTGCTCGCCAGAGAGGGTCTTGGTGACGAGGGGGGTCTGCAGCAGGCGGAAATTTTGGCTAAAGCTCTTCTCGACGCTGTACTCCGGCGCTAGCCAGGCATCGGCCCGCATCCGTTTGTCGGGGCCGATGAGAATGGTCTCGCCGGTTTTCCCGAGCCCCTCACGCTCCGCCATGATCTGGTTGAGCTTGTCCGGCAGCAGCTCAAAGATGACCACCCCGCGTACATAGTCGTACTGCATCACGGGGGCGGCCATGTAGGCGACCACCTGACCGGTCAGCTCATTACGGCCAAAGTCGGTGAATTCGAAGATCTGTTGCGGTTTTTGGCCGCCATCGAGGCGCCGCTTGATCTTGGCGAAGGTCTGGCCCAGGCCACTGCCCTGATAGGGGCCGGAGAGCAGGTTGGTGGCAAAGTTAGGTTGTTTGGTGACCGAATAGACGACATCGCCGTTGAGGTCGACCAGAAAGATGTCGCTGTAGTTGGATTTACGCACCATGTCGGCGTAGCCGCGATGAAAGCGCTGATGCACCCGGCCATACATCTCGTCAGCCAGAATGAGAGCACTGATGGAGGGTTCGATTTCGACTTCGGGATCCGGCTTTTGCAGCTGATCCCAAGAGCCCGGCACATAGCGGGCCTGCGCTCGGGCACGGGCCTCCTGCGGCGTGGTGCCAAGCTTTTCAAAGGCACCGGCAAAACCGTAGAAGCGACCGATACTGTTGCCGGCAAAGTCCTGCTGGGAGAAGTTGGTGATCTGCTCCTTGAGGTTGTTGAAGTAATCCTCAAGCTGGCTCTTTTTGATGTTGCGAACGGAGACCAGATGGTTGGATGTCTGGGTGGTGAGGTCTTTGCCGTGGCTGTAGAGGAAAAAGAGGGTGACGACCAGGAATGGCACCATTCCCAACATGAAAAAAGCCAGCATTAGTTGCGGCCTGAGTCCACGAAGCCTGAAGATCCATTTCATCTTGTGAATTTCAATTGAGAATCCGGTTATTAAGCGGCTCAAGTCTCGAACTAAAGCGTAATCATTTCAACGACTTTATCCCAAATTCGCTTGGTTGGTCACAGCTGAACGGCTGATTTTGCAGCAACCCGTCTAAAGGGTGAGCAAACGATCCGGTTGCGGAGTTTAAATGCGAAAAAAGGGTTGTGCTGTCGCTCGGGGTACGTATAATGCGCCTCGTTGTCAGGCAACTGGCACGGAAGCAGTAATGCGGGAATAGCTCAGTTGGTAGAGCACGACCTTGCCAAGGTCGGGGTCGCGAGTTCGAGTCTCGTTTCCCGCTCCAATTTTCCATCGAACCAACGATGGATATCACTTTCAAGACAATCAGTCTTGTCAGCATGGCGCGTTAGCAAAGCGGTTATGCAGCGGATTGCAAATCCGTTTAGTCCGGTTCGACTCCGGAACGTGCCTCCATCTCTTCTCTTTTTTTTCAAGAAATCATCTCAAGCCGACTTTATCAGTAGCTCTGTTGCAGCATCAGCTGTTCACAGCCCGCTTCTCGCCACTGCCGCTCAAGATAGTGATTCACTTCGTCCACGTTTTGGCCCCGGTTCTGAAACTGGCTTTCTGCACTGTATTGGGTGAGATCCGCCATCTGTTGTTTCAGAGTGCCGCACTGCCACAGACTGACGGTGGTTGGCCCTTGTCGGGCAAGCACGATGGCATCCCCCTGATTGAGCTGCCATTCATCGATTTGCGCCTTGGTCAAGGCGAGCATCAGCACCAGCAGAGCAACTTCTGAAAGCTTCATACGCATCTCCATACGGCACGTTTCCGCACTCATAACTGTGGCAGAGCGCACGATTTTCGCAAATGTGTTAACTGTTAGTTAATCACGTTGCTCAATTTCATTTATCCCACGCATTTGCCGTTTTTATGAAAAAATATGGCCGGGGATGTAGTAATCCTACAGATAGTGGAGTAATCTTTGCTCAGTGGTCGTACCAGTAAGGAGTTGCATCATGTTTCATCCCTTTTCTCTGACTCAGATTATTCTTCGTCGCATTTATGTATTGCTGGTGGGCATTCTGGCGTTTCCAGTGATGCTGTTTCGTAGTGATCGCGCCCGCTTTTATAGCTATCTGCACCGCATCTGGAACAAGACCAGTACCAAGCCGGTCTGGCTCAAGATGAGCGAACGTGGCGAGCGGATCTTCTACTAAGACCCTTTTCGATAAAAAAGACAGCTTCGGCTGTCTTTTTTTATGCGTTTAAAAACAGATGGTTAATGCTCGACTCTGTTACTATCGCTGGTGCAAAAAGGGCATGTCACAATGTGGCAGCAGCTGCGCTCTTCCCCCTGTTAGTTGCTTATTTTATGGATCCCGATGACGCAAGGAGCTGCGATGCTGATCCGTCAGGCCACCGAGGCCGATATTCCGATGCTGGTTGCCATGCGAATGGCGCTCTTCTGCGAAGTGGGGGAGTTGCCGCACCCCGCAGCCGATCCCGCCCTGATACAGGCAACCGAAAGTTATTTTACCAACGCCTTTTTGAGCGGATCCGCTTTATCCTGGCTGGCCGAGGTCGATAAGCAGGTTGTCGCGGCAGGTACTCTGGCGATGTTCGTGCGGCCACCCTATCCCGGCAATCTGGCGGGAAGAGAAGCCTATCTGCTCAACATGTATACCTTGTCCGATTATCGCAAGCAGGGTATAGCCAGTGCACTGCTCGATGTGATGGCTGCAGAGGCCATAGCCTGCGGGTTTGGCAAGGTATGGCTCCATGCCAGCGAGCAGGGGCGCCCCCTATATGAACGGATCGGCTTTGTCGCCAATCCTGCCTATATGGAGTGGCAACCACCTGCCCGGTGAGCCGTGACATGTCAGCCATCAGCCCGTCGTGTGATGGGTGACAATAAATAGCTTGCCAAAAGGGAGTCTGATGGCTCAGCCAGCTATGCTGAGGGTACACGCCGTCATTATCTTGTTGATCCACCATGTAGTTTGGCCATGGCGGGTGCCTGTCTGGAGGATATGTTTCGATGTTCAATAACAAATTGAAAGCCGAGTTGCAGCAGTGTCAGGAGCAGCTTCTGGAGCAACAGGGATTTTACGATGCAGTGCATGGCAGCGTCGCGACCATCACTTTCAGCCCTGATGGCACCGTGCTGGCCGCCAACGATCTCTTTCTCAACGTGGTGGGATTCAGCGCATCCGAGGTTGTGGGCCAGCATCACAGGATCTTTTGCGACAAGCAGTATGCCCAGAGCAGCGCCTACCAGCAGTTTTGGGCCGACCTGAAACAGGGGCGTTCCCGTACCGGGGTCTTTCAGCGCTTTAATCGCCGCGGCGAGCCAATCTGGCTGGAGGCCACCTACTTCCCCGTCAAATTGCGCGGCGTAGTGACCAAGGTGATCAAGATTGCCGCCGACATCACGGAGCATCATCTGCAGCTGCTGAGCCAGCAGGCGGTGGTAAAGGCCCTTGATCGTTCTCTGGCCGTCATCGAATTCACGCCGACCGGTGAAGTGCTCACTGCCAACGCCAACTTCCTCCACACCATGGGCTACACCCTGGCTCAGGTGCAGGGCAAGCACCACCGCATCTTCTGTGATGACCACTTCTATCAGGAGAATCCCCACTTCTGGGAAGAGCTTGGGCGCGGCCAGTTCAAATCAGGCCTCTTCTGCCGCCAGAACAGCCACGGCAGCAAGGTGTGGCTGGAGGCGACCTACAACCCGATCCTTGACGAGAACCGCAAGGTGGTGAAGGTGATCAAGTTCGCCAGCGACATCACCGAGCGGATAAACAAGAGCGATGCGGTGCGTGAGGCGGCCATGCTGGCTCACGATGCGGCGCGGGAGACCCTGAGCTGCGCTGAGCGCGGGGCGGGTCTGCTCTCCTCGGTGGTCGACACCTCCAGCCTGATTGCCAGCCAGCTGACCCACAGCATTGGCCTTATCAATCAGCTGAACGAGCAGTCTCGCAGCATAGAGGCGATCGTCTCCACCATCAGCAGCATTGCCGATCAGACCAACCTGCTCGCCCTCAACGCCGCTATCGAGGCGGCCCGGGCCGGGGATCAGGGGCGTGGCTTTGCGGTGGTGGCTGATGAAGTTCGCCAGCTTGCGGCACGCACCTCGCTCTCTACCGACGAGATAGCCAAGGTGGTGCAGAACAACCGCGAACTGACCGCCAAGGTGGCCGCCGAGATGTCTGATGTGGCGGGCAGCGCCGAGCTGGGCAAGCAGCAGGTCGGCGAAGTCAACGAAGTGATGAGCGAGATCCGCCGCGAGGCAAACAATGTCTCCGCCACGGTTTCGGGTCTGGCCATGTGACTCATTCGACCACAATTAAACCGGGGCATTGATGCACATCTGACCAGTCAGTGCCCCAATCTGAACTCTTCCTGTATCACCCCGCCATTGTGAATTGTCCCCACCCCCTCTCTTGCTTAGGCTTGCCGCCTCATTCATAACCGAGCAGGAAAAGAACAAGATGGTACGACAACAGAAGGGGCGGGCGGCCGCGTTGCTGATGATGGTTGCGAGCATGGGGCTGAGTGGCTGCATGGGACAGATGGGGCTATCCGGCATGGTGACCAAGGGCAATCTGAGCGTGGTGGACAACCGCTACGGTCGGGCTGGCGTCTTTATGCTGCTCTCCCCGATTTATGGTCTGGCGGCAACTGCCGACCTGTTTGTCTTCAATACCATCGAATTCTGGACTGGCAAGAACCCCATCACCGGCAAGTCACCGGCTGTGGTAGACATGAAAGCCAACCCGGTGATCAAGGTGAACCAGCACCTCGACCCGTCTCTTCACAAAGTGCCGCTGGCCATGCTGCCGCAAGGGGTGCGTGAGGTAGAGATCAGCTATCCCGACGAGCATACCGCCCAGATGGAGGTGCACTATCTGGATGGTCGCAGCAGCATGATGCGTGGCGAGAAGCGCGGCGAGCTGATGGATATCTACTTCGACGGTCGCTTCGTCTCTACCCTGAGCCGTGCTGAGCTGGAAGAGCGGGCGAATCAGGGCAAGGCTGCTGCCTAAATTCAACTGAATCCAGATCTATCCAGCACCAGATGGGGTATACATAATCGGCTGGCAAAATCGCCATGATGTCTAAGGGAGTAGACTATGACGGTGAATGGATTGCGATTGGCGGAGTTGATTGGTTCCCTCAGTCATGCGCTCGACATGACCGAGGGGCAACCAAGAGGACATTGCATTCGCTGCTGCTGGATAGGTTCCCGTCTGGGGGCGCGGCTGGGACTGGATGCCCGGCTGCGCCATGATCTCTACTACACGCTCCTGCTTAAGGATCTTGGGTGCAGCAGCAATGCCGCCCGCATCTGCGAGCTCTATCTCACCGACGATCTTCATTTCAAACGCGATTTCAAACTGGTGGATGGCTCCCTCTCCGAGGTAGTCAACTTCGTGCTGGGCCATACCGGCTTGCAGGCGGATCTGCTGGGACGTTTTCGCAGCCTGTTTCATATCTTTCGCAACGGCGACCAGATTGCCAACGAACTGATCCAGACCCGCTGTCATCGGGGGGCTGATATCGCTCGCCAGCTCCGTTTCAGTGATGATGTTGCCGATGGCATCCTCTCCCTTGATGAGCACTGGAGTGGCAAAGGTCGGCCCCTGCAACTGGCAGGCGAGGCAATCCCGCTCTTCTCCCGTATTGCCCTGCTCTGCCAGGTGGTGGATGTGTTTCACGCGGCCGCAGGTCCTGATGCGGCGCTCAAGGAGCTACGCGAGCGCAGCGGCAGCTGGTTTGATCCGACACTGGTTCGCGAATTTGAAGCGCTGGCGGACGATGCTTTCTGGCAAGGGCTGACCGATCCCCGGCTGACCGAGTGGGTGCTGGTCCACCCGGCCGGACAGAGCGAGGTGGCGCTGGATGAGGATTATCTGGACGAGATCGCGGCGGCCTTCGGGCAGGTGGTGGACTCCAAAAGTCCCTACACCGCGGGTCACAGCGGCAGGGTGGCGCTCTATACCGACATTCTTGCCACCCAGATGGGCTTGCCCGAGCCGCGCCGGCGCTGGCTCAAGCGGGGCGCCTTGCTCCATGACGTGGGCAAGCTCGGGGTGAGCAATGCCATTCTCGACAAGCCGGGCAAGCTCGATGCGCAGGAGTGGGCTGCGGTGCAGATGCATGCCGCCTACACCGAGGAGATCCTGAGCCGCATCGGCGCATTCGAGGAGCTGGCGCAAGTGGCGGGCGCCCACCATGAGCGGCTCGATGGCAAAGGTTACCCCAAGGGGCTGAAGGGGGACGAGATTACCCTTGAGACGCGCATCATCACCACGGCCGACATCTTCGATGCCATCACCGCCAAGCGTCCTTACCGCGGCGCCATCCCTGTGCCACAGGCGCTGGAGATGATGGCGGAGAATCTGGGCACCGCCATCGACCCCGACTGCTTTGCTGCTCTGCAGGCGGGTATTCAGGATTTCTCCCTCTACCTTACCCCCGAGCAGCCGCTGGCCAATGCCAGTTAAGGCTTGCAGACCTCAGGACCCAAGCGGCCAGTCAGATAGCAAAACGCCCCGCAATGCGGGGCGTTTTTTATGGCGTTCAGGCTGGCTGTTTGCGATGGGGCACGGTGAGGATCAGCCCCAGCAGGCGGCGCAGGTGGGTGAGCTGCTCGGTGAGCTGCACGTTGAGCCAGAGATAGCCGATGATGGCCGTCTCCGTATTGGCGGGCAGGTTGACCCGGGTTGCCAGCTCGTGCAGACGGGCGATGGCGGCCTCGGCGCCGCGTCCGTCGCCGGTTTGCAGCATCCGGGCAAGCTGGTTTATCGCCTCTTCGGTCGCCTGATGGCACTCGTGCAGCTCGCGGGTGCTCTGCATCAGGAAGTGGCTCTCCCGATCGTTCCAGTAGGTGTTGGCCAGCATCTCAAGGGTGCAGAGGGTATTGCGCATGGTGACCTGCACCGCATCAAACAGGGCGATGCTGTGGCGGGTCTCCTTGGCGGCCGGTGCCAGCAGGGCCCGCAGTTTGCCGGTTTGGGCCAGCAGCTGGGAGAGATTGTGTTTGAGCTGCGGCCGCTCCAGCACGTTGGGGGAGAGGTGGGTGTGATAGAGCCGCCCCGACTGCTGCAGGATCTGGTGCAGTTGCAGCCGCCAGTGGCTGTAGGCCCGCTGGGGGTAGATGCTGCAAAAGAGCAGTGCCAGCAGGGAGCCCAGCACCACGTCGCCGCTGCGCCAGAGGGCGGTATGGATATCCCCCGGCTGGGCCCCCATGGTGACGCCAAGGGTGATGCCGATCAGCAGTCCCACATAGGGGCGCTTGCCGAGCGCCAGATAGCCGCACAGGAACATGATGCAGCCGCACCAGATCAGGGTGAGCGGCAGGGAGTAGATCTCGAGATAGAGCGCCACTATCCCGCAGCTGGCGCCGAAGATGGTGCCCACCACCCGCTGCAGGGCGCGGGAGAGCACATTGCCCCAAAACGAGATGGGGCCCATCACCACCACCAGCGTGATCAGCGGCCAGGTGCTCTCCGGCAGTTGCAGCTGGCGGGTAAGCAGAAAGGTGAGCATAAAGGCGAGCGCAATGCGCAGGCCATGGACGATGCGATAGTGGCCATAGACCAGCAGATCGAGCCGGGATAAGGGGGCATCAAGACGCACAGTGAGCCTCGTGTAAAGTGACCTGGGGGCGCATTGCATCCGGCCTGCGCCCCGTCGGGATTCAGGCCAATCGTCCTTGCAGGGGGTGGATCCAGACCCGCTCGCCAACGGCGATGCCGCTCTGAGCGGGGACGATTTCAATCAGACAGTTGGCATCGGCCATCGAGCTCAGGATGCCGGAGCCCTGCGGCCCCGTGGTGCGCACCCGCAGCTGGCCGTTGCCATCCTGATGGAAGATGCCGCGCAGGAACTCGGTGCGACCCGGGCGGCTCTTCATCTTCTCGTCTGCCAGTGCCGACAGGCGCAGCGGCTGCCACAGCTTGCCCTGCAGGCGGGCGATGGCTGGCTCGACAAATTGCAGGAAGCAGACCATGGCGGCCACCGGATTGCCGGGCAGGCCGAAGAAGGGGGTCTGCCCCAGCTTGCCAAAAGCGAGCGGGCGGCCCGGCCGCATCTGGATGCGCCAGAAATCGATCTGGCCAAGCTCAGCCAGCACCAGCTTGATAAAGTCGGCGTTGCCCACCGAGACCCCGCCGGAGCTCAGCACCAGATCGGCGCTGGCGGCAGCCTGCTCCAGCTGCTGGCGCAGGATGGCCTTGTCATCGGGGATGATGCCAAGGTCCATCACCTCGCAACCGGCGGCGCGAATCAGGGCCATCAGGGTGAAGCGGTTGCTGTCGAAGATATGGCCGGGGGCGAGCAGTTCGCCCGGCGCCTGCACCTCGTCGCCGGTGCTGAACAGTGCCACTTTCAGCGGCGTGCGCACCGGCAGGCTGCCCAGCCCGAGCGATGCCGCCAGCCCCAGCTGGGGGGCGGCGAGTCGGGTACCGGCCGGGATGGCGACCGCACCTTTGGCCAGATCTTCCCCGGCCTGACGCACGTTCTGCCCTGCGCGAACGGGGGCGGTGACCGTGACCCACTCACCCTCAATATGGGTCTCTTCGCGCATCACCACGGTATCCACACCGGGGGGGAGCGGGGCGCCGGTCATGATCTGCACCGCCTGACCGGCCAGCACCGGCTCGTGGCGCTGCTGACCCGCCAGCACTTCACCCACCAGTTGCCAGCGACCGGCGGCGAGATCGTCGCTGCGCAGGCCAATGCCGTCCATCGCCGAGTTGGCGTGGGGTGGCACATTGATGGGGCTAATCAGATCGGCGGCCAGCACGGCGCCGTGGCACTCGGGCAGCGGTTTGTCGCTGCAGGCGGTGCTTGGGGTGAGGGCCGCCAGAATGGCGTTGCGGGCCGCTTCGACCGACAAAAAGCCGTTGCCAGCCTCCTGCTCGCGAGTCTGGCAGCCGTCAAACCAGCTACAGACGAAGTCGGCGATAGCCTCAAGGTCGTTGATATCGAGTTGCGGCAGGGTGGTCTCTGCGGGCTGATCGCTGGCCAGCGCTATGATGTCCCGGTCTTCGGGGAAGAGCAGCGGCTTGCCAATCTCGGCGCGGTGCAGCTCGATTTTCGGGAAGTGTTCGTGCTTGAACCCCTCTACCAGCAGCAGGTCGAGCTCTGTCTGATCGAAGCTTGCCAGCAGCTGGCGAAAATCGGCTTCGGCCAGCTCGGTCTCGCCGTGCGTTGTTTCAGTAATGCGCGCATGACGACGGCGGGAAGCCACCATCATCTGCTGGGCCCCCGCCTTGCGCAGGCGATAGCTGTCCTTGCCCGGCTGGTCGATATCAAAGTCGTGATGGGCGTGCTTTAGCACCCCGATGCGCAGGCCGCGCCCTGTCAGCAGCGGGATGAGCTGCTCGAGCAGGGTGGTCTTGCCGGTGCCGCTCCAGGCGGCGAAGCCGAGCAGGGGAAGAGTGGGGGCCGGGGTCATGAGGTGGCTCCTTGTCCGGTGGCGTCTTGCAGGCGCGCCTCGTAGGCGGCCAGCTCGTCCGGGCTGTTGAGATTGATGAAGGCATCCGGCTGATCGGCAAAGCTCACCACCGCCATGTTGTGGCGGGCAAACCAGATATCGATTTTGCGCTCCCCCTCGGCCAGCGCGGCGCTGAGGGAGGGGAGCAGGGATGTGTGCAGCAGGGCGACCACGGGTTGCAGCCAGTCGCCATCGTGGGCCACCACCAGCTCGGTCGTTGGGGTCAGGGCGGCGCGAAAGCGGCTCATCAGATCGGTTGGCAGGGCGGGGCCATCACAGGGGACGAACAGCACCCAGTCGTGGCGGGCGGCGGCAAGGCCAGCCTGCATGCCCGCCAGCGGGCCGAGGTAGTCACGATTGTCATCGCTGATGACGGGAGCCAGCGCCTGATAGCGGTCGTGGCTGCGATTGGCATTGATGATGAGTTCGTCCACCTGGGGGCGCAGCCGATCCAGTACGTGGGCGATCAGCGGGCGTCCCGCCAGCTCCACCCATCCCTTGTCTTCGCCCCCCATCCGGGTGGCGCGGCCGCCGGCGAGGATCACTGCCGACACGGGAAAAGGGCTAGAGGGGGATTCGCTTCTTGAAGTCATGTCGCTCGATGATTTTTAAAGGGGTCGTCTCTTGCAGCTGGCCACGGGCGAGGGTCCATTGCCGCTCGCACAGGTCGGTCAGGGCGTTGTGCTGGTGACTGATCACCACCAGGCCGCTGCCATGTTCCCGCAGATCTTGCGCCAATGCGGCCATCAGGGCAACCGAATGTGCATCCAGATTGGCGGTGGGCTCGTCCATCAGCAGAAAAGCGGGTTGCAGCGCCCAGGCTCGGGCCATGGCCAGTCGTTGCCGTTCGCCACCCGAGAGAATGCTGATGTGCTCCCGTGCCAGCCCCTCCAGCTCGACCCGGCGCAGCGCCTCGAACACCCGCACCTCGCTGCCGAGCTGCTTGTCCAGCGCCCAGGCGACATTGTCGTGCACCGTGCGATCAAACAGGTAGGGAGTCTGGTGCAGATAGGTGACCCGGCCCGGCCCCAGATCCCGTTTGAGCAGGCGGTTGAGCCGCTGTTGCCAGCGCCCCGGCAGGTTGGTGTAGCCACGGGTCGGGGGGAGCAGCCCCGCCAGGATCTTGAGCAAGGTGGTCTTGCCTACCCCGTTGGCCCCGTGCAGCCAGATGGTGTCCCCCGCCGCGATGGAGAGGCGCTCAATCTCGAACAGCTGACGATCGCCAAAGCGCATCGTCAGCTGGTGGGCGGTCAGAGCCATGGGGTACTCCTGTGGGTTGCGGGCATGGTCAATTCTTCAGATAGCTCTGGCCGCGACAGGCGGTGAGCAGCAGGTTGAGCAGCAAGGCGAGGGTGAGCAGCACAATGCCGAGGGCCACCCCTTGAGTGAAGGCCCCTTTCTGGGTCTCCAGCGCGATAGCGGTGGGGATATTGCGGGTAAAGTGCAGGATGTTGCCCCCCACCATCATGGAGCACCCCACCTCGGTGACGATGCGACTGAAGGCGCCGATCACCGCCGCCAGCAGGCCAAAGCGGCACTCGTGCATCAACCCGAGCAGCGCCTTGGGCCAGGAGACACCCAGGGTCAGGGCGGTCTCCCAGGCGCGGCGGTCACTCTGGACAAAGGCGGCGTGAGCCATGGTGGCGATGACCGGAAAGGCGATCAGCATCTGCCCCACCACCATCGCCTGCTGGGTAAAGAGCAGCTTCCAGTCACCAAAAGGGCCGGCTCGCGACAGCAGCATGTAGAGCAAAAGACCGATCACCACGGTCGGCACCGACTGCAGGGTGTTGATGCAGGAGAGCCAGAGCCAGCGGCCGGGCAGCGGCAGGTAGGCCAGAGCAAAACCCAGCAGCAACGCCGGCAGCAGCACCAGCAGCAGGGCGATGCCGGAGACGGAGAAGGAGACCCCCACCACCTGCCACAGCTCGGTATCGCCGTTGAACAGCAGGGCGAGGGCCGCCAGGGTCGTGTCGAGCAGCGTCATCAGGCGCCTCCCCCGTCAGCATGCAGGGGGAGGGCCAGCTGCGCCGCCATGTCGGTCGGTGCGGGCATTACTTGGTGTTGGCGTCGGCCACGAACAGCGCCTGACCGGCCACCTTGAAGTCGCCGATCAGCTTCTGGCCATGCTCGGAGACCAGCCAGTTCTTCAGGGTGCGCGCCCCTTCGGTATTGAGATCCGGGTAGCGTTTGGGGTTGACCAGAATCACCTGATAGGGGTTGAACAGGCGCTTGTCACCCTCCAGCAGCACGGCGAGATCCAGCTTGCTCTGATAGGCAAGCCAGGTGCCGCGGTCGGTCAGGGTGTAGGCACCCAGTTCGGAGGCCATGGTCAGGGTCGGGCCCATCCCCTGGCCGATGGATTTGTAGCCGGCAAACTCGGGTTTGACGTCGGCCGCCTGCCACAGGGTCTTCTCCTTGATGTGGGTGCCGGACTCGTCACCGCGGGAGATAAAGGTCTGGCCCTTATCCTTGATGGCTTGCAGCGCGTTGGCCGCGTCGTGCAGCTTGGCCAGACCCGCCGGGTCTTTCACCGGGCCGACGATGACGAAGTCGTTGTACATCAGGTGCACCGGCTCGATGCCAAAGCCCGCATCGACGAACTTCTTCTCGGCAGAGGGGGCGTGGGTCATCACCAGATCCGCGTCGCCATTCTCGCCCATCTTCAGGCTCTGGCCAGTACCGGCCGCCATCACCTGCACCGGATAGCCGGTCTCCTTGGTGAACTGGGGCAGCAGCCAGCCCAGCAGACCGGACTGTTCGGTACTGGTGGTGGTGGCGAGGCGGATCGGCGCTTTTGTGGCATTAGTATCCGCTTCGGCATGGGCCGCACCGGCGATCAGCAGGCTGGCGGCGAGAGAGAGGGCAAAACGTTTGAAGTTGGTTTTTATCGTCATCGTGATGCAACTTTCAGGGTAGGTGAGAGAGGAAACAGCCAAGCAAACGGGGTGCCAAACTGTTCCATACCACTTGGATTCGCTCTTTACCCTTAAAAAACAGTGATTTAATTTCGGCAATTAGGTGAGCCGGTTATCGCTTTTAATAATTGGTGTTGGTGATTTTGATACGGGAAGGACAAAATGTCCCACAAAGGTTCCGGTTATCGGGACATTCTCCGACCTTACCTGTATTCGAGGTACTTTTTTCCATGACAGTCTCTTCCGGCCGCTGGTCTGCCCTCTCCCTGCTGATCGTTGACGATGAGCCCGGCATGCGCAGCTTTCTGGCCAAGGCGCTGGCCAGGCGCTTCGCCCAGATAGAGACAGCTGCCAGCGTGGAGGAGGCGGAAGCCCTGCGCTGCCGCCTTCACTTCGATCTCATCATCGCCGACATCCGGCTGCCGGGGCGCTCCGGTATCGAGTGGCACGAGGCCATCGAGCCCGGTACCCGCCGCAGCGACATCATCTTCATGACCGGTTTTGGCGACATGGAGACTGCCCTCAAGGCGCTGCGTCTGGGGGCGAGCGACTTTATTCTCAAACCCTTCAATCTCGATCAGATGGTGCAGGCGGTGGACCGGGTCATCGAGCGCCGCCAGATGGAGCGGGAGAACCTGCTGCTGCGCCGGGAGGTGAGCAAGCTCTTTCCGCCCACCCTGATTGGCGACAGCGCCAAAACCTGCGAGCTCAAGACCCTGATCGCCCGGGTCGCCCCCTCCAACGCCGCCGTGCTGGTGGAGGGGGAGTCCGGTACCGGCAAGGAGCTGGTGGCCCGCGCCCTGCACCAGCTCTCCGGCCGGGTGGGGGCTTTTGTGCCGCTCAACTGCGCCTCCATCGCGCCGGAGCTTTTGGAAAGCGAGCTGTTTGGCCATGTGCAGGGGGCCTTTACCGGCGCCCGCAAGGGGCGTGACGGTCTGTTTCGGGTCGCCCATCAGGGGACGCTGTTTCTCGACGAGATCGGCGAGATGCCGCTCGCCATGCAGGCTTCCCTGCTGCGGGCGCTGGAGCAGAAGGCCATTCGCCCGGTCGGCGCCGAGCGCGAGCTGGCGGTGGATGTGCGCATCGTCGCCGCCACCAACCGCAACCTCAAAGCCGAGGTGGAGGCGGGGCGCTTTCGCGAGGATCTCTTCTATCGCCTCAACGTGGTGGCGCTGCCGGTCGCCCCGCTGCGCGAGCGCATCGACGACATCCCCGCGCTGGTGCACCACTTTACCCGCCAGCTCACCGCCGAGATGGGGATGGGCTCCTTAAGCTGGACCCACGAGGATGTGGTGGCGATGCAGGCTTACCCCTGGCCCGGCAACGTGCGCGAGCTGCGCAACCTTATCGAGCGCTGCCTGCTGCTCGGCAAGCCCCCCGCCGACTACTGGCAGAGCAGCCAGCCGGCGCCGCAAAGCGATGGCGGCGACGGTTATCCGGTTGAGTGGCCGCTGGCCGAGGTGGAGAAGGCCCACATCCTGCAAGTGGTGGCGAATCACGATGGCAACAAGTCGGCCGCCTCCCGGGTGCTCGGGGTGGCGCGCAAGACGCTGGATCGCAAGTTCAAGGAGTGGGCCATCGAATGAGGTCTGCCGATGCCAAGGGAGTGGCGATGAAAAAGAGCCTGTTGTCACGCTGTATCCGAATCCTGTTGCCGCGCTGCGTGCGCACCAAGGTACGCTGGCGCCTGCTGCTGCTCACCTCCATGCCCATCATGCTGAGTCTGGCGGGCATGGTGGCGCTTACCCTCTACTGGACTCTCACCTACAGCTGGCAGAGCCTGCTCACCACGGTCAGAAGCGATCTGGCCGGCGCCCACCACGCGGTGAGCGTGCAGCAGCTGCGCCAGAGCGAGCACCTCGAACACCTGCGCGATGCCTGGGCCTTTCAGCTGCGGCTGCGGGAATCGCCGGATCAGCTGCAGGATTGGGTGATGCCGCTGGCATCCAACTACGGCCTCGATTTTCTGCGTCTGCGCCGCGGCGCCGAGCTGGACACCCTGACGGCGCAGGAGTTGACGGCCCTGCGTGCCGGGCACAGCGTCAGCCACTTTGTGGTCTGGTCGCAGCAGGAGATGCGCGCCCTCTCGCCGCTGTTGGCCAAACGGGCCGTGCTGTGGCAACGGGATGGCACCAGGGTGGTGGAGAACCGGGGGCTGATCAGCCTCTCGCTGACGCCGGTGATGGGCCGCGACGGCTCCCTTTGGGCGGTGCTGGAGGGGGGCGAGCTGATTAACGGCAGCAGCCGGCTGGTGGACGAGATCAAGGGGCAGGTGTTTGCCAAGAGCACCCTGCCGGATGGCAGCGTCGGCACCGTCACCCTGTTTCTCGACGATCTGCGGGTGAGCACCAACGTCCCGATCAGCAGCAGCCATCAGGTGGGCCGGGCGGTGGGCACCCGGGTCTCGCCGCCGGTGCGCGAGCAGGTGTTGAAGCGGGGCGATCTCTGGATTGACCGCGCCTTCGTCCACGACGCCTGGTATGTCTCGGGCTACGAGCCGCTCTTGGGGGCCAGGGGCGAGCGGATCGGCATGCTCTACGTCGGTTTCCTCGAGTGGCCCATCATCCGCACCTACCTCACCAATCTGGTGGAGCTCGGCTCCGGCGTGGTGGTGTTGCTGCTCATCTCGGGCCTGCTGGTCTATCGCAGCGCGCGGGATCTCTTCACCCCCATCGAGCGGATGCACAAGGTGGTGCGGCAGGTGCAGGCGGGGCAGTCGGCCCGCATCGGCGAGCTGGCCCTCGACCCTGACCACGAGCTGGCCCAGCTTGGCCGCCAGTTCGACGCCATGCTGGACAGGCAGGAGGCGCACCAGCAGCAGATGGCCCGCAGCGCCGACGAGCTGGAGCAGAAGGTGGCCGAGCGCACCCAGAGCCTCAAGCAGAAGACCGCCGAGCTGGAGGAGCATATCCAGATGCTGACCGAGGCGCGCCAGCAGCTGCTCATCAGCGAGAAGCTGGCGGCCCTTGGCGAGCTCTCCGCCGGGGTGGCCCACGAGATCAACAACCCGCTGGCGGTGATCCTTGGCAACGTGGAGCTGATGAAGCTGGAGCTGGGGGAGGCGGCCGAGCCGGTCAGTGAGGAGCTGGCGCTGGTACTGACCCAGATCGAGCGCATTCGCGCCATCACCCGCAGCTTGCTGCAATACTCCCGCCCCGGCGACTACGAGACGGCGCCGGTGTGGCAGCACCTCAACCCCATCATCGAGGAGAGCCTGACCTTGGTGCGCTCCGCCCTGCGCCAGCAGCAGGTGGCGCTGGTGGCCGACCTCAAGGCCCAGCAGCCCATCGAGGCGGATCGCCAGCAGCTGCTACAGGTGCTGATAAACCTCTTGGTCAACGCCAGCCACGCGCTGGGGGAGCAGGGGGAGATCCGGGTCGAGAGCCGCGACTGGTTCGATGAGGCGGGCGTGTTGCAGGGGGCGCTGGTGCGGGTCATCGACAACGGCAGCGGCATCGAGGCGGCCATCATGGACAAGATCTTCGACCCCTTCTTCACCACCCGCGCCACCGGCACCGGGCTGGGGCTGGCCCTGAGTCACCGCATCATCAGCCGCTGGGGCGGCGAGCTGCTGGTGGACTCCACCCCGGGGCAGGGGAGCTGCTTTACCGTGCGGCTGCGCAGCCACGCCCTGCTGCCAAGCGGCGGCGAACCGGCCCAGCTCGAAGGGTGGCGCATCGCCCTCAATGCCGAGGGGTTTGATTCCGGCGGCGAGCGTGGTCAGTAACCCTTCACCTGCATGCAACTGCAAAGATCCCCGAGCAAAGCCTTGGGGATTTTTTTATGGCGGCTTTGCCGGATCGGAGGGGCTGCTGCAGGGCAGGCTGGGCCGACCGTGATGGCCTATCTGGGGCAAAACAGTCGGTATAAATTAAATTTATGGGTTTTGCTAAAATGACCAAATTTTAACTTATAGCGAGGGCTAACCCGTTCTGAGCCCTTGCCAGAGCTGGATGGGGGCGGCCAGCGTACTCCCTCCGATTTGGCAGGTTGGATGGGGAGCAAGAGGCATAGTGGCAAGAGCGTCAGGCAGGGGCAGGCAAACCGTCTCGCTGGCCGCTTGGCCTGCGAGACGGGAAATTGCGGGAGAGTGTCAACGGCTCGGTTGGTGCAGGGTCGCTTACTGCGGGCTCCACACCAGCTTGCCGCTCTGGGTCAGGTCATAGCCGCCGAGGCGGGCCGCCAGCTCGCGCCCCTCTGGGGATTGCAGCCAGCCGATCAGCTGCTGCAGCAAGGTGCGAAAGAAGACCCCCTGCGGCATCACCAGATCGAAGCACTCCTGCGACAAGGGCATAAAGCCGAGGCCAAACTCGGTGGCGGTGCTCTGGGCGCCGGGCCCGACGTCCGCATCGCCACGGCTGATGGCGGCAGCCAGCTCCCGCTCGCTGTTGACCTCGAGGGTGCGCTCCAGCCGGGTCAGCGACTCTCCTTGCGTTTGCAGCCACTCCTGCAGGGCGCGCTGGCTGCCAGCGCCTTCCTGACGCATGGCCCAGCGCCAGTCGAGCGACTCTTTCGCCTCCTTGGGTTGCAATCCCTGCCGAAGCACCAGCCCCTGCACCCGGCGAAATCCATGAACGATCACCCATTGCCGGTGGCCCTGATACTGCTGTACCAGCGCCGGGTGGCGCAGGTGCGCCTCCTCGGCCTGCCCCCAGTGGATGGCGCAGAGATCCACATGGCCGCGTGCCAGCATCGCCAGCCCCTGACGGGTGCCGCACGGGGTGTAGCCCACCAGTGCCTGGGTGCCGAGCTGCCGGGCCAGCCGGCTGCTGGCGTAGTGCAGCAGCACGTCGTCCGAGCCCGCCAGCAGCAGGCGGTCGTTCATCACCCCCTCGTGGCAGCTGCCAAGCAGCCAGCGATCGAGCAGGGAGCGGGGAAACAGCCACTTGCCGGTCGCCTTGGTGGCGGGGATGCGCGCCTCGTTGGCGAGCTGGTAGACCTTCTTCTCGTTGAGATCGAGGTACTCAGCCACCTGCTTCACATTCATAAATTCGTTCATGGCTTAATCCCGCATCCCGCGCCCGGTTGAACCGTGCGCCAGCACCGGCGGCTTCTCGTCCAGCACGATATGGTCGTGGCCGCTGAATACCTCGAAATGGCGTCCCTTGGCGCGGGCAATCATGGTGATGCCGAGTTGGCGGGCGAGATCCAGCCCCATCTGGGTGACGCCGGAGCGCGACAGCAGCACCGGAATGCCCATTTGCGCCACCTTGATCACCATCTCCGAGGTGAGTCGCCCGGTGGTGTAGAAGAGCTTGTCGTGGCCAGCCTCGCCGCGCATCCAGAGCTCGCCCGCCAGGGTATCCACCGCATTGTGGCGCCCCACATCCTCGACAAAGGAGAGGATCTGGGCGCCGCGACAGATGGCGCAGCCATGCACGGCACCCGCCATCTTGTAGGTTTCGTTATGGGCCGACAGCGCCTTGAGCAGGGCGTAGAGGGTACTCTGTTTAAGCTCCGGCGCCGCCAAGACCACCCCTTCGAGCTTTTTCATCACGCTGCCATACATGGTGCCCTGACCGCAGCCGGAGGTGACCGTCTTCTTCTCCAGCGACTTGTCGAGATCAGCGGCCTGCTGGCTGCTCACCACGGCGGCGGCCTCGCTCTCCCAGTCGACGATTACCGACTCGATGGCCGAAATATCCTCGATAAAGCCCTGATTTTTCAGATAACCCAGCACCAGCGCTTCGGGGCGGGCCCCCAGCGTCATCAGGGTTACGATCTCCTTCCAGTTGAGGTAGACCGTCAGTGGCCGCTCACAGGCGATTTGGCGGGTTTGCAGCGTGCCCTGTTCATCCATCACCTCGACAGCCATGGTGAGCTGGGCGGCAGCATTGCTTTTGATAAAGGTCGGTGTCATGGGCCCCTCGCGACCGGTTGCCGGGATCTAAGGGGATATAGCAAGTTTTGTTCCAATTGGTGAAATATGGATGTTAAGGTTTTTTGATAAAAAACAACAATGCTTATGATAATAAGGGTTGTGAGTAAAAATGATGTGGAGCGAGGTTATGTTGATTCTTGATAAAGAAATTTTTGACTCTATTGAAAACATCATGTGATGGTTTAGTATGCCCCATAGGATTTTATTTTTATCAGAGTAGGGTATGAATAATTTGCAAGACACAGAGTGCAAGTTAACGTTGGCTATCAAAAAGTTCGTGTATGCCATAGCCTATATTGATGGGGTTGTTGATAATTCGGTCGAACTTTCTGATGTTACCGCCAACTTATCGCTTTCCAATCTGGACTACTGGGAAAGATTTATAGATAGTGTTTATGTTCAGGCATTACGGGAATACACACCCTCTAGGTTTATATTTTGGAGGAAAGCTTATAACAATATTACTTTGTTAGACTTGGTTAATCGA
>NZ_JRGM01000041.1 GCF_000764665.1 Aeromonas lacus | reverse complement strand
CATCATGAGAACAGATGGTGACTGATGATAAACAGGCCACCAGAGAGCAGCATGGTAAGCGGCAGGGTCAGCACCCATGCCATCAGGATGGTCTTGATGGTCTGGCTTTGCAGGCCTGATTTGTTGGCCACCATGGTACCCGCTACCGCAGAGGAGAGGATATGGGTGGTGGATACCGGCATGCCGGTCAAACTAGCCACACCGATTGAAGTAGCCGCAGTGATCTGGGCAGCGATGCCCTGACTGTAGGTCATGCCAGTGGTACCGATCTTCTCGCCCACGGTATGGACGATACGACGCCAGCCCACCATGGTACCGCAACCCAGCGCCAGTGCGATGGAGACGATAACCCAGGTCGGAGCATATTCAGCGGTCGCGGTCAGATCCTTGCGCCATTTGGCCAGGTCGGTCAGCTCCTTCGCTGGCAGTGGCAGCTTGGCTACCTTGCGAGCAGTATCATCGATACAGAGCAGCAGACGACGCACTTCACGCCGATCGGTCAGGCTCATCTCTTCATAGGTACGTACAGCACCAAGACGGGAATCCAGAGTGTTCATTGCCTGCAGCACGCTGTCTGCGGAACAGTGAGTCATCAGCTCTTCTTGCACAGTAGAAGCTGAGTTGAAATTGATAACACCACTCACCGCATCCTGATTGCGCTTGTAGATCTCCATGATGCGCTGGTTGGCATCCTGGGTGCGGTCCAGATCGTAAGAGCGGCTATTCATGTCCAGCGCGAAGTAGGCTGGCGCCATGCAGATGAGTACCAGCATGACCAGACCGATACCCTTCTGGCCATCGTTGGAGCCGTGCACAAAGCTGACACCCATCGCAGAAGCAACCAGAGTGAGGCGAGCCCAGAATGGCGGGTGCTTCTTGCCATCAACAAGTTGACGCTCTTCCGGGGTCTTGTGGATCTTGTTGCTGGTCCAGATTCGTTTCATAACCAGCAGCAGCAGCGCTGCCACGATGAAACCGATGGTGGGGGAGATGATCAGGGAGAGCATGATGTCAATCGCCTTGCTCACGTTGATCCCTTCAGTCACCGGCTTGTGGCTGATCCAGGCATAGGCACCGCCAACCCCCAGAATGGAACCGATCAAGGTATGTGAGCTGGAGGCCGGTATCCCGAAGAACCAGGTACCCAGATTCCACACGATGGCGGAAAAGAGCAGCGAGAAGACCATGATCAACCCTTGGGTGGAATCCATCCCAAGCAGCAGGTCGATGGGCAGCAGATGGACGATGGCATAGGCCACACCCAGACCACCAAACATGACACCGAAAAAGTTGAAGATCCCTGAAGCCACAACCGCCAGGTGAGCGGGCATCGCTTTGGTGTAGATAACCGTTGCTACCGCGTTGGCGGTATCGTGAAAGCCATTGATGAATTCATAGGCAAGCACAAAAAAAACGGCCAATACCAAACCGATTGACCACCACAAACCCAAACCACTAAACATTTCAAACATAAAAAAAAGCCTGTTTATGAGTTGCGGCGGATTATGCCAGATGGCGGCCAACACCATAGCCATCCGTGAAATATTTCAGCCATAAAAAAAAAGAGCTTTTTGGTAAAAAATATCTTACAGCCAGTAACCATGCGGCTTGCCAGAGATTAATTAAAGCGAGCAGTTGTTGCCAGCAAACAACAAAGTTGCTGACAATTCAGCCAACAAACGTCCATTTCAGCCCCCTTTTTCACCCCCACCAGGCATAAAAAAGCATAAAAATATCGTTTGCCAACCATTCTCATCCGACCAGCCAGGAGCCATCCGTATCTTCGCTGCGCCCGCTCGCCTGTAACATAACCAAAAAAAGAGGAGCTACAGCGTAGCTCCTCGTTTTCAATCATGCCTGCGGGCAGCATCAATCCTGGTTGATACGGCTGGCGACAGCACCCTGCTGGCTCTTGTACTTGGCATTTTCCCGCTTGTTGTAGGGACGTGCCGCGACACCGGAGAGCATCTCGAAGTTCAACGCGCCGATCTTCATCTTGGGGCGCAGCGCCAGCGGCAATTTGCCGCCGTTGTAGAACTCCAGCACTATACGGCCAGACCAGCCCGGATCGATACGGTGTGCCGTGACATGCACCATCAGACCGAGACGGGCCAGTGATGAACGGCCGTCGAGCCAGCCGACGATATCTGCCGGCAGGGTGACTGATTCATAGGTCACAGCCAACGCCAGCTGACCCGGGTGCAGATAGAAGGCTTCACCATCCGGGATGTGGATCTCGTCGCTCATTACCCGATCGATGGCATCGGCCATCTCGCTGCTCGGACCGCTCAGGTCGATATAGGGAGCGGTATGATCGCGAAATACCCGAAATTCGTTACCCAGCAGCACATCGACACTGACACCACTGATCCGCTCTACCCCGGGCCGTGGCTCAATGACGATCTTGCCTTCATCCAGATGGCGTTCAATATCGGTATCACACAGACGCATTGGGCGACTCTCCTGACAAATTGTGCTTTTAAAAAAGCCGGGCATCACCCGGCTTGTTTCATCTTAACCAATCAACATGTGACGAATACGCGCCTTGAGCATGTCGATGGCGATGCGGTTCTTGCCGCCACGGGGCACGATCACATCGGCATACTGTTTGGACGGCTCGATAAACTGCAGGAACATCGGACGCACCGTCTTCTGATACTGCTTGAGCACGGAGTCCATGGTCCGGCCACGCTCCTGCACGTCACGCACCAGACGGCGCAGCAAACAGATGTCGAGCGGGGTATCCATAAAGATGGAGGCATCCATCAGATCCCGCAGACGGCTGTCGGTCAGCAGCAGGATCCCTTCCAGAATAATCACCCGGCGCGGCGCAAACGGGGTTACTTCGCTCATCCGGGTATGTTCGGTGTAGGAGTACTGGGGAATGGCGACCGCATCACCTTTGACCAGCTGGCTCAGGTGCTGTACCAGCAGGTCGTGATCCAGCGCGTTGGGGTGGTCATAGTTGGTTTTTACCCGTTCTTCCATGGTTAGGTGGGTCTGATCACGGTAGTAGCAATCTTCGGTGATCACACCAATCTGACCTGCGCCCAGTTCGGCCACCAGCTCTTCATAAATGGTCTGGGCTATAAGACTTTTGCCAGACGCAGATGCGCCCGCAATACCGATGATCACACACGAATGTTGAGTATCAGACATGACAAATACCTAAAAGAGAAGAGCAGTGGGGATGGTTTAAACCGATCCATTATATAAAAAAGGGGGGGTCATGCCCACCCTCAAATCCCCTTCAGGTGACCGACAGCTGATTATTCATCCAGCGCGACAGTGTAAAGCGGGGTCGCAATCGGTTTTGCGCTGAAAAAGAGCTCAGCCCCCACCCTGCGCGCCAGCTTCAAATAAGCCTGAGCCAGGCTGCCTTCCGGCGAACTGAAGACAGTCGGGCAACCATCATCCATGTGCTGGCGGATGTCGATGTGCAGCGGCAGCTGACCAAGCAGCGCCACTTGATACTGCTCTGCCATCTTCTGGCCGCCACCGGTACCGAATAGCGGCTCATGGTGGCCACAGGCGCTGCAGACGTGGTAGCTCATGTTCTCGATGATGCCGAGCACCGGCACATTGACCTTGTGGAACATGGCGATCCCCTTGCGGGCATCGGCCAGCGCCACATCTTGCGGGGTCGTGACGATCACTGCCGCCGAGGTGGGCACCTGCTGGGCCATGGTGAGCTGGATGTCGCCGGTGCCCGGCGGCATGTCCACCACCAGATAATCCACCTCGCCCCAACGGGTCTCATGGAGGATCTGCGCCAGCGCCTTGCTCGCCATCGGGCCGCGCCAGATGGTGGCATCCTGCTCGGAGACCAGATAGCCGATGCTGTTGCTCTTGAGGCCACATGCCATCACCGGCTCCATCAGCTTGCCGTCATGACTGACCGGGCGCTCCTTGAGGGTGCCCATCATGGTGGGGATGGAGGGGCCATAAATATCGGCATCGAGGATGGCAACCCGCGCCCCCTCCTTTTTCAGGGCCAGCGCCAGGTTGACCGCCGTGGTGGACTTGCCCACCCCGCCCTTGCCGGAAGCAACGACGATGATGTTGCGGATCCCCTGCACGGCATTAAGCCCCTGCGCCCGCGGCATACTGGCAACATCGATCGAAAGTTGCCAGTCGATACGGGAGGCGCCAGTGGCAGCGCGCAATCTGGCATCGAACTCCTCCTTGAGGGTATCGAGCAGCGACAGCGCGGCAAAGGGCAACACCAGGCGGATAGAGAGACTTTGATCCTTGCTGATGACGTCGCGCACAAATCCGGCACCGACCAGATCCTTGCTCCAGCCTGCCGGCTTAAATTCGGCAAGGATCTGTTTTACTGAATCAATCACCATTAACTCCTCATTATCTTGTCATTATCTTGAGGTGAACGGTTACCGCACACAAATCAGTGGCTTGCCTGCGGTACAGATGGTGTATCCGGCCAAGCCCGGCACAGCCACAACCCTAGGCAGGCTACCCCCAATTCGGGTAACATGCACGGCACTCTATCATCCCAACAAGCACATCAAGAACGTAATATGGCAACTGATCCTCGTAAAATGCTGGTAACCTGCGCCCTCCCCTATGCCAATGGCTCCATTCACCTTGGCCACATGCTGGAACATATCCAGGCCGATATCTGGGTTCGTTATCAGCGAATGCGCGGTCATCAGGTGCACTTCATCTGTGCCGATGATGCCCACGGCACCCCGATCATGCTCAAGGCACAGCAGATGGGGATCACCCCGGAAGAGATGATTGCTGCGGTCTCCAAGGAGCACCAGGCCGATTTCGCCGGGTTCAACATCAGCTTTGACAACTATCACTCCACCCACAGCGACGAAAACCGCGAGCTGGCGGAGCTGATCTACGGCCGCCTGAAAAATGGTGGCTTTATCAAGAGCCGCACCATCTCCCAGCTGTTCGATCCGGAAAAATCGATGTTCCTGCCGGACCGTTTCGTCAAGGGTACCTGCCCCAAGTGCAAGTCTCCGGAGCAGTATGGCGACAACTGTGACAGCTGCGGCGCCACCTACAGCCCGACTGAGCTGATCGATCCGAAATCTGCCGTCTCCGGTGCCACTCCAGTGATGAAGGACTCCGAGCACTTCTTCTTCGACCTGCCGCAGTTTGAAAAATGGCTGGCAGAGTGGGTACGCGGCTCCGGCGCCATCCAGGAAGAGATGGCCAACAAGATGCAGGAGTGGTTTGAAAGCGGCCTGCAGCAGTGGGACATCACCCGTGATGCCCCCTACTTCGGTTTTGAAATTCCGGGCGCGCCGGGCAAGTACTTCTACGTCTGGCTCGATGCCCCTATCGGTTACATGGCTTCTTTCAAGAACCTGTGCAACAAGCGTGGCGACATCGACTTTGACAGCTACTGGAAAGCGGACTCCGACGCCGAGCTCTACCACTTCATCGGCAAGGACATCGCCTACTTCCACTGCCTGTTCTGGCCGTCCATGCTGGAAGGCGCCAACTTCCGCAAGCCGACCAAGGTCAACGTGCACGGCTATGTGACCGTCAACGGCGCCAAGATGTCCAAGTCCAAGGGTACCTTCATCAAGGCATCCACCTACCTGAACCACCTGGATCCGGAGTGCCTGCGTTACTACTACGCCGCCAAGCTCAACAGCCGCATCGACGATCTGGACTTGAACCTCGAAGATTTCGTGCAGCGCGTCAACGCTGACGTGGTCAACAAGCTGGTCAACCTCGCCTCCCGCAACGCCGGCTTTATCGCCAAGCGTTTTGGCGGCAAGCTGGCGGCAACCTGCGCCGAACCCGAACTCTACGCCGAGTTCGCCAACGCCCGCACCACCATCGCCGAGGCTTATGAGAGCCGCGAGTTCAGCCGTGCCATCCGCGAAATCATGGCGCTGGCCGACAAGGCTAACCGCTATGTGGACGACAAGGCTCCCTGGGTCATCGCCAAGCAGGAAGGGGCCGATGCCGAGCTGCAAGCGGTTTGCTCTGTCGGCATCAACCTGTTCCGCGTGCTGATGGCCTACCTCAAGCCCGTCATGCCGCTGCTGGCCGAGCGTGCCGAAGCTTTCCTGGCCGAAACCCTCAGCTGGGATGGCATCGAAATGCCGCTGGTTAATCACACCGTTGCGCCGTTCAAGGCCCTCTTCTCACGCATCGAGCCGGCCAAGATTGAAGCCATGATCGAGGCATCCAAGGAAGACTTGGCCAAGGAGCAGGCACCGAAAGTGAGCGGCCCGCTGGCTGATGACCCCATCAGCGAAACCATCACCTATGACGACTTCGCTAAGATTGACCTGCGCGTAGCGCTGATCAAGAAGGCCGAAGCGGTACCGGAGGCCGAGAAGCTGCTCAAGCTGCAACTGGATATCGGCGGCGAGACCCGTCAGGTGTTTGCCGGCATCAAGTCCGCCTACAACCCGGAAGATCTGGAAGGCAAGCTGACCGTGATGGTAGCCAACCTGGCGCCGCGCAAAATGCGTTTCGGCATGTCCGAAGGCATGGTGCTGGCTGCAGGCCCGGGCGGCAAGGATCTCTGGATCCTGGAGCCGCAGGAAGGCGCCCAGCCAGGTATGCGCGTCAAGTAAGCGCATCGACCCGATAAAAAAGAGGCCTGTGGGCCTCTTTTTTCTTTTACTCCCTGCAACTCTGCGGATTGCTCCCATTGAGCATCCAGCAGGATGGTTAGAGCGGGCTATCCAACATCGCCACCTTGAGCCCCACCAGTTCCGCCTGCTGGTAATCGAGGCGGCGCAATCGCGTCACTATCTTGCGCTTGAGTTTCTGCCTCACTCTGCGCTGCCGCTTGTTTCCTTTCAGGGCTCGCCGCCACTGCCGCCAATCCTGCAACTGGCCGAGTTGCTCCTGCCAATGACTAAAGGCGCTGACCCACTCCGCCTCCCCCGCCCCCAGCTCCAGCAGCAACTCGGCGCCGTAGCGCGCCTGTTTTATCTCAAGGCGCAGATGATGCCAGCGACGCAGCTGCTGGCGATGGGAGACGTTGCCGACTTGGTTCTCATCAAGTCGGCTCAATGCCGCATCGAGGCGTCGGGCAAGGTGGCGCCGGTAGTGACGAGCCAGCCCTGAGCTATCGGGAATTTGCTCTAATTCATCCAGCCAGCGGGCAAGCAAGCCCGAAAAAAGGGGAACCGTCACCTTGGGCAAGACGATTGTGGAAGACGCGCCAAAACGCGCGGTGTAAACCTGTGCATCGCGCAGGGCCGAGAGTCGGCCAATGGCGCGCTGCAGCCGTCGCTCCAGTTTTAGGTGGCAAAGGCCGGGTCGCCACAATGCGAGCAGCGCCTGCATGCGGCGCGCAGCGATGCGGTAACCATGGACATGGGGTTCACGCGCGAGCGGCATGGCGGTAGCTGGCAACCAGTACCCGGGCCTGCGCCAGCAAGGGATCACGCGTATCAGCAGTCATGATGTCCCCGGCAGATCAGTTGGTATGAAAGCCCTGGCCGCTCGGCGGCAGCGCCTCTTCATACTCCATCCGGGTCACCCTTGCAGTGCGCGGGCCATGTTCCAGCCAGCCCA
Organism: Aeromonas lacus; assembly: GCF_000764665.1. Lineage (GTDB taxonomy): Bacteria > Pseudomonadota > Gammaproteobacteria > Enterobacterales > Aeromonadaceae > Aeromonas > Aeromonas lacus. The sequence goes on along the minus strand of NZ_JRGM01000041.1, from coordinate 15,517 downwards.
GCATCATCTGTACACCCTGCGTCGGCCCGCTGATGAGGATCTCCACCGACCCATCCTCCAGGTTGTAGGCATGGCCGCGCAGCCCCAGCTGCAAGGCACGCTCGCGGGTGAAGTAGCGAAATCCGACCCCTTGTACCTGCCCCCACACCCGAATGACAAACGATTGCTCTCCCATTTCTCACACCTTCTGCTTAAGAAAAAAATTCCCGAGACGATAATGTGCCCGACACTCTATCTCTGCAGGATGCAGCTCCATTATGAAAGAAGTTAAATTCCGGTGGGTTGACCGCTATCTCATTCACCTCACCATCAGTGAAAAATTCCACATCGCCTTCTGGCTTCCCCTGCTGATCATCGCCTTTCTCAGCTGGTATCTGCTGGCAAACAGCCACGAACAGGAGATAAAGCTCAAGGTTGAACAGTTGCAACAGCGGGTCGAGACCACCGCACAACTGGTCAGCCAGCAGCCAACTCTCAATCTGCCGGCCGATCTGCGCCTCCAACCACAAGGGGTGAGCGGACTCGAGCAGCAGGACGACCGCTACCGCTTCACCGCACCAGCGGGTCAGGCTGGCTATGTCACCGGCGAGTTCGATGCAAGCACGTCCTCGATGTGGGATGATCAGGGCACCACGCTCACCATGATTGGAGCGCAGGCAGCCCTGATGGCAATGGTGATCCACTACATGATGACCTTTGTCTCCGGCGCCCTGTACTCCACCAACAAGGCGCTGCAAACCGTGGCAGACGGGGATCTCACCTTCCGCCTCAACTTCTTCCCGGTGCGGGACGAGTTCTCCACCCTGGCGGGCAGCATCGACCGCTTTACCGACCGCCAGCATCAGATCGTCAAACTGGTGGAAGAGTCTGCCGAGGCGCTGACCATGGCCGCCGACGAGTTTCGCGACCACGCCAGTGAAGGCGAAAACATGGCGCGCGCCCAGCGCCAGCACATGGATTCGTTGGCCACCGCCATGGAGCAGATGTCTGCCGCCATTCGCGAAGTGGCGCGCAATGCCAACGACACCCTGCAGCAGACCCGTCAATCGAGCGAAGAAGCGACCAATGGCGCCAACCGGGTGGCCCGTACCATAGAGGCGATCCGCACCCTGGCCGACGAGATTGGCAATGCCTCCGGCGCGGTCGAGCGCCTGACTCATAATGCCAATCGCATCAACGAGGTGGTAAGCGTCATCAACGCCATCTCCCAGCAGACCAACCTCTTGGCCCTTAACGCCGCCATCGAAGCGGCCCGCGCCGGTGAGCAGGGGCGCGGCTTTGCGGTGGTGGCCGACGAGGTGCGCACCCTCGCCAGCCGCACCCAGCAGGCAACGGTCGAGATCCAGAAGATGATTGAAGAGCTGCAAGCCGGCACCGGGGCGCTGAACGACATCATGGAGAAAACCGTAGGTCGCGCGGCCAACAGCCAGCAACTCATCAGCGAGGTGGGGCTCGATATCGAAAAGCTGAGCAATCACAGCGATGCGGTGCTGGAGATGAGCACCCAGATCGCCACCTCGAGCGAAGAGCAGAGCTCGGTGGCCGCCGAGATCACCCACAATCTGGATCAGGTACGCCATGAAGCGGCGCAGGTGGAGGCCTCCGCCAGCGCCTCGGTGGCTGGCACGCAAGGGCTCAAGGCCACCGCCAGCGAGCTGACCCGGGCACTCAAGGGGATCAGGATCTGATCTGTCAGTCACCTCCGGTTCGGGCACGCTGATGCACCGGGCCGTTTGAGTTTTACCTGCGGGCCACATAGAATGTGGCCCCTTTTCTTTTGACCATCTGGCAAACATCCATGAGCGCTTCCATCTATCTCGTCAAAGGCCGCGAAAAATCCCTGCTGCGTCGCCACCCCTGGATCTTCTCCAAGGGGATCGAGCGGGTTCAGGGCAACCCCATTGACGGCGATACCGTCGAGATCTTCACCCATGACGGCAAATGGCTCGCTCGTGGCGCCTGGTCGGGCAGCTCCCAGATCCGTGCCCGGGTCTGGACCTTCGACAAGGATGAGACCATCGATCTCGACTTCTTCATGCGTCGCCTTAAATACGCGCAAGAGTCCCGTGACGGGCTCATCAAGCGTCAGGGGCTCACCGGTTATCGCCTCTGCGCTGCCGAATCCGACGGCCTGCCGGGTCTGACCATCGACCGCTACGCCGATTTTCTGGTGTGTCAAATTCTCTCCGCCGGGGCCGAGTTCCAGCGCGAGCTGATAACACAAGCACTGCGTACCCTCTACCCTGAGTGCAGCATCTATGAGCGCTCCGATGTGGCTGTACGTAAGAAGGAAGGGCTGAAAGAGCGCACTGGCGTCATCTATGGCGAGACCCCGAACGAGCCGGTAGTCATCGAGGAGAATGGCGGCGTCAAGATCCTGGTGGATATTCGCAACGGCCACAAAACCGGTTTCTATCTGGATCAGCGTGACAACCGTCAAGCTGCCGCCAAGTACACCGAAGGCAAGCGCGTCCTCAACTGCTTCTGCTACACCGGCGGTTTTGGGGTCTATGCCCTCAAGGGCGGCGCCAAGGAAGTGGTCAACGTCGATCTCTCCCAGAATGCGCTGGATATCGCCCGCCAGAACGCCGAGCTGAACGGGTTGGATACCAGCAACACCCAGTTCGTCCGTCACGACGTGTTCAAGCTGCTGCGTGAATACCGCGAGAAGGGCGAGAAGTTCGATGTCATCGTGCTGGATCCCCCCAAGTTTGCCGAGAGCAAGGCCCAGCTGCTGGGCGCCTGCCGCGGCTACAAGGACATCAACATGCTGGCGTTCCAACTGCTGGCGCCGGGTGGCGTGCTGTTGACCTACTCCTGCTCCGGCCTGATGGAGCAGAGCCTGTTCCAGAAGATCGTCGCCGATGCGGCGCTCGATGCCGGTCGCGATGCCCAGATCCTGGAGCTGCTCTCCCAGGCCTCCGATCACCCCATCGGTACCGCCTATCCGGAAGGCTTCTACCTCAAGGGTCTGGTGGTACGCGCCCGCTGATCGGCAACCACCCACCTCTTGTGATCAATCAGGCCCCTTGCGGGCCTGATTGTTTTGCTTAACGCCTATAGACCTGACCCTCGCCCCGATGACCACCCTATCTGCTTTATTGGGGTTCTCTCTCCTCCTTTTCCCTCCCTGCATCCCACGCCTGCATTTGTTTAAATTTGTTTGCACAAGAACTGCACATTTATGATTTAAATCACACCCGTATGACTCTCTTTTCCGTAGTGTGATCCCGCCTGCGGCAACCAAGCTGGGGCAACCGTCCTATCAGAATTGATGGACGGTACAACAACAAAAGTCGATGTCAGGCCAAGCTGAACATCACAAGGGATCCCGTTATGAATCAATCATTGCCGCTGTTAACGCCGCTACGGGGCATCGCTGCCCTGATGGTGGTGCTGTTTCATGCCCGCTTACTGCTCTTTCCCCAGTGGATGGAGTCGATCGCAGGCCACACCCAACTCATCGAGAACGGCTACCTCTGGGTCGATCTGTTCTTTATTTTGAGCGGCGTGGTGCTGGCCCATGTCTATGGCGAGGCCTTCACCCGTACGCCCCGCACCGTGGGCTATGGCCGCTTTCTCTGGCTGCGGCTGACCCGCGTCTACCCCCTCTATCTGGTGACCCTGCTGCTGCTGGTCGGCTGGGAGCTTTACAAGGCGCAGCACGGGGTGGGCTTCTACGCCGGCCCCTTGTTCAAGATGTGGGAGTGGGAAGGGATGCCCCCCTTCGGCTCCCCCTTCACCCCGGCCGAGGCGCTGCCGAGCGCCTTCCTGCTGCTACAGGTGGTGACCGATCACGGGCTGACCTGGAACTTCGCCGCCTGGTCGCTGAGCGTAGAGTGGATCAGCTACCTGCTGTTCCCGCTGCTTATTCCCCTCGCAGTCACCCGCAGTCGCTGGAGCCATCTCGCCCCCCTGCTGGCGCTGACGGTGCTGGCCTTTATCGTGCACAGTCGCGGCACCCTGGATGTCACCAGCGGCGCCTTGGCGGTGGGGCGCGGGGTGAGTGAATTTGTGCTTGGCCTCTGGCTGCTGCCGAGGGTCAAGGCCGCAAAAGGCTTGCCCATGATGCAGCGAGATCTGCCGCTGCTGGTCGCCTTTGTGCTGCCCTTTGCGCTGATGCAGTTCACCATGACGCCGCAGCTGACACTGCTGCTGATCGCCTCCTACGTGCTGCTGATCTGGATTGCCGCCTGCCAAGGCGATCGCCAAAGCCCGCTGCTGCACCTCCTGGATAACCGCTTCACCAACTGGCTGGGGGATCTCTCCTACTCCATCTACCTGCTCCATGCGCTGGTGCTGCTCACCGGCTGCGAGCTCATCCACTATCTGGCACCGGGGCTCACCGAGTGGTGGTATGGCCAAACTAACCCGCTGCTGGGGGTAATGGCCACCTTGCTGATGATGGCGGTACTGATCGGGCTCTCGGCGCTGAGCTACAACCTGCTGGAGCGACCACTGCAACGGCGCCTGCGCCGCTGGGGCAAGGCTCGCCAGCCGGTGCTGGAGCAAGCCGGCTAACCCGTTTTCGCCCGCTGATTGCCCCGCAGAGGTTAGGCCAACCTCTGCGGGCAAATCCGCGAGTGCTCTCCCCCTGCCGATAACTGAGTAGCTCATGCCAGCGCCCTCCTCCCTTACCCTCCACCCGCCAATCCCCTTCGCTTTGTATGAATTCCTGTTCGAACCGGAGGGGGCATTTGTGGCATAATGCCCTGTCCTGTGGCCCTTGGCGGGGCTGTGTTGGCGCATCTGTCGCCTCTTTTTCCCCGTCCTACCCGGCAGCCCTGCGTGACTGCCTGACATCACTGCTTCCAGAAGCAGCCAAGGCCACCTATTTTTGCGGCTCTTTACATGACGGTAGATGGCCGCGCATTGACCAAGATGGCTCCCGCAGAGCCTCTGCACACGGTGCACAAACAAGGGGTAAGTATGTCTTCCATTCGTCTGACCCAATACAGCCACGGCGCTGGCTGTGGCTGCAAAATCTCTCCCAAGGTGCTCGACACCATTCTCAAGAGCCAGATCCCGGGCTTCAACGACCCGACCCTGATCGTTGGCAACAGCAGCAAGGATGACGCGGCCGTGGTCGATATCGGCAACGGTCAGGGCATTGTCTCCACCACCGACTTCTTCATGCCCATCGTCGATGACCCCTTCACCTTTGGCCGCATTGCCGCCACCAATGCCATCAGCGATATCTACGCCATGGGTGGCAAGCCCATCGTTGCCATCGCCATCCTCGGCTGGCCCATCAATACCCTGGCACCGGAAGTGGCCCAACAGGTGATCGACGGCGGCCGTCAGGTGTGCCACGAAGCGGGCATTTCGCTGGCCGGTGGTCACAGTATCGATGCCCCCGAGCCAATCTTTGGCCTTGCGGTCACCGGTATTGTGCCCCTTGACGCCATCAAGCAGAACGATACCGCCAAGGTGGGTGACACCCTCTATCTGACCAAGCCCCTCGGTATCGGCATCCTCACCACCGCCCAGAAGAAGGGCAAGCTGAAGCCTGAGCACGAGCAGCTGGCCCCCAACGCCATGTGCACCCTCAACAAGATCGGCCAGCGCTTTGCCGAGCTACCGGGTGTCCACGCCATGACCGACGTCACCGGTTTTGGTCTGGCGGGCCATCTGCTGGAGATGTGTGAAGGCTCTGGCGTCAGCGCCAGCCTCGACTTCAAGGCGCTGCCGCTGCTTGATGAGGTGGATTACTACCTCTCCGAGGGCTGCGTCCCGGGCGGCACCCTGCGCAATCACGACTCCTACGGCCACAAGCTGGATGCCATGGACGATCGCACCCGCAACATCATGTGCGATCCGCAAACCAGCGGCGGCCTGCTGGTCGCCGTTGGGAAAGAGAGCGAAGCCGAGCTGCTCGCCATCGCGCGCGAAGCTGGCCTTGCGCTCTCGCCCATCGGCCAGATCAAGCCCCTTGAGGGCTCACGCTTTATCGAGATTGTCCAATGAGTGAATTGCCACTGGCCACGGACTACGCCCAACTCTTTTTGGACGATGTGCCGTTGATTGATGTGCGCGCCCCCATCGAGTTCAAGGAGGGGGCCTTCCCCTGCTCGACCAATCTGCCCTTGATGACAGACGATGAGCGCGCCCAGGTGGGGACCTGCTTCAAGAAGCAGGGTCAGGCCGCCGCCATTGAGCTTGGACACAAGCTGGTGGGGGGAGCAGTACGTGCCGAGCGACTCGAAGGCTGGCTGGCGCAGTTGCGCCAGCAGCCCGATGCCGTGCTCTACTGCTTTCGCGGCGGCCTGCGCTCGCAAACAGTACAACAGTGGCTGGCTGAAGCGGGGGTGACTCGCCCCCGCGTCGCCGGTGGCTACAAGGAGCTGCGCCGTTTCCTGATCGACACCCAGGACAAGGCCTCTGCCGAGTGTCACTGGAGCGTGCTGACCGGCATGACCGGCTCCGGCAAGACCCACATGCTCGATCTGGTGACCCAGGCGGTGGATCTGGAGGGGCATGCCCATCACAGGGGCTCCTCCTTCGGTCAGCTGCCCGGCGGCCAGCCCAGCAACATCAACTTTGAAAACAACCTCGCCATCGAGCTGCTCAAGCGCCGCCATCGCGGCGAGCAGACCTTCGTGGTCGAGGATGAGAGCCGGCTGATTGGCCGCTGCTGCCTGCCCCTCTCCCTCCATGAGGCCATGAGTCAGGCACCGCTGGTGGTGGTGGACGTTCCGCAAATCGATCGGGCCGAGCAGATCCGTGAAGATTACGTGCACGATCTCTGGCTGCGCTATCAAGCCTTGTATGGCCTGGAAGCTGGCTGGCCGCTGTTTGCCGCCTACCTCACCGATGCGCTGGCCCGCCTCAAGCGCCGTCTTGGCGATCAGGCCCACCGTGAGCTGGATGCCCTGATGCAGACCGCCCTCACCGAGCAGGAAAAGAGCGGCGATACCGCGCTGCATCTGGCCTGGATCACGTTGCTGCTGACCCGCTACTACGACCCCATGTATCTCTATCAGCTTGGCAACAAGCAGGAGCGCATCGTGTTTCGCGGTGACAAGCAAGCCTGTCTCGACTATTTCGCCGAGCAGCATGCCAGCGCGCTGCGCGGCTGACCCATCCCAAGAGAGGAACTCTATGTTGAAATTCGAGGTGATCCCGGTCACCCAGTTCGCCCAGAACTGCTCCCTCATCTGGTGTGACGAGACCCATCAGGCGGCCCTGATCGATCCGGGCGGCGAAGCGGACAAGCTGCTGGCCGCCATCGCCAAGCGCGGCCTGACCCTGACCCACATCCTGCTGACCCACGGTCATCTTGATCACGTCGGTGCCGCCGCCGAGTTGCGGGAAAAAACCGGCGTCGCCATCACCGGCCCCCATAAGGAAGACGCCTTCTGGCTCGACATGCTACCCCAGCAGAGCCAGATGTTCGGCTTCGCCCATACCCCCGCGTTCACGCCGGATCGCTGGCTTGAGCAGGGTGACAAGGTGCAGCTTGGCCAGTGCGAGCTAGATGTCTACTTCTGCCCCGGCCACACCCCGGGCCATATCGTGCTGCTCTCCCAAGCCGAGCAGCTCGCCTGGGTTGGCGACGTGCTCTTTGCCGGCAGCATCGGCCGCACCGACTTCCCCCGTGGCGATCACGCGACCCTGATTAAGTCGATCACCGAGACCCTGCTGCCGCTGGGTGACGAGATCGTCTTTATCCCGGGCCACGGCCCCAGCTCCACCTTCGGCCGCGAGAAGGCGAGCAACCCCTACCTGACCCAGCCTATCTGGTGATCAAAAAAGGCAGCGATGTTCCGCTGCCTTTTCTCAATCCCCACTTGTTCCTGCTGAATGTAGCAAAGTGATCATCTGGCCAGATCGGCTGACCCATTCTTGCCTCTTCCTGAATGCCCCCCAATAAAAAATCCCCACCCGAGGGTGAGGATTGATTCATAGGTGCAACAATAAGTGCGCTTATTGTTCCAAAAGGTGACCGACCAGCTCATGGCGCCACCCTTGCAGCAGCATAGGTTTGTCGGCACGAGCACGCTCCGCATCTCCCATCCGCCAGCTCCAGGTGAAGTACTGGTGGATGATCTTCTTGCTGGCAATCAGCTCGGGTGGAATGTTGCTCGCTTTGGCCTTCTCCTCCACCAGCGCCTTGATCCGCTTGAGCTCGCCCTTGTACTGGGGATAGTCCACCAGCCGGCGAATGGGCTCGGGCCAGCTGTCGGGATCGCTCTGCTGCGCCCTGGCGACGATATCGAGCATCCGCTTGCCGTGGATCTTGATCTCGATGGGCGAGAGGCCGAGCTCGTTGAGATCGCGCAGGGAAGCGGCACGGCGCTCCGCTACCTTGAACAGGTGCAGCTCTTTGACCACAAAGTTCAGAGCCAGATCGCGGCGCACCGCCTCCTGCTGGCGCCAGGCGGCCAGCTCGCGCAGAATGGCGAGCTCGCGGCGACCCAATTGCCAGGCGTTGACGATTTCAAGATAAGCCTGACGGGGATCGCTGCCCTGGGTCTTGCGGGCGGAGTGGCTGTGGCACTCCTGCTCGAACCAGGCAAACTTGCCGCTTTCACGCAATTTGGCCATCACCTTCTCGTAGAGCGGCATCAGGTAGAAGACGTCAGCCGCCGCGTATTCAAGCTGGCGCGGGGTCAGCGGGCGAGCCAGCCAGTCGGTACGGGCCTGATCCTTCTCCAGCTCCACGCCGAGGAACTCCTTGACCAGCGCGCCGAAACCGACCGATACGCCGTGGCCGAGGAACGCGGCAGCCAGCTGGGTGTCGTGCATCTGGTTGGGTAGATGGCCAGCCTGATGCTGGATCAGCTCCAGATCTTCACCGGAGGCATGCAAAATGGCGATCTGCCCTGCCCGGCCAAGCCGCTGCCAGAGCGGAGCCAGATCGAGAGTGAGCGGGTCGAGCAGCGCCAGTTGCTGGCCGTCGTAGATCTGAAACAGGCCAAGCTGGGGATAATAGGTGCGGGTGCGAACGAATTCAGTATCGATAGCCAGGGGAACGTCGGCCAGAGAAGCGAGATACTGCTCAAGTTCGGCTTGCTGAGTGATAAGTTGATATTGCATCTGTGCCTGCGCGGTTGATCAGGGCCAAAAAGAAAAAACCGTGGGATGACCCACGGTTTTGCATCACTGCGACACACCAGAAAGCTAGGTGCAGCGCCTTACTGCTTGGCAATCTCCTCGTCACGCAGTACGCGGCGCAGGATCTTGCCCACATTGGTCTTGGGAAGTTCGTCACGAAATTCTACCAGTTTCGGCACCTTATAGGCAGTCAGATGTTTGCGGCAGTGGGCAATAATCTCGTCCTCCTGCAGCTTTGGATCTTTCTTGACCACAAAGATCTTCACCAGCTCGCCGGAGACCTTGTGCGGCACGCCGACTGCGGCCACCTCCAGCACTTTCGGATGAAGTGCCACCACATCTTCGATCTCGTTTGGATAGACGTTGAAGCCGGAGACCAGGATCATGTCCTTCTTGCGATCGACGATCTTGAAGAAGCCCTGCTCGTCGCACACGGCGATATCACCGGTACAGAGCCAGCCATCCTGCATCACCTCGGCAGTGGCCTCTGGGCGCTGCCAGTAGCCGACCATCACCTGCGGGCCACGCACCTGCATTTCACCCGGGGTACCGAAATCGTGGATCACCTGACCGTTGTCATCCACCAGACGGATATCGGTGGAGCAGACCGGCAGGCCGATGGAGCCGTTGTAATCGCTCAGATCATAGGGGCAGACGCTCACCAGCGGCGAGCACTCGGTCAGGCCGTAACCTTCCAGCAGCGGGGTACCGGTCAGTTTCTTCCACTGCTCCGCCACCGCGCGTTGTACCGCCATGCCGCCACCGATGGTGAGCTTGAGCTTGTCAAAGGCGATGCTCTGGAACTCGGCATTGTTGACCAGGGCGTTGAACAGGGTGTTGACGCCGGTGATGCAGGTGAAGGGGTACTTCTTGATCTCTTTGACAAAACCCGGGATATCGCGCGGGTTGCTGATGAGCAGGTTGTAACCGCCCAGGCGCATAAACAGCAGGCAGTTCACAGTCAGCGCAAAGACGTGATAGAGCGGCAGCGCGGTGACCACGAACTCCTTGCCCCGCTCCAGCATGGGGCCATAGACGCCGAGGCACTGCTCGACGTTGGCAATCATGTTGCGGTGAGTCAGCATGGCCCCCTTGGAGAGACCGGTAGTACCGCCGGTGTACTGCAGGAAGGCGAGATCTTCGCAGGCGATCTCCGGCTTGATGTACTGCTGATAACGCCCTTTGGCCAGCGCCTGGCGCATGGTGGTGGCGTGCGGCAGGTTGTATTTGGGTACCAGCTTCTTGACGTATTTCACCACGAAGTTGACCAGGGTGCCCTTGGCCAGACCCAGGTTGTCCCCCATGCGGGTCAGGATGACGTGCTTGACCGGGGTGTCGTAGACCACTTTTTCCAGGGTATGGGCGAAGTTGGAAACGATGACGATGGCCTTGGTGCCGGAGTCCTTGAGCTGGTGCTCCAGCTCGCGCGGAGTATAGAGCGGGTTGACGTTGACCACGATCATGCCGGCACGCAGGATGCCAAACACGGCGATGGGGTATTGCAACAGGTTCGGCATCATCACCGCGACCCGATCACCCTTCTCCAGCTTCAGCTCGTTTTGCAGGTAGGCAGCAAAGGCGCGGGACTGCTCTTCCAGTCGGCGGTAGGTGATGGTCTGCCCCATGTTGACGAAAGCGGGCTGGTCGGCGAACTGGCTCACTGAGGATTCAAACATCTCGACCAGCGAGCTGAACTGCTCCGGATTGATCTCGGCGGGGACCCCTTGTGGATAACGCTTGAGCCAAACTTTTTCCACGAACTTCTCCTGCATAACTAGCACCTGTGCGCTCACTCTGTTGCCTCCGTCCCTGTTCACATCGATTTCAATCAACTGTTTTAAGCACGTACTCTAATGCCGCCCATATTTACACAGCGCAACATCAATTAACAGCAAATTAACAACGGAAAAATGTGAGGGGGATGACAAACCTGGAATTATAGAAAGCCGGTGATTCTACCGAACTTGACAAAAATTTACGATACAAACGGCGGTTGCTGCGCCATTTTCCATATGAAAATGGTGATTTCCCGGCAAAATCACCTGCTCTATCTGCCTGAAGGCCCCCTGTCGCAACTGCCACTGTGCCTCCAGCTCGGCAAATCCCTGTTCACCTCGGATAAAGAGCACCGGGCAGCAGATTGCCTTGATCAGCGCCTGCGCCTGTCCCTCGCTCATCCGAAGCGGCGAGAGATCTCGCAAGCGGGGATCGCTGCGCCACTGCCAGCGCTCTGCCCGCTCCTCAAGTTGCCGCTCGCAAATAAGGCGTGCCGCCTCTGGCGTTATCTCTGCCACCTTGCAACGCGCCGCGACCGCTTCATCGATGGAGGCAAAGCCAGCCGCACTTCGCTCGCGGGTGCGGCTGCGATTGAGGATCGACCGTCTTATCTGGGCGGGAACCGCCTCGTCAGGTTGCGTGAGCGGCCCGAGCCCCTCCAGCAGAATGAGCCGCTCTATCTGTTCGGGGAAAACGCCGGCATAAGCAGAAGCAATGAGGGCGCCAAGGGAGTGACCCAGCAGGACAAAACGGGACCAGCCTGCGGCCTGGGTGATCTGGTAGAGATCGTCGAGCCAGTCGACAAAGACATAGGGCGTAGTTTTGTGATCGGAGTGACCATGCCCCGGTAGATCGACACACACCAGATGAAAATCATCGAGATACGGGGCAAGAGGCAGGAAACTGGCGCCATTGTCGAGCCAGCCATGCAGGGCTATCAACAGGGGCTTTTGTGGCAACTCGGGAGCCGCTTGCCGGTTCTCGAGCAAGGCCACCCGGCGGCCATCCACCAGGGTGACGAAACGCTCTTGCATCGGGGTACTCAATGCCTGCTCCTAGCGATGGAGTGGCCGTCTTGGCCAGAAGGGATCGTAAAAGGGGTCGTAGAAGTAGGGATCCACGTAGCGAACCTCCACCTCCTTGACCGGCGGCCACAACTTGCTGCCCGTCACATTGAGCACCGAGAAGCGATAGTTGTGCTCGCCAATCTGACTATCCACCGGTTTGCCGATGGTGCCGAGCACCGTCAGGCTTCGCCCCTTGGCATAGAGGGTCGGGTCAACAAAGCCATTCATGATGGCCAGAAAACGACCCGGGCTCTGCTCGGTCTGCTCCGGTACGCCGTTGGCCTGCAGCGGCAGATAGACCACCTCGATGACGCTCTGATCCGCCTTGTTGTGCACCGCGGAAATGATGCCGCTCCAGCGGGCAGGCTTGCCTTCCATACCACCGAGGGCCGGCTGATAGGCCACCAGCTGGTTCTCCGGTTGATAGACCAGCTCCTTGGGCACCGAACTGCAGGCCCCGAGCAGCAGGGCTGTCGCCCCAATCAACATCACACGCTTCAACATGTCACTCTCCTCTCGCCGAACGGCCCCAAGGCCACGACACAGCCCCGTTGCAGGGCGAGTCTCGGTGGCAAAGGCGACATGAAAGCCATGGCGCCTTTGCCCTTATTCGCGACCCGGCAGCTTTTTCCAGGTCACCTTGTCACGCAAATATACCGGGGTCGCCTGCTCGACCGCTACCGCTTCACCCGCCAGCCAAGCAGTGCGGGCCAGCGGCAACATGTCTTCTGCGGCCGGGAAACGCACCTGGCTGACCACCAGCTCGTCGGCAAGGCCCTTGAGGGTCTCACCATAGGTCTCAAAACCGGTGCCGACACAAGTAAAGCGGCCAGAGTGCTTGCCACGGGCTTCCACCAGCGCGGCCGGGCCACTCACCACCTCTTCACCCACCAGCTGGATACGACCATCGATCAGCTCGTAGTGACCGAAATAGACCTCGTCCATGCGTGCATCGATGGCGGTCAGCACCCGCTCGGCCCCTTCCAGCCGATGAGCCCCTTGCGCCATGGCAGCCAGGGTAGAGATGCCAATCAGCGGCACGCCAGCACCAAACGCCAGCCCTTGTGCGACGCCGATACCGATCCGCACCCCGGTAAAAGAACCCGGACCACGGCCAAAGGCGATGGCATCGAGCTTGTCCAAGGTTATTCCCGCTTCGTCCAACAGAGCCTGAACCATCGGCAGGATCTTGCGGGTGTGATCCCGTGGCGCCTCCTCCCAACGGGAGAATACCTTGTCACCCACCAGCAAGGCGGCGGAGCAGGCTTCGGTGGCGGTATCAACGGCCAGGATCTTCAACTCGTTCATGCTTTCCAATCTCTATAAAATCAGTCAATTACATAACCGGCAAGCAAGATATGCTCGCCCGTTGTTCAAATCGTTTGTTAGCGACAATCCCCCGCCTGAACGGCCGCAATAGGCCACATGTCAGACGGGTTTATTCAACCCCGGTCAAAAAAATTGCCTAGCGTCGCCAGCTCCCGGGTTCGCGGAATAGCGGGCAGACTCTTGATGAAGGTGGCACCGTAGGGTTTGTTGACCATGCGTGGATCACAGATAACCAGTACGCCGTGATCACTGCGATCACGAATAAGCCGCCCTACCCCCTGCTTAAGGGCAATCACCGCCTTGGGCAGCTGAAGTTCGGCAAAGGGATCGCCGCCCTTTAACTTGCAATCCTCCACCCGTGCCTTGAGCTGAGGATCATCGGGGCTCGCAAAGGGAAGCTTGTCGATGATAACACAGGAGAGCGCAGCGCCTCGCACGTCGATCCCTTCCCAGAAGCTGCTGGTCGCCACCAGCACGGCGCGGCCATTCTCGACAAACTCCTTGAGCAGCCGTTGCTTGTTGTCCTCCCCCTGCAGCAGCACGGTACGGCCAATCTCCCGACGCAGCACCTCGGCCACCTGACGCATCACCTGATGACTGGTACAGAGGAAGAAACAGCCACCCGGCGTCTTGTTGATCAGCGGGATCATCAGATTGGCCAACTGCTCGCCACGGCCAAAGGCGTTGGGCTCGGGCAGGAAACGCGGCACGCAGAGCCGCGCCTGCTCGCCATAGTCAAACGGACTGTCGAGGATAAGCTCGGCGCTGCCTGCCAGCCCCAGCTCGGCCTTGAAGTGATCAAAGCGCATATCAACCGTCAGGGTGGCGGAGGTAAAGACCCAGGCTACCTCGGGGCGCAGTACCTCGGCGCCAAAGCGTTCGGCCACCGAGAGCGGCGTCAAATTGAGGGTAAAGTGCAGCCGCGAGCAATCATACCAGTAGGAGAATCCGGTCTGATTGACCGCCAGCACCTCACCAAGGCGAGTGCGCAGCTCACTGATCCGCTCGAAGGCGTGATCCAGCTGTTCACCGCGCCCGAGCGCCAGCTTCAGCACCTCATAGCAGAGCCCGATGGCATCGTTGAGGCGAGCCAGAGCCTGGCCCCAGAGCGGCTGGCGCAGCATATCGCGGGTATTGCCGCGACCACCATCCACGCCAAAGGCGAGCCGCAGATCCTGACTGGCGATGGCGAGCCTGTCGGCCGCCTTGCCGAGCTGGGCAATGTCGTGGGCCTCGGCCCGATAGGCAAGCTGGATATCCTGTGCCAGATCCAGAATGGTGCGGCTGCCCACCGACTTGCCAAAGTAGCTGGTGGCGATCTCTGGCAGCTGGTGGGCTTCATCAAAGACATAGACCTGAGCTTCCGGCACCAGCTCGCCAAATCCGGTATCTTTTACCGCCATATCGGCGAAGAAGAGGTGATGGTTGATCACCACCACCTGGGCATCCATGGCGCGGCGACGGGCTACCACCAGATGGCAGTCGTCGTAATAGGGGCAATCCCGACCGAGGCAGTTTTCATTAGTGCTGGTGACGTGAGCCAGGATCTCGGCGTTCTCCTGCAGCCCCGGAATATCCCCCACATCGCCGTTATCGGTAGCGGTAGACCAAGACTTTACCTTTACCAGATCATTGAGCACTTCCGGCTTTTGCAGATGGGATTCGCTCAAGAGCCGGTTCATCCGCTCGATGCAGAGATAGTTGCTGCGCCCCTTGAGCAGGGCCACCGGCGGGGTATAGGAGAGCGCCGCCGTGATGGTGGGCAGGTCGCGGTAAAAGAGTTGCTCCTGCAGGTTTTTGGAGCCGGTGCTGATCACGATCCGTTTGCCAGATTCCAGCGCCGGTACCAGATAGGCGTAGGTCTTGCCGGTACCGGTCCCCGCCTCCACCAACAGACGGCCACCACTTTTGATGGCGCGTGCGACCGCTTCGGCCATCTCCAATTGGGGAGCGCGGGCTTTGAAACCGTCGATATGGCTGGCCAAAGGGCCATCTGGCTTGAACAGGGTCTGGATGGTCAAAGGGGCGTCCCGCGGTCAAAGCGGCCATTATGCCAAAAGTGCGGCAAAAGCGGGACAGATAATCTGCTCAGACGAACAGATCGATCTGGTGGTCGGGATCCGGCTTGTGATCACTCTCTTCCACCTTCTGCTGATCGTGCTTTTTCTGGCTATAAGCCTGCTGGCGCTGCTGGGAGTCACTGTTGTCAGTGCTGGTCTTGCGCAGCTGATGCTTCTTGCTGATCTGGTTCACTTCCCGCTTGATCTCTTCGTTACCGGGGGTGGCGG
>NZ_JRGM01000040.1 GCF_000764665.1 Aeromonas lacus | reverse complement strand
GGCCTATACGACACGACTTCATAGGGTCTTCCAAATACATTATATGCCAACAAACTTGGTGTTGATGACACTATTTTAAACAAGGGTAGGGGTAACTCGAGACTCACTTGATATAACAAAATGATTTCTAGGGAGAAAAGGGGGCCTTAACTATGGTCAGCGAAGGGGCTTTTTTTGTATTATTCCCCTCTTGACCTTATTTAGCCTAAAGGCTCCTGTACCGGGAGTGGTGACGAGGAAGACATGCAACAGCTTGAAGAAGTAGTCGGCCAAGCCAGAGCCGAAATTGAGGGCGTAAGCGACATCGCCGCCCTCGACGAAATCCGGGTCAAATATCTGGGTAAAAAGGGCTTTTTTACCGAGCAGATGAAGGGCCTGGGGGCCTTGTCTGCCGAAGAGCGTCCCGCCGCGGGCGCCGTGATCAACCAAGCCAAACAGCAGGTTCAGGATGCCCTGAACGAGCGCCGTGAAGCTCTCGAAGTTGCCGTGCTGAACCAGAAGCTGGCTGCTGAGACCATCGACGTCAGCCTGCCGGGCCGCCGCATCGAGAATGGCGGTCTGCACCCGGTGACTCGCACCATTGAGCGTATCGAACGCCTGTTTGGCGAGATGGGCTTCAAGGTTGCCCGTGGTCCCGAGATTGAAGATGGTTTCCACAACTTCGATGCGCTGAATATTCCGGCTCACCATCCGGCGCGTACCGATCACGATACCTTCTACTTCAATCCTGACCTGATGCTGCGTACCCACACCTCCGGTGTGCAGATCCGCACCATGGAACATCAGCAGCCGCCGATCCGCATCATCGCGCCGGGCCGCGTCTATCGTAACGACTATGACATGACCCACACCCCGATGTTCCATCAGGTTGAAGGTCTGCTGGTTGACGAACATGCCAGCTTCACCGAGCTGAAAGGGATCCTGCACGACTTCCTGCGCAACTACTTCGAGGAAGACTTGACCATTCGCTTCCGTCCTTCCTATTTCCCGTTCACCGAGCCGAGCGCTGAAGTCGACGTGATGGGCAAGAACGGCAAGTGGCTGGAAGTGCTGGGCTGCGGCATGGTGCACCCGAACGTGCTGCGTTCGGTCGGTATCGATCCGGAAAAATACTCCGGCTTTGCCTTCGGCATGGGCGTTGAGCGCCTGACCATGCTGCGCTACGGGGTCAACGACCTGCGTGCCTTCTTCGAAAACGACCTGCGCTTCCTCAAGCAGTTCAAGTAAGGGCGAGAGAACATGAAATTCAGTAAATCCTGGGTGATGGAGTGGGTCCGCACCGAGTTGAGTGACAATGCACTGGCCGAGCAGATCACCATGGCCGGTCTGGAAGTGGACGCCGTGGAAGCGGTGGCTGGCCAGTTCAACAATGTGGTGGTGGGTGAAGTGGTCGAGTGCGCCCAGCATCCGGACGCCGACAAACTGCGGGTGACCAAGGTCAACGTGGGCGAGGCCGAGCTGCTGGACATCGTCTGCGGCGCGCCGAACTGCCGTCAGGGCTTGAAAGTGTGCGTGGCCAAAGTAGGGGCGACCCTGCCGGGTGATTTCACCATCAAGAAAGCCAAGCTGCGTGGCCAGCCGTCCCACGGCATGCTCTGCTCCTTCAGCGAGCTGGGTATCGACGTCGAAGCCGATGGCATCATCGAGCTGCCGCTGGATGCGCCTATCGGCACCGATATCCGCGAATACCTCGCGCTCAACGATGTCAGCATCGACGTGGATCTGACCCCGAACCGTGCCGATTGCCTCGGCATCGCGGGTCTGGCCCGTGAAATCGGCGTGCTCAACAGCGTTGACGTGGTCGAGCCGACCTGGGCGCCTGCTGTTGCCACTATCGACGCTACCTTCCCGATCCGGGTTGAAGCAACCGCCGATTGCCCCCGTTATTTGGGCCGCGTCATCAAGGGGTTGAACCTGCAGGCTCAGAGCCCGCTCTGGATGCAAGAGAAGCTGCGTCGTGGCGGCATTCGTTCCATCGATGCCATCGTCGACATCACCAACTACCTGCTGCTGGAATACGGTCAGCCGATGCACGCCTTCGATCTGGCAACGCTGGAAGGGGAACTGGTGGTGCGCCGTGCCCATGCGGATGAGCCGATGACCCTGCTTGACGGCAACGAAGTGAAGCTTAAAGAGACCACCCTGGTGATTGCCGATGCCAAAGGCCCTGCCTGCATGGCCGGTATCTTCGGCGGCGATCGCACCGGTGTGTCCGAGACCACCACCGACATCCTGCTGGAGTGCGCCTTCTTCGCACCGCTCTCCATCACCGGTCGTGCCCGTGCCTACGGTCTGCACACCGACTCCTCCCACCGCTTTGAGCGTGGGGTGGACCCCGAGCTGCAAGCCAAGGTGATGGATCGTGCCACTCGTCTGCTGCTAGATATCTGCGGCGGCGAAGCCGGCCCGGTCATCGAAGTCAAATCCGACGCCCATCTGCCGAAAGCGGCACCCATCAAGCTGCGTCGCACCAAGCTCGACAAGGTGATCGGTATCAGCGTGGCAGATGCTCAGGTGGTCGAGATCCTGACTCGCCTCGGCATGCAGGTCACTGTGGATGCTGACGGTTGGACTGCGCTGGCGCCCTCCTGGCGTTTCGATATCGCGATTGAGGAAGACCTCATCGAGGAAGTGGCCCGCATCTACGGCTACAACAACATCCCGAACCTGAAACCCGCAGCCTCTCTGGCGATGGTGGAGCAGGCAGAAGGGCAGGTGACCTTGAAGCGCGTGCGTGACCTGCTGGTTGATCGCGGCTTCCAGGAAGCGATCACCTATAGCTTCGTCGATCCCAAGACCCAGCAAACCCTGTTCCCGCAGAGCGATGCCATCGTGCTGCCTAACCCGATTTCGGTCGAGATGTCCGCCATGCGTGTCTCTCTGTTCCCGGGTCTGGTGCAGGCCGTGGTTTACAACCAGAACCGTCAGCAGCCGCGGGTGCGTCTGTTCGAGCAGGGTCTGCGCTTCATCAAGGACGAAAATGCCGAGAACGGCATCCGTCAGGAGCCGATGCTGGCCGGTATCATCACCGGCAACCAGAGCGACGAGCATTGGGACATCAAAACCCGCGCCGCCGACTTCTTTGATTTGAAAGGGGATCTTGAAGCGGTGCTGGATCTGACCGCCGAAGGGGCCACCTTTACCTTCGAGCGTGCCGAGCACAGTGCCCTGCATCCGGGTCAGAGCGCTGCCATTCTGCGCAATGGCGTGGTGATTGGCCACATTGGCGTGATCCACCCGAGCCTCGAGAAGAAGTTGGGCCTCAAGAGCCGCGCCGTCATGTTCGAACTGGAGCTGGACAAGCTGACCCCTGCCAAAGTACCGGTTGCTGCTGAAGTATCCAAGTTCCCGGCTAACCGTCGTGACATCGCAGTGGTGGTTGATCGTCAGGTTCTGGCAGGGGATGTTCTGGCAGTAATTAAAAAAGTTGGCGGAAATCAGGTAGTTGGAATAAACTTGTTTGACGTATACCAGGGTGCTGGTATGGCCGAGGACAAGAAGAGCCTGGCCATCAGTCTTGTTCTGCAAGATACCCAGCGCACCCTGGAGGAGAAAGAGATTGCCGAGACCGTAGACAATGTCGTGCGGGCCCTTGGTGAAGAGTTGAATGCATCCTTGAGGGATTGATCTATGGCGCTTACCAAAGCCGACATTGCAGAGCACCTGTTCACCCAGCTCGGGATGAGCAAGCGTGAAGCCAAAGATATGGTGGAAGCCTTCTTTGAAGAGATCAGACAAGCGCTTGAGCGTGGTGAACAAGTCAAAATCTCAGGCTTCGGTAACTTTGACCTTCGTGAGAAGAATCAGCGTCCCGGACGTAACCCCAAGACAGGCGAAGATATTCCTATCAGTGCCCGCCGCGTGGTGACCTTCCGGCCTGGCCAGAAACTCAAGGCCAGGGTAGAAAATGTTGAACCCAACGAGTGATAAAAAGCCAGGCAAATGCCTGGCTTTTACTTATCGATGATAAAAAGATCCCTGTTACTGTTGGGAGCCATGCTGGCCATGCCACTGCAGGCCATGATGCTTCCTCTCGATCCGGCAACTCAGGCCTACCTTCGCTCCATCAAAGAGCTCAAGGTGTGCTACCCGGCTGCACTTCCCCCGCCCTATGTCACCCCTGATGGTGGCTTGCTAAAAGATCGTCTGCTCCGTCTTGCTGATATGTTGCCTGTGCCACTGAAACTCTCCGAGATGGCCGATTGGCAGGCTGCCCGCGCCGCCTTGCTGCGTGGTTCATGCGACATTATCCCCCATATCGGAACCCTGGGTAGAGAGGAGAGCGGCCTGCTGGTAAGCCGTCCCATGATGGAGACGGATGCCGCCATTCTCTATCGGGGCGATCTTCATCAGGCAACGTTTCTGGTCTCTTCCGCCACGGATACCAGCGCAATTTTGCGTGAACTGCATCCGGGGGCTGAGCTCAGAACCCTGAGGAGAGGGGAGAGTATCTACTCAGCTCTTGAGGGGGAGAAGGACACCGCCTATCTGGGGGACTATCTCCAGCTGCGCTACCTGATGCGCGAGTATCCTGCCGACGGCTTGCGTCTGCGCCGTCTGCTGGGTGATGAGCGGGTGGTCAGCTATCGCCTGATGATGCGCAACGATCCCGAGCTGGCCAAGTTTGTCGATACCCTCATTCGCTATATGCCCGCCGGTACCCTCTATACCGACTTGAGCCGCTACATGGATCAGGGGGCGCTCTATATCAACCGGCTCCATTTCAATGACGCCGAACAGGCCTGGCTTTCTGGCAGAAGGCGGGTTGTGCGTCTGGTGATGAACCCGCAGTTGATGCCCTACAGCGGCATCAACGACCAAGGGGAAGCAAAAGGGTGGAGCGTAGATATCCTGAACTGGGTAACTCAGGAGAGTGGCCTCAAATATATGCTGGTGCCGGCAGCCACCAAGGCCGAGGCGATAGAGAAACTGCGTAGCGGTGAGGCCGACATGATGGCAGGTTTGCCGGAGTCTCCCGAGCTCGCCGATGACTTTACTTTCAGCCGGATGATCTCCATCAACCGCTTTGCCCTGATCAGCAAGCGTACCATCAGCGCAGACAAATTCTCCCAGCTGGGCAAACAGCGGATCCTGGTACCGGAATCACTCTACGATCCTTCTCTGTTGGCGCAGTTGGGTGATCAGGAATGGGTCCGCACCGATGACCTGAGCCAGGGCATCGCGCTGCTGCAGCAAGGCAAGGCTGACGCCATGCTGAGCGAGCTGTACCAGTTGCAATATCCCCAGCGCACCCATCAGCTGGAAGGGCTTCAGATCAAGGAGCTGGATGACAGATTCGGACTCGGCTTTGCCATTCGCAAGGATCAGACCGAGCTGGCCGGCGTGATAGACAGAAACCTGATGGCCTTGACCAATACCCAGATCGATGAACTCAACCAGCGTTGGCGCCGTCTGGTGGTGATGCAGCAATCCGGAGTCAGTTATGGTGCCTGGTTTGGTTCCATCGCGCTGGCGCTGCTGATCAGTGGCATCGTGATCGGGGTGATCTGGCGCTCGCGCCAGCAGCTGGCCCGTGAGGTCGCTCAGCGGCTGGCGGCAGAAAAAGCGCTGGCAATCGAAAGTGAGCTGCGCGAAACCATGTTTCAGGCCCTTCCTGTTCCCGTCTATTTGCGCAACGAGCAGGGAAGGGTGATCAAATCCAACAAGCAGGGACATCGGCTTTCACTGCGTTATGGCGCGGAACTGTTGCTGCCCGAGGTGCA
This sequence comes from Aeromonas lacus, assembly GCF_000764665.1. Classification (GTDB taxonomy): domain Bacteria; phylum Pseudomonadota; class Gammaproteobacteria; order Enterobacterales; family Aeromonadaceae; genus Aeromonas; species Aeromonas lacus. The sequence goes on along the minus strand of NZ_JRGM01000040.1, from coordinate 12,122 downwards.
ATCACAAAAGAGCGAAGGGGTGCTGAACCTTGGCGAGCAGGTGTTTGCCTATGTGCAGCATCCGCTGCGACTGGAGAAGCAGGCGCCAGCGACCGATCTCATTGCCTTGTCTGATATAAGCGCTCTGCGGCAACAGGCGCGCATCCTGCGTCAGGCTGAGCGGCGGCTGCGAGCATTGACCAATACCGTGCCCGGGGTGGTGCTGCAATTCCTCCTGGTTCAAGAGAGCGTGGCTACCATCGAGTTCATCAGCCGCGGCTGTTACGAGCTGTTGGGGCTGGCCAGCCAGCAGATCCGACGTGAACCGGCTCGGGTGCTTGATCTGCTGGAGCGTGAAGATCTGCAACAGGCGCGCAGCACCATGTTCGCCATGCTGCATGAGGGCAAGCCCTTTGTCTGTAACCTGCGCTATCACCATCCCGAGCAGGGTCTGCGCTGGTTGCAGCTCTCTGGGCGTGGTCGCAGCCAACCACAGGGGTGGCGCATCTATGCGGTTATGCAGGATGTGACGGCGCGGGTTGAACAGGAGCAGGCTCTGCAACTCTCTCATGAAGAGGCACAGCAGGCGGTGCAGGCCAAGGGACGTTTTCTGGCGGCCATCAGCCACGAGATCCGCACTCCGATGAACGCCATTCTCGGCCTGCTGGAGTGGCTCGCCAGCACCCCGCTCTCCCAGGAGCAGGGCTCGGCGCTGGCCCGGATCCGTCAGGCCGGGGACGAGTTGCTCGGCCTGCTTAACGACGTGCTCGATTTCAGCCGCAATGAGAACAGTACCCTGTCGCTCTCGCCACAGCCGACCGATTTCACCGAGCTGTGCGAACACGTGGCGGCAGTGCACTGGACCAAGGCCAGAGCCAAGCAGCTGCAATTGCGTTTGCAGCTTGATCCGGCGATGCCCGCCTTGCAGACCCTCGATCCCCATCGCATCCAGCAGGTTCTGCACAACCTGCTCTCCAATGCCATCAAGTTCAGCCATCGTGGCGAGGTGGTGCTGTGGGCCGAGAGTATGGGCTCGACCCTTCGTTTTGGTGTGGACGATCAGGGGCCGGGTATTACCGACGAGATGCGGCCAACCCTCTTCATGCCGTTTGAACAGTTCGCGGTGGCGGGGCAGCTGAGGGCGCCGGGGACCGGCCTCGGGCTCGCCATCTGCAAGCAGCTTATCGAGCAGATGGGGGGGCTCATAGATGTCGAACCCAGAACGGGAGGTGGCAGCCGCTTCTTCTGCGAGTTGCCCCTCAAACTGCTCAAACAGGCGCATCATTGGCAGCCCAAGGTGCGAGAGCTGGCACTCTCACTGCCTCCCGATGAGGTGAAGCAACTCGTTCCCTGGCTCGCAAGATTCGGGGTTGAGGTATCTGGCGCGGCAAACCACAGGTTGCAGGCTCAGGTCGATGAGAAGGGATTTTATTACTGGGAGTGGCTGGGGGAGCCCTGGGTTCCCGGTACCGTCATCAATCTGTTGCAACCCAGGCTTGATGTCGCAGAGCCCTCTTCGGCAACCCGCCCCGGTCTTGGCATGCGGGTGTTGCTGGTAGAAGATCACGATGTCAACCGGGAGCTGATCAAGCTACAGCTGGGGCAGCTGGGAGCCGAGGTGCTGACCGCTGCCAATGGCCAGCTGGCGCTCGATGTGCTGGCTGATCACGCAGTGGATCTGGTATTGACCGATCTGCAGATGCCGGTCATGAATGGCGCCGATCTCTGCCGCAGGCTGCGTGGCTCACCTCGCTGGCGCACTCTGCCTGCCTATGTGATTACTGCAGATCTCAGTGAACAGGCAGCAATCGAGCTGCAATCGTGCGGATGCAACGGGCATCTCGACAAGCCTGTCGCGTTAAGGGAGCTGGCGGCCATGCTTCACCAGCTTGGCAAGAAAGAGGGGGGGGGGGCCGAGGCTTCATCTGCTTCATCGCTGCTCTCAAAAGAGCTGGCACAGCTCTATCTGGATACAACCAGAGCCGATCTGGCGGCTCTGGAGCAGAGTCTGACAAATAAGGATGAGCAAGGGGTGAATGCCGCTTTACACAAATTGAAAGGGGCCGCCAGAATGGTAGGAGCAACCGCCATTGTCACTGTCATTGACGAGTGGCAGCAATCGAAGCACAGCGAATTGACTGTCAGGTTAACCCGGGCGCTGGATGGGGTCAGCCAGCATTTGACCAAGAGGGCTGAAGATGATCATCACTGATGAAGAACTGCTGGCGCTGCTTAACTCGGAAGATCCCGGGTTGGCCGGTTTTCGTCCTATTGCGCTCTATGCTCTCGATTGCGCCTCTTACGAGATGGCCAAGCAGGCGACGCTGCCAAATTATGTGGCGCTGCACCGCACCCAGCCTGATGCCTGCTGGCAGTGGGAGGGGCTCTTCTCGGCGGGGGCCATCGCACTCTATGATCCCGACTCGCACCGTACGGCGGATTATTTTTCCCAGCTCCAGCTGCATAACGGTATCTACGCCATTGAAGAGGATTGGCAGGGAGGTTTGCTCTCCAGCGATCAGGCGTGGAGCAACTGGCTTGCCGCCAGCCGGATCCTGCTGCTGGAAGATCACCCGTTTCAGGGGATGCAGTTGCAGCAAACCATCGCCGGACTGGGGCTGACCTGTCACTGGGTGCAGGATGAGCAAGCCTGCCTTGCTGCGTTGGGTGAGGGGAGCACTCGTCTGCTCATCTGTGATCTCAGTCTGGTGGATCAGGATGCCATCAGCCTGCTGATGGGACAGCCACAGTTGCAGTCAGACGGACTGCCGATCATTTTGCTCTCCGCCCATGAGCAGACCCTGATCGACGGTGCTCGTCGCCTGCTGCACGATGCCGGCTTCAATATTCTGGCGGCACTGGCCAAACCGCTTGATTCCGATGAACTGCTCAGGTTGCTGCGCGGTCTCTATCTTGGCCCGCTGCGCCAGCGCCGACTGAGCGGTCAGCGCCGCACCATCACGACCTGGCAGGGTCAGGTACTGGGACAACTTGGCTTGCTCTCTAGCCCCACCACTTCAGCACCGGTCTGGCTGGCCGTGAGCGGCTTGCCCCCTCGTTGGGAGCGGCTCAAGGAGTGGCTGGCGGAGCAGTCGCGAACCCCATCCGAGCTGACGCTGCTTATCCATCGCCGTGATCACCTGCTCAGCAATCCGGATCGTTTTGCGCTGGTGCTGCAGGCCAGTCTGGCGGGGAGCAAGCTGGCGCTACTGCTCGACAACAACCAGCATCTGCCGTTCGATCTGCTGGAGCGGCTGCCGCTGCAATCCTTGCTGCTGGGGCAGGGGATGCTCTCCGATATCGAGTCGTTGAGCGCCGATTCGCTGCTTGGCCGCTTTATGGCGCGGGTGCGGGAACTCGGAGTCGACATCTATCTGGATGACCCCTACAACCTGCTTGATGTCGAGATGTGGCAAGAGCGCGGTATCGCGGGGCGCTGGTAGCCCATGCCCCGCTATCTCTGCTGGCCCATGCAGCGGGAGCGTCTGGCCAAAGGGCTGGAGGGGTGGCCTTATCCGGTGGCCCGCTCGGCCCTGCCGATTGCAATGAATCTCTCCGGGGAAGCCTGTCTGCTGCGCGAGCAGCTCGGGGTCGAGTCGGCGCAGATGCTGGCCGCCTATGAGGATCTCAGCGCCCAGAGTATCTATCTGCGTTTCATGCGGGCCAAGAGAACCCCCTCGCCAGAGCTGGTATCACACTTTCTCGACTACAACCCGGAGCAGCAGATTGCCCTGTTGCTGACGGATATGGCGGGACGTCCGCTGGCACAAGCCCAATCCATTCGTCGCCGCCTTCATCCTGATCGGGCTGAATTTTCCTGCATCGTGGCGGATCACTTTCAGCACCGCGGGGCGGGGCGACGGATCTTGCTGGCGCTGGCCCTGCTCGCCAGGGCCGAGGGGATTGCCGAGTGGACGGCCGAAGTGCTGGCCCAGAATCGCCCCATGTTGCTGATGCTCAAGCGGTTAGGGCTGCCGCTGACTCTGGTGACCGGTCGCGAGATGGTCTTTGCGCGCCTCGATTTGAGCGTGCTGGACGAGTGGCTGCCAGCAGAGGTTGTCTACGCCATGACTAAGACCAAGGGCGAATAGAGCCACTTTTTACCCTGTGCTAAGGTCACATCTACTGCGCAGGGAGAGACGGAGCATGTTATGGGGCAGACAATCAAAAATATCGTGATCCTCACCGGAGCGGGGATCTCTGCCGAGTCGGGGATCAAGACCTTCCGCGCCTGCGACGGTTTGTGGGAGGAGCACCGCGTCGAGGATGTGGCAACGCCGGAAGGGTATGCCAGAGATCCGGAACTGGTGCAGCGCTTTTACAACTCCCGCCGCAAACAGCTCCAGCAACCCCAGGTGCACCCCAATCCTGCCCACTATGCGCTGGCTCGTCTCGAGCGTCTTTTCCCCGGCACCGTGACCCTGGTGACCCAGAATATCGACAACCTGCACGAGAGCGCAGGGAGCAAGAACCTGATCCACATGCATGGCGAACTGCTCAAGGCCCGCTGTCCCGAGTCCGGTCAGGTTATAGAGTGGCGTGGCGATCTTCATCAGGAGGAGTTCTGCTCCTGTTGCCAGTTCCCCCAGCCGCTGCGCCCCCACGTGGTCTGGTTTGGCGAAATGCCGATCGGGCTTGATCGCATCTACAGCGCGCTGGCCCAGTGTGATCTCTTTATCTCCATCGGCACCTCGGGGGCTGTCTATCCGGCTGCCGGTTTTGTGCACGAGGCGGGGTTGAATGGTGCTCACACCATAGAGCTCAATCTCGAGCCGAGCGAGGTGGGCAGCCAGTTTGACGAAAAACGCTACGGGCCAGCCTCCCTGTTGGTGCCGGCCTATGTGGATGAACTGCTCGAAGTGTGCGGCATCCATCAGCCCAGACAGATCGAGGGGCACAACTGGATGGAGATGCGCGACCGCTAGAGGCGGCGGCAAAGAGAAAGGCGACTGTGAGTCGCCTTTTTTGTTGTTATCTACTTTTGCTTCGGCGGCCAGGGGGCGCAGGATTGCCTGATCACCAAGTCAGGGTCAACAGTGATCAGGTGGTCTGCAACAGCCTCGCCGTTGATGCGAGCCAACAGGCGGGTGACGGCGAGGCGCCCCAGCTCCTCTTTGGGCTGGTTGACGGTAGTGAGCGGCGGCGACATAAATTCGGCCAGCGCCACATTGTCATAGCCGACGATGGAGATATCCCGCGGGATCACCAGCCCCGCCTGATGGGCGGCACTGATGGCTCCCATCGCCATCATGTCGTTGCAGACAAAGAGGGCGGTGGGGCGCTCGGGCAATGCCAGCAGACGAGTCATCGCCTGATGGCCGCTGGCGCAGTCAAAATCCCCCTCCTGGATCCAGTCAGGATTGATGGTGAGCCCGGCCTCCTGCAGCGCCTGCTCAAAGCCTGCTTGCCGCTGGTTGGCGGGGGCGCGGCTGTGGGGACCTGTGATGCAACCGATGGCGGTATGGCCCAGCTCAATCAGATGGCGGGTTGCCAGATAACCGCCGTGGAAGGAGTTGTCGGCGATAAGATCCACATCCTCACTGACCAGCCCCCAATCCATCACCACCACCGGCAGGCTCTTGAGCCAGTCGAGCTGATTGAATACCTCTTGTTGGCCTTCGCTGCACATGATCAGCAGGCCATCGACCCGCTTGCGCAGCATCATCTTGAGGTAAGAGAGAGCGGTCTCTGCTTGCCCCTCGGTGTTGCCCAGCATCAGATTGTAGCCCTGCTCGAAGCAGTAACGCTCCACCCCGCGCACCACCTCGGCAAAGAAGGGGTTGCTGGAGGTGGTGACCAGCATGCCGATACTGTTGGTCTCCTTCACCTTGAGGCTACGGGCCACCAGGCTCGGGGCATAGTTGAGCTCGCGCATGGCCGCGAAGACCCGCTCGCGGGTCTCCTCGGAGACGAAGCGGGTCTCGTTGATGACGTGGGAGACGGTGGTGGTCGAGACCCCCGCCAGCGCCGCCACCTCCTTGATATTGGCCATCAGTGCCCCTGCGCAGTCTGCTCAAGCAGGAAGGTGTCGACCTCCGGCTTGCTCGGGATGGAGCTCTGGGCGCCGAACCGGGTGACGGAGAGCGCCGCCGCCCCGTGGGCAAAGCGCACGGCAGCGTCAAAGTCGGCGCCGGCGAGCTCGGCCGCCAGCAGGGCGCCGTTGAAGGTATCGCCTGCGGCAGTGGTATCCACCGCCTTGACCCGAAAGCCCGGGATCAGTTGTTGCTGCTTTGCGTTGCTGCAGTAAACCCCTTGCGCGCCCAGGGTGATCATCACATCCGCAATGCCCATCTGGTGGAAGCGGGCGGCCGCCTCGCGTGCGCTCGCTTCGTCGGTGACTTTTACGCCGGTCAGCAATTCGGCTTCGGTCTGGTTGGGGGTGATAAGGTCGACCAGTGCCAGCAGCTCGCTTGAGAGCGGGCGGGCCGGGGCGGGGTTGAGCACCACCCGGGTGCCGTGGGCGCGGGCCAGGCGGGCAGCTTCGTGGACGCTCTCCAGCGGCACTTCCAGCTGCAACAGCAGGGTGTGGGCGTCGGCGATCATCGCTTCGTGGTTTTTCACCACAGCAGGGGTGATGGCACCGTTGGCTTCGGCTGAGATACCGATGCTGTTCTCCCCCTCATCGCTCACATAGATGATGGCGATACCGGTCGGGAGCTTGGGATCGAGCTCGACGGCGCTGACGTCGATGCCATCTTTGGCAAAGCCGGCTTTCATCTGGTGGCCGATGGCGTCATCACCGATGCGGGCGATAAAGGAGACGGCGGCACCGAGGCGGGCGGCAGCGACTGCCTGATTGGCCCCCTTGCCACCGGGCACTACCTGATAGCTGTGGCCGGTCAGGGTTTCACCCGGGCGAGGAAAGTGGGGAACGCGCAGCACATGGTCTGCATTGACACTGCCCAGAACGACGAGACGATTCATGTTGACTACTCCTGATGCATCTTGGCTTGAACACTGTGATGGCGTGAGCTCAAGCCGGGAGGCACCTGAACGAAAGGGAAAAGGGGAGGCGAGCCTCCCCCTTGTGATTTATTTGCTGACCACTTGCAGCGGTACCGGAATGGATTTCTCGACCGGCTGACCTTTCAGCACCTTGTCGGCAGTCTCGACGCCGATGGCACCGATCAGGGCTGGTTGCTGGGCCACGGTGGCGGCCAGTTTACCCTTGGCAACGGCGGCTTTGCCATCGTCAGTGCCGTCGAAGCCGACGATCATCACCTCTTTACCGGCAGCTTGTACCGCGCGGATGGCACCCAGCGCCATCTCGTCGTTTTGGGCGAACACTGCCTGTACGGTCGGATGGGCGGCCAGCAGGTTTTCCATGACGTTCAGACCCTTGGTGCGGTCAAAGTCGGCAGGCTGGGAAGCCAGTACCTGCAGCTTGTTGGCCGCCACGGCCAGGGCAAAACCTTCACCACGGTCGCGGGCGGCGGAGGTACCGGCAATCCCTTCCAGCTGGATCACCTTGGCACCGGTACCCAGTTTTTCGGTGATGAAGTCACCGGCCAGCTTACCGCCCGCCACGTTGTCGGAGGCAATGTGGGCCTTGACCTCACCCTGCGCAGCGCCACGGTCCAGGGTCAGTACCGGAATGCTGGCACGGTTGGCCAGACGGATAGCGTTGCCGACTGCTTCGGAGTCGGTGGGGTTGATCAGGATGGCGCCGACCTTGCGCACGGTGAGATCTTCCATGTTGGAGAGCTCTTTGGCCGGGTCATTCTGGGAGTCCAGTACCACCAGCTCGTAGCCAAGCTCCTTGGCTTTGGCTTCGGCACCCTCTTTCATGGTGACGAAGAAGGGGTTGTTGAGGGTGGAGACCACCATCGCCAGGGTTTGATCGGCGGCATGGGCGGTGCCCAGCACGGACATGATGGCGGCAGCGAGCAGGGTATTGAGCTTTTTCATCATTTCATTCCTTGTGTGTGGCTTGTCTTATCAACGATTGCTTTTGTTATCGATCATCACGGCAAGCAAGATCACGCTGGCCTTGGCGATCATCTGGTAATAGGAGGATACGTCGAGCAGGTTGAGGGCGTTGTTGAGGAAGCCGATGATCAAGGCACCGATCAGGGTCCCCATGATGCGGCCCTTGCCGCCCATCAGGCTGGTACCACCCAGCACCACAGCGGCGATGGCATCCAGCTCGTAACCCATGCCCGCCGTCGGCTGGGCAGAGGAGAGACGAGAGGTAACGATAAGCCCTGCCAGCGCCGAGAGCGCGCCGCACAGACCATACACCGCCAGCTTCACCCGATCCACATTGATACCGGAGAGACGGGTGGCAGACTCGTTACCGCCCAGGGCGTAGATGTAGCGACCGAGACGGGTGTGGTTGAGCATGAACCAGGCGAGCAGGAAGACGATGGCCATCAGCCAGATGGGCACCGGCAGACCGAACAGGTAACCGGTACCGAGCCAGGCGAAGTGATCGGCGCCGTCACTGAAACCGGTGGAGATGGGGCGCCCCTCGGTATAGACCATGGTGATGCCGCGCAGGGCGGTCATGGTGACCAGGGTGGCGATAAATGCCTGCACCTTGCCCTTGGCAATGATAAGACCGCTGACGCCACCCAGCAGGGCACCGGCACCCAGAGTGAGGGGCACCACCAGCCAGATCGGCAGCTCCATGGCGACCATGGTGGCGGCCAGCGCGCCGCACAGGGCCAGTACCGAGCCGACCGACAGATCGATACCGGCGGTAAGGATAACCAGCGTCATACCGACCGCCATGATAGCGTTGACCGAGGTTTGGCGCAGGATGTTGAGTAGGTTGTCGGCGGTGAAGAAGTTGGGGCTCAGAAAGGAGACCACACCAATCAGGACCAGCAGCGCGACCAGGGATTTGTTCTCGATCCACCACGCCTTGCTCATGACGCCACGGCGGGAAAGGGTTTGGGTTGTCATTGGGATGCCTCTTGCTCTGCTTGCCACTGTTTACCGACTGCCGCCGCCATCAGCTTCTCCTGATTGGCATCGCGGGTGTTGAACTCTGCGCTGATGCGCCCTTCGTGCATCACCATGATGCGATCACTCATGCCGAGCACTTCCGGCATCTCGGAGGAGACCAGAATGATGCTCATCCCCTCCTTCTTGAACTGGTTGATCAGCTGATAGATCTCCTTCTTCGCCCCCACGTCGACGCCGCGGGTCGGCTCGTCGAGGATCAGCACTTTTGGCCTTGTCAGCAGCCCCTTGGCGATGGCCACCTTCTGTTGGTTGCCGCCGGAGAGCAGTTTTATCAGCTGATCCTGACTCGGGGTCTTGATGTTGAAGAGGCGGACATAGTCGCTCACCGCCTGCCGTTCGGCCTTGCCGTCGATCTTGCCGTTGCTGATGAACTCGTCGAGGGCGCAGAGACTCATGTTTTCGCGCACCGAAAGCTCCAGCACCAGCCCATCACCCTTGCGATCTTCGGAGATATAGGCGATGCCTGCGGCCAACCCGTCGGCCGGGCTTTTGGGCACCAGAGCATGACCGTCCACAGCCACTTCACCGGCGCTGATGGGGCTGGCGCCATAGATAAGCTTCATCAGCTCGGTGCGGCCGGAGCCCATCAGGCCGCTAAAACCCAGAATTTCCCCCTGACGCAGGGAGAAGCTCACCCCGCGCACGCCGGGACCGGCCAGATCCTTCACCTGCAGGCTGACGGGGCCGAGCTCGCGTTCAAGGCGCGGGTACTGCTCTTCCAGACGGCGACCCACCATCATCTCGATGATCTTGTCCTCATCCAGATCGCTCACCGCCTTCTCGCCGATCCACTTGCCATCGCGCAGCACGGTGACCCGATCGCAGATCTCGAAGATCTCTTTGAGGCGGTGGGAGATATAGACGATGCCGCAACCCTGCTCACGCAGCTCGCGGATAACCTTGAACAGCTGCTCGGTCTCGGTATCGGTCAACGCATCGGTGGGTTCATCCATGATGATGACGCTGGCATCAAACGACAGCGCCTTGGCGATCTCCACCATCTGCTGTTCGCCGATGGAGAGATCCCCTAGCCGGGTATCCGGCCCGTGTTTGACACCAAGTCGCGCCAGCAGGCCGCTCGCCCGCTCGCGCAGCTGTTTGTGGTCAATGCTGCCAAAACGGGTGCGCGGTTCGCGACCGAGGAAGATGTTGGCGGCAATAGACAACTCCGGCAGCAGGTTCAGCTCCTGATGGATGATGCTGATCCCCTGATCCTGAGAGTCGCGCGGCCCCTTGAAGTGAACCGGTTGACCGCGATAGCTGACGCTGCCCGCATCGGCCTGATAGATGCCGGTCAGCACCTTCATCAGGGTGGATTTGCCGGCGCCATTTTCACCGAGTAGGGCCATCACCTGGCCCGGATAGACCCGCAGACCCGCTTCGTCGAGGGCGCGTACACCGGGGAAGGTCTTGACGATCCCGGTCAGCTCCAGAATGGGTGAGAGGGGGGAGGTTGTGCTCATTTGCAGCTTCCTTGAAGAGGCTTAAAACGCCACACCGGCGCAGAGGATCAGGTTGGCGTAGGGAGTCACCTCGCCGCTGCGCACGATCGCCTTGCTCTGGCGGGAGCGGGTTTTGAACTCCTCATGCAGGCAGTATTCGATGGCGATGGGCTTGCCCTGGGCGGCTGCGTGGGCCTCAAGCTGATCGACCAGCGCCTGATGGGCGGCGGGGCTGATCTGCTTGATCTCGGTCGCCATGATCACCTTCTCCACCACCAGATCGGTAAGCAGGGCGCTCAGCACGGTTTCGAGGCTGGGGGTGCCCGCCATCAACGCCAGATCGATCCGCTCCGGCCCTGCCGGAATGGGCAAGCCTGCATCGCAGACGGTGATCTCGTCGGTGTGACCCATCTGTGCTACCAGAGCACTCAGGGGAGCATTGAGCAGTACGCCTCGTTTCATACAGCACCTCATCAGGCTTTCGCCATCGCAGTTTCTTATTAGGCAACCGGTTACGCAACCGGTTGCGTTATGGCGCAAAGATAGGCTTTTTAGGATGGAAGGGCCACGGCAAAACTACGGAAATGTGAAAACGATCTCAAAGGCGGGGGAGGAGAGAGAAAGAAGGGTGCCAGCAGAGCCTCGGCGCCCTTTCTATTGATTTTTTACTTAGTTGGAGAGGGCTTTGTTGACCGCCGGACGGGTCAGCATGCGCTGATAATGATCGGCAACCTTGGGGAATTCACTGATCTCGACCCCATCGCTTTTCAGCCAGCCCGCGACCACGAACAAATAGATGTCCGCCACGCTGAACTGCTCGCCGAGTACCCAGGGGCCAGCCAGATAGTGCTGCTCAATCTGGGCAAAGCCATCGCGCATATTGCTGGCGACTTTCTGCTGCATGGCGGCAATGGCCTGCTCGTCATCGGCCCAGCGGCTGCCACGGCGACCGTGGGCGTGGGAGACATGCACGGTGGAGGCGAGGAAGCTGTTGACCTCCTGCATGCGGGCCAGCAGGAACGGGTTGTCCAGCGGCGCCAGCTTGGTATCGGGGAAGCGCTGCGCCACATAGAGCAGCAGGGCCGGGGTCTCGGTCAGGGTGCCTTGCTCGGTAATAAGGGCAGGCACCCGCCCTTTGGGGTTGATGGCAAGATACGCAGGGTCACGCTGCTCCCCTGCGGCGAGGTTGACGAGACGGGGTTGGAACGGGGCATTCGCTTCCAGCAGGGTAATCTGCACGGCCATGGCACAGGTGCTGGGAGCGAAATAGAGGGTCAGATCGGACATGAATACTCCTGATTGGCTCAGGCCACCCGCGATATCGGCGAAAGATTGCTTCGCGGAGCACCACGGGCAGTCATGAAAAAAGAGAGGGGGCAACGCTTGCCCCCAACCAATCTACACCCCTGAGGGGTAATGAAAAAGCGCAGAATTAATCGGGTGGGGTAGTCTTGTCGCTTACCTAAAACTGCCGACTTTAGTCAAAAATCAAGAGCATGCAAACTTTTTGCTGACCAATATGGTCTGCATTTGATACATCTATTGATGTAGTCCGATAGCCGCTTACGGTAAGTGAAATATATCTTAGTGATAATGATTTTTGTCATTCAGATGAAAGGTTTTTTATTGTACGGTAGTTATCTTATTTCCGCATGATAAGTATTAATTACTAGTTATTCTGGGCTATGTAGGTTAGATGTAATACATATCACTCTAGCTGAGTGGATTGGA
>NZ_JRGM01000004.1 GCF_000764665.1 Aeromonas lacus | reverse complement strand
GTTACTTATTGCCTGGTTTTGATAAAATCGGAACACGCTGTTTTGTTGATGCATCATTTTTCTCTCGTCTAAATATTATGGTCTATTTGACGCTATATGAACAGGTGGTTATCGCATTGCCGCTTGAGCAGTCCAATGAGCATTTTTATGAAATGTTTAAAATTAATAGGTTTGAGTTGCGTGAATTGATTTTTCGTGGGCGATTATTATTTGTTGTCCCACAAAATCTCGCTAGGTATTCTCAATCCTTGCTTCTTGATATCATTTCAGTTAATCCTAATTCTATTATTTTCTCTAGACGTTTAGCCGCAGCAACCATTCAAGGTATCCAAGAAAAGAGTGGTGTTGTTGGGACTACTTTTTCGAGTGATGAACAATATAATTTTGTTCACCACTGCTCTCGTTCTGGAAATATAGGATTGCAGCGACTAGCGGATATGCTTTCGGTACAATGGCAATTCGGAGAGTATATTGCAAATAAAGAAGGCGCAGTCGGCGCACATTATTTGGGCCTATCTGAAATGGCCATAATGGGATTTAAAGAAAAAGGAAAAGACTATAC
>NZ_JRGM01000039.1 GCF_000764665.1 Aeromonas lacus | reverse complement strand
GACATACGTGCTGAAATCACATCGGGATTTCATTAACAAAAACTATGCTACTCAGTTACGATTAAACAAAAAATAAATAATAATAATGAGGGGCGTTAAATAACTGATTCCAATAGATGCTACATCTTGCTGGAACCCTTGTGGCGTAAGGAGTTTGTTCAATCTGACGGCTACGCCTGAAGTTACAAGGCTCAGCGGCGATGTGTGCCCCATGTCACCTGTAGAAGCAGTTCGAGTGCAGTGCTCTACTATTCGGAACAGCTATTTAGCTTTCATTTTATTGGGGGCCAGTTTGCATTCTGGCGAGGTGGGATGGAGGGGCGGGGCGTAGTTGCCCAAATCAGCCAGTAAGTCATGACTTCCCCAGCCCTTGGTGACCGCTACACTCGGGGCTTTCTGGCTGGTATGCCCAGGGTATTCAGTTTGTTTATGGCGCTTACATACGCCATCACTTCTCCCACCTGACTGTTGTAGTTACGCAGACTGATTTTCCCCACCAGCAACTGATTGACTCGATACATCGCCGTCTCGGCCAGTGCAGTGGTCAACTAAATCCGGACACTTGGTTAGGCCGAGCCTCGGCTTTTGCTGGCGCGATCCCGTGATTGTGTTGATGTGGACGCTGCCAGTTGTAGTAATCCATCAGGTAATAGCTGATATCCCGTTTCGCCTCCCGCTGGTTTATGTATCCCATAGCCGGCACCCACTCCGTTTTAAGACTTCTGAACAACCGCTCCATCGGGGCGTATCCCAACAATTACCACGCCGACTCATGTTCTGAGTCATGCGATAGCGCCACACTCGTTGCCGAAATGCCCGGCTGCCATATTGGCTGCCCTGGTCAGAGTGAAATAGCACACCGGATGGGCAACCCCGCTGCTGATAGGCCATCTCCAGTGCTTTGATGGCCAGCTCTGCATCTGGTTTATCTGACATCGCCCATCCCACAACCCGCCGGGTGTACAGGTCAAGAACCGCTGCCGGGTAATGCCAATGACCACCTGCCCAGACGTAGGTGATATCGCCACACCACACCTGATTGGGTTGCTGGACATCAAATTCTCGGGCCAGCAGATCGGGAATGTCCGGTCGTTCAGACTGTGCCACCTTATAGATAGCGGTGTGCGCCCGGCTGTTTGGATACCAACCCGGCTTCCTTCATCAGGTTCCGTATTTTGAATCGGCCAATTTGATACCCCAACTCCCGCATCATCGACATCAAGGCGCGGCTGCCCGCTGAGTTCCGACTTTCTTTGAACAAACGGCGAAACTCGCTGCGTTGCTGTATCCGCTCACGGTTAATCGTCCGCTTGCGGGCCAGATAGTCGTAAAAGCAGGAAGTGGGCACATCGAAAGCGCAGCAGACCAGAGTAATGGGGGCTTGCTCCCTTAATCGCTCTATCAGAGCGTAAGTGTGAACTCGTCCGCCATCAAGAGAGCCGTAGCCTAATGGGATGGTCTGCTCCATCCACCCCGCTATGCTGTAGCCAGCATCAAGGAGGCTCATCATGACTCAAGCGCATATTTACATTTACGGGATCGATTTAGGCAAAAATTGGTTTCACCTGGTGGCGATGGATCGCATGGGGCATGTATTGACCAAGCAAAAGCTCACGCGTTCACAACTGAAACAGTTCATTAGCACGACCCCACCCTGTCGGGTCGCCTTCGAGGCATGTCCTGGTTCGCAATACTGGGGACGACTGTTTCAACAGGCGGGGTTTGAGCCCAAGATTATTCCCGCTCAATTTGTTAAGCCCTACCTCAAATCGAACAAGAATGACTTCAACGATGCCACCGCCATTGCCGAGGCTGGTAGCAGAGGCACTATGCGCTGTGTCCCGTTGAAATCTCATGAACAGTTGGCATTGCAGTCGACTCATCGAGTCCGTCAACGTTTCATCATCGAACGTACCGCCACTGTCAATCAGATGCGAGCGTTGCTGCTGGAATATGGGCTCACCGTGCCAGTCGGCAGAAAAGTCTTCGAGCGCTCTCTGCCGACGATCCTTGAAGATGCCGAGAATGGCTTGCCTGACTTTATCCGCGCTCTGGTATTGCGTCTGAGAGAACGGTGGCAACAGCTGGATATTCAGATTGATGACATGAGCCTCATGCTCGGACAAGCCTCGAGCACATCGAGTTTGTGCCAAAAAATCAGTACCGTCCCCGGCATTGGACCAATTGTCTCAACCGCGTTGATTGCCGCAATTGGCAATGGCTCACAATTCAAGAAAGCCCGCGACCTGTCAGCCTGGTTGGGGCTGGTCCCCAGGCAATATTCAACGGGCGGCAAATCTTCGCTCGGCGGGATCAGTAAGCGTGGCAATAGCTATTTAAGGCAAATGGTTATTCAGGGCGCCAAAGCGCTGAAAATTCACATGAAGCGTGACAAATCATCGTTAGGCGAATGGGTCGCCAGGCTAGAGGCCGGCCATCACCACCATGTGGTACTTATCGCCCTGGCCAACAAGATAATGCGAATTTGCTGGAAAGTGCTGACATCCGGCAGGGATTACCAACCGTATCCCAACACAAGTTCAGCCGTTTAACTGATAGAACTCATACCCGGTTTTGCGAGCCAAAAACAGATGACAGAAGCGTTTACCCCACGACGTTGCAGCCTGGCTAAAAAAGCAGTCTCTCGTGACTGGTAGCTTTATTAGGACGATGACGTGCGGATCCCATCAAGGCCAGAGCCGGAAAACGGCTCACAGACAGGCCGGATACATTGACGCAAACGACTTCTGGAAATCAGTTCACGCTTGCAGATAAGGAGCAGACCATACATTTTTAGAATGTCTTTTTCAGGTTCGAGCCGGTTGATGCGGGCTTCCAGCTCCTGGATTTTCTGCTGTTCCGGGGTCAGTGCTTTACTAATTGGGGTTGTGCCGCAGCGTTCGGATTGGAGCTGCTGAACCCAGCGGCGAAGCACGGTTTCACCGACATCCAGTGAACGGCTGGCTTCAGGGACAGAATATCCCTGGTCGAGCACCAGGGATGCGGCTTCGAGTTTGAATTGGGCAGTAAATGAGCGACGCAATCTTGTCATTGAACACCTCAGATTATGGTGGCGACTCTACCACCTAAAATGGTGTCCTGGATGATTAGACCACTACAATTCAAGCTACATCGATTTGGGAAATAACGTCGTTCAAGGGCTTCATAACCAAGTTGTTACCTAAAGAATGTCATTGATGTTTTCTATTAACCCGTAATATTCACCTAGTCTCATAGTGACATTGGCTTCACACTTTAGGTCTTTGTTGGTTGATGATCTTCCTGATGGAGATGACCCTGACCCAGAGGGGAGGCACGAAAAAAGTGAGCTAAAAGTGCCGCTTGATGGAGGGGATGGCGGGCCCATTAGAGCCCCGCTCGGTGTCGGTCCGTTCATCGCTTGTATAAATGACAACCTATCAGGTACTGGATTGTTAACTACAGCAAACGGGAAAGCAGATGCATGTGTATTATCATCAGTAAAAAATGGATTCCGTTCCTCTTCATCAACAGTTACGTCCCCATAAGAAAGGTCAACTCTTAGCCGTTGTGCTCCTGCGACTTGGAAAGCCTCTATACGATCAACTGCAAACCATTCTCTCTCAGAGCGATATCTACTTAAAAGGGACGTTGCAAGGGGTACCCTAGGGTCATCAGTCATAAACCCTATTTGCCTTAGGTTGTTTAAATAATCCACCATACTATAAACATTGTCGGTTGCCCTGACCCTGTATAAATAAGCCTCGCTTATCCCACTATTAATTAGCATGCCAGTAAAACGGTTAACATAACCTCCGGGGATTTCGGAGGTAGAAATAAGTCTGGAGTTTTGTAGGGCTGAGGGGGTACCTACTGCTAGCTCGAGTGGATCGTCATTACCATCTTCAGGTCTCTTGGCCGAAAAACCATATTTA
>NZ_JRGM01000038.1 GCF_000764665.1 Aeromonas lacus | reverse complement strand
TGGACTTGCGACTGAGACCTTACAGGGGAAAACGCCCGCAACTGGGCAAGCGGGTTTATGTAGATCCCTGCGCCACCCTGGTGGGCGATATCGAGCTGGCCGACGATGCCAGCATATGGCCCATGGTGGCGGCACGGGGGGACGTAAACCATATCCGCATCGGCGCCCGCAGCAATATTCAGGATGGCACTGTGCTGCACCTGACTCGCAAGAGCGCCAGTAATCCGACCGGCTATCCACTGCTGATCGGTGAAGATGTCACGGTCGGCCATAAGGCGATGCTGCACGGCTGCACCATCGGCAACCGGGTATTAGTCGGTATGGGTGCCATTCTGCTTGATGGCGTCGTGGTCGAAGATGATGTGATGATCGGAGCTGGCAGTCTGGTGCCGCCGGGCAAGCGACTCGAGTCAGGCTTTCTATATATAGGTAATCCCGTCAAACAGGCTCGCCCACTTAAACCTGCCGAGGTCGCCTTCCTCAAAACCTCGGCCGACAATTATGTGCAGCTCAAGGACGAATACCTGCAAGAAGTCTGAAGCGCTGCAACCATAAACAGGAAGCCCGGCATGATGCCGGGCTTCGCTTCTTATATAGCTATATAGCAGTGCAAAACGGCTGACCGGAGGTCAGTGGGCCTGATCCCAGTTGTCGCCGGTGCCCGCCTCCACCACCAGCGGCACATCCAGTTCAGCTGCGGCAGACATCTTCTCCTTGATGATGGCGATGTACTCCTCCAGCTTCTCTTCGCGGATCTCGAACACCAGTTCATCGTGTACCTGCATCAGCATGCGGATCGACTCATCTTCAATCCCGCGGATCCAGCCATCCACGTTGATCATGGCGCGCTTGATGATGTCGGCAGCCGTACCCTGCATGGGCGCGTTGATGGCGGCCCGTTCAGCTGCCTTGCGCAGACCGGCGTTGCGGGACTTGATATCCGGCAGATATAAACGACGGCCAAACAGGGTCTCGACATAACCCTGGGCTTCCGCCTGCTGACGGGTGCGCTCCATATACTCCAGTACGCCCGGATAGCGCTCGAAGTAGAGATCCATGTACTTCTGCGCCTCGGCACGGCCGATACCCAACTGCTTGGCCAGACCAAAGGCACTCATGCCGTAGATAAGGCCGAAGTTGATCGCCTTGGCACTGCGGCGCATGTCACTGGTCACCGCATCAAGCGCTACACCAAACACCTCGGCGGCAGTCGCCTTGTGGATGTCCTTGCCCTCGGCAAAGGCGGTCAGCAGCCCCTTGTCACCGGAAAGGTGCGCCATGATGCGCAACTCGATCTGGGAGTAGTCTGCCGCCACCAGCTTGTAACCGGCGCACGGGATAAAGGCCTGACGGATCCGGCGCCCCTGTTCGTTGCGTACCGGGATGTTCTGCAGGTTGGGATCGGTGGAGGAGAGTCGACCGGTTGCCGCCACTGCCTGATGATAGGAGGTGTGTACCCGTCCGGTCTGCGGCTTGATCATCAGCGGCAGCTTGTCGGTGTAGGTGGACTTGAGCTTGGCCAACCCACGGTGCTCCATCAGGAGGCGCGGCAGCTCATAGGTCTCAGCCAGCTCGGCCAGCACCTCTTCCGCAGTGGATGGCGCACCCTTGGGGGTCTTTTTGATGATCGGCAGCCCCAGCTTGGTGAAGAGGATCTCCCCCAGCTGCTTGGGCGAGGAGAGGTTGAACTCCTGCCCGGCCAGCTCGTGGGCCTGTTTCTCCAGTTCCGCCAGACGCACTTCGATCTCCTGACTCTGCTGATGCAGCAGCTTGGGTTCGATAGTGGTACCGAGTCGCTCCATTCGCGCCAGAACCGGCAACAGGGGCAATTCGATCTCGCTGAATACTTTGGCGAGGCCCGGCTCGGTAGAGAGCTTGCCCCACAGCGCCTGATGCAGACGCAAGGTAATGTCAGCATCTTCCGCCGCATAGGGGGCCGCCTGCTCCAGCTCGATCTGGTTGAAGGTGAGCTGCTTGACCCCCTTGCCGGCGATGTCCTCGAACGAGATGGTCTCGGCGTTCAGATACTTGCGAGCCAGTGAATCCATGTCGTGACGGCTGGCAGTGGAGTTGAGCACATAGGACTCGAGCATGGTGTCGTAGGCGATACCCTGCAGCTCGATGCCGTGATTGAGCAGCACGTTGCGGTCGTACTTGAGGTTCTGCCCCACCTTGAGGCGGGCCGGATCTTCCAGCAGCGGCTTGAGCTTGCCGAGTACCACGGCCTCGGTCAGCTGCACCGGCGCCCCCAGATAGTCGTGGCCGAAGGGGACGTAGGCTGCCTTGCCCGGCTCGATGGCGAAAGATACGCCAACGACGCGAGCTTCCATATAGTCGAGACTGGTGGTCTCGGTGTCGAAGGCAAACAGCGGCGCGGCCTGCAGCTGGGCCAGCCAGCCGTCGAACTCGGCCTCATCCAGAATGCAGCGGTAGTCGGTTTCGATGGCAGCAGCAGGGGCGGCGACTTCATCATCACCTTCGGCTCCGCTCTCTTCACTGCCAGACTCCAGCTCTTTGATCAGGTTGCGCAGCTCGTACTCGCGATAGACCGCCAGCAGAGCCTCCTTGTCGATAGGGCCGAGCTGCAGCTCTTCCAGACTCTGCTCCAGCGCCACGTCGGTTTTGATGGTGGCCAGCACATAGGAGAGGCGCACCTGCTCTTCCTGCTCGCGGAACTTGTCGGCGAACGCCTTGGAGCCACGGAAACCGAGCGCAGCCACCTTGTCGAGGTTCGCGGCGATCTCGTCGATGCTGCCGATCCCCTGCAGCAGGGCCAGTGCGGTCTTCTCGCCAACGCCGGTCATGCCGGGGATGTTGTCCACCTTGTCCCCCATCAGGGCCAGGTAGTCGATGATGAGCTCGGGCGGTACGCCGAACTTCTCGATCACCCCTTCCCGATCGGTCTTCACATCTTTCATGGTGTCAATCAGGGTGACGTGGTCGGAGACCAGCTGCGCCATGTCCTTGTCACCGGTACTGATCAGCACCGGTAACTGCTTCTCGGTCGCCTGACGGGCCAGGGTGCCGATCACATCGTCCGCTTCTACCCCTTCCACCATCAGGAAGGGGAAACCCATCGCCTTGATCATCTGGTGGATGGGGGCAACCTGGCTGCGCAGATCGTCCGGCATGCTGGCCCGGTTGGCCTTGTATTCGGGATAGATGTCGTCGCGGAAGGTCTTGCCTTTGGCATCGAACACCACGGCCACATGGCAGTCGGGATACTGCTTGCGCAGGCTGCGCATCATGTTGGCCATGACACGGACGGCGCCGCTCGGCAAACCGGTCGAGGTGCGCAGATCGGCCTGCTGGGAGGCAAAGAAGGCGCGGTAAAGATAAGAGGAGCCGTCGACCAGAATAAGGGGATTGCTAGGGGCCATGAAATCGTCCTGCCAGAGATAAACAGCCGCTAGGATGCCACAGGGGCCCCCTCACACCAAGGGGGGCAGAGACCCGGCAGAAAGAGCCACACAAGCCTCAAATATGTGGATAACTCTGTGTTCAAAAATGGATGCACGGAAAAACCACAGTGACAACGCTGTGGATAAAAAACAAAAAATACATATATAACAATATATTGAGATCATAAAAACTGATCACCAGACCATGAGAATGATCTCGATCAATGTGGAAAAAAATTTAAGGGAGTGGGTACGGCAGGATCCGAAACGAAACAATCCTAGCACAGCAAGATGACTTGACCAGCAGATGGCGAGCGATAACCATACAAAAGTACAACAATCCATCTTGGCTCACATTTTCAACAACAAGGAGTTTGCCATGAAAAAAGTGGCCGTGATTTTGAGTGGCTGCGGCGTCTTTGACGGGGCAGAAATTCATGAAGCCGTCATCAGCTTGCTGGCACTGGCACGTCAGGGTGCTACCGTGCAGTGCTTCGCTCCGAACGTCACGCAGCTCCATGTGATCAACCACCTGACCGGTGAAGTGAGCGAGGGGGAGAGTCGCAACGTGCTGGTCGAAGCGGCGCGTATCTGCCGCGGCCAGATAAAGGATGTGGCCGAGCTGGATGCGGCCGATTATGACGCCCTGCTGGTACCCGGCGGCTTTGGCGCAGCCAAGAACCTGTGCGACTTCGCCATCAAGGGAGCGGAGTGCCAAATCCAGCCTGACGTGCTGAAGGCGTGCCAAAGCTTTGCCAATGCCAACAAACCGGCCGCCTATATCTGCATCGCTCCGGCCATGATCCCGCTCATCTACGGCGCTGGCACCCTGGCCACCATAGGTCATGACGAAGGCACCGCCAACGCCATCGAAGCGATGGGCGGCAGCCACCTCAACTGTCCGGTCAACGAGTTCGTGGTGGATCAGGAGCGCAAGGTGATCTCCAGTCCTGCCTACATGCTGGCCAGCAATATCGTAGAAGCGGCAGACGGTATCGAGAAAACCGTCAAACAGCTGCTGGCACTCTGATTTCCCGGCCTACCAAAACAAACGGGCCGCTCATGGAGCGGCCCGTTTTCAATTCTCGCGGATAGCGACCGATCAGATGCTTTCGCCCATCTGATCCATCTTGCCCAGCAGGGCACGCAGACGCTCCTGCCATGCAGCGTGCTCGTTGCGAAGCTGATGGTTCTCGTCTTGCAGCTTGGTGTTCTGCTCTTTCAGATCGTCCAGTTCCATCTTCAGCAGGGAGATGTTGTCGACGGCGGATTGTACTTTGGATTCGAGTTGCTCAAGGACTTCTAGTGACATATGCATACCTGTTTGTTCAATTGCGATGCCCCACAGAGGGCGATTCAAGCGCGTGGAGCCAGCATACCCCGAGCCTATCGGCACAAACAAGCCAGTGCGCTGCAAAATGCCTCTTCCACAGAGGTATTGTCTAAATATGCGTCTATTTTTCTCGCATCCTGCGCAGCTCACCGGTGAAGAGCGATATAGCCCCCCATCAGCAGACAGCCAACCCCGTACATCAGCAGGCCGTAGAGCAGGTTGCCACGCAAGATGGCGGCAGCACTCAGGTTGTAGCGGGAGGCCAGCGCCAGATTGGATCCGGAGAGCGGGCTGGTACCCGTGGCAATCCCCCACCCCAGCAGAAAACACATGCCGAGCAGGCTGGGATCCGGTGACAGAGGCCAGAGCAACGGTGCCAGTCCGGAGATACTGATGAGTGGGTGTACCCCGACGATGGCTACCAGCAGGATCAGCAAGAGTGCGAGGGATGCCTCCAGCCAGCCGAAGTGGTTGAACAGTGGCAAACCATGACCACCGCCAAGATCGATGACCGACACGGCGCTGTTGATGCCAGCAGCCAGCAGACCGGCCCCCAGAAACAGCACCAGTTGACCACCGATGGCAGGAAAGCGCTCCACCACCTGTCGTTTCAGCGCGGCCTTACGGCCGGTATGCGGCATAAAGAGCAGTGCCAGCAGCGGTGCCACCAGCGCAATAACCGCCATGATGCCGAGATCTGGCCAGATCTGCTTGATGAGCAGCACCAGCCCGGCCAGGGTGATCGGCAGCCCCAGGGTCTGCAGCCGCAGCGGATAGCCGGAAAAATCCGTCACCCCGATCCGCTCCACCTGCCAGGCCGTTATCGTCATTGCCAGCAGGGTCGCCACCACGCCAAACGGCAAGATGTTCGACAGCTTGAGGCCCGGTGCGTAAGTGAGTGCCACCGCCATGGCGACAAAGAAGGGGGACCAGAAGGCGGCGACGCAGAAGATGCGGCTCAGCACCAGCACCTGACGTCGCTCAAGGGTGCCGTTACGTTCCAGCCGATCGCCGATGATAAAAAGCACCGAGAGGTTGATGACGGCCCCCAGCAGATTGAGGCTGGCCATGGTGCTCCACAGCCCCTTGCGCCCTTGCCACGAAGTGGTACCGGTCAAGAGACCCGAGGTAACGAGATTGAGGGTGCTCACCGCAGCAAACATAGTGAGCATATTGATGTTGGGCAGCAGCCAGGCATCGGCACTGAAGCTGGCCCCCCGCCACCAGGAGAAGAGCAACAGCAAAAACGCGGCGCCGTAAAGTGCCAGCGCCTGCCGTCTGGCGGCACCGGCCAGCCAGGGCCAGGTGAGCAGGGAAGCGCCCCCGGCAGCAATGGCCGCCGGCCAGGGAGAGAACCCCAGGTAGAGATGCAGCAGGTTGAGCAGCCACATCCCCAGGATCAGATAACCCGACCAGCGTTTGACCATCGACTACTCCGGCCGGGAGATCAGAGGCACTGATCCATATCCAGCGACGGTTTGTCGCACTCCGGACGGCCGACGATCTTGGCGGGTACGCCAGCGACTGTGGTATGGGGCGGCACCGGGTTGATCACCACGCTGCCGGCACCAATTTTGGCGCCCATGCCCACTTCGATATTGCCGAGCACCTTGGCGCCCGCCCCTATCATCACCCCTTCGCGGATCTTGGGATGGCGATCGCCGCTCTCCTTGCCGGTACCGCCCAGCGTCACGCTCTGCAGGATCGAGACGTCATCTTCAATCACCGCCGTCTCACCCACCACTATGCCGGTGGCGTGGTCGAACATAATCCCCTTGCCGATGCGGGCTGCCGGATGCACATCGACCCCGAATACCACCGAGATCTGGTTCTGCAGGTAGAGTGCCAGCGAGCGGCGCCCCTGACGCCACAGCCAGTTGGCGACCCGATAGCCCTGCAGAGCATGGAATCCCTTGAGGTAGAGCAGCGGAGTGGAGAAGAGGTCAACCGCCGGATCGCGATCCTGTACGGCACAGATGTCGGCGGCGACCACGGTCAGCAGCTCCGGCTCGCTGCGCAGGGCCAGCTCAATCACCTCGCGCAGGGCGATGGCGGGCATGGTGGCGCTGTCGAGCTTGTTGGCCAGCTGGAAGCTGAGGGCCGAGCGCAAATTCTTGTGATTGAGAATGGTGGAGTGGAAGAAGCTGGCCAGCATCGGCTCCTGGGCCGCCATGCACTGTGCTTCTTGCTGAATTTTCTGCCAGGTTTTGGCAACCAGATCATCCATGTTGCAGCCTACTGTTGTTCAGGGTGAGGGCTTTGTTGTTCTTTTGTCAGCACCGAGATGGGGTCCATGTGGATAATGACATCCATTCGCTCGAAAGCCTGGCGCACGGCCAACTCGGCTTCATCAGCGATTTGGTGGGCCTTGACCAGAGGGATCTGGTCATCCAGCTCCAGGTGCAGCTGCACAAAGCGGGTCGGCCCCGACTGGCGGGTGCGCAGATCGTGGACGCCATGAACCCCTTCGACGGCGCAGCAGAGGGCCATTATTCTCGCTTGTTCTTCGGCTGGCAACTGACGATCGAGCAGCGCCTGCACCGATTCGTAACCAATATGCAACGCCCCCCACAGCAGGAACAGACCGATCAGGATGGCAAACAGGCCGTCGGCCCAGTACCACCCCTGTCCTGCCAGCACCAGCGCCAGCAACACCCCGGCGTTGAGCAACAGATCAGAGCGGTAGTGCAGCATGTCGGCCTTGATGGCGACGCTGTTGGTCTTGCGAATGACAACGCTCTGGAAACTGACCAGCAGCAAGGTCAGCACGATGGAGCCACCACTGACCCAGAGGCCCGCCTCCAGCCGCTGGATAGGCGCCTGATTGAGCAGGGAGGAGATACCATGCATCACCAGCAGCAGCGCCGAACCCGAGATAAAAGCCGACTGGATGAGTCCGGCCAGCGACTCCGCCTTGCCATGGCCAAAACGGTGCTCGTCATCGGCAGGGGCCAGCGCATAACGGATGGCCAGCAGGTTGATGATGGAGGCGCTCACATCCATGAAGGAGTCAGTCAGGGATGCCAGCAAGGTTGATGAATCTGTCATCAGCCAGGCGATCAGTTTGCCGATGATGAGCAGGGTGGCGGTCGTAACGGCCGCCATGCTGGCAAAGGTAACCCAACGGGAATATTGTTGATGGCTCAAAACCGGCTTTCCTCTGGCGATGAAAAACTTATTATACCCTGACCCCGGCGTCAGTTTGGCGCGAAAATCTGCGGAATAACACCCGATGAACAGAATACTCCTGGTCGACGACGATCTTGAATTGACCCAGTTGCTCACCGAAATTCTGACCCTGGAGGGATTTCAGGTCACGGTCGCCGAGGATGGTGAAGAGGGGCTGCAACGACTGGCAGAACAGAGCTTCAATCTGGTGCTGCTCGATGTGATGATGCCCAAACTCAACGGCTTCGCCATGCTGGCCAAGCTGCGCAAAACCCATGAAACACCGGTACTGATGCTGACCGCCCGTGGCGACAGCCAGGATCGGGTCAACGGTCTTGAGGCGGGGGCCGACGACTATCTGGCCAAGCCTTTCGATGATCGGGAGCTGCTGGCCAGGGTGCGTGCCATCCTGCGCCGCACCCAGAGCGCCCCGCCCCAGCGCGGCAACTCCTCCGACGAAGTCAGCTTTATGGACATAGTGCTGCAACCCGGCCTGCAGCAGGCCCGCTGCGGCGAGCAGCTGCTGGAGCTGACCGCCACCGAGTTCGGCCTGCTGGAGTGTCTGCTGCGCAACCCCGGCCAGATTGTCAGCAAGAGCCACCTCTCCGAGCAGGTGCTAGGCAAGAAGCTGGAACCCTTCGATCGCGCCATCGACATGCACCTGAGCAACCTGCGCAAGAAGTTGCCGGAGCGCACCGATGGCCAGCCCCGTTTCAAAACCGTACGGGGGCGCGGCTATCTGTGGCTAGAGCAAGAATAAAGGGGGGCACCTCCCTCAACGGGATCTCGACCCACATCTTCCTCTGGTTCTGGTTTATGTTGCTGGTGATCCTCGCGGCAGTGATCAGCCTGCCGACGCTCGATCCCCGCAACCAGATCCCGCTGCCCACCCACGAGGTGGCGCGGATGCAGAACAATGTGCAGGCCCTGCTCAATGCCGCCGACCCGGATCAGGATTTCGATCTGGCCAAGGCGATGGACAACATCGCCATGCTGCCGGTGGACAATGTCTATATCCGCGACGAGAAGGGGCAGATCCAGTCCACCACCCATCCCCGCAAGTTCGTGGTGCGCTTCATGGTGGATGCCGATGACCCGGGCAAGCCCATGCTGCGCAACGAGCACCGCAAGGCGATCGCCGGCCCCTTTCTGATGCAGCATCACGGCCACAGCTACCACGTCTATTTCGGGCTCAATGCCGAAAACCCCTACCTGTTCCTGTTTATTCAGGTGCTGGATCACCCTATCCGCATTCTCGGGGTAGCCATGCTGATCAGCACGCCGCTCTGCCTGCTGCTCGCCTGGCGGTTGACCCGCCCGATCCTGCAATTGCAGAAATCGGTCTCCCAGCTGGCAGCCGGCAACCTTGAGGTGCAGATCCCCAACCTTGGCCGCCGCGACGAGATCGGCCAGCTGGCCGACCATGTCAGCCGCATGGTGGAAACGCTCAAGAGCATGATCCAGAAGCAGAAACAGCTGCTATCAGACATCTCTCACGAGCTGCGCAGCCCCTTAACCCGGATGCAGCTGGCACAGGCGCTGATCCGCCGCAAGCAGGGCGACAGTGCCGAGCTCGCCCGGATCGAATCGGAAATTGGGCGACTGGACAAGCTGATCGGTGACCTGCTCGACCTGTCGCGGGTACAGCAGCATGTGGAGGCGCCCGTCGTGCAGCCGCTGGCTGATCTGCTGGAGCCCATGCTCGAAGATGCAATGTTTGAAGCGAACCAGAGCGGCAAACAGCTCAGGCTACCGCAACTGCCGACCGAGTCGATCCAGATGTGGCCGGAGCTGCTCTCGCGAGCCATCGAGAACCCACTGCGCAACGCCCTCAAATATGCCCGCGAGTTCATCAAGGTGGAGTGGTATCGGGATGGCAAGGAGTGGGTGATGACCATTCGGGATGACGGGCCCGGCGTACCTGACGAGCAGCAGCCGCTGCTGTTCCAGCCCTTCTTCCGGGTCGATGATGCCCGCAATGCCAAGACCGGCGGAACCGGGCTGGGGCTGGCCATCGCGGCGGAGGCGATCCAGCGCCACGGCGGCACCATTGCCGCCAGCAACAACCACCCGACCGGCCTTACCGTCACCATCAAACTACCGATCGCCTGACCCTTTTCATCGGCACGGGCGCTGGGTATGCTGGCGCCCCTTCTTGCCTTTACATCTCTTTGCAGGAGCTCGTCATGCTCGATATCGTCCTCTACCAGCCGGAAATTCCGCCCAATACCGGCAATATCATCCGGCTTTGCGCCAACACCGGATACCGGCTCCATCTGATCGAGCCGCTGGGATTTGAGTGGGATGACAAGCGGGTGAAGCGGGCGGGACTCGACTATCACGAGTTTGCCGAGGTGAAGCGCTGGCCGAGCTATGAAACCTTTCTGGCAGCCGTGGCGCCCAAGCGGATATTTGCCTGCACCACCAAGGGACGCACCGCGCACTCGGCCGTGCAGTTTGCCCTCGGCGACGCCCTGCTGTTCGGGCCGGAGAGCCGCGGCTTGCCCATCGAGATCATCGAGAGCCTGCCATTCGAGCAGCGGGTGCGCATCCCCATGCTGCCCCAGAGCCGCAGCATGAACCTCTCCAACGCGGTCTCGGTCTTTGTCTACGAGAGCTGGCGCCAGCTCGGCTATCGCGGCGCCATGTAAGCGCCACCGATGATCAGTGGCGGGCGTCGAGCAGGCGCCCGCTTCGCTCCAGTCGCCAGCAGCTAATCCCGAGCGACAATCCCCGGCCAACCATCAGCGCCGCCATCGCAGCCCACAGTGCCGCAACACCCCACGACTGACAGAGCCACCAGATCGGGAAGAAACCGCCAAACGCCGCCAGCAGCATGCTGTTGCGCATCTCCTTCGCCCGAGTCGCCCCGATAAAGACACCATCCAGCAGGAAACACCAGACCGCCAGCAGCGGCATCACCACCAGCCAGGGCAGGTGGCGGGTTGCCTCCGCAACAACCGCCGGAATATCGGTGATATAGCCGACAAGGTGGCTACCGAAGAGGGCAAACACCAGGGTAAAACCGCTGGCAATGAGGGCCGCCCAGCCCAGATTGAGCAGGATGGCCTCCCGCAACCGGAGCCGATCCCGCAAGCCGATAGCCCGCCCGACCATCGCCTCGACGGCATAGGCGAAGCCATCGAGCCCGTAGGAGATGAGCATCAGGAAGTTGAGCAACACTGCATTGGCTGCCACCGCCACGTCGCCCAGCCGGGCACCTTGCAAAGTCATAAAGGCAAAGCAGAGCTGTAGCGAGAGGGAGCGCAGGAAGATATCGCGGTTGAGGCCGAGCAACCGCACCATGGGAGCAAGCTGGCGCCAGCGCTGCCAGCCATCCTGCCACACCGTCGGCGCCAATTGCCGCAGCTGACGAGATACCAGCCAGATGCCGACCCCCAGCGCGCAGTAATCGGCCAGCACCGAGGCCGCCGCCACGCCGCGCACCTGCCAGCCGAGCCCGAGCACAAACAGGGCGTCGAGCGCCATGTTGACCAGATTGGTGAGGATCAGCATCACCATGGGGCTGCGGGCATCCTGCATCCCCAGCAGCCAGCCCATGATCACCAGATTGCAGAGCGCCGCCGGGGCGCTCCAGATCCGCGCCGCCACGTACTGGCCAGCATAGAGCTGCACCTCGGGCGAGCCGCCGCTCAGGGCAATCAGCCGGGGCAATAGGGGAAATAGCAGCAGAAGCAGAGCCAGCCCGAGGGCAACGGCCAGCCCCAACCCGCGCAGCAGGGTATCGAGCTGGGCCCGCCCGTCAGCAGCACCGTGAGCCTGTGCCGTCAGCCCGGTGGTCGACATTCGCAGAAAGCCGAGCAGCCAGAAGATGAGATTGATGAGGGTCGCACCGACCGAGACGCCCCCGAGAAACCAGGCCTGCCCGAGATGACCGATCACCCAGGTATCCACCAGCCCCAGCAGGGGGGTGGTGATATTGGAGAATACCATCGGCAGGGCGAGGGCAAAGACGGCGCGGTGGCGAGAGGGATCTCGCCACCAGAGAGCAACAGAGTGCGTCACTCTCAGTGGCCTGTCAGCTTCAGGATGCGGGAGAAGTCGGAGAGCATGCTATCCATCTGCACCAGCGGTACCTGGCCGCGTTCCACCTTGGGCCGGAATACCCCCTGCAACTTGCCCTTGGGATTGATGAGGACGATGGAAGCGGAGTGATCGATCAGGTAATCCTTCTCCCCCTCCTTGGCGATGGAGTAGACCAGCCCCAGATTGCGCACGAACGGGAACAGCTTGTCGTGGGGCGCCGTCGCAGCCTTGAACTCGGGGTTGAAGAAGGCGGTATAGGTCTTGAGACGGGCCGGATCATCGCGCTGGGGATCCGCCGAAACAAAGACCACCTGAGTAGTCGGAGCCAGCTTCTTCAGCTGATCGTAGACGGAGCGTATATCGGCCAGCGTGGTGGGGCAGATATCGGGACAAAAGGTGTAACCGACGAAGAGAAAGGTCCAGTGGCCCAGCAAGTTGGCCGGGGTGAATGGCTTGTTGTCGGCATCGATCAGCTCGAAGTTGTTGATGTCCCGCCCGACTGGATAGTAATCAGCATGCTCAGGTCGTTTTGGCTGGGTGAGGTAGAAGGCAAGGATCAGGCAGCCTGTCAGCAGCAGAAACAGCAGGGGATAGCGAAGCTTCATCATAACAAGAGACCCTTTCGGTTCAGTACACACAGCATCGATAGCCAGACAGGTGGGGGATTGTACCCCAGCAGGACATGAACTGGAGACCCCTTGTACACGGCTCTGTCAGGAACAGACCGTTTGGTTCAATTAAGCAGCAACCGCAAAAACAAAAACCGGCTCGTGTGCGAGCCGGTTTTCTGGGTCTCTGGCGCCATCCATGCCCTTCACGGGCGGTTAATGTGCCTCTGCTGCAGCATTTTGCCGAGCGCTCTGGCACTGATAGGGATCACTGGTGCCAACCAGTTTTCCTGCAACTTGGCAACACCATGGCCGCGCTTGAACAACAGCACCAGCTGTACCACCTTCTCTTTCGGACAACCCAGCCAGAGCGTCCAGTGCGACCCCTTGTGGTGCAGCCAGAGCCCGTAAAACCAAGTCAACCGGCTACCTCTGAAAAAACGGGTGATGGAGGATACCGGTGCAAGTTCCCTCACCTCTGTATCCCATGAAGATCTCGATGCCATAACCAGTCCTCCCTGACCGACAAGTTATGCTGTTGCGCCTGCCCGGCCGACTACCGGTAGCACGGCGACTTGCCATACCACGAGTGACGCCCCATGGCTGAGGCGCCCCCTCTCCCTTCATATCCCGTGAAGGTGTGTTGCCCATGCTTGTTCTGACTTTGCCCCTATTACCCGCCACAGGCCGGCAACGCATGGCACGAAGTCTCTTTATTATTGGCGAGACCCTGATTTGAGCATATATCCGAAATGAATGATTGGCAGCCACTCCCTTCGTCGAACTCCTATCGAGTCTCTTCGTAATGGGCTAGCGGCAAGGGCAACAGGAAAAGCGCAAAAACAAAACGGCCTCCCGCAGGAGGCCGTCTCATGGCAAAGGGGAAATTACATCCAGTCGGCGTTGCGGATCACGCCGACGGCCAAACCCTCGATGGTAAGGTGCTGGCTGGAGAGATCCACCTCGATGGGGGAGAGCTCTTCGTTTTCCGGCAGCAGCCACACCTGGCTGCCCTTGCGCTGGAAGCGCTTGACGGTGACATCCTCATCGAGACGGGCTACAACCACCTGACCGTTGCGCACCTCCTGAGTCTTGTGCACCGCCAACAGGTCGCCATCCAGAATGCCGATGTTCTTCATGCTCATCCCCTGCACCCGCAGCAGAAAGTCTGCTCGCGGATGAAACAGGGCGGGATCCACCTGATAGTGGCTCTCGATATGCTCCTGCGCCAAGATAGGTTCGCCGGCAGCCACCTTGCCAATCAGGGGCAGGCCGCTCTCTTCCAGCACCTCTTCCTCCTCTTCGAGCAGCAGGCGGATGCCGCGGGACGTGCCCGGCATGATCTCGATGACCCCTTTTTTGGCCAGGGCCTTCAGATGTTCTTCGGCCGCATTGGCCGACTTGAAACCAAGCTTCTGGGCAATCTCGGCGCGAGTCGGCGGCATGCCGGTTTCGCTCATATTCGCCTTGATCAACTCCAGCACTTCGGCCTGGCGGGGAGTAAGGGGTTTCATAGAATGGGCACCTGTCTTTTTATACAGCACACTGGCAGTATATACAGTGCAGTGACCAAGGCAAGGCAGAGCTGACATTTGTCGCGACAAACCGCTCATTTATCGCTGTTTTGATCCTGCGCAGCTGACTCATCGTACCTCTCGGCGACAAGGGGCCGCCGATTTGCTATGCTCACGCCGCATTTTTTTGGAGAGCAGACGCACATGTCCCTAGGACAGAAGATTTCCAGAGCCATCTTGCAATGGCCGGTCAGCGGCTTGGTCAATCACAAGAGCCTGCCGGAAAATCCCATCACTGAACTCAATCTGGATCCGGCCAGACCCATCGTCTACGCCCTGAAGACCAGTTCGATCACCGACCTGATGACCCTGCAGCAGTGCTGTGAGGATCTCGGTCTGCCCGGTCCCTTCACCCCGCTGGAGCTTAACGGCCAGCTGCTGCCGCGCTATGTCTGTCTGGATCGTCCGCCTCCCCTGTTTGGCAAACGCAGCAAGCCGCTCCCCTTCCTGCAGGAGTTCCACCAGCTGCTGGATCTGCACAAGCAGGATCCCGAACTCGATATCCAGGTGGTGCCCGTCACCCTGTTCTGGGGCCGCGCTCCGGGTCGGGAAGGCGAAGAGGCATCCGGCTGGAACATCATCAGCAGTCTGGCGCCGAACCGGCTGAAGAAAGCGCTCATCGTGATCCTCAAGGGTCGCGAGAATCTGGTGCGCTTCTCACCGCCGCTCTCCCTGCGCTATATGGCGGACAAACATGGCACCGACGAAGCCATCGCCCACAAACTGGCGCGGGTGGCTCGTACCCATTTCAGCCGCCAGCAACTCGCTGCCACCGGCCCGAAACTGCCGAACCGCAACCTGCTGTTCAAGCAGTTGCTCGACTCCGCGGTGATCCAGCAGGCGATTGAAGAGGAGGCCCAGCGCGAGGGGATCAGCCTCGAGAAGGCGCAAAAGCGTGCCCATGGTTACATGGACGAGATCGCCTCCAACTTCTCTTACCGGCTGATCCGCCTGGGCGAGAGCTTCCTCGGCTGGCTGTGGAACAAGCTCTACCGCGGTTTGTCGGTCAATGGCGCCGAGAAGGTACGCCAGTTGGCGCAGGAAGGGCACGAGATCGTCTACGTCCCCTGCCACCGCAGCCACATGGACTACCTGCTGCTCTCCTACGTCATCTACCACCAGGGGATGGTGCCGCCCCATATCGCGGCGGGCATCAACCTCAACTTCTGGCCGGCGGGCCCCATCTTCCGCCACGGTGGCGCCTTCTTCATTCGCCGCACCTTCAAGGGCAATCCGCTCTATAGCACGGTATTCCGGGAATATCTCAACCTGCTGTTTGCCAAGGGTTACTCGGTAGAGTTCTTCACCGAGGGTGGCCGCTCCCGTACCGGCCGCCTGCTGCCACCCAAGACCGGCATGCTGGCGATGACCCTGCAGGCGATGATGCGCGGACTGGACAGGCCGGTGACTCTGGTGCCGGTCTATCTGGGTTACGAGCACGTGATGGAGGTGAACACCTACCACAACGAGCTCAAGGGGAGCCGCAAGGAGAAGGAGAGCTTCCTGCAGGTGCTTGGCATCCTGCGCAAGCTGCGCAACTACGGCCGCGGCTTCGTCAACTTCGGCGAACCGCTGACCCTCAACAGCTACCTGAGCGAACATATTCCGGACTGGAAAAAACACATCGGGGAAGAGGAGCGTCCGGAGTGGATGGCGGGCACCGTCAACGATCTGGCCGAGCTGCTGATGACCCGCATCAACGGGGCTGCCGCAGTCAACGGCCTGACCCTGAGCGCGCTGGCGCTGCTGGCCGCCGAGCGCCACGCCCTGACCCGCGACGAGTTGCATGCCCAGCTCAACACCTATCTGGATCTGCTCAAGGCTGTGCCTTACAGCCCGCAGAGTACTATTCCGGATGAGGATGCCAAGACCCTGCTGGATCAGGCGATGGAGCTCAACAAGTTCGAGGTAAGCGAGGACAAGCTGGGGCAGATCATCAGTCTGGACCGCTATCAGGCGATCCTGCTGACCTACTACCGCAACAACATCCTCCACCTGTTCGCCATGCCCTCTCTGGTGGCGGCGTTGATCGAGCGGTGCGAGGGGATCTCCCGCAGCGAGATCATGGCCCGCTGCATCGACATCTATCCGCTGCTCAAGACCGAGCTGTTCCTGCGTTATGAAGAGGAAGAGCTGCCGGAGCTGGTCGATGCCCTGCTGGCAGAGCTGCAGCGTCAGCAACTGATCGAGGCACGCGATGGCGGCTACTGGGTCAACCCGGCCAACCAGATGCGCCTGCTGCTGCTGGCGGAGAGCATTCAGGAGACCCTGCAGCGCTACGCCATCGTGCTGACCCGAGTGCTGGCCCAGCCCCATATCGAGGCGGAGCAGCTGGAAGCTGACGGCCTGATGATGGCAGAGCGCCTCGGCACCCTGCACGGCATCAACGCCCCCGAGTTCTTCGACCAGAAGCTGTTCAGCACCCTGATCCACACCCTGCGCAAAGAGGGTTACTTCTCCTCCGACTGCAAGCCGGATCTCGGCCGCTTCCAGGCTCTTGCCGACAACATAGTGCCGCTGCTTAGCAACAAGATCCGCCGCACCATTCAGGCGGGCAACCAGCTCTGATCTGCAACGCAAACAAAGAAGGCCGCATGATGCGGCCTTCTTTTTTATCGGAATTTGTGCGGGAACAGGTCACGCCAGCAGGTAATCGAGCACCACGCCGATGAAGATCAGCGCCCCTACATAGTTGTTGTTGAGAAATGCCTTGAAGCAGGCTTCGCGCTCGCGCTCGCGGATCAGCCGCTGCTGGTAGAAGAAGAGCACGCCAGCCCCCAGCAATCCCCAGTAATACCAGCCCCCCAGCGCCATCAGCTGGCCAACCACCAGCATGATCAGCAGGGTACCCAGTTGCAGCGCCCCGATGATCCGCTTGTCGTTGCGGCCAAACAGGATGGCGCTCGATTTGAGGCCGAGCTTGAGGTCATCGTCCCGATCCACCATGGCGTACTGGGTGTCATAGGCGATGGTCCAGAGCAGGTTGGCCAGGAAGAGCAGCCAGGCAACGAGAGGCAGAGCGTTGGCCTGCGCCGCATAAGCCATGGGGATCGACCAGGAGAAGGCCAGCCCGAGCACAAACTGCGGGTTGGAAATGAGCCGCTTCATGAAGGGGTAGCAGACCGCCAGCAACAGAGCGATAAACGACAGGCTGATGGTGAGCGGGTTCATGGTCAGCACCAGGGCAAACGAGATGAGCGCCAGCACGAAGAAGAGCGCCAGCGCCTCGCGCGGATCGACCCTGCCGGTCGGCAGCGGACGCCCGGAGGTGCGTTTGACGTGGCCATCGAAGTCACGATCCGCATAGTCGTTGATGACGCAGCCTGCCGAGCGCATCAGAAAGACGCCCACGGCAAAGACGATAAGGTTCCAGAGGTTGGGGACACCACCTGCCGCCAGCCAGAGCGCCCAGAGGGTGGGCCACAACAGCAGCAGGGTACCGATGGGTTTGTCGATGCGAGCCAACTGCATGTAGGCCAGCCCTCGCTCCTTGGTCAACAGATTCACTCCAGCTCCTTGTTACAAACGAGAGAAGGCAGAAACAGCTCATGCACCAGTAGTGGCCACGGCCCCAGAAACAGGCGGGAGCGACGCCCCCAGACAACGGCTGCCGGACAGCGGGGGTTGGCGGCAATCTCGAAGCGCGCCACTTGCAGATGATCGCGCCGTGCCGGCTTGTGGCCGAATATCCGCTCGCCGAGCGGCTGCTCGCCAAGATCGGCCAGCCCGCTTCCCTCCAGCGCCACATCGGCAAACAGGGTCCAACCCAGAACCGCCGGCCCCCGATCGCCGTGCAGGATCACCTCGCGGCAGATCCCGGCCGGGGTGGGCGCATCCACCAGCCACTGCTCATCGGCAGTGAGAGCGACCTGATGATTGCCAAGCCACTCGACCGAGAAGTGGCTGTTGTGCTGGCGCAGCCGCCGGGTCATGGAGCCCGGCTCCAGCAACCAGGGGCGCAGCGAGGCAGGCAATTCGCAGCTTTCCGGAGCCAGCCAGCTACCCGAGAGCGTGAGGGGAACAGTCAACTCGGACTTCACAGCATCACCATCCAGAGATTTCCGTGTTCAGGTTAAAATCCGGTTTATTATCCGTAAATCAATCGCGAAATGTAAGAACATCCGTGCTTGACGCCCCCGATGGCAGCATCAAAAATGGGGTATCTCTTGCTGATGAGCCATCCATATGAAGCTATTCAA
Organism: Aeromonas lacus; assembly: GCF_000764665.1. GTDB lineage: Bacteria > Pseudomonadota > Gammaproteobacteria > Enterobacterales > Aeromonadaceae > Aeromonas > Aeromonas lacus. The sequence continues at coordinate 27,599 of NZ_JRGM01000038.1, read as the reverse complement.
ATTTCTGCTGGTGTTGTTGCTGAGCTGCGGTGCACTTCAGGTCTATGCCTCCGGAGGAGAGGAGCCGCCCGCAGAGGGAGAAGCGGCCGCCGCCCCCAAACCCGGCTTCTACTACCACCTGCTCGATCCGGACATCATCACCAACTACCTGAGCGATGGCAAAACCCTCGGCTACGTCCGGGTGACGGTAGAGTTGATGGCGGCCAACGAGGGCGACCTCAAGCTGCTGGAGCAGCATGATCCGCTGATCCGCGACGCCATCATCCGCCTGATGGGCAGCAAGAGTGCTGACCAGATCAAGTCCCTGGTCAGCCGCGAAGAGCTGCGCAAGGAGTGCGAAGCCAAGGCAAACGAGCTGCTGGTGAAAGAGACCGGCAAGAAAGCGGTGCGCGAGCTCATCTTCACCAAATTCCTCTACCAGTAACGTTTCATTCGCAAACCCGCCAGCAGGGATTCTCCCCGGCTGGCAGGTTTGTCGTTTATTCGAAATGAAAATTGATTACAATACGCCCGTCGAGTCGTAGAGGTAATCGTTATGGGCAGCAAGACCCTGTGTGAGTGGCGCCGCCACGAAATCCCCACTGATCTCAAAGCGCTGCGCAAGATAATCCGCAAACCCAAATTCGTCTGCGGCAAATGTGCCCGCAGCGCTAACGAGAAAGGCTACCTCTGCCAGCCGCTGCGGCTGAAAGAGGAGTAGTAACGCCTCCCCATCAGGACGTTATTGATCCGTCCATCCCTGTCGTCCCTGTTCGAACAGCCGGCGGGCCTGCATGTCGTTCGGACAGACACCGCGATACTCGCCACCGGAACGACCGGCCAGATAGAGGTGCTCCGGACGGCAATACCAGGCCAGCCCTTTCTGGCGTCCCTGCTCCCACAGTTCGCTATCCACCTTCTTGCCACACTGGGCCTGATGGAACTCGACCCGATCGGCGGTGAACCCCAGCTTGCCATCGGCCTCCCCGACATCGCTCCACACCTTCTCGCAGGGATCGTTGTTGGAAGCGCAGCCACCCAGCAGGGCTGCCAGCAGTATGATGGTGAGTCGCATAGTCATCCTTGAGTGTCGTTTGAGCAGTTCATTCTTATCCAGCCACCCAGTGACCACAAGAGGCACACGCCAGCCCTGTGAGCGCCGCAAAAAAAATCAGGCGGGCACAATGCCCGCCTGTTCATTCAATGCTGTGGTTCACTGGTCATCGAAAGGGTCATCATCCTGCCAGCTTTCGTCTTCCCATTGATCCAGCTCCTCTTCCCAGGATTCCGGCTCCCAATCATCGTCTGACGAGTCGTAATCCGGCTTGTGTCCACCCATCTTCACTCTCCTTGGATAGTTCACCCGCAATCCAATTCTATCCGGAAATGTCGGGCTCGCCAGTCGTCAGAGTTCAAAGTTTGACCAGAGTGCGCCCCGCGATTTGACCCAGCGTGATGGCCTCGGCAGCCTCGACCACTTGCTCCAGCCCGATCTCGGTGACCGCCTGAGCAAAGAAGCTGGCAGGCAGATCCCATGCCAGTCGCTGCCATGCTAGTTGACGACGTTCCAATGGGCACATCACCGAATCGACTCCCTGCAGCCGCACATTGCGCAGGATGAAAGGCATCACGCTGGTCGGCAGATCGAAGCCCCCTGCCAGCCCGCAGGCTGCCACGGCGCCGCCGTAGTTCATCTGGGCCAGCAGTTTGGCCAGTACCTGACTGCCGACGGTATCTATGGCACCGGCCCACAGCTGTTTCTCCAGCGGTTTGGCCGGCTCCAGCAGCTCGCTGCGCGGCACGATGCGGCTGGCACCGAGCGCAGTCAACATGGCACCCTGCTCTTCGGGGCGGCCGGTCAGCGCCACCACCTGATAGCCAAGGGCAGCCAGCAGGGCGACCGACGTCGACCCCACGCCACCAGCAGCGCCAGTTACCAGCACCTCGCCACTTTCCGGGGTAATGCCCGCCTCTTCGAGCGCCAGCACGCAAAGCATGGCGGTAAGGCCAGCGGTGCCGATGCACATGGCCTGCCGCTCATCGAGCCCGGCGGGCAGCGGCACCAGCCAGTCGCCCTTGATCCGCGCCTGTTCGGCCATGCCGCCCCAGTGCCCTTCGCCCACGCCCCAACCGGTCAGCACCACCTTGTCTCCCGGCTGATAGCGGCTGTCGGCAGATTCGAGCACGGTACCGGCGAAGTCGATGCCGGGCACCAGCGGCCACTGACGCACTATCTTGCCCTTGCCGGTGATGGCCAGCCCATCCTTGTAGTTGATGGAGCTGTAGCTCACCGCTACCCGCACCTCTCCCTCCGGCAACTGGCTCTCGGTTAGTCGGGTCAGGGTCGGAATGGTCTTGCCGTCTTGGTTTTCCAGTAACAGAGCCTTGAACATGGTTGCCTCTTTGATGGGGATTGAAACGGAACGGTTAGCTGCTTTGGCGCTTTTGCAATTCGAACTCGAGGATCCGGGTCGTCTCTTGCACCTCGTCGCCAGCCAGCTTGTGCAGGATCATCTCGGCAGCCATGCTGCCCATTTTGCGATAGGGAACCTGAACCGATGTGAGGGCAGGATAACAACTCTTCGCCACATCGGAATCATCGAAACCGGCGATAGCCAGCTTGCCGGGCACGCTCAGGTGCCGTCGTTGACACTCGAACAGCACGCCGGCCGCCAGCTCATCGTTGACGCAGATAAGTGCATCGAGCTCTGGCCAACGCAGCAGAAACTCCCCCAGCATGGCAGCACCGGTGCTGAAGCTGGGCGCCTCCGAGGTATTGATCACCATATCGGGTGAGAGATAGTTCTCCAGCATCGCCTGCTGCCAACCGCGCATGCGCTGCTGCAGCATCCACTGCTCCTGACGGGCACAGAGAAAACCGATATTGCGGTAACCTCGCTCGATGAGGTGACGGGTTAGGCGATAACCGGCCTCCTGATTGGAGCCGCCGACACAGAGATCCATGGGATGGGGCACCAAAGCCCCCACCTCCACCACCGGCAGACGACTGTTACGCAACAGCGCCTTGTCATCTGGCGACTCAAGGCAGCCCAGCACGATCACGGCGGCGGGGTTGTACTGCAGCAGATGCTCCAGCTGTTCGCTCTGCTGACGCAGATGCTGGGCGTCGCCCAGTACCAGCTGATAACCGGCCTTCATCAAGATGGGTTGCAACCCGGCCATCAGTTCAGCACTGGCGCGATCAAGCAGGCTCGGCACTATCACCAGAATCACATGGGAAGTACCCGACGCCAGCGCCCCGGCGGCCCGATTGGGGATATAGCCGAGCTCTTCCACCGCAGCTTCGATGCGCTCACGCATCCTGTCGGAGACCATCTCCGGCGTGCGCAGGGCACGGGAAACCGTCATGGCCCCCACACCAGCCAGCTGGGCCACATCGTTGAGGGTCACCCGACCCGTGCTACGGCGCTTCTTTGCTTCTGACATCCATCCCATCCTCGACTTGCGGCTGCTCACTTTAAGGCAAAAGAGCGCCACTGACTATTTGCTCAGGGCCGATTCTACTCTCTTTCCCCTACCGCAGGGGCAGGATGGCTCCCGTTAATGGATGAAGTGATAGCGCTATCACAGTTTCATGTTAGCGCTATCTGATAGCGCTAACTTTCGCGATCACCCTCACAGTTTCACCACCGCAAGATCGATAGATTGGCGCCATCTTAACTAGCCGGATCACCACCATGCTGACTCAACTGCTGACCGAGGATGTCATCCGCATCGAACCCGCAGCCCGCGACTGGCGCCACGCTATCGAGCTGGCCACGGCGCCCCTGCTGGCCAATGGCACCATCGAACCCTCCTACGTGGCGGCGCTGTTTCGCTCTCATGAGGAGCTCGGCCCCTACTACGTACTGGGCCCCGGTCTGGCGATGCCCCACGCTCGTCCTGAAGACGGCGTCAACCGGCTGGGTCTGGGGCTGACCGTCATCAAGCAGGGGGTCAACTTCGATTCCGAGGGCAACGACCCGATCCGGCTGCTGATCACCCTGGCCGCCAGCGACAGCAACTCCCACGTGGAGACCATCGCTCAGCTGGCCGAGCTGTTTATGAATGAAGAGGACGTGGCGGCCATCATCACGGCCGACACCAAAGACGACATCCTGCGCATTCTGGCGCGCTACTGATCTGCGCCACGGCGCACCTGACAGAGGAAGAGACAATGAAAATTCTGGTTGTATGCGGTCACGGTCTGGGCACCAGCCTGATGATGGAGATGAGCATCAAGAGCATCCTGAAAGAGCTGGCAGTCACCGCCGAGGTGGATCACCGCGATCTGGCCTCCGCCGGTAGTGAAACCGCCGAGATCTTTGTCGCCACCCGCGACATCGCCGAGCAGCTGCAATCCATGGGCGTCAACGGCCGTCTGGTGGCTCTCGACAACATGGTCGACAAGGCCGCGATGAAAGAGAAGCTCGCCACCGCCCTGCGCGAACTGGGCGCCCTCTAAGGATCCTCCATGCGGCCTGCGGGCCGCATCTTCCATTGCCAGGAGCTGACCATGGAATTTTTCAACTTTCTGATGTTTGACGTGCTGTCCGAGCCCGCCGTGCTGGTCGGCCTGATCGCGCTAATTGGCCTGATTGCCCAGAAGAAACCGGTGACCGAGTGCATCAAGGGCACGGTCAAAACCATCATGGGTTTCGTCATTCTGGGGGCCGGTGCCACTCTGGTGATCAACTCGCTGGGTGACTTTGCCGTCATCTTCCAGCACGCCTTCGGCATCAAGGGCGTTGTGCCCAACAACGAAGCCATCGTCTCCATCGCCCAGACCTCGTTTGGCAAGGAGATGGCGATGATCATGTTCTTCGCCATGCTGGTGAACATCCTGATCGCCCGTCTGACGCCGTGGAAATTCATCTTCCTGACCGGTCACCACACCCTGTTCATGTCGATGATGGTGGCGGTGATCCTCTCTGCCGGCGGCATGAGCGGCGTGCCGCTGATCGCGGTGGGCAGTCTGGTGGTCGGCGTCGCCATGGTCTTCTTCCCGGCCATCGCCCACCCCTTTATGAAGCAGATCACCGGCTCCGATGACGTGGCGCTGGGTCACTTCTCCACCTGCTCCTACGTGCTCTCCGCCCTGATCGGCGCCAAGTTCGGCAACAAGGCCCACAGCTGCGAAGATGTGCAGGTGCCCAAGAGCCTGCTGTTCCTGCGCGATACCCCGGTGGCCATCTCCTTCACCATGGGCATCATCTTCCTGGTGACCTCCGCCTTCGCCGGCCCCGAGTTTGTCTCCAGCGTCGCCAAGGGCAAGCACTGGTTCATGTTCTCCCTGATGCAGTCCATCACCTTCGCCGCCGGTGTCTACGTCATCCTGCAGGGTGTGCGGATGGTCATTGCCGAGATCGTACCGGCCTTCAAGGGGATCTCCGACAAGCTGGTGCCGAACGCCAAACCGGCACTCGACTGCCCCATCGTCTTCCCCTACGCCCCCAACGCCGTGCTGATCGGCTTCCTGTCGAGCTTTGCCGCCGGTCTAGTGGGGATGGCGCTGCTCTACGCCATGGGCCTGACCGTCATCATCCCGGGCGTGGTACCGCACTTCTTCGTCGGCGCTGCTGCCGGGGTCTTCGGCAACGCCACCGGTGGTCGTCGCGGCGCCATTCTGGGCTCCTTCGCCAACGGCCTGCTGCTGCTCACCATTCTGCCGGTGTTCCTGCTGCCGGTGCTGGGCAACCTCGGCTTTGCCAACACCACCTTCAGCGACTCCGACTTCGGCGTGGTCGGCATCCTGCTGGGGCTGGTCGTTCGCTAATTCCGGCCACCGCCAAAAACAAAACGGAGCGCATCGCGCTCCGTTTTTTTATAGCCGGGCTGTATGAAAGGCTGAAACTCAGTCGTTCTCCAGCGCAGCGAGGCAGTGAGAGAGGGTGCGGGCCTGCGCCCCCTGATTGCGCAACACCACGGCACGGGCCTGCTCGCCCATCTCGCGGCGGGCGGTCACGTCGGCAAACAGCTGGCTCACCTGCTCGCCCAGCTCGGCAGCATCGGCCACGATGGCGGCGCCCCCCTGAGCCACCAGCTGGCGGGTGATGTCGCTGAAGTTGAAGTAGGCGGGGCCGGTCAGGCAAGGCTTGCCGAGGGCCGCCGGTTCCAGCAGGTTGTGACCGCCGATCTTCACCAGACTGCCGCCGACGAAGGCCACATCGGCCGCCGCCAGCATCAGCGGCAGCTCGCCCATGGTATCGCCGAGATAGACCTTATCCTCCGCACTCACCGCAGCACCATCAGTGCGCCGCACGCAGCCGTAAGGGGCACACAGCTCGGCCACCCGGTCAAACCGCTCGGGGTGGCGCGGCACCAGAATGAGCAGCGCGTCGGGATGGCGTTTGAGCAGCAGATCGAAGGCGGCCAGCACCTGCTCGTCCTCACCCAGATGGGTACTGGCGGCGATCCAGACCGGCCGATCCGCCCCCAGCTGCTGGCGCAGGGCGCGACCTTTGGCCTGCACTTCGTCACCAAACTGGATATCGAACTTGATGGAGCCGGTCACCGCCAGCCGCGAACGATCGATGCCGAGGCGGGCGAAGCGGTCGGCGTCATCCTGATGCTGACAGAGCAGATGGGTCAGCGGCCGGCTCAGGGCGTCGAAGGCGCCGTGGAAGCGGGCATAACGCTGGCAGGATCGTTCGGAAAGGCGGGCGTTGATAATGGTCACCGGCAGGTGGCGCGCCTCGCAGGCGGCCAGCCAGTTCGGCCACAACTCGGTCTCCATCACCCAGAGTGCGCGCGGCTTGAAGGTGTTGAGAAAGGCGGCAATAGCCCAGGGGTAATCAAGCGGCGCGTAGCGATGCACCACCAGCTCCCCCAGCTTGGCCGCCTGATCGGCGCCGGTGCGGGTAGTGGTGGTGAGCAGGATCGGCAGATCGGGCCGCTCCGCCTTGAGGGCGCGAATGAGCGGCGTGATGGCCAGCGTCTCCCCCACGCTCACCGCATGGATCCACAGTGGCGCATCCTGTCCGGTGGCGGGCAGCCGCCCGAGATGCTCGGCCCAGCGCTCGCCAAAACCGGGCTTGCCCCGCTTCGGCTTGTAGAGGGCCAGCAGCGCCAGCGGCAATCCCAGATGGATCAGCAGGTTGTAGAGCAGACGGTAGGGCATCTTACTGACTATGCTCCAGCTTCTTGCAGGCATCGACTACCTGCTCCGGCGCCAGATCGATCAGGCACTTGAGATGGCCGAACTTGCAGGTGCGCTTGAAACAGGGGCGGCACTCGATGTCGGTGTGAACGATCTCGACCCGATCCGCCAGCGGCGGGGTGTAGAGCGGCGAGGTGGAGCCATAGACGCCCACCAGTGGCCGGTTGAGGGCGGCGGCGATGTGCATCAGGCCGGAGTCGTTGGAGATGACCCGGCTGGCCAGCGCCATCAGATCGATCGCCTCGTGCAAGCTGGTCTTGCCTGCCAGCACATGGCAGTTGGGGCGGGTCAGCAGGTTGACCCGATCCCGGATGGTATTGGCCACCGGCACATCCTTGTTGGAGCCGAAGATCCACACCTGCCACCCCTCGTCCAGATGCTGCTGTGCCACCACGGCGTAGTGCCCCTCCGGCCAGCGCTTGGCCGGGCCAAACTCGGCACCAGGGCAAAGCACCAGCACCGGGCGGGCGCGATCCAGCTCCAGTCGCTCCAGCGCCTTGCTCTGGTTGACCAGATCGACGTGCAGAGAGGGGTGGGGAATGGTCGGAATATCGGCCCGGCTCTTCATCTGCTCCTTGGGATAAGCGAGCGCCAGATAGCCCTCCACCATCAGCGGGAAGGCGGACTTGTTGCTGCGCATATCGTTGAGCAGGCCGAAGCGGTGCTCCCCCTTCCAGCCGGTACGCACCGGAATGCGGGCAAACCAGGGGATCAGCGCCGACTTCATGGAGTTGGGCTGGACGATGGCCTGATCGTACTTCTCGGCCGCCAGCTGCTTGCCGAGGCGGCGGCGCGCCACCAGCTTGAAGTCACCGTGGCCGAGGGGCATGGTGATCGCCTTGTCCACCTCCGGCATCCGCTCCAGCAGGGCACAGCACCAGGCGGGGGCCATCACGTGCAGTTCGCACTCCGGATGGTTGGCCTTGATCGCCTTGTAGAGACTCTGGGACATCACCATGTCGCCGACCCAGGAGGGGCCGATCACCAATATTTTCATTACGCGTCTTCTCTCGGGTCTGGCCCGGCGGTTAATCATCACTGGGCGAGATTATGCCCCAAGAATGGTCGGATAAATAACAGAAGATCCCTGCCAATCGCCCGAGCAGCCTCATTTTTCAAGCGGTGCCTATCTTCCTGCTGAACGAGACAAGGCAGGCAAACAGCTGGCAGAAACGGGCAATGGCGGCTCTCTCTTTGGCCCGTTTTTCCGTTAGAATGGCCCATCAATACGCATTCGCCCCGCCAGACGGGCAACAACCGAGAGCCCCATTTCGTGAAAAAACCGACTCTGGCTGCCGTTCTGATCGTCAAGAATGAAGCCGACAACCTGCGCAAGTGCCTCGCCTCCCTCGACGGACTGGTGGACGAGATCGTCATTCTGGACTCGGGCAGTCAGGACGAGACCCCGGCCATCGCCGCCGAATTTGGGGCCTGTTTCTTCGTCAACGCCAAGTGGCCCGGCTTTGGCAAACAGCGCCGACTGGCCCAGTCTCATGTGCAGTCCGAGTGGGTGTTGTGGCTGGATGCCGACGAGCGGCTCACCCCCGAGCTGAAAACCGCCATCGCCAACGTGATGGCCAATCCGGCCAGCGACACCATCTACTCGCTGCCGCGCCTCTCCTGGGTGTTTGGCCGCTTTATCCACCACAGCGGCTGGTATCCGGATCGGGTGCTGCGCCTCTATCCGAAGGCGCTCACCAGCTACAACGAGGCGCTGGTGCACGAGAAGGTGGAAGTGCGCGCCAACATGAAGATCGTCAACCTCTACGGCGACCTGCACCACTTCACCTATCGGGATCTGGAGCACTATCTGGTCAAATCCGCCGGTTATGCCCGCGCCTGGGCCGATCAGCGCACCGCTCGCGGCAAGAAGGGCTCCCTCAGTCAGGGGCTGGTGCACGCCGTCGGCTGCTTCCTCAAGATGTACCTGCTCAAGGCAGGCTTCCTCGATGGCAAGCAGGGGTTGCTGCTGGCGATCCTCTCCGCCCACTCCACCTTCGTCAAATACGCCGATCTCTGGGTACGCCAGCAACCGCAGCAGCCGGAATAGCGCGTACCCCACCGCAGGTTCGTTAATTAGCCCCTTGTTCCGCTCGAACAAGGGGCGGCAGATCGGGCGGAGCCCTTGCAGGGCAAGCAATGGCCATGACGGGGGGCGGCAGGGGTTACCTCGATCGCTATAAGCTGAATTTATGGATTTTGGTTAAATGACCCAACTCCAGCTTATACCGGCAGGAACCGCGCCAGCGGGGTGCTGACAGGGCCGCAAAAAGGCTGCTGAGGCAATGTCCGATCTGCTGGTCTGTCAGCGGCGATCATCACCATACAAAACAGGGCCCCGCGGGGCCCTGTCTGCATTGCTGCATAGGTTACTTGCGCCAGAAGGGCGCCGCCCAGCGGGCCATCTCCGGCACCATGGCCCTGGGATCGAGCTGGCTCATATCCTCCGGGTGGTCGCTGTCTTCCGGCGGGCTGAAGGCGAGGTGGCGTCCTTCGCTGTTGAGGGGCTTCCAGCGCAGCGGGGTAGCGGAGCGGCGCATCGGGAAAAAGCCGATGGTCGGCACATCGAGCGCGCCGGCGATATGGAGCGGGCCGGTGCTGCCGGCGATAAACAAAGCGGCGTTGGCCAGCACCTGACAGAACATCGGCAGACCGTCGCTGGAGCGGTAGATCCAGCCGTTGCCGCCGTGGGCCAGCAGCTCGGCCGCCAGCTGTTCGGCCATCTTCTCCTCGCCCGGGCCGGCGGTGAGCACGCACTGCAGCTCGGGGCAGGCTTGGTTCAGCTTGATGATGATGCGGGCGTACTGCTCGATGGAGAGGTTGTTGGCCGAGCCACCGCTGCCGGCGTGTACCATCAGCCAGGGGCGGCTGGCATCGAGCTTGAGTTTGGCCGCCAGCTGCTCGCGCACCTGCTGCAGGCTCGCCTCATCGAAACTGAGGAAGGGAGTCTTGGGCTCCACCACGGCGGCCTGATGATCGGTCAGGAAGCGACGGATCAGCTCCAGATTGTACTCGGACTCCGGCTTCTGGGAGCGGGAGCGGCGCTGCACCAGACGCTGGTTGTAGAGCACCTGCGCCAGCTTGGTCGCCGGCGCCAGCCGGTAAGGGATGTGAGCCTTCCACACCAGCATGGCGTTGCGGGAGTTGGAGAAGAGGCAGATGGACGCGTCGAACGCCGCCGCCTTGATCCGGGCCAGCAGTGCCCGCTGTTGCTCCTTGTCGGCACGCACGCCCGGATCGATGATCACCTCGTCAATCCAGGGGCAGAGCCGAGCCAGCGGGGCCGTGTAGGCCGGAACCAGGGCAGTCACATGACACTCCATGGAGCCTTTGAGCATGGCGAAGCTCGGCCACGCCAGCATGAAGTCACCAATCTTGTCATTGCGAACGACCAGAATACGTTTCATAAAAAATCCCTTTGCTCCCTGTCACCAATGCAGGGAGGCTTGATGCGCGATGGCGTATTCTTGCCTGATGCACTGCTATTCTCAAGCGACGACCTTATAATGCGACCAAATTTCCAGGTTGCAGGACCACAAAGATGACTACCAGGGTGATCTATCCCGGGACATTTGATCCCGTTACCAATGGCCATGCCGACCTGATCGGCCGCGCCGCCAAGCTGTTTGACGAGGTGATCGTCGGCGTCGCCAACAGCCCGAGCAAGCGCACGCTGTTCGATCTGGCGGAACGTGTCCAGCTTGTCCAGCAAGTGACCAGCACGCTTCCCAACGTCAAGGTGGTCGGCTTCTCCGGGCTGCTGGTCGATTTTGCCAAAGAGCATCAGGCCAACGTGCTGATCCGCGGCCTGCGCGCCGTCTCCGACTTCGAGTACGAGTTCCAGCTGGCCAACATGAACCGCCGCCTGATGCCGGAGCTGGAGAGCGTATTCCTCACCCCGGCCGAGGAGAACTCCTTTATCTCCTCTACCCTGGTGAAAGAGGTGGCGCTGCACGGTGGCGACATCCGCCAGTTTGTCGACCCCGTGGTGGCGCAGGCCATCGCCGCCAAACAGCAGCAGCGCTAATCCCCTCCTGATTGGCAGAAACGAACAAGGGCTACCCACGGGTAGCCCTTGTTGCATCAACGCACTGCATGCCTAGCGGCGAGCAAACTGCTCGCGGATCGTCAGCTCCAGCTGATCGAGCCACTCGTAACGGCGCCGGTACATGGCCCGCTTCTTGGAGGCGATCTCCTCCAGCGGCTTGCGCGGCTGCAACTGCAGGGCGACAAAGTTGGCGTCCACATCCTGCGCGCCGAATTCCTGCCACAGCTCGTCGTAATCGGCTTGCAGGTTGGCTTTCTGCTTGCTGCTGTAACGCTTGGCCTGAAACACGTGAGCCCGTTTGCGCACCGCCAGCACCTCGCCACTGCCCATCGCCAGCGCCAGCTGCTGTACCAGTTGCACCAGCAGGGATTTGGGCCGCAGGCCCTGCCCCTCCTTGGTCAGCTCGCGCACCTTATCCTGCGCGTTGGCCACTCCGGGCTCCGGCCCCTGCATGGAGCCGATCACCAGATGCAGCTGCTCGGCGCTGCCAGCCAGCGAGAATGCACAGCTGTAGAGACGCAACCCCTCGCTATCGATGATGGAGAGCGCCAGCTCGGCCTCGCGGCGGAAGGTGCCATCATGGCGCAGCACGATGCGGCAATCGCTCTGGGGATAACGCCCCAACTCGATCCCGCCCGCCAGATAGAGCGGCTCGACCAGCTCTGGATAGCAACTAAGCTGCAGCTGATAGTGGTTCTCCAGCATCTCGGCCCGCTCACGGGCACTGGCACTGGCGAAGCGATAGGGACGCATAGGCTTGTCGAGCAGCTCGGGATAACGGGCCGACAACGCCTTGAGCGGCTCGGCCTGAAACAGAGTAAAGACACGGGTCAGCTGCTCGCGGTAAAGCAGGCTGCGCAGCACGAACTTGCCGCGATTGAAGGTCTGGCGCTCGCTTCCCTCCGGATAGAGGTAACAGGCCATGGATTTTGCGCAATAGCGCTCCAGCCGGGATAAATGTTCCCAGTCTATTGATTTAACAGTCATTTTTATTTCTCAAACCGCCTGAACGATCGAGATACTAGAGACAACTGTGCAAATCTTCAACAGCCGGGAAATACGCTGTTACAACTTTCCGCAAATCCGGCGAAAAAGTGCCCTTAACGCTGACAATGGGCGCAAAATACCGTGGTTCTCTGGCCTATTTTCACTTCACTCAGCAGGGTGTGACAGTGGAAACAGGGCTGGCCGCCACGGCCGTAAACCTGCAACTGCTGCACGAAATAGCCCGGCTTGCCGTCGGCACTGGTGAAATCCTTGAGGGTGGTACCGCCCTGACGGATGGCCTCGGCCAGCACCCGCTTGATCTCGGCCACCAGCTTCTCCAGCCGCTCGCCACTGATATTGCCCGCCGCCCGCTTGGGGTGGATACCCGCCGCAAAGAGCGCCTCGTTGGCGTAGATGTTGCCGACCCCGACTACCACCTGATTGTCCATCAGGAACTGCTTGATGGCAGTGCTGCGCCCCTTGGCGCGCTCACGCAGGTAATCGCCATTGAAGGCATCGGTGAGCGGCTCCGGCCCCAGCTTGGCCAGCAGGGTATGCGCCTCGGCCGGATCGCGAGTCCAGAGCAGGGCACCGAAGCGGCGCGGATCGTTGAGGCGCAGCAGCTTGCCATTCTCCAGCTCGATATCCACGTGGTCATGCTTCTCGGCCGGGGTACCGATATCCAGCACCCGCAGGCTGCCGGACATCCCCAGATGGAGGATGGCGGTGCCAAAATCGGTCTCCAGCAGCAGATACTTGGCGCGGCGGCGCACCCGATGGATCACCAGATCCACCAGCTCCTGAATTTCGCCGGGCACCGGCCAGCGCAGGCGGCCATCGCGCACCACCACTCGGGTGACCTTGATGCCGGTAAGCCAGGGAGAGATCCCCTGCCGGCTGACTTCTACTTCTGGCAATTCAGGCATTGGTTCCTCGCAAACAGAGTCGACTGGTGAACAATCAGGGGGCAGGACGCATCAGGTCGCGATACTGCTCGGCAGTGAGGGAGAGCCAGAGGCCGGAGGGTAGCTGAGCACCATACTGGCCACTGTTCTGATAGAGGGCGATTGCCTGCGGGTCATTTTGCCCGGCAATCCACACCCTGAGGGTAACGGGGGCACCGCGTACCGCTTCGCCGGGTGGCAGCAGCCAGCCCTGCCAGCGCTCGATATGGGCCGCCAGCTGATTGCTGTCGAGCCCCAGATCCGGCCCGCTGCGCCAGCCCTGGCCGATCCGCTCAATCTGCCAGCTTGGCCCCTGCCAGGTGAGCACCACCGCATCCTCCGGCAGCAGCGGACGCGCGCGTTTGGCGCTGTTCTCCTGCTGGGCCAGTTCCAGCCGGTGCAGCAGGGTGATCACGATCAGTACCACCACGATGATCACGTTGTTCCAGCCTTTGCGGCTCAGTTTGAACATGGCAAGCCTCCCTTTGAACCGGCAGTGTACTGAATTCGACGCATAAAAAAACCCGGCACAAGGCCGGGTTTTTGGGAATGCAGCATCAAGTAATTACTTGATTTTGCCTTCCTTGTAGATCACATGCTGACGAACAACGGGATCAAACTTTTTGATCTCCATTTTTTCGGGCATGGTGCGCTTGTTTTTGGTAGTGGTATAGAAGTGACCAGTACCGGCGCTGGAGTTCAGGCGAATTTTCTCGCGAATACCTTTAGCCATGATCTAATTCCTTATACCTTAACACCGCTGGCGCGCAGTTCAGCCAGAACCACTTCAACGCCACGCTTGTCGATGATACGCATGCCTTTTGCGGATACGCGCAGGCTTACGAAGCGTTTTTCACTCTCAACCCAGAAACGGTGAGTGTGCAGGTTCGGCAGGAAACGACGCTTGGTAGCGTTGTTAGCGTGCGAACGGTTGTTACCAACTGCCGGGCGCTTGCCGGTTACTTGGCATACTCTAGACATGTCAGTCTCTCCAAATCTTACTTCATTGCTCGAGCAAATATCTGCCCCGCTGGCCTTCGATTGCGGGGCAAACAGAAGGCGGCATTTTATACAGCATCCGTGATCAAAGATCAACTAATACGGTGCCAGAGCACAGTTATAGCCAACCGCGCTCGGCAAAAGAAACCGTGATGCCATCACCGATCACCAAGTGATCCAGCACTCTGATATCGATCAGGGCCAAAGCGGCCGTGATCCGATCCGTGATCTGGCGGTCGGCCCTACTGGGCTCGGCGACGCCGGACGGGTGATTATGCGCCAGAATCACCGCGGCTGCATTATGTTTGAGCGCGATCTGCACGATTTCTCTTGGCCAGACGCTCGCCGAGTCGATTGTGCCGTAAAAAAGCTCAACAAATTGAATGACTCTGTGCTGATTGTCGAGCAGCAGCAGGGCAAACACCTCGCGCGGCCGATCCCGCAGCTGGGCCTGCAGATAGTCGCGGGTCAGCTGGGGCGAGGTGAGGGCATCACCCCGTTGCAACTGCTGCGCCAGATGGCGTTTGGCCATCTCCAGCACCGCCTGCAACTGGGCATATTTGGCCGGGCCAAGGCCGTGGGCCTCGCAGAAAGCACGCTGATCCGCGCCCAGCAGATTGCGCAGCGATCCGAACTGATTCAACAGGTTACGGGAGAGATCGACCGCACTCAGGCCATTGACGCCGGTGCGCAGGAAGATGGCTAGCAGCTCGGCATCACTGAGCACCGTCGGCCCCTGTCGCAGCAGCTTCTCTCTGGGGCGTTCATCTTCCGGCCACTCCTTGATGCTCATTTGTCTCTCCTCTCTCCCTGTTGAGGAAAAACATAGCAAATATTTGCGTGTTCCCCGCCACAACCCCTTGATGCCAACCCCTGTCGTCATCCCCTGCCTGTGGTATCTTAGCCGACCAGTCAAAGTGAGCCGGATAGAGAAACAGCAGATGAGATTGGCCGATAAACGCATCCTGTTGGGTGTCAGCGGCGGGATCGCCGCCTACAAGAGTGCCGAGCTGGTACGCCGTCTGAAAGATCAGGGTGCCGAGGTGCGGGTGGTGATGACCCGCTCCGCCAAGGAGTTCATCACGCCGCTGACCCTGCAGGCGGTCTCCGGCCATCCGGTGGCGGACAGCCTGCTGGATCCGGCCGCCGAAGCGGGCATGGGCCATATCGAGCTGGCCAAGTGGGCCGACCTGGTATTGATCGCCCCCACCAGCGCCAACCTGATGGCGCGCATGGCTGCCGGCATGGCCGACGAACTGCTCACCACCCTCAGTCTGGCCACCCCGGCACCGGTCGCCCTGGCGCCCGCCATGAACCAGCAGATGTATCTCAACGCCGCGACCCAGGCCAACCTCAAGACCCTGGCCAGCCGCGGAATTCTGCTGTGGGGGCCGGATGCCGGCAGCCAAGCCTGTGGCGATGTCGGCCCCGGCCGGATGCTGGATCCCCTCGATCTGGTGGATCGCTGCTGTCAGCAGCTGACCGCCGAGCCGTTGCTGGCAGGCGTAAAGCTGTTGTTGACCGCAGGTCCAACCCGCGAGGCGCTGGATCCGGTGCGCTACATCAGCAACCACAGCTCCGGCAAGATGGGCTATGCCATCGCCCGTGCCGCCCGTGAGGCGGGTGCAGACGTGACACTGGTGAGCGGGCCGGTGGCGCTGGCAACCCCTGCAGGCGTTACCCGTGTCGATGTGGAGAGCGCCGAGCAGATGCATCAGGCGGTGATGAGCCGGGTCAGCGAGTGCGACCTTTTCATCGGCTGCGCCGCAGTGGCCGACTATCGCCCCGAGCAGGTAGCCAGTCAGAAGATCAAGAAGACCGGTGACAACGACCAGATGGTGGTGAAGCTGGTGAAGAACCCCGACATCATCGCGGCCGTCGGTGCCCTGGCAGACAAACCCTTCACCGTCGGATTTGCCGCCGAAACCGTGGATGTGGAACAATACGCCCTCGACAAGTTGCAGCGTAAGCGGCTGGACATGATCGCCGCCAACGATGTGTCCCGCGAGGGGCAGGGCTTCAACGCCGATGACAACGCCCTGACCGTGTTCTGGCAAGGGGGCCAGGCCCCGCTGCCGCTGGCCGACAAGCTGACGCTGGCCCGTCACCTGATCGCCCTGATTGCGCGCCACTACCAGCGCTGAGCGTCCCGATAACGCAAGACTCATGACGCCCCGCCTTGCCGTGCCAAGAGGGGCGCCGACACAAGATCCAACTGAACAAGCGATTCATGACAACACAAATTGAACTGAAGATTCTGGATGCCCGTATCGGTACCGAGTACCCGCTGCCCGCCTACGCCACACCGGGCTCTGCCGGTATGGACCTGCGCGCCCTGCTCGATGCGCCGCTGACTCTGGCCCCCGGTGATACCACGCTGGTGCCAACCGGTCTGGCCATTCATATTCAGGATCCGGCTCTGTGTGCCACCATCCTGCCCCGCTCCGGCCTCGGCCATAAGCACGGCATCGTGCTGGGCAACCTGGTCGGTCTGGTCGATTCCGACTATCAGGGCCAGCTGATGGTCTCGGTATGGAACCGTGGCAAAGATGAGTTCACCATGCAGCCCGGCGAGCGCATCGCCCAGCTGGTGATAATGCCGGTGGTTCAGGCCAGCTTCCAACTGGTCGATGAGTTCAATCAGAGCGAACGGGGTGAAGGCGGTTTTGGTTCTTCTGGTCGTCAATAACAGACCACACCAGCCCTTTTGGCGGTGTCTAATAATAGAACCAAGCCATTGTTTTTTTAGGGGAATCCATGGCAAGCAGTAATCAGAAACAGAGTCGGCGCGATCAGATCCTGCAAGCGCTCGCCCATATGCTGGAAACCAGTCCGGGGCAGCGCATCACCACGGCCCGTCTGGCGGCCGAGGTCGGCGTATCTGAAGCAGCCCTCTATCGGCATTTTCCCAGCAAGGCGCGGATGTTCGAGGGGCTGATCGACTTTATCGAGGATTCCCTGCTGTCACGGGTCAATCTGATCATGGCGGAAGAGAAGGACACCATGGCGCGCTGCCACCACATCCTTCAGCTGCTGCTGGTGTTTGCCGAGCGCAATCCCGGCATCACCCGCATCCTCAACGGCGACGCCCTGCTGGGTGAGCACGATCGGCTGCGGGATCGCATCAGTATCCTGTTCGACAAGCTGGAAACCCAGCTCAAACAGGTGCTGCGGGAGAAGCGGCTGCGCGAGGGTCAGGGCTTCCAGCTCGACGAGACCATGCTGGCCAATCTGCTGCTGGCCTACACCGAAGGCCGCATCAGTCAGTTTGTCCGCTCCGAGTTCAAGCTCAAGCCGACCGCCGGTTTCGAGGATCAGTGGCAATTTATCCGCAGCCAGTTGCTGCAGAGCTGATGGTTTTTTAGCGTCATTCAGCAAAAAAGAAGGGAGGCCTTGGTCTCCCTTCTTTTTTGTGTCAGCTTTTTATGGCAGAAAAGAAGTACCAGATGCGACCCGGACTGTCGCGCTGCGGTGTTAGATTTATCCACCATAAACCTTTTAGAACCTGACAGGACATCCTATGGAACCCGAAATCATTACCGAAGCGCAGACCTGGCTGGTCAATAATCAGGGACTGCTGATCGAGTACGGCGTCAATATCGCCGCCGCCCTGCTGACCCTGCTGGTCGGCTATATCGCCGCCAACCTGCTCAGCGGTGGCGTGGTCAAAGTGATGCAAACCCGCAAGCTCGACATCACCATCACTCACTTCGTCGGCAGCATCCTCAAGTACGCCATCCTGGTGTTCGTAGTGATCGCCGCGCTGGGCCGGGTCGGGGTGCAGACCGCCTCCTTCGTCGCCATTATCGGTGCCGCCGGTCTGGCCATCGGTCTGGCGCTGCAGGGCTCGCTCTCCAACTTCGCCGCAGGCTTCCTGTTGATCATCTTCCGCCCCATCAAGGCGGGTGAGTTTATCGAAGTGGCGGGCACCAACGGGGTCGTGCAATCCGTACAGCTCTTTACCACTACCCTCACCTCCGCTGACAACAAGATGGTGGTAGTGCCCAACTCCGCCATTCTGAACGGCACCATCGTCAACTACTCACGGATGGATACCCGCCGCGTAGATATGACCTTCGGTATCGGCTACGGCTCAGACCTGCGCAAGGCCAAGCAGATCCTCGAGCGGCTGGTGAATGAAGAGCCGCGCATCCTGAAAGATCCGGCTGCCACCATCGCCGTCGCCGCACTGGCCGACTCCTCGGTCAATATCGTGGTACGCCCCTGGGTGAAAACCGCTGATTACTGGGGTGTCTGGTTCGACTTCCACGAGAAGGTGAAACTGGCCTTTGATGCCGAAGGCGTCGAGATCCCCTTCCCGCAGATGGTCATGCACATGCAAAAACCGCAGGCGTGATCGCGGATCTGCTGCAATACACAATGCCAGCCTTCGGGCTGGCATTGTCGTTTCTGGCCCCGGCCCATGGCCGTTGCAATGCATAACCAAGCCAACCGGATGAAAACAATTTCAGGCCATCGGGGTGGCCCCAATCATGAGCAAGCGCAAGATCCGCCTTGCTTTCGTGACTCATAATCCCAATGTTCTGGTTGTATGCTCCCGACAGTGGCCCATTGCGGTAAAAGACAATCGGTAAAAATCTGTTACACGGGCCGCCCGATCGGCTCGCTATAATGCTCGGATAATAAGGTTTGGCGGGACCTTGCCTGCAAGGTTCAAACACAACTTGGCATTTCAGGAATCCTATGAAAAATATCAATCCAACCCAAACCCAGGCCTGGCAGGCACTGGCAGCCCACTTTGCAGCAAACAAAGAGACACAACTCAAGGATCTGTTCGCGCAGGACCCGAAGCGCTTTGACAAGTTTTCCCTCACCTTCGGCGGCGACATTCTGGTTGATTACTCAAAGAACCTGATCACCGAAGATACCCTCAAGTTGCTGGTTGATCTGGCCAAAGAGACCGATCTTCGCAGCGCGATCGATGCCATGTTCAATGGCGAGAAGATCAACATGACCGAAGGCCGCTCCGTACTGCACGTGGCCCTGCGCAACCGCTCCGACCGCCCCGTCGAGTGCGACGGCAAGGATGTGATGCCAGAAGTGAACGCCGTACTGGCCAAGATGAATGGCTTCTGCCAGAAGATCATCTCCGGCGAGTGGAAAGGCTACACCGGCAAGGCGATCCAGCACGTGGTCAACATCGGGATCGGTGGCTCTGATCTGGGCCCGGTGATGATCACCGAAGCACTACGCCCCTACAAAAACCACCTGCAGATGCACTTCGTCTCCAACGTCGATGGCACCCACATCGCCGAGACCCTGAAGAAGATCGATCCGGAAACCACCCTGTTCCTGGTGGCCTCCAAGACCTTCACCACTCAGGAGACCATGACCAACGCCCTGACCGCCCGCGACTGGTTCATCAACAGCGCCGGTGACAAGGCCCACGTTGCCAAGCACTTCGCTGCGCTCTCCACCAACGGCAAGGCCGTGGCCGAGTTCGGTATCGACACCAACAACATGTTCGAGTTCTGGGACTGGGTTGGCGGCCGCTACTCCTCCTGGTCTGCCATCGGCATGCCCATCGCCCTGTCGGTCGGTTTCAAGAACTTTGAAGCCCTGCTGCAAGGCGCCTTCGAGATGGACATGCACTTCGCCACTGCCTCCTATGAGCAGAACGTGCCGGTGCTGCTGGCGCTGATTGGCCTGTGGTACAACAACTTCTACGGTGCCGAGTCCGAAGCCATTCTGCCGTACGACCAGTACATGCACCGCTTCCCTGCCTACTTCCAGCAGGGCAACATGGAATCCAACGGCAAGTACGTGGATCGCAACGGCAAGCCGGTTGACTACCAGACTGGCCCCATCATCTGGGGTGAGCCGGGCACCAACGGCCAGCACGCCTTCTACCAGCTGATCCACCAGGGCACCAAGCTGATCCCCTGTGACTTCCTGGCGCCAGCCATCAGCCACAACCCGATCGGTGACCACCACCCGAAACTGCTGGCCAACTTCTTCGCCCAGACCGAGGCGCTGGCCTTCGGCAAGAGCAAAGAACAGGTCGAAGCCGAGTTCCTGGCTGCTGGCAAAACCCTGGAGCAGGTCAAGGATCTGGTGCCGTTCAAGGTGTTCGAAGGCAACCGCCCGACCAACTCCATCCTGTTCAAGAGCCTGACTCCGAAAACCCTGGGTGCCCTGATCGCCATGTACGAGCACAAGATCTTCGTACAGGGTGCAATCTGGAACATCTTCTCCTTCGACCAGTGGGGCGTGGAGCTGGGCAAACAGCTGGCCAACAAGATCCTGCCGGAGCTCAACACCGCCGAGGCTGTCACCAGCCACGACTGCTCCACCAACGGTCTGATCAACACCTGGAAAGCGTGGAAAGCCTGATTTATCCAGCCTTTCTGAATGCAAAAGCCCCGCTCGATGAGCGGGGCTTTTTTATGACTGTCAGGCTGATTTTTCTGGCTGGCCGGTCGGGTGTCCAGTCCGACCGGCGACGGGGATCGTCATCCCCGCCCCTTCATCCTCCAGCCCGATGCTGACTTAACCGCCAACGGCGATGCGTTTCATGTCCTTCATGTAACCGCGCAGTACCTGGCCGATTTTTTCGATCGGGTGGTTGCGGGTCGCTTCGTTGGCCGCCAGCAGCGCCAGGTTATCCACGCTCTGCCCTTCCGCCTTGCTGGCACCCAGATCGCCCGCTTTCAGGGTCGGCATGAAGTGCTCGCGCAGCAAGGGCACGGCGGCGTTGGCGAACAGGTAGTTACCGTATTCGGCGGTGTCGGAGATGACCACGTTCATCTCGTACAGACGCTTGCGAGCAACGGTGTTGGCGATCAGCGGCAACTCGTGCAGGGATTCGTAGTAGGCGGACTCCTCGTAGATACCGGAAGCCACCATGGTCTCGAACGCCAGCTCGACACCCGCCTTGACCATGGCCACCATCACCACGCCATTGTCGAAGTATTCCTGCTCGGCAATCTTGCCAGCGAACGCCGGGGCGTTTTCGAAGGCGGATTTACCGGTCTCTTCACGCCAGGTGAACAGTTTGACGTCATCTTCGGCCCAGTCGGCCATCATGCCGCGGGAGAACTCACCGGCGATGATGTCGTCCATGTGCTTCTCGAACAGCGGGCGCATCAGAGTCTTGAGCTGCTCGGAGAGCTCGAAGGCGCGCAGCTTGGCCGGGTTGGAAAGGCGATCCATCATCAGGCTGATGCCACCCTGTTTCAGGGCTTCGGTGATGGTCTCCCAACCGAACTGGATCAGCTTGCCGGCGTAGGCCGGGTCTGTGCCTTCGGCAACCAGCTTGTCGTAGCAGAGCAGAGAACCGGCCTGCAGCATGCCGCAGAGGATGGTCTGCTCGCCCATCAGGTCGGATTTCACTTCCGCCACGAAGGAGGATTCCAGCACGCCGGCCCGGTCGCCGCCGGTGGCAGAGGCCCACGCCTTGGCGATGGCCATGCCTTCGCCCTTGGGATCGTTCTCCGGGTGAACGGCGATCAGGGTCGGCACGCCGAAACCGCGCTTGTACTCCTCACGCACTTCGGTGCCCGGGCACTTGGGCGCCACCATCACGACGGTGATGTCGGAGCGGATCTGCTGACCCTCTTCCACCACGTTGAAGCCGTGGGAGTAGCCCAGCGCAGCACCCTGCTTCATCAGCGGCATCACGGTCTTCACCACGTCAGAGTGCTGCTTGTCCGGAGTCAGGTTCAGCACCAGATCGGCGGTCGGGATCAGCTCTTCATAGGTACCGACCGCAAAGCCGTTGTCGGTAGCTTTCTGCCAGGAGGCACGCTTCTCGGTGATGGCGGCCTTGCGCAGGGCGTAGGAGATATCCAGCCCGGAGTCGCGCATGTTCAGGCCCTGGTTCAGACCCTGGGCACCACAGCCCACAATCACCACCTTCTTGCCCTTCAGTACGTTGCAGCCGTCCGCGAACTCTTCGCGCTGCATGAAACGACACTTGCCCAGCTGGGCCAACTGCTGACGCAGGTTCAAGGTGTTGAAATAGTTAGCCATGGTGATTGCTCCGTTCGATTGATTCCATGCCGGGTAACGGCGTTGTCTGAACCACTATAGCGCGGGACACTTATTGCCTGAACTGATATATTCGAAACAGTATGTTGCAAGAATTGAAAGATGATTCTTGGCAGTTTCACCCCATGTGACTCCCCATTTCAGCAAAATTGCCGCTGAATTATCCGGGGAGGCGGTTGCCAGAGCCGAAAGGTTCGGCATGAATCTATGCCCTGACTGCAGCAGGAAGTGATCAATGGACCTTCGCAATCTCGAGCTGTTTCTCCACCTCGCCGACTCCCTCCACTTCGGCAAGAGCGCCGATGCCATGGCGGTCAGCCCCTCCACCCTGAGCCGCGCCATCCAGCGGCTGGAGCAGGAGACCGGCTGCATCCTGTTCGAGCGGGACAACCGCTCGGTGCGGCTCACCCCCGCCGGCGAGAAGCTGCGGGAGTTTGGCGGCGGCCTGTTGCAGGAGTGGCGTCAGCTCAAGCAGGAGCTCAAACGCAGCGACGAACCGCTGCAAGGGCGGCTGCGGGTCTTCTGCTCGGTCACCGCCAGCTACTTTCTGCTGCCTGAAGTGCTGGAGCGCTTTCGCCGCCGCTACCCCCAGCTGGAGATCAAGCTGGAAACCGGCGACCCGGCACTGGCGGTGGACAAGATCCTGGCCGACGAAGCCGATCTCGCCATCGCCGCCCGTCCCGATGCCCTGCCCGCCAAGCTCGAATTCGCCAGCCTGCAGCTGGTGCCGCTGGTCTTTATCGCGCCGCGCAACGCCCCCCAGCTGAACCAGTGGTTCCGCCAGGGGGAGCCGGACTGGGAGCAACTGCCGGTTATCCTCTCCGAGCAGGGGCTGGCCCGCAAACGCAGCGATCAGTGGTTTCGCAACAAGGGGATAGCCCCCAACATCTACGCCGAGGTGGCGGGCAACGAGGGGATCGTCGCCATGGTGGCGCTCGGTTGTGGCGTGGGGCTGGTACCGGCGGCGGTGATCGACCACAGCCCGCTCGGCGACAAGGTGCGGATCATCGACCTCAAACCCGCCTTCAAACCATTTGATGTGGGGATCGGGGTGCTCAAGAAGCGACTGGAAGAGCCGCTGATCCGCGCCTTCTGGGATACGGCGCAAAGCCAGAACTCACTGCGCTGAGACGGGCTGGTAGATGAGCGTCGGGTCGGCCATCATCTTGCGACTCGACAACGGCAGATCAGGGTTGTTCAGCTCGAGGCGCTGCCGCTGGTCGAGCTGCAAACGGCGGATGGTACTGCCAAACCCCTCCTCGAAGATCCGGTCAAAATCCCCGGTTTGCCGCGCCCGCTGCAGACCGAGCTCGATGCGCTGCGCCAGCTCCGGATATTTTGGCGAGACAAAGAAGAGCAGTGCCAGCGGATAGCGAAACACCAGACGAGGCTCGATAGCGAGATCCGGATGTTGCCTGAGCTCATCCTCGACCTCGATCACGGATCGCAAAAAGCAGTCGAAACGCTGCTTGCGCAGCATGTTGAACAGCGCTTCATAGAGATTGCCAGCCATCACATTGAGGCCGTTGGCCCTCAGCAGCTGGGTGTCAGGCCAGGATCTGTGCTGGCCGATGATGAGCCCGGAGCGGCGCCAGTCGGCCAAGAAGTGAATGGCGGCAAAGCGCCCCTCATCCCCCTGCCGAATCAGACAAACCCGCCAGCCGAGCAGCCCCTTGGCCAATGGAATATGCACCGCTAGCAGATCCCTTTCCCGCTCCTCATCGGGGGCAAACACTCCGACCTGAACCAGCTCGCCGCTGTGCAACTCTTTCACCGTCCGCCCCTGTTCCATCGGCGGGCTGGAGACCAGCTGGTAGGGACCATATTCGGGCACCGTCAGATCGAGAGAGAGCCGCAGCAGCTGCACCACTGACGGGTTGGGATGCTCCAGCAGCAGATTCCAGGTGCGGATCGACTGCACGGCAGCCGACGCATCCGCCGCCCACAGCCACAACACCATGCACCACCACCCGACTCGCTTCATTTCCTGCACCATCCAAGCGCCATGCTTCTGGTCATACTATAACGCCAGCCAAGGGCCAGATGCGGCGCTTGCTGCCAGATGTGTGAACCTTCTCCGGTCCCGCCTCATGTCAGAAGTGACAATAGGCAAACCGGGCAAGGGATCGCAGACTGAATATTCGCCATCATCGAACCACATCAGGGAGGAGCGCCATGAAACAGCATCTGGTCGAGATCAAGGGATCAACCCTGTTTGAGGAGTATTTGCAGAGCATGGGTCTGCCCAGCACCTTGCTGGACAGGGAGCAGGAGATCTACCTGCAGGAGCGCCACCTCGGTGCCATCCGCCGGGTACAGGGGGAGCTGCGCTTTTACCTGCGCGCCAACGCCCTCAACAAACGGTGATCGGGAGCCGGTCACAGAACCTGCAACAAAGAGGTATTAGACTGGTATCTTCCCCCTTTCGACGGGAGTGCCCATGAACGCAAGCGGTCTGGATCGGCTGTTCAAACCCCAATCAATCGCCATCATCGGCGCCTCGACCGATCCGCACAAAGCGGGCCACGTGATCGTTCGCCACCTGCTGGCGGGCAACTTCAAAGGGCCCATCCTGCCAGTCACCCCGCGCAGCAAGGCAGTGGCTGGCGTGCTGGCCTATCCCGATATCGCCAGCTTGCCGCTGGCTCCGGATCTCGCCATCATCTGTACTCGCCGGGAGCGGGTCACCCCCCTGCTGGAGGCGCTCGGCCAGAAGGGAACGGGCGCCGCCATCATACTCGCCGCCGATTTTTCACAAGATGAGCGGCAGGAGCTGAAACGGCTTTGCCGACAATATGGCATCCGCCTACTCGGCCCCAACAGCATGGGGATGCTGCTGCCCGGTCAGGGGCTCAATGCCAGCTTTTCACCGATTGCCGCCAAGCCCGGGCAAGTCGCCTTTCTCTCCCAGTCTGCCGCGGTCAGCACCACCATTCTCGACTGGGCCAAGCAGCATGAGCTGGGCTTCTCCGCCTTTATCTCTCTTGGCGATCACTGCGATATCGACTTCGGCCAGCTGCTGGATCAACTATCCCGCGACAGCGTGACCCGCGCCATCCTGCTCTACATGGACAAGCTGCACGATGCCCGCCATTTTCTCTCGGCAGCTCGAGCGGCCTCGCGCAACAAGCCAATCCTGGTGCTGAAAAGCGGACGCCACGATCCGGCTCACGGCCTCGACAACGTCTATGACGCCGCCATCCGCCGCGCCGGCATGCTGCGGGTGCGGGATACCCACGAGCTGTTTGCCGCAGTGGAAACACTGAGCCACTCCATGACCCTCAAGGGGGAGCGACTAGCCATCATCTCCAATGGCCGCGGGCTGGCCAATATGGCGGTGGATGTGCTGCTGGAGCGGGGCGGCAAACTGGCCCGCCCGCCGCTCGATATCGGCAGCGATGCCACCATTACCACCTATCAGGAAACGCTGGACAACCTGCTTGGGGAAGAGGGGATCGATGCCATCCTGATCATTCACGCCCCCTCCCTTACAGCCCCCAGTGCGCCGCTGGCCAGCCACCTTATCACCCACCTGAAACAGCACCCCAGAGCGCGCCGTTTCAATATTCTCACCAACTGGGCGGGCGAGTACTCGGCGCAGGAGGGGCGCAAACTCTTTACCGAGGCGGGCATCCCGACCTACCGTACACCCGAAAGCGCCATGGCCGCCTTCATGCATATGGTGGAGTACCGCCGCAACCAGAAGCAGCTGATGGAGACCCCCGCCTCCCTGCACGGCAACCAGCTCAATATCGAGCTGTGCCAGCAGCTGATCCGTCAGGCGCAGGAGCGCAAACAGCTGAGGCTGGATACCCATCTCGCCCACCCCATCTTGCAGGCAGCCGGGCTCGCCACCCTGCCCACCTGGATCGTCACCGATGCCATCGAGGCAACCCTGACTGCCGAGCAGATCGGCTACCCGGTGGCAGTCAAACTCCGTTCGCCCGATATCCTCCACAAATCTGCCGTGCACGGTGTGGTGCTCAATCTGCGTACCTCGGCCGAGGTGGCACAGGCTGCCGATGCCATTCTGGACAGGGTGAAACAACACGATCCCGGCGCCCGTATTGAAGGGTTGCTGGTACAACGCATGGCGCGGCGCAGTGGTGGTCTGGAGCTGCGGGTGCGGATCCAGCAAGACGCCATATTTGGCCCAGTCATTCTGCTGGGGGAATCGGGCGCGGAGCCACAGGAAATGGTTGCAGCGCTACCGCCGCTCAATCAGGCGCTGGCCCGTTACCAGATCATCGGTGCGCTCAAGAGTCGCAAGATCCGTGAACATGCCACGCCGGATCGGCTGGATATCGATGCCCTCGGTCAGGTGCTCTGCCAGCTATCCGAGCTGCTGCTCGCCTTCCCGCAAATACAGGAGCTGGATCTTCATCCGCTGCAAGCCTGTGGCGCCGAAATGGTGGTGCTGGATGCCAGCGTCACGCTGGCCGACCCTGCACTTCCCCCCACCAATCGGCTGGCGATCCGACCCTACCCGACCGAGCTGGAAGAGGGAGCCTGGCTTAAAGATCAGCGCCATATCCTGCTACGCCCGATCCGACCGGAAGATGAACCGGCTCACAAACAGTTCGTACTGCAAGTCTCCGATGAAGACAGGTACAAACGCTTCTTTGCCGATGTGGGCGAGCTGGGCCATGAAGAGCTGGCTCGCATGACCCAGATCGATTACGACCGGGAGATGGCCTTCGTAGCGGTGGGGCAAGATGGCGAGCTGCAGGATCAGATCCTCGGCGTGGTACGCGCCATTTCGACCCCGGACCAGAGTGATGCCGAGTTTGCCATTCTGGTGCGATCGGACTTGAAAGGGGTGGGGCTCGGCAAATTGATGATGGAGAAGATCATCCGTTACGCCAAAGAGCAGGGGATTGGCCAGCTATCCGGCATGACCATGCCCAGCAATCGCAGCATGGTGAGCCTCGCCAAGCGCCTCGGCTTCACCATCGATGTCCAGATGGAGGAGGGGGTGGTCAATATGGCCCTTCCCTGCGGGACTGGAGTAGGGTGACAGGAAGGGATGGCCACGAGCAATCCAGCATAAATAGTTGTGAATCATCCAAAAATGACCGAGATTACACACCAAAAGGAGGGAATCGCGGGCCTGCCAGCGCCCTTCCCTTAGGCAAGAGTCACTGTTCAGTGGCTTCTCGATGCTGAAAATACCAAAGCCCGGTCATCAGACCGGGCTTTGGTGTCTATTCTGGTGTGCAACGCTGTGGCCAACAGGCAAATCGCCCATAGCAAAAAGGCCTTCCCAATCGGGAAGGCCTTCAAATTAGTGGCGGAGCGGACGGGACTCGAACCCGCGACCCCCGGCGTGACAGGCCGGTATTCTAACCGACTGAACTACCGCTCCGCATTCGGTTAGCTTGCGCTAAATTGTTTGCCGCTTCTTCTGAGGTGTCATCCTCGCAGCCAGTGACATGATTTTGCACGTCGCTGTTTAATTGGGTGCCTGGCAGTG
>NZ_JRGM01000037.1 GCF_000764665.1 Aeromonas lacus | reverse complement strand
GGGTAATGTTGCCTTTTTATTGAATTTAGATGCATTTCATCTAAGAAAAGACGTTGAAATACCACTTTTTTTAAGTAGAATGCGCCCAATTTGCCAGAAATCTGCCGGGTTCGAGTCCTGTCCAAGGCCGGAACCGAGCCCGCAACACCCAGGTAAATTGCTGAATTTAAAGCTAAATAACTGGAGGTTGTCTTGAATCACACTGCATTGCTAGTGCTGGAAGATGGAACTGTATTCAAAGGCGTGTCGATAGGCGCCGAGGGATGTTCCGTTGGTGAAGTGGTTTTCAATACGTCGATGACGGGCTATCAGGAAATCCTCACCGATCCCTCTTATTCCCGTCAGATAGTCACCCTCACTTACCCCCATATAGGCAACACCGGCACCAACAGCGAAGATGAAGAGTCCAGTCAAATCCATGCTCAGGGATTGATCATCCGGGACCTTCCGATACTTGCCTCCAATTTCCGCAATCAGCAATCCCTCTCCGAATACCTCAAGTCTCACAACATCGTTGGCATCGCCGACATCGACACCCGCAAACTGACCCGTATCCTGCGCGAGAAAGGCGCCCAGGCTGGCTGCATCCTTGCAGGCAAGCAGGTCGATGAGGCATATGCCCTCGAACAGGCCCGCGCCTTCCCCGGTCTGAAGGGGATGGATCTGGCCAAAGAGGTGACGGTTGGTGAGGCGTACAACTGGACCGAAGGGAGCTGGCAGCTTGGCAAGGGGCACGTCACCCCGGATGCCGACCAGCTGAAATACCACGTGGTGGCCTACGACTTCGGCGTCAAGCGCAACATTCTGCGGATGCTGGTTGACCGTGGTTGCCGTCTGACCGTAGTGCCGGCCAAGACCCCGGCTGCCGAGGTACTGGCGCTGAACCCGGATGGCATCTTCCTCTCCAACGGCCCCGGCGACCCCGAGCCGTGCGACTACGCCATCGAAGCCATCAAGACCTTCCTTAATACCAACACGCCGGTGTTCGGCATCTGTCTGGGTCACCAGCTGCTGGGTCTGGCCTCCGGTGCCAAGACGGTCAAGATGAAGTTTGGCCACCACGGCGCCAACCACCCGGTCAAGAGCCTCGACGACAACACAGTGATGATCACCGCCCAGAACCACGGCTTTGCGGTAGACGAGAACAGCCTGCCGGATTGCCTGCGCGCCACCCACGTCTCCCTGTTCGACGGGTCGCTGCAAGGGATCCATCGCACCGACCGTCCGGCCTTCAGCTTCCAGGGTCACCCCGAGGCGAGCCCGGGCCCGCACGACTGTGCCGGTCTCTTTGACCACTTTATTGAATTGATTAAGCAGTATCGCGCCTAAAAATTAGAAAGGGATAGGCGATGCCAAAAATGAAGCAGTATCGCGTCTATCTCGGGAATAGAGGAAAGAGTTTCATGCCAAAACGTAACGACCTTCAGAGCATCCTGATCCTCGGCGCCGGCCCCATCGTCATCGGCCAGGCCTGCGAATTTGACTACTCCGGCGCCCAGGCGTGCAAAGCCCTGCGCGAGGAGGGCTACCGCGTCATTCTGGTCAACTCCAACCCGGCCACCATCATGACCGACCCGGAGATGGCGGACGCCACCTACATCGAGCCCATCACCTGGGAAGTGGTGCGCGAAATCATCAAGAAAGAGCGTCCGGACGCCATCCTGCCCACCATGGGTGGTCAGACTGCGCTCAACTGCGCACTGGCGCTGGAGAAGCACGGCGTGCTGGCCGAGTTCGGTGTCGAGATGATCGGCGCCACTGCCGATGCCATCGACAAGGCCGAAGACCGCTCCCGCTTTGACAAGGCGATGCGCAGCATTGGCTTGGAGTGCCCGCGCGCCGGCATCGCCCACAACATGGAAGAGGCGTGGGGCGTGCAGCAGATGGTCGGCTTCCCCTGCATCATTCGTCCCTCCTTTACCATGGGCGGCTCAGGTGGCGGCATCGCCTACAACACCGAAGAGTTCGTCGAGATCTGCGAGCGCGGTCTGGACTTGTCGCCGACCAAAGAGCTGCTCATCGATGAGTCGCTGATTGGCTGGAAAGAGTATGAGATGGAGGTGGTGCGGGATCGCA
Organism: Aeromonas lacus; assembly: GCF_000764665.1. Taxonomy (GTDB): domain Bacteria; phylum Pseudomonadota; class Gammaproteobacteria; order Enterobacterales; family Aeromonadaceae; genus Aeromonas; species Aeromonas lacus. The sequence goes on along the minus strand of NZ_JRGM01000037.1, from coordinate 24,172 downwards.
ACGACAACTGCATCATCGTCTGCGCCATCGAAAACTTCGACCCCATGGGTATCCACACCGGTGACTCCATCACGGTCGCGCCAGCCCAGACGCTGACCGACAAGGAGTACCAGCTGATGCGCAACGCCTCCATGGCGGTACTGCGCGAAATCGGCGTCGAGACCGGCGGCTCCAACGTCCAGTTCGGTATCAACCCGAAAGATGGCCGCATGGTCATCATCGAGATGAACCCGCGGGTGTCGCGCTCCTCCGCGCTGGCCTCCAAGGCGACCGGTTTCCCCATCGCCAAGATCGCAGCCAAGCTCGCCATCGGTTACACCCTCGACGAGCTGATGAACGACATCACCGGTGGCCGCACCCCGGCCTCCTTCGAGCCGGCCATCGACTACGTGGTCACCAAGGTCCCGCGCTTCAACTTCGAGAAGTTCGCCGGAGCCAATGACCGCCTGACGACCCAGATGAAGTCGGTCGGTGAAGTGATGGCCATCGGTCGCAACTTCCAGGAGTCCCTGCACAAGGCGCTGCGTGGTCTCGAGACCGGCAAGGCGGGCTTCGACCCCATGGTGGATCTGAACGCCCCGGACTCCCTGACCCGCATCCGTCACGAGCTGCAGGATGCTGGTGCCGAGCGTATCTTCTACATCGCCGATGCCTTCCGTGCCGGCCTCTCCATGGACGGCATCTTCAAGCTGACCAAGATTGACCCCTGGTTCCTGGTGCAGATTGAAGAGCTGGTGAAACTGGAAGAAGAGGTGAAAGAGCGCGGCATGGCCGGTCTCGATGCGGACTTCCTGCGCGCCCTCAAGCGCAAGGGCTTTGCCGATGCGCGTCTGGCCAAGATCCTCGGAGTGGCCGAAGGCGAAGTGCGCAAGCTGCGTGCCCGCCACAATATCTTCCCGGTCTACAAGCGGGTCGATACCTGCGCCGCCGAGTTCGCCACCAACACCGCCTACATGTACTCCAGCTATGACGAGGAGTGCGAGGCCAACCCCACCGACCGTGACAAGATCATGGTCATCGGTGGCGGCCCGAACCGTATCGGTCAGGGCATCGAGTTTGACTACTGCTGCGTGCACGCGGCGCTGGCCCTGCGCGAAGACGGTTACGAGACCATCATGGTCAACTGCAACCCGGAGACCGTCTCCACCGATTACGACACCTCGGATCGCCTCTACTTCGAGCCGGTGACCCTGGAAGATGTGCTGGAAATCGTGCGCATCGAGAAACCCAAGGGCGTCATCGTCCAGTACGGTGGCCAGACCCCGCTGAAGCTTGCACGGGCATTGGAAGCCAACGGCGTGCCGATTATCGGTACCAGCCCGGATGCCATCGACCGCGCCGAAGACCGCGAGCGCTTCCAGTCTGCCGTCGAGCGCTTAGGCCTCAAGCAGCCGGAAAACGGTACTGTCACAGCGCTGGAGCAGGCGGTTGTGGTGGCCGAGCGCATCACCTACCCGCTGGTGGTTCGCCCCTCCTATGTGCTGGGTGGCCGCGCCATGGAGATCGTCTACGACGAGACCGACCTGCGTCGCTACTTCGCCGAGGCGGTGAGCGTCTCCAACGAATCACCGGTACTGCTGGATCGCTTCCTGGACGATGCCACCGAACTGGACGTGGATGCCATCTGCGACGGCACCGATGTGGTCATCGGCGGCATCATGGAGCACATCGAGCAGGCCGGTATCCACTCCGGTGACTCCGGTTGCTCCCTGCCTCCTTACACCCTGTCCAAAAAGATTCAGGACGAGATCCGCGAGCAGGTGCGCAAGCTGGCGCTGGAGCTCGGCGTTATCGGCCTGATGAACGTGCAGTTTGCGGTCAAGGGCAATGATATCTACCTCATCGAGGTGAACCCGCGTGCCGCCCGTACCGTGCCGTTCGTCTCCAAGGCGACCGGTGCGCCGCTGGCCAAGATTGCCGCCCGCGTGATGGCCGGTCAGAGCCTGAAAGAGCAGGGCTTCACCAAAGAGATCATCCCGCCCTACTACTCGGTGAAAGAGGTGGTGCTGCCGTTCGCCAAGTTCCCGGGGGTTGACCCGCTGCTGGGGCCGGAGATGCGCTCCACCGGTGAGGTGATGGGGGTGGGTAGCAGCTTTGCCGAGGCCTATGCCAAGGCGCAGCTGGGTGCCAACCACGCCGTACCGAAAGAGGGCCGCGCCCTCTTATCTGTGCGTCACAGCGACAAGGCACAGGTGGTCGATCTGGCCGCCAAGCTGCTGGAGTTGGGCTACGAGCTGGATGCCACTCACGGCACTGCTGTCGCGCTGGGCGAAGCGAGCATCAACCCGCGCCTGGTCAACAAGGTGCACGAAGGTCGCCCGCACATTCTCGACCGCATCAAGAATGGCGAGTACACCTACATCGTCAACACCGCCGAAGGGCGGGTGGCTATCGAGGACTCCAAGCAGCTGCGCCGTGCCGCCCTGCAGAACAAGGTGGCCTATACCACCACCATGAACGAGGCATTCGCGACCTGCATGGCCATCAGCGTGGATGCCACCGCCAGCGTCAACTCGGTGCAGGAGCTGCACGAGCGCGTGAACAACCGCTAACGCTCTGCGAGCGAGCCAGACTATGCACTGCATAGATGGCTCCGCATAGATGACAAGCCCCCGCCAGCAATGGCGGGGGCTTTTTTATGACGACGGGTTTGGCGCGGCGGGGGCCGGATTTATGGGGCGAAGAGCGTAACTATCTTAAATCCGCCTGCGGCTTGCGGCTGCGAGGACGGGGCAGGGCATGCCACAGCTTGCGGGCCGTGACCAGAAAGGGGCGCAGGATCAGCGCACTCAGGCGGCTGTAGCGCACATTGTCTTTCGGGCCGACCCCGAAGGTGAGGGGCTCTGGCTGGTGGTTGGTGACGTAAAGAGTGCCGAACCACCAGTCCCACAGCGACAGGTTGATCCCGAAGTTGTGGTTGAAGTGGCGGGGCTCTCTGCTGTGGTGGATCTGGTGCTGGGCCGGGCTGTTGAAGATATGCTCCAGCCGCGGGCCAAACGATAGCCAGATATGGCTATGGCGCAAATTGGCGGCCAGCGAGTTGAAGATCAGCACCAGATAGCCCACCCCAAACAGGGTATAGGGGCGCACGGAGCCGCCGCACAGCCAGTAGAAGGCACCGGAGTAGAGGGCGAGCATGCTCCCCTTGAGCAGGATTTCAGAGAGCTTCTCCACCAGATGAATGCGGCTGGCGGTCGGCGGCACCAGCACAGTGGCGCTATGGTGCACCTTGTGAAACTCCCACAGCCAGCGGCTGTGAAAGACACGGTGTAGCCAGTAGTGGACGAAATCGCTGACCAGAAATATCCCGAGGCCATAAAGCATCATCAGCCAGCTCGCCTCGGCCAGACGGGGATGCTCACCCCACAGACGGGTGAGCGCGGAGGTAATATCCGTTGCCTGCAAAAGCCAGGGATTAAGCAGGGTCAGGATCGGCACGATCAGGGCCACATGGAGCAGGGCGCGCACCAGATAGTACTGATAATCGAGCAGGGCGGAGGGATGCAGCCAGATGGCCCGGCCGCCAAGAAACTGGGCGAAACTGCCCGCTGCCGGGCCCTGCTGGCGCCGGCGCACACGGTAGAGGAGGTAGGCAATGAGGCCGGATATCAGCAGAAAGGGGAGCCCAAGCCGCCCGTTGAAGTCAAACAGTCCGATCAGGCAGTGCCAGATCGGAGTGAGCAGCCACTGCTGCACGTAAGCAAAGAGATGGGCGAGCGTATCCATAGGGTCCATACCGTGAGCATCCTGGCGGCGGCATTCTAAATGTAAACAACTCTCGATAAAAGCCCATGTCTGTTGTCGGGTCATACCTGTTGTCGGGGTATATCTGGGGGCGCTCCTGTTGCGGCAACCCCTGTCTGGTCGGGGAGAGGGGGGAGGCGATGGGACTTTAGCCTTGTGGATCAATTCTCTACAATGAGCCATCATGTGTGCGCCCGCCGCCTAGCGGGTTTGCCTCCAGCCTCAGTACCGGATATCCGATGACGCTCTCTCTCTTTTCTGTTTCCCCAGCCATGCGCACGCTGGCGCTGTTGATCCCCTTGCTGCTGGCCGGCTGTGCCAGCGATCCCGCTTCTGCCCCGGCGCCTGGCGACACAACAGGCGCGACAGTGCCCGCCAAGAAGGCGACCCCGCCAGCCATGCAGCCGCGCAAGCCGGCGGATATGAAGAGCCGCATCGTGAGGTTTCTGCCCCGTCATGTGGTCGACAAGCAGGGGTGGGCCAACGATGTGGTGACCGCGCTCACCAGCCAGGGGGTGACAGTCAACGATCACAATGTCTGTACCGTGCTGGCGGTAGCGGAGCAGGAGGCGACCTATCAGGCCGACCCTGTGGTGCCGGGCCTTGGCAAGATCGCCTGGAAGGAGATCAACTCGCGGGCGGCCAAGCTGCTGATCCCCGAGTTTATGGTGCGTGCCGCGCTCTCCATCAATTCGCCGACCGGCAAGAGCTATGCCGAGCGCATCGATGCGCTTCGCACCGAGCGGGAGATGAGCGAAATTTTCGAGGACATGATCAGCATGCTGCCGATGGGCAAGACCCTGTTTGGCAACATGAATCCGGTGCACACCGGCGGCCCGATGCAGGTGAGTATCGCCTTTGCCGAGGCCAATACCCGTGGTTATCCCTATCCGGTCAAGGAGTCCATCCGCCACGAAGTCTTTACCCGCCGCGGCGGTATCTGGTTTGGTACCAAACATATCTTCGGCTATGAGGCGGAGTACCCCGATACCCTCTACCGTTTCGCCGACTTCAACGCCGGCTGGTATGCCAGTCGCAACGCCGCTTTTCAGGCCGCTGTCAGCCGTTTGAGCGGTACTACGCTGGCTCTGGATGGCGATCTGATCCGCTACGACTCCGACCTGCCGGGCAAGACGGAACTCGCGGTCTACACCATCGCCAGCCGAATCAACATGAGCCAGCAGGCGATCCACCAGAGCCTGAAACTCGGCGATACCGCCGAATTTGGCCAGAGCGACCTCTATCATCGCGTGTTCACGCTGGCAGACCAGAAAGCGGGCAAGCGGTTGCCCCGCGCCATCCTGCCGGGCATTCAGCTGAAAAGCCCCAAGATCACCCGCAACCTCACCACCGCCTGGTTTGCCAAGCGGGTGGATGACAGGGAGCAGCGCTGCGTGCGGCAGATGGCGACCATTCGCTAATAAACACAACAAGGGCGGCCAATTGGCCGCCCTTGTTGTTTCCGCTGGTTAGCGCTCTTCAGCTTGCCGAGCGATGATCTGCCGACATTTTGGGTATGCGCTGCATCCCCAGAACTGTTCCCCCTTGTTGCTGCCACGGCGTGCAGTGCGCAGCACCATGGCGTTGCCGCATTTTGGGCAGCACTGCTGGGCGTGACTCGTTTCATAAGGTATGGGGATCTCCGCTTTTGCCACGCTTGCGGGGTTGTATTGGGAAGAGGAAACGGCAGGCTGGTTGTGACGAGCCTTTAGCTGCGCCACATGCTGTTTATGGGTCTGCCAATTGGCGGCCAGTCGTCCCCGCTGGATGGTATCGATCACCCGGGTGACCTCGGCAGGGGTCAACACTGGCGTGGTTTTGCCCTTGATATAACGAATAAGTCCGCGATTCATCACGTTATCCGGCATCGGGGTTTTAAAGGTGCAGTCGCCAATAAAGTAGATGATCGAGTGGAGCTGATGATCCGCCAGCCCCAGCAGGGATTTGAGCGTCATCAGGTGCAGATAGTTCTGGCGCAGCGGATTTTGAAAGCTGTGTCTGCGGCGAAAGAGCTGCTGTGTCCAGCTCTTGTGGGCCGGATTGCCAAATATCCACCCCTTGATGTTTTTGGTTTCGATGACAAACAGCCCGAAGCGTGAAACGAGCACATGGTCGATCTGGGTACTCCCCTCAGGGGTCGGCAGGGTCACGCTCTTGAGCAGATGGTACTCCCGCTGGTCGAGAAACAGCCGGATACCGAGATTGATAAATGCCTCCCCGATCATTCCCTTGAACCAGGGCGTTTTGATCAGGGTCGTAATCAGCAGCAGGGGCAGCAGATACCAGAGCTGGCCCAGCAGAACCGTAATAACAGGTGTGAAGTCCATTTCACATTTATCCAGTCAGTGGATTAGAAGGGGTTCATCGTCTCTGGCCAGAGGAAATAGGGGCCAAATTTGGGGCTCATTCTAAATTCACCGCCTTCTTCTTTACCCTTGGCTGTCAGGTAATGCTTGCTGTCGCGCAGTTCAAGCAAGCCGTGAGACACCATCTTTTCCAGTAGTTCATGGGTTTTGATCCCCCATTTTTGCGCCAGTTTGGATGAGGTGAGTTTTTCGGTGACAGATTCACCTTCGCTGGCGGAAGGTTGTTGGGGGTCAGCTTCATTAACCACCCGCTCCAGGGATATGCGGATTTCGTCGCTAACCCGGATAATGCGCTGGGCCTCGTCGTAGGCATCACGGTAAAGATCATGATCTTCCGAGCGCTGTATCAATACCCCCATCTCGTTGTTATTGACCTGACTGAATTCGTAGAGGTTCAAGCTGGTGATAATGCACATCTCCTCATTGAGATAGCACTTGGCGTGGAGGTTTTTACAAAAGCTGGTGCGGATATAGGTGAGCTCCTTGAGCCAGCTGATCTCTTCCGGTTGTAGCTCACTCTTGCCATAGACAATTCGTACATCGATCTTGAGCCGATTCTTGTCGGTCAGCAGCTCTTTGATCCTGTCGTTGAGTTTGAGGAAAGGACTTATCAGGATCAGCCGCTCTTTGGCATCCTTGATAAGTTCTTCAAGAAAGTAGTTGGTTGCACTGGTATTCAAAAACTTGGCCATGGCAAAAATCTCTATCCCTGTTGCATCGTGATGACGTAAAGGTCGGGTGGCTTGTTGAATGTCTGTGAAGGCATGCTGGGTGAGAGCCTTTCCCGCCGAACGTTCGTTGATAAAGTGGCGTCCACTGCTTATTGAATGTGGGGGTGACCACGGGGTAAGAGAGTTCCGAATTACTCCGTTCTTGTCAATTTCGTCGTGTCATATCTGTGACCATTTCCCCAAGCCTGTCAGATGGTTTGCCTGTCTTTCGTGCTTCATGTAAAGGGGCGACATGATGGTTAAGAAACACATCAGGTTGGTTTTTGCTCTCGAGCTATGCTCTATAGCTCCCTTTTTCTCCAGACACGAGATAGTTCAATCGTAAAACCAGATTGAATTGAACTTTTTTATTCGGTTTTTTAAGTGCTTGGTGGGGGGTAGGCTAGTCTCAACTGCGAAGCGAAGGGTTTCGCCGTCATTATGACCACAATGAGGATCTGAAGATGGACAAACACGCTAGCGGGGCCGGTCAGTGCCCCTTTGCCCACGGTGCCAATACCTCTGCCAGTCAGGAGCATCAAGTCTGGTGGCCCAATGCCCTCAACCTCGACATCCTGCATCAGCATGACCGCAAGACCAATCCGATGGATGAGACTTTCGATTATGCCGACGCCTTCAACAGCCTCGATTACGATGCCCTCAAGGCTGACCTCCATGCCCTGATGACCGACAGCCAGCCCTGGTGGCCGGCCGACTGGGGCCACTACGGCGGCCTGATGATCCGCATGGCCTGGCACTCCGCCGGCAGCTATCGCGCTACCGACGGCCGTGGCGGTGCCAACACCGGCAACCAGCGCTTCGCCCCCCTCAACAGCTGGCCCGACAACGGCAACCTCGACAAGGCCCGCCGTCTGCTGTGGCCGATCAAACAGAAGTACGGCAACAAGATCTCCTGGGCTGACCTGATGATCCTGGCGGGTAACGTTGCCTATGAATCCATGGGGCTCAAGACCTTTGGCTTTGCCGGTGGTCGCGAGGACATCTGGCATCCGGAAAAAGATGTCTACTGGGGTTCCGAGAAGGAGTGGCTGGCGCCGAGCGGCAGCGAAGGGAGCCGTTACAGCGGTGAACGGGATCTGGAGAACCCGCTGGCGGCGGTGATGATGGGGCTGATTTACGTCAACCCGGAAGGGGTGGATGGTAACCCGGATCCTCTGAAAACCGCCCACGACATGCGCGTCACCTTTGCTCGCATGGGGATGAATGACGAAGAGACCGTGGCGCTCACCGCCGGTGGCCACACCGTCGGCAAGGCCCACGGCAACGGCAGCGCAGCCAAACTGGGGCCTGCTCCCGAAGGGGCCGATGTGCACGAGCAGGGGTTGGGCTGGATCAACCACGAGAGCCGCGGTATCGGCCGTGACACGGTGACCAGCGGCCTTGAAGGGGCCTGGACCAGCAACCCGACCCGCTGGGACAACGGTTACTTCAAGATGCTGCTGGGCCACGACTGGTGGCTCAAGAAGAGCCCGGCCGGTGCCTGGCAGTGGGAGCCCGTCGCCATCAAGGAGGAAGATCGCCCGGTGGACGTGGAAGACCCCTCCATCCGCTGCAACCCCATCATGACCGATGCGGACATGGCGCTGCGCTTTGACCCCGTCTATCGGGAGATCTCCGAGCGCTTCGCTGCGGATCAAGACCTCTTCTCCGACGCCTTTGCCCGCGCCTGGTTCAAGTTGACCCACCGCGACATGGGGCCGCGCAGCCGCTATCTGGGGCCGGAAGTGCCGGGCGAAGTCATGGTGTGGCAGGATCCGGTACCGGCGGTGGATTACCAGCTCTCTGATAAAGAGGTGAGTGAGCTCAAGGCCAAGCTGCTGGCCTGCGGCGTGGCGCCGTCAGATCTGATTGCTACCGCGTGGGACAGTGCCCGCACCTTCCGCGGCTCCGATTATCGCGGCGGGGCCAACGGTGCCCGCATCCGCCTCGCGCCGATGAAAGAGTGGGAAGGCAACGAGCCTGCTCGCCTCGAGAAGGTGCTCAACGCCCTGATCGCCCTGCAGGCCACCCTGAGCAAGCCGGTGAGCATCGCCGACCTGATTGTGCTGGGCGGCAGCGCAGCGGTGGAGCAGGCGGCCAAGCTGGCCGGCGTTGATATTGTCGTCCCCTTTGCGCCGGGCCGCGGCGATGCCAGCGCCGATCAGACCGATGCCGAGTCGTTTGCCTTCCTGGAGCCGGTGCACGATGGTTTCCGCAACTGGCAGAAGGGGCACTACAAGGTGCAGCCGGAGGAGATGCTGCTCGACCGTGCCCAGCTGCTGGGCCTCACCGCCCGCGAGATGACGGTGCTGGTCGGTGGGTTGCGGGTGCTTGGCACCAACCACGGCGGGTCGGCCCACGGTGTCTTTACCGACCGGGTCGGGGTGCTTAGCAACGACTTCTTCGTCAACCTGACCGACATGGCCTATAGCTGGCAGCCGACTGGCCGCAACAGCTACCAGATCGTGGATCGTCAGAGCGGCGCAGTGAAGTGGACCGCTACCCGGGTTGACCTGGTGTTTGGCTCCAACTCGGTGCTGCGTGCCTACGCCGAGGTCTATGCCCAGCAAGATGGCAAGGAGAAGTTCGTCCGCGACTTCGTCAAGGCCTGGGTCAAGGTGATGAACAACGACCGCTTCGACCTGAGATAAAGGCAGTCAGCTCTGCAAAAACGCCAGCCGCAAGGCTGGCGTTTTTATTGGCGTCAACAGAGACAGTGAAAAGTGGCATTTTGTGGCCCGATCACCCTTTGCCATCAGATCGGAGGGGCGGTTTGTCGGCACTGTCGAGCGGATGAAGGCCACTTTGCTCCTTGGGTCACTCCCTTGCTGTCTGAATAGCGAGGCAATTAATAAATATTTTACTTTATTAATTCGGCGTTATCCGGGCTGTTGCCGCCTCCAGAATCGTGTCACGACAGGGCTGGTGGCCGGGAACCTGCCCGGAAAAGGCCGCCCGATCTCTCTTTTATCCCGCGCATATCCCGTTCAGATCAGAAGCTCATGGCCAAGCCGACCGAATAACCGCGGGTGTTGTTGCTGAACATATAGCGGGCGACCAGACGGGTGCGACTGACGATGATGTCGTACTTGCTGCTGTCGATCTCAAGGCCGAGCCCCAGCGAGTTGAGGGCATTGAAGCCGAGCAGGCCACGCTGCTCGCCGAGGTATTCGGTGCGGGCGCCCTCCATCACATAGCGCAGCGGGCGATCAAGCAGGGTCCAGTCAAACACCGGTGCCCGGCGACGCAGATAGAGGCCAAGGTTCTCCGCCTCGGCGCTGCCACGCACACTCTCCGAGGTATTGCCAAAACTCTGCAGGTGCTGGTAGGAGTAGCGCAGCTCGGCATCGATATCCTGGGTTTTGGAGAAGAGCTCGTAATCGACCATCAGCGAGCCACCCAGCCCGTACATATTGAGCTGGCCATTCTCGAGAAAATCGAGAGAGTGGCCCTTGGCACGATCGAGCAGCCAGTTGCCGATGCGGATATCGCTGGCCATGGTGCCCAGCGAGATATTGGCGATGGGGCGCAGCACCCAGTGGCCGCCCTGCTTATCCCTGTGCAGGGAGATATCCCAGCCCATGCCGCCCGAGGCGGTGGCACTGTTCCAGCGGGTGGGGATGGTGCGGCTCTTGCTGCCGTTGCTCATCACAAACTGGGGATCGTAGCGGCTAAAGCCGAGTGCCCCCTCCAGATAAACAGGAAATGATTCGCCGAGGGTGGCACCACCGCCCAGCTGCGCCATGCTGAGGGCGGCCGACTGGCCACTGCCGCTGCCGAGGGAGAGATCGCTGGCAGTGATATCCGGCACCACGGTAAAGCTCATCAGGGAGAGCACGGCATTGGCCCGCTGCTGCGCCCACTCTTCATCCTGGGTTGCGCTCTGGGCGGCGCTGCCGAGCATGGCCAGCATAAGGGGCCACAAGGTCGGGAAGGGGTTGAACATGACACTTTCTCCTGCACGGCGACATCCTGTCACTCAGGCTCTACTGTAGCGAGATCCGCCGCCGTTGGCGCGTATCAGATGCTGCGATTGCCACTGCAATCCCGATTTTTCACAACAGAGGCAAGGGGTTGCCGCCAGCGGCAGCCCTTTGCAGTTTTGCCGCTAAAGGTTGCCTGTCCGCGGCCGATACTCCATATGAGATCGTGTGGAGGACAGGCCGTTGAACGCTTGGAAGTTGGGGTTGATCAGCATATCGGTGAGTATGCAGGTACAGGCTGGGGTGACCGAATTCGGTGCCGGTCTGGATCAATCCGTCTGGCGTTTGACCTCGGACACCCAGATTGAGTGCCGCCTCGAACATCCCATTCCGAACTGGGGAACGGGGGCCTTTGTCAGCCGCGCCGGGCGCAAGATCAATCTCGATTTCGAGCTCAAGGGCAAGCGGCCACAGGCCAGAACCGAGACAGTGAGCCTTGGCATCATGCCGCCGGTATGGCGCCCCGGCATCGCGGGGCGGGAAGTGAGCCAGCTCCACTTCTATCAGCAGTTCGATGGGCTGGTGGAGGGGCAAACCGCCTGGACCATGCTCGACGAGCTGGAGGGGGGCAACATGCCTACTTTCCAGTATCGCGACTGGTATCGCCAGAACCGGCCGGTGCGGGTGTCACTCTCGTCGGTCAACTTTAGGGTGAAATATCAGGCCTTTATCGACTGTCAGAGCGGGCTCTTGCCCTACAGCTTCAATGACATCGCCTTTAGCGTGCTTACCTACGACAAGAACAGCGATCAGCTCTCCATCTCATCCAAACGACGGCTGGCGATGATCGGCGAATATATCAAGGCGGACAAGAGCATCGATGTGGTGGTGATCGACGCCTACAGCGACAGCTACGGCGGGCGCTGGACCAACCAGAAACTCTCGGAAAAGCGGGCCGATGCCATCAAGAAGGTGTTCGTCGATCTGGGGCTCGATCCCGGCAAAATCTCGGTGGAAGGGCATGGCGAGAAGCAGCACGTCGCTTCCAACGAAACCGAGCAGGGGCGTGCCAAGAACCGGCGGGTGGTCATCAGCATGGGGCGCAACGGCGAGATCTAGCTCGGCAGCCCAATCAGACAAGCATAAAAAAGAGCGCCAGCGCGCTCTTTTTTGATCCTGCCATCGGGCGTTTTTACCCGGGCTGCTTAGAAGCTGTCGCCAAGGCCGGTGCCGGCATCTTTCTTGGCAATCAGTTCAATCTTGTAACCGTCCGGATCTTCGACGAAGGCGATGACGGTGGTGCCGCCTTTAACCGGGCCCGGCTCGCGGGTGATCTTGGCACCGGCGGCGCGTAGCGCTTCACAGGTGGCGTAGATGTCGTCCGCTTCCAGCGCGATATGGCCGTATGCGGAGCCCAGTTCGTACTCGCTCACCCCCCAGTTGTAGGTCAGCTCGATCACCGCTTCATCTTTCTCGTCACCGTAGCCGACGAAGGCCAGGGTGTACTTGTACTCGCTGTTCTCGCTCTTGCGCAGCAGCTTCATGCCAAGGACGCGGGTGTAGAAGTCGATGGAGCGTTGCAGATCGCCGACACGCAGCATGGTATGCAGAATTCTCATTGCTCAGTTCTCCGGGTTGGTGATGTGTACTGCTTTCAATCTCGGTTGCGAGGCTGTCAGCTCTCGGGATAGACCTTCTCTTTGTACTCGCACAAGTCCTCGATGATACAGGAACCACAGCGGGGCTTGCGAGCCAGACAGGTGTAACGCCCGTGCAGGATGAGCCAGTGGTGGACATCCAGCTTGAACTCGGCGGGCACCACTTTAAGCAGCTTCTCCTCCACCTGATCCACGTTCTTGCCTACCGCAAAGCCGGTGCGATTCGATACCCGGAAGATATGGGTATCGACGGCGATGGTGGGCCAGCCAAAGGCGGTGTTGAGCACCACGTTGGCGGTCTTGCGCCCGACGCCCGGCAGGGCTTCCAGCGCTTCGCGGTTCTCCGGCACCTCGCCGCCATGGCGCTCCAGCAGGATGGCGCAGGTCTTGATGACGTTCTCGGCCTTGGTGTTGAAGAGGCCAATGGTCTTGATGTAGCTCTTGAGCCCCTCGACCCCGAGATCCAGCATCGCCTGCGGGGTGTTGGCCACCGGATAGAGCTTGTCGGTCGCCTTGTTGACGCTGACATCGGTCGCCTGCGCCGAGAGCAGCACGGCGATCAAGAGCTCGAACGGCGAGTTGAAGTTGAGCTCGGTGGTAGGGTGGGGATTGTGCTCCCGCAGTCGCTCCAGTATCTCTCTGCGTTTCTGGTTGTTCATGCAGCCTCGCGTGTCATAGCTGGGTCGCCCGGGCACGGACGGGGGGCACATTGCAGTGAGCCACGGTGGTCGCCTGCTTGCGGTCACGCCACTCGTTGATGGCGTTCTTGGCGGCGATCAGCAGCCCCAGCCCGATAAAGCCGCCCGGCGGCAGAATGGCCAGCAGCAGGCTGGCATCGGCGTGGAACAGCTCGATGCGCAGGGACTTGGCCCACTCGCCCAGCAGCAGATCGGCGCCATCAAACAGGGTGCCCATGCCGATGATTTCGCGCATGGTACCAAGCACCAGCAGCACCAGAGTAAAGCCCAGCCCCATCATCAAGCCGTCGAGAGCTGCCAGCAGCGGCGGGTTCTTGGAGGCATAGGCCTCGGCGCGGCCGATGATGATGCAGTTGGTGACGATGAGGGCGATAAAGATGCCGAGCGCCTGATAGAGGCCATAGGTGTAGGCGTTCATCAGCAGCTGCACGCTGGTCACCAGCGAGGCGATGATCATCACGTAGACCGGGATGCGGATATCCTTCGGCACCCAGTTGCGCACCAGCGAGATGGCGAGGTTGGAGCAGACCAGCACCGCCATGGTGGCAAGGCCGAGCCCCAGCGCATTGGTAAAGGTGGAGGAGACGGCGAGGGTAGGGCACAGACCCAGCACCTGCACCAGCGAGGGGTTGTTCTTCCACAGCCCCTGTACCATCAGCTCCTTGAGCTCGCCCTTGCGGCTTTCCAGCTCGGCGATCGGGGCGGTGCCCGTTTCAATCTGTTCCATCTGTGTCATGACGGGGTCGACTCCGGTTTATTGTGCGGCCGGACAAGCCGGGGCGTTGCTGAGCAGTTCCGGGTGCTCGTGCTGCAGTTTCAGCAGGTTTTTCACCGCCTTGACCACGGCTCGGGGGGTGATGGTGGCACCGGTAAAGGCATCGAACTCGCCGCCATCCTTCTTCACTGCCCACTCCGATTCATTGTCGGCGGTCAGGGATTTTCCGGTAAAGCTGTTGATCCAGTTAGATTTTTTCAGCTCGATCTTGTCACCAAGGCCGGGCGTCTCTTTGTGAGCGAGCACTCGCACCGCACTGACGGTGCCCTTGGCATCAAAGCCCGCCACGATGCGGATGGCACCGCTGTAGCCGTCCGGTGCGATGGCCTCCAGCGCATAGCCGGTCACCACGCCATTTTTGCTGGCGGTGTAGAGGGCTTGCGGCTGATCGCTGCCCAGATACTTCCTGCTGGTCACCAGCTTGCAGCTGGTCACCAGATCGTTGTCATAGCTGCCGGCAGGCAGTAGTGCTTCCAGCGTCTGCAACTTCTCCAGTTGCTGCTGGTGGGCGATCTTGTCCTTGGTCAACTCGTTGGTCAGCACCACCAGTGCGGTGCAGCCCAGCGCGAACATGGCCAGGATAAGGCCGTTCTTGCGCATGCTCTTTAACATGTCCGGGCTCCGTCAGCTGTGATGGGGAAAGAGGGCAGAAACATCATTGGCGACGGGCTCCATACACTTTCGGACGAGTCAGGCTGTCGATAAAGGGCACGCAGAGGTTGGCCAGCAGCACGGCGAAGGCGAAGGCATCCGGGTAGCCGCCAAAGCGGCGAATGATGTAGACCAGCACTCCGATCAGCACGCCATAGACCAGTCGGCCGCGTGGCGTGGTGCAGGCGCTGACCGGGTCGGTGGCGATAAAGAAGGCCCCCAGCATGGTGGCGCCGCTAAAGAGATGGAACATCGGCGTAGCGGTGGCATCCGGGCTCATCAGGTAGCCGAGGGTCGCCGCCGCCAGCAGGGAGCCCAGAATGGCGGTCGGAATGCGCCAGTTGATCACCTTCTGTTGCAGCAGGAAGAGGCCGCCCAGCAGATAGCCGAGGTTGACCCAGCTCCAGCCGATGCCGCCCCAACCCTCGAACAGCGGGCCGCTCAGGATCTCGCCAGTGGTGAGCCCCTGGGTCAGGCCGGTTTTCAGGGTATCGAGCGGAGTCGCCATGGTCAGCCCATCCACCCCCTGCTTGAGCTGGGCCATGCTGTAGCCGTCGAGGCTAAAGCCGGTGAAGATGACCGAGGCTGCATCACCAAAGCCGAGGCTGTAGGCGCGCACGCTCTCCGGCGGCAGCCAGCTGGTCATCTGCACCGGGAAGGAGACCAGCAGCAGCACGTAGGCCACCATGGCCGGGTTGAACAGATTCTGGCCCAGTCCGCCGTAGAGCTGCTTGGCGATGATGATGGCGAAGGCAGTGCCCACTACCATCATCCACCACGGCAGCAGCGGCGGCAGGGAGAGACCGATCAGCACGGCGGTGAGGGCGGCGCTGCCATCCATCAGGGCCGGTTTGACGGGGCGGCCCCGCAGCTTGAGCACCAGCGCTTCACTCACCAGCGCAGTCACCAGCGCAATCAGGATCTGGATAAAGGAGCCCCAGCCGAAGAACCTGGTCTGGGCCAGCAAGCCCGGCACACAGGCCAGGATCACCAGCAGCATCAGGGTTCGGGTCTGTTTGCGGTTATGGGCAAACGGCGCAGTCGCGATATTGAACATGGATTAGTGCATTACCTCGTTGTTTAACGATGGGCCAGCGAGCGTCAGCGCGGCTCGGCGTCGGATGATGATCCCTCATCCGGGGTGGCCCCACTGGCCCTGGCCGCTTCGGCAGCCAGTTTTTTTGCCTTGGCACGGGCGACGGCAGCGGCGATGGCTGCCTTCTTCGGGTCAACGCTTGCCTCGGCAACGGCCGGTTCGGCAACGATATTGCTAACCGGCTCGGCGAGTGCTTGCTCACCGTTTACCCCTTCTGCTGCCTGCATTGGCTCACCCAGTTCCGCTGCCTGCTGGGCCGCCTTCTTGGCCTTGGCGCGGGCGATGGCAGCAGCGATAGCCGCCTTCTTGGGGTCAACCGCTTCGCTGGCAGCAGATGGCCCATCGCTTTGGGTTGCAGCCGTTTCGCTGGTGCCTGCGCTTGCAGTCAGATCGCCCTCAGCGCTGCCACCCTGCTGGGCCGCCTTCTTGGCTTTGGCCCGAGCGATGGCAGCAGCGATCGCCGCCTTCTTGGGATCGACTGCTTCGCTGGCAGCAGATGGCACATCGCTTTGGGTTGCTGCCGTTTCGCTGGTGCCAGCGTTTGCAGTCAGATCGCCCTCAGCGCTGTCGCCCTGCAGGGCTGCCTTTTTGGCCTTGGCCCGAGCGATAGCGGCAGCAATGGCTGCCTTTTTCGGATCGGCGTCTGCTGCAGGCTGGCTTTCGGCCGCGCTATCTGCAGCAGAGGTATCGCCAGCCTGAGCCGCTTTTTTGGCCTTGGCACGGGCAAGAGCCGCGGCGATGGCCGCTTTTTTCGGATCTGTCGCTTCCGTTTCTTGCGGCTGCGCGATCGCAGTGGTCTCGCTGTTTGCCTCTTCGGCTGCCTTGGCTGCACGGCGCGCTTCCGCTTCCCGTTTGCGGGCTTCTCGGGCGGCAATCACGGCGCTATTGTCGGGCACGCCCTCGGCGGTGGCTGCTATGGCGGTGATGGGCGCATCCTGTTTGGCCTTGATACGGGCGAGAGCCGCTGCCACGGGATCTTCGCCGCCTGCGGCAGTCATCGCCTGCCGGCGCTGGGCGGCGGCTTCGGCGTGGCGCGCTTCGCGGGCTGCTTTCTCCCGCTCGAAACGGGCTTGCTTGGCTTCGAAACGCTGCTTGGCTCGCTCGGCCTTCTCGGCTTCGGCACGGGCTTCGCGAATGTCATCCTTGGCGATCTTGTAGTACTGCACCAGCGGGATCTCGCTCGGGCAGACCCAGGCGCAGGCACCGCACTCGATGCAGTCCATCAGGTTGAGCTTCTCGGCCTTGTCGTACTCTTTGGCCTTGCTGTACCAGTAGAGCTCTTGCGGCAGCAGGCTGGCCGGGCAGGCATCGGCACAGGCGCTGCAACGGATGCAGGCCTGCTCCGGGCCGGGAGCGGGCAGTTCGGCCTGTGTCGGCGCCAGCAGGCAGTTGGTGGCTTTGACCACCGGCACCATGGCGTGGGGCAGGGTAAAGCCCATCATGGGGCCCCCCATGATCACCCGCTGATCTGCCTCCGGTTGCAACTCGAAACGCTGCAGCAGCCAGCGCACCGGCGTACCGAGGCGCACCCAGGCGTTGCCGGGCTTCTTGAAGCTGTCGCCGGTGAGGGTGACGATCCGCTCGATCAGCGGCTCGCCGTCGATAATGGCGCGCTTGATGGCAAACACGGTGGCGACGTTGAGCACCATGATGCCGATATCGACCGCGCGGCCGCCTTTGGGCACCTGACGGCCGGTCAGCAGCTCGATGGTCTGCTTGGCACCGCCGGAGGGGTACTTGGTCGGCACCGTCTTGACCAGCACATCCGGGTCTGTGGCGTGGCGGGTCAGCTCGGTGATCGCCTCGGGCTTGTTGTCTTCCACCCCGATCAGGGTCAGCTTGGGTTTGAGCAGGTGCTTGAGTACCCGGATGCCATCCATGATCTCGCCTGAGTACTGCTGCATCAGCCGATCGTCGGTGGTGATATAGGGTTCGCACTCCAGCCCGTTGACGATCAGGATCTCGGTGAGCTGGCCGCGGCCGTCGAGCTTGCTGTGGGTGGGGAAGACGGCGCCGCCAAGACCGGCAATGCCCGCCTGCTGGATGCGCTCGAGCAGTTCGCCCCGCTCCAGATTCCAGTAATCGGGTTTGCCGTCGAGCTCTCCCCACTCATCCCCGCCATCGGGGGTGAGGATGACGCAGAGATCGTCAAGCCCCGAAGGGTGGGCGACCGTGTGGTTGGCAATCTCGGTGATGGTACCCGAGGTGGAGGCGTGCACCGGCACCACCCGCCCTCTGGCATAACGGGTCAGCGGCTGACCCTTCTTGACCTTGTCACCCACCTGCACCAGCAGGTCGCCAGCAGCGCCTGCGTGCTGGCGCACCGGAATGATCAGGCGCGGCGGCAGACCGGCCTGCTCGACCGGGCTCTGGCTCGATTGCAGTTTGTTGTCGGCGGGGTGAATACCACCGTGAAAGTCCCAGATATTCCCGGCTTTGATGCGTTCAAGTAAAGACTGCATGGTTACTCCACCAACTTGACCGGAATCTTGCCCGGAACATGCACGTTATTGAGATCCCACTTCCAGTTATCGACCGTGGTGGGCACCGGGATCATCTCGATGCAGTCGGTCGGGCAGGGATCGACACAGAGATCGCAACCGGTGCACTCGCTGGCAATCACGGTATGCATCGCCTTGGTGGCGCCGACGATGGCGTCCACCGGGCAGGCTTGAATGCACTTGGTGCAGCCGATGCACTGATCTTCGTGGATAAAGGCGACCTTCTTGACCGGCACTGCGGCCTCGTCACTGCCGCCCAGCGGCTGGGGTTCGACCCCCATCAGGTCGGCAATCTTGCGCATGGTGGCCTCGCCACCGGGTACGCACTTGTTGATCTGATCGCCGTTGGCAACCGCCTCGGCGTAGGGTTTGCAGCCGGGATAGCCGCACTGGCCACACTGGGTCTGGGGCAGCAGGGCATCGAGCTGATCGACGATGGGGTCTGCTTCCACATGAAACTTGACGGCGGCAAAGCCCAGGATAATCCCGAACGCCAGCGCCAGCAGGGTCAGCACCAGAATGGCAAAAAGAATATGGATCATGGTTATATCTTGATGAGGTCGGTAAAGCCCATAAAGGCCAGAGACATCAGACCGGCGGTGATCATGGCAATGGAGACCCCGCGAAACGGCGCGGGCACATCGGCGGCGACCAGACGCTCGCGCATGGCGGCAAACAGGATCAGCACCAGCGAGAAACCGGTGGCGGCGCCAAAGCCGTAGATCACGCTCTGCACGAAGTCATGACGCTCGTTGATGCTCAGCAGCGCCACCCCGAGTACCGCGCAGTTGGTGGTGATGAGGGGCAGGAAGATCCCCAGCAGGCGGTAGAGGGTCGGGCTGCTTTTGCGCACCACCATCTCGGTAAACTGCACCACCACGGCGATCACCAGAATAAAGGCGAGGGTGCGCAGATAGGCGATCTCCAGCGGCACCAGAATGTAGTGCTCCACCAGATAGGAGCAGGCACTGGCCAGGGTCATCACGAAGGTGGTGGCGAGCCCCATGCCGATAGCGGTTTCCAGCTTGCCCGAGACCCCCATAAAGGGGCAGAGGCCGAGGAATTTCACCAGCACGAAGTTGTTAACCAGCACTGTGCCGATCAATAAAAGCAGGTATTCAGTCATCGAAGGTCGGGTATCCGGTTTGAAGGCCGCAACATTATCTGATGTTAGGGCACGTTAAACAACCGCAAGGCCGCATGGTTATTATGCAACTGGATAATTTAGACGGGGTTTTGGGGTCAGATCGCGGCACTTTTACTCATGGTCATGCGAGGCTGTAATCCCGGTCTGGCCAACAGCTCAATGGCCAGGCCGGGATAGCCGTAAGGTGTTCAGGCTGGATGCATGCGCAATAATTCCCCGTAATAATCCGGCAGTGCCGCAAACCCGGTCAATTCACCTTGCAATTCTGCCAGTCTGGTCAGTCTCATGGATGCTCTGAAACTTGCCGCATCCAGCTGTGTCAGAGGGTGGAGCAATGAAATAGAGGGCCCCAGCTCCAGCAACCAGTAAGGATTCACATTCCCCTCGGCCAGCGGTGTACCTGTCTGCTCTTCGGTCAGTTGTTCCCTTCGCAGCTTCCGGCATGTCAGCACAGGCCAGACTCGGGTTACCTCACGCGTCAGGCCATCGGCCGCAAGGGTAGCTACGGCCAGATAGCTGATTTCGTTCATCAGCTGATCATCGTAACGAGTGGCAATGGTTTCGGCAGGGGTGTGATACCAGCGGGCAGAGCCATCACGAAATGCATCGAAGTAGCTCGCTGGGCGGCTGTTTTCCAGTGCGGTCGGAATGACCAGGGTGAGATCATGGTGGCGGACCTGCTGCATCCCCAGGGTGGCAATCCGGCTGGGCTCTTCCAGATAGAAGTGGCCCGAGTGGATGGCAGGATAGCGGAACTCTTCCCCCGATTTACCCAGTTTTTGCTCAAGGAAGGTTTGCAGCCAGCAAGAGCCGCTGTGATCCTCTGCTGGCAATAGGGCAAAGGCACCGATACCAATCCGGTCGATCTCCTCCTGATAGGGATTTTTCGTTCCGGGTTGCTGGCTCATAAAGCCCGGATAGAGCGCAAAAGCGCCAAAGGTGGGGCGGCTTGGTATCGGGTCATCCTGTTGCTGATAGAGCAGGGCATCGCGATAACGGTGCATCTGGTTGATGGCATCATCGGGCACCCTGTCTCTCGGATCATCTTGAGTGCCATTATCGACCCGGTACTTGGCATCAAACAGCCAGATAAAGGTGTCGCCACTGCCAGTGGTGGCTTCGATCAGAATGTCCGGCTTTTGGGGAACCAGCAGGGAGTGAACCGGCTTGTTAGTCTTGTGAAATCTGGGTTCATGGGCCAGCTTGAGCCTTACACCGTCTGCTGCACGAAGGTACTCCCAGCAGTATTTCATCCCCTCGGCCAGCCGGGTATCCCAACCATCGCGGGTGAAGTTAAAGGCTGGTGTTTTCACCTCGGTAAATCCCAGCGTCAGGATAATCCGGCGCACCTCGATCACGCACCAGAGCTCGTAGAGCTGATCCATGCTGCGCACGCCGGCCACGGCATCATTTCCCAACGCATCGAGATAGAGGCGCAGTTGCTGCCAGACCCGGTAAACCGTGCTATAGCCGCTCTTTTGCTGCAGTACCAGAGACTCGCGTTGTAACACCGTCGCCGGACCTATCTCCTGCATCAGGGGGTGAGCCAGCGCCTGATCCAGCGGTTTGCTCCACGCCTTCAGACGGTCAAAAAAGGCTCTGGACAAGAGGGTGCGATCGCCCTGTTGTGTCAGCTGTTGCAGCATCCTTCCGGCGCGCTCCAGCACAAACTTGATAAAGCGGTTTTCCGGGGTATCCGTGGTCAGTTGTTTACGTTCCACCCGGTATCTGCGCTCGATACCGTTATCCAGATCCTGGCGGATCTGTTCGGCCTGCTTCGGGCGTGGCGGGCGCTTCATTCTGGCGGCCAGCAGATATTCGGTCTTGCTTTGCAGCCTGCTGTGGGGCGCATTGATGATCTGGCGGATCCCCCGCTCAAGGTCCTTGTGCAGGGCTTCGAAATGGGCAAGCCAGAGCAGGGGGAACGGTTCGGCCTTGCGCTGGCTGCGCCCCCCTTGCTGACTGGTCGCGCTGTTCAGGGTAAAACGCCAGTAGGGGTACTGCTCATCCAGCACCCGATGGATCAGCGGCACATCCCGGCGGATATCCAGCTTGACCGGGTAGACCTCGAACCAGAGCGTCAGCTGAACGCGAGCGGCTTTTCCTGCAGCCGATTTCGGCTGATAAGAGAAGGGAAGTGCAAGTGTGCCTACTTCGTTGCCGGTATTGAATCCCCCCAGCAGCTCCTGCGATCCACGCCTGCTTTTGAAGCGAAACGACTCGCAGATCCGTTGCAGATGATGCTCCAGCCGCGGCGCATCACTTTCCTCGCTAACACAGTGAAGAAACTCCCATTCGAATTCGTAAAAGCAGTTTTCAAACAGCAAAGGCGCGGGCAGAACCAAAGAGGTGAATACCTTGCCAACGGCCAGATCATGTGGTTTGCCTGCAACTTCAGCGCGGGTAATCGACAGAGGTTGTGAGAAACGCACAATAGGAGGCTCATCGCTGCCAGCGCTCGCCAGCAGGCCCGATTTATCACGCTCTTGTTGATGATGGGCGCGGGTGGCTTGTAACTGCTGACAACGTTCTCGAACCGTCTTCTCATTTGCGTAGATCCGTAAAATCCAGTCACGGCTCTGCAGAGTAAACAGGCACTCCATCACAACCCCCTTACGGCCAGAAGCTGGTAAAGCACTGCCGTGCCAGCCGCTCTTTCATCCAGGCCAGTTTCTTCTTGCTGCGGCAGGGGACGTGCGGAGTTTCTGCGGGGGCGGAATTTTCACCGGCGGCAGCCTCCTTGCAGTTAAACAGGTCAGGGCGTGTGCCATCCCAGTGACTACCAAATTGTACTGCCAAAGCCTTTTCCAGATCTGTCAACAGATTGGGCTCTGTCTGGCTGCTCTCAGTCGACTTGTCGCTATCAGCAGTCTGATGGCTGCGCAACTTGTTGCTATCTCCCTCAATGCGCGGCAATACCTTGCACATCATAAAGTCATCCCAGATGGCGACCAGTTCTGCGGTATTGGCGGGGTGATGGGCCAGCAGGGCCAGCATCAGCTCGTTCAGGGCGCGATAGGCCAGTTCGAACGGGCTCTGTTGCAGCACCTCGTTGACTGCCTTCAGGAAGGTGACGCTCTCTTTACTGTATTGCTCCAGCTCGGGAACTTCAGTGATGGCCCGCCCGTCTGACCAGGTCGGATAACCCAGCCGTTTTGGCTGCAATGCCGATGCAAAGTAGGCATCGAAATCGTTGGGGAAGAACTCGTTAAAGTCGAAGGTGAGGGCCCTGTCGATCACCTTGCGGGAAAAGCCGTGGGTGGTCTCGTCCATATTGACGGTACCGGCCACCATCAGGTTGAAGGGGATAGCGATACCGTGCTGGCAGAAGCTGGCCCAGATCTGCTGATGTAGGGCAATATTCAGGTCCAGTCCCAGTTTTTCCGCCAGTTCGGTACGCGCGTTCTGATCCAGTTGCTGGCTAAGCGTATCTGCTTTGAGCAGGGGATCGCACTGGTAGACATAGCCGTAGTCCACCCCTTCATTGTCGTTAAATGCAGTCAGTTCGGGTGAGGTATACCAGTGGCGGGTCTCCAGTACCGATAGATAGTCGGCGAAATATTGTTCAACCGGCGCCAGGTTCATCTCGTCGAGGCAGAGCCAGAAGGGGGGGATATGGTCCAGTTGTTCCTGGCTCAGACCAATCTTGCCATCGGCTCTCACTTCGCTAATACGCTCGTAAATATGGATCCAGGCTTGGGTAATAAAATGCAGCACCGGCGTTGATACATACTCCTTTTTACCACTGATCCTGGAGATATAGCCCAGCAGATCGGAGGGTTCGTGCCAGTCTGGCCGTACAGGTACCAGGCAGTAATTTTTCTGGCCTGGATAGTCCTTGACCTGCTCACGAATAAAGCGGGTTTTCCCTGTGCCTGAAATACCTGCTAACAAGAGAAATGGTTTATATGAACTCAGGTTTAAAGCCTCGTTAGTGGCAAAATCATCATTATCTGATTTGAATTCTTCGCCACTAACATCGCATATTTTTCCAGTGTCATGAATCCATTTGTTAAAATATTGTATGACCTTATTTTTCCCTTTGTTTCTTCCCGTCTTTGCTTTCATGTAACCAATATGTGATGTATGGCAAAGTATAGTTTCTATAATTGTCCTGTCATTTCCACTACTATTGAAAACAGTATCGATATGGATGGGCTTATTCTGTATTAGCGCATCTATAGCAAGTTTGAATCTATCGAACGAGATATTTACAACATCAGGGCCGCGAGTAGCAGAAATTATTTTATCATTCTGGTTGATATCAATGATTTTTGTCGTTTTCTCGCTCGAAATATATTTCAGATTATTGCCTTTTAAGGCAATAATCTCATCTAAAATTTCGTCAAAGATGATGTCACTACTCATTAATTCACTCCATGAAATCAGCGATAGTTTTTGCTATACCATATGAGAATTTATATGGAACCCCATTACCAATTGTTTTGAACATTGCCGAAAGAGTCATTGTTGGAGGCAATTCAAACTCTTTTGGCAGTGACTGAATAGCCAGAGCCTCTGCTGCAGAAATCCGCCGAGGTAACCATGGGTGTAAATGCACTTCGTTATTGCCATAGGCCGCAGTAGGTGAATATCTCCAGCGATGTAGTCTTTTGTATGACTTTTTGGTGGTATCACCCTCTTCTATCACCATGAACTTGGCCAGACCTGCTCTGGGAGTAAAATAATGCTGACTATTAGGATGTTCATCCACATTATTCTCTTTAAACCACCAGCTTACGGTTAATTCCTCTGGTACTTCAGCTTTGCTGGGGGTTGAGTTGAATGGGGTTTGGGTTGGCCAAGGATAATTAAATGCCATCTTGTTAGGGTATGGCATATATCTCTCCCAAGAAAAGCTACTCATTGCTTCATCTACATGGTTTAAGGAACCAAACATGAT
>NZ_JRGM01000036.1 GCF_000764665.1 Aeromonas lacus | reverse complement strand
GGGTATAACGGTGACAATGAAAGCCATAATGGCCTGTTCAACTCACCAGAAAGCTACTCTTCAGGGACTCCCATTTTAGGAGCAGACCTCCGTTATACATTTGCAGAGACCCGCACTCAGCTGTTCCTAGGTAACTTGATTCAAGATGCAGTTCGCTTTGACTTCACACAGCAACTGGGTGTGCGTCAGCAAATGGGTGATAAAGGCATTGTGGCTCTGGGTTATGTTTTCCCACTTCTACCCACAGAAACGTGGGCTGACCCATATGCCGCAGGCAATCGCCAAGACACAGACATGAAGTCCGGTGGTGCCCGTTTAGCATGGGATCAAATTTGGGGAACCCATTTCAACGCAACATACACCATGCGCAAGTTCGATATATCTGAAGAGCGAAGTGGTGAGAGCATGGCTCTCAGTAACGCACAGCGCAATATGTTGAATCGTAATGGCAATACCAATGAAGTAGCCTTGTCCTATGACTGGATCTTTAGTCCTGGCCATGTACTGCACCCAGAACTCACATACGGCAAGAGCAGTTTCGATGGCAGTGCCATGAACTATGACAAGACCCAAATCCAGTTATCCTATGGGTACAATAACAATCAGTGGTCCTTGATCAGCAACATTTATCTTGGCCAAATGAAATACGATGAAGTTAACCCCATTTTTGGCAATAAGGCTGATTCTGACGAGTTTGGGGTTAGCACCACCTTCTTCTGGCATCGCTTGTTTAACGTAAAGGGGCTCAACGGATTAATCAGCGCGTCTTATAGCAAAAGTGACTCAGACATCAACTTCTATGATGCCTATATCAGCAGTATCAACACGGGTCTAATGTATCATTTCTGATGATAATGGGCCCTGTTCGGGAGCCTCTTCAGTTAGTGTCGGCTCTACTGTGGGCAGCTCGATCGCTCATGCTGTGATATGGAAAATGGGGCTCGGTGAGCCCCATTGTGCATCTGTCAGCTTGTAACTGTGGAATATGCTGAAAAGGTGTGAGGTTACATCTTCATTATTTTGATAACTCAGCCACCAATGCTGCCTGCCTAATGAACGGTGTATCAAGAGGCACACTCATCGTCTGCTCCAGAATGTCCAGAATATCGCTGTCTATGGTCTCATCAAATTTACGGGCAAACAGGTGCTGGCTTTGCTGCAGGGCCTCAGCGTCATGCACGGTGTAGTCACGTGGGCGAAGCTTGATGTCCCCCATGGGGATCCAGTCAATGGCCCGCTTATCATCGTTGACTATTTGGCCCTGATAGCTGGTGTTCATGATCACCGTCTGGAAGAAACCCTCGTCAGCGATGAGCGTGTGGCGGTAGAAATCCTTGAAACGCTCGATCTCCGGGCTGTAGCTAACAAACGCACAAAATGCCCGGCTCAGGATCATCCACTGATTGCCAATGTAGGGAGTCACATCTTCTAGGTAAGGACGAGTCTTCACCGGCTCGCATACCAGCTCCTTGGTTGTCTCGGTCACATAGTAATCGATACGATGCAAAGTATCTGGCCTATGCAGGCGCTGATCTGCAACCTTGAGGAAATCCTTCCCTTTATTAGCTCGAAGGAAGTCATGTATGTCACTCTGGGATCTCAGCGGAAAGTCCTGCGCGCTCAGGTTGATGAAGAACTCCCAGTCCTTGCTTTTCTCCAGCAGTGCCGCAATACCGCGCAACTCCGCATCAACCAAGCTGTACCCCCCCCAGAGCGCATTCTTGCTAGGTAACATACCAGCGTTGGGGTAATCGTGTAAAAAACGGGCTATTTCCTGCTGCAGCTCAGGGCCGGAACTCTTGTCCACATGAACCAAGTAGTGGTTGCTTTGGTGGTAAATCGCCTTGAACAGACGCTTGAACTGGGCCGGATAGCGATGAACCAGAATGAGGTAGGCAATCATATCAATGTGTCCTGTATAGGCGGCAGGGCTGCACCAAACAGGAAATCACCTCGAACAGTTGGTTTGAGGCTTTTTATCGTCGGGGTCGCCGCTGTCGTAGTAAAAGCAGATAACAACAAGGAGAACAGGCTGCGACGGGGATAGATGCGCCTTATAGCATCGGGTCACTACAGCTGGTCTGACGAAGTCAGGTTGAGGGTGAGAGGTAGGCAAGCATTGCCCTGGCTCGAGACTCTTTTGCATGACAAACCTGTCATCAGGTGCAGAGTGCAATCGGCCGGTAAGTGAGAAACCACAGTAACACGATTCGAAGTCAGCGGGTCATATATCTCATGACGAAAAGAATCGAACTCATTGGGGTCTCATTATTTTCAGCACCACGACATGTCGGTGGCAACATGTTGAAGATTAAGCTTTTCCTCACTTTCTCAAATGCAGGTATACCCCCCTAGTTCAAAGACAGATCAATGGCAGTGATTGCATACCGTGTTGTTGAGCGGCTTCATTAGCACCTCCAAGTCAACGATGAGCTCACTTTTGATCCATATGCCAAATCTAAAATTAATCTTTGGTTACAATTGTTTTATTCTCAACTCTTGGGCCCCTACTTAAAATATGAGTAATGGCATAACAGGAGCCCATAATGAAAGTAGTCATCGGTATATTTGCATGTTCTTTTATGATATCTGCATGTGCATCTGATACTCCAGATGCAAAACCAGAAAAGGGGTGGATTGAAGCCCTTGCCGATTACCAAAGAAATCGAGACCCCAAAGAGGAGATGATTCAAGAGTCTCTTCGCGTTATGCGTATTGAGCATAACAAACAAGGTATGAACATTACTGAGAGTAATACTCGCCAGCGTCAACTGGAAGCAACTATGCGTGCTCTATTGGGGACGGAGTACAAATAGAATAACACAACTATATAAAATAGACTCAAGCCCTAGTGAAGATAAAGGGTACCATATTAAATTTGAGCACTCTTAACTTATCTCTTATTTTATTCTTGGCATTTAAAAATAAAATATTCCACAGTATAAAGTACAATCATAAATAACCGGCTCACTTCGGCATGTACAGATCTAGTTATCACCTGACACCGGCCTCAAACCGGTGTCTTGTTTACGCTACTTTAGTGCGCACTTCCTTCGGTATCAATTTCAGACCCTTCTTGAACATGCTGTAGGGCGTCTGTCCCTCCATCATCCTGCCCTGATGTGGCCGCTGGGTGTTGTAGTGTTCCAGGTAGCTATCCAGGTCTGTCTGCATCTGCTCTACCGACTCATACCAGGTCGTTCTCCCCTTGATGCGGAAGTGTTCATCCAGCAGGGTGCGATGCAGTCGCTCGATAAAGCCGTTGCTCTGCGGCCTGCGCACCTGGGTGGTCCGGTGCTCAATCCCCTTCAGTTGCAGGAACAGCTCGTAGGGATGATGGTCTGGGCGCCCACAGAACTCGCGCCCGTTGTCCGACAGGATGGTATAGACCCGTGCCTCGTGGGCTTCGAAAACGGCAGCACCGTTTCATTGAGCACATGGACCGAGGTCACCGGCAGCTTACTGGTGTAGAGCCGTCCCCAAGCGTGGCGGCTGTAGCAGTCCAGCACGGTTTGCAGATACACCTTGCCAACCCCCTTGAGCGCGCCGACGAAGAAGGTGTCGACCGCCACCAGTTCTCCGGTGTAGTGGACTTCTATCTGACGTTCGCAAAACTCGGGGCTGAAACGCTCGAGCAAGCGAATTTGCTCGTCGTTGAGCTCAATGGTCTGTTCCCGATGGTTTTTTCTCGAGGCGCAGCAAGCGGTCGTGTTGGGAGAGCAAATCGTGGCGTTGCCACACACCGCCCGCACTGACGTTGATGCCTTGTAGAGTCAGTTCTTGCGCGACCCGCCAGCGGGCCATGGGGTGGTCTGGTGAGGGAGTCATCGAGGATGGCCTGCTCAATCTCGGGCGCAACCCGGTTGGGATGAGCGCCTTTACAGCTGGGCAATTTGTCGAGCAAGCCCTCGACACCATAGGTCTGGTAATGACGGCGAATTTCGTAGAACTGCTGACGGCTATAGCCGATGAGCTTGCAGGCTTTGCTGACGTTATTGAGCTCTTTGGCGAGCCCTAGCAGGCTGAGTTTGCGACGTGCGACTTTCTCGTTGGTGGTCTACGGTGACGCCAGATAACGCGATAGGGGTACCGTTTTGTTATCCGGTTTGAAGTCGTATGACCACTCCCTTTTGTGGGCAACTGTCAGGTGAATACCATCTCCATACATGCCGTACATCAGACCCGAGCTGTTTACAGCACCGGGCTATTGGGCACGTCTACTAAGAAAAGCGCAGCTGACATATAGAAAACCGTATCAGCTGCGCCATAGCTATGCCTCAATGCTTCTGATGGCGGGTGCTCATTCAGCCTATCTGGCCAAGCAACTTGGCCACAAAGACTGGGGGATGATCCGCACCATTTATGCTCAGTGGGTTAGCAAGGACAACCCTAATTACAGGAATGAACTGGCTGAGAAACTGGGTGTTGTTGACCCATATATGACCCACGAGCAACAGGTCAAAGCATAAGGCATTGAACCTAAATGGTTTTATGCCTTAAAACGGCATCTTGAATCCTGGCGGCAATTGCATACCACCGGTCAGCTCGCCCATCTTGGTCTTGTTCTGCTCTTCCACACGACGCACGGCATCGTTGCAAGCGGCGGCAACCAGATCTTCCAGCAGCTCCTTGTCATCTTCCATCAGGGAGGGGTCGATCTCAATGCGACGGACACTGTGACTACCGGTCATGGTGACTTTGACCATGCCAGCACCGGCTTCACCGGTCACTTCCATCTGAGCCAGCTGCTCCTGCGCCTTCTGCATACGCTCTTGCATCTGCTGGGCCTGTTTCATCAGGTTCCCCATTCCACCTTTACCAAACATATGTCGTCTCTCGTCTTGAAATCCGGCATCCAGCGCCGGGCTGTGGGCTTGTCTGTCCTAGATGGGGACAGCCAAACTGCTTTTCAACCGGAAGCGAGCTCCCGGCCACGGAATTTAGCGGTTGAGGGGCTCGATGCTCTCGTGATGAAGCACGGCACCAAACCGCTGAACTAAAAACTGCACGTTGGGATCCTGCTCCAGATCCCGGGTCACCTGCTCGCGCACCCCCAGATAGAGGCGGTGTTCAATCTCGAGGGGGGTCTCCTTGTCAGGCACTACGCCGAGCGTCACCTCGACCTGTACCGATTGCCCCAGCGCAGGCCCGATGATCTCGGCCAGATCGGCGCGCGCCTTGTCACTCACCAGATGGCGCTGCTCGGGCTTGAGGGTCAGCAGCACCTTGTCTCCTTCGCGCATCATCACCGAGTTGATGGCGAGTTGGCGCAACCGACCGCCCACCTGGGTGTGTGCAATCAGCTCGGCCCAAGAGTCACCACAACCATTGAGCAGTGAGGAAGGGATAAGGCGGGTCGCCTCCCCCTCTTGCGGCTCCTCATCGCTCTCGAGCTCATCCCAATCAATGGTCTCCATCACTGGCTGAGCGGGCTCGCTCTGCGCCACAGGGGCAGCAGCTACCGTCGTGGTCATCGGCTGGGTCGCAGGAGCAGGCGTTACTGCAGGCGCTGTGGCACTGCGCTCGCCAGGTCGATAGCTAGGCTGCCCAGCCAGATCCCAGGGTGGCAGGTCGGTTGGCTGTGCAGGCTGGGTAGCGGGAGCCGCTGTGCGATTGGGCGCATTGCGGGCAGGCTCAGGCACGGGCGAGGCCATAAAGCTCTGGCTGAGATACTCCTCGTAATCCCCGTTATCACCCGCCTCGTCATAATTTTCGGCGTAGAGATCCACCGGCGGCTGCTCGCCAAACTGGCCCATGGCGGGGCCACTCTGGGTGGCAGTTTGGCTGATAGCAGGCGACGGCGCACTCTGTGGCAGAGGTGCTGGCGCAGAGGCAGCAGCCTGACGCGGCGGCGCAACCGGCACCGCCCGAGGAGCAGGAGCAGCGGCGCTGCTCTCCCCACGCTGGCGACTACGCAGCATATTGCGTTTGCCAAGCAGGCTTTGCATGCTCGATACCGCCGAAACCGGTTCGGGCGCTTCCGAAGCAGGTGCAGCCGAAGCGCTATCAGTCTGTACAGATGCCATCTGCGCAGGCGCCATCTCTGCAGCGGCCATCAACACAGTGTCGGTTGGTACCGATAGGTTCGGGCTTGCAGCAGCCCCCTCTCCCATGCTCGCAGTATCAACCGCCATGCCGCTATTCACGCCAGAGAGCGGGGCCGGCTCGGCCTGATAACCCATACCGGCCGCCTCGCGCAGCAACTCATCCTGCTGGCTGAAGAGCTGGGCGGCTTGCGCCTCCTCTTCACCGCTCTCCTCATCCTGACCAGTTACCTCGGCCGTGGCCGTCATGGCATCGACAGAAGCCGTCTGTGCAGGGAGTGGAGTATGAGTTACAGGCTCAGCGGCCGGGCGCTTTCCCGGCAGCGTCGGGGCAGCCCCCATTCCCGCGCTGGCTGAGCCAGTCATGGATAGGGGAAGCGCCGTCAGCGTGGCGGGGTGCAATACTTCGCGCCGCGGCGAGAAGGCGAGCATCCGCAGGCAGGTCATCTCCAGCCCGGTGCGGCCATCGGGTGCCCAAGGCAGATCTTTACGACCACCCAGCACAATCTGGTAGCAGAGCTGCACCTCTTCCGGGCTCATCGCCTTGGCCAGTTGCAGCAGGGCATCGGCATCCGCCCCCTGCTCCTGCACACTGGCGGGTAGCAGCTGGGCCATAGCGATACGATGGAGCAGCCCTTCCAGCTCAGCGTGGAGCTGATCAAAATCGGGGCCAAGGGTAGCGATCTCGCTGATCTTGGCCATGGTCGCTGGCGCATCTTGCCGCAAAATGGCTTCCAGCAGCTGGTGCAAGTGGCGGTGATCGAGCGTCCCCAGCATGGTCAGCACGCTGTCGAGGCGGACGCTGCCATTGCCGTGGGCCAGCGCCTGATCGGTCAGACTCAGGGCATCGCGCATACTGCCGTCAGCCGCTTTGGCCAGGGCCAGCAGGGCGCGCGGTTCGAAGGGCTGCCCCTCCTGATCCAGCACCCATTCGAGCTGCTTGGCGATCTGGGTCTGATCCAGACTCTTCAGATGAAACTGCAGGCAGCGCGAGAGAATGGTAATCGGCAGCTTCTGCGGATCCGTGGTGGCCAGCAGAAACTTCACATAGGGGGGCGGCTCTTCCAGAGTTTTCAGCAGCGCGTTGAAGCTGTGACGCGACAACATGTGCACTTCGTCGATGAGATAGACCTTGAAGCGACCACGGGCCGGGCGGTACTGCACGTTGTCGAGCAGCTCGCGGGTATCTTCCACCTTGGTACGCGACGCCGCGTCAATTTCCAGCAGGTCGACAAAGTTGCCCTGATCGATCTCGCGGCAGGTATCGCAGACGCCACACGGATGGCTGCTGATCCCCTGCTCGCAGTTGAGGCTCTTGGCCAGAATACGGGCGATGGTGGTTTTGCCGACGCCGCGGGTGCCGCTCAGCAGATAGGCGTGATGCAGCCGTCCCTGATCCAGGGCGTTGGTCAGGGCAGTCAGCACATGTTGCTGACCAACCACTTGTTCAAACGTATGGGGGCGCCATTTACGCGCCAGAACCTGATAGCTCATAAATCCATCATGCAGGGAAGACAGGGCATTGATGCCGGATGCTAACACAAATGGACGGGAGGCTGTATCGGCTATCGGTCAGAGCGGGAGGGATCGCTTGAATTTCAAACCGATGCCCGCACGGGCACCGGTTTGGAGGCTGGCAACAGGCTGACGATAGCAGCCTGTGGATCAAACCGGGGGCTTATTCGCCCGGCAGTTCGACCAGAGAGACCACCTTGACGCCAGCGGCGGTCAGGCGGGCATCACCACCGAGAGACGGCAGGGAGATGATGAATGCCGCATCGGCAACAGTACCGCCAGCGCGACGGATCAGCTTGACGGTGGCATCGACGGTACCGCCAGTGGCGAGCAGATCGTCCACTACCAGTACCTTGTCACCGGGCACGATGGCGTCGGTGTGCAGTTGCAGGGTGTCGGTGCCGTATTCGAGGGCATAGGACTCCTCGATGACAGCGCGGGGCAGTTTGCCCGGCTTGCGGACCGGCACGAAGCCCAGCCCCATGGCGTAGGCAACCGGCGCGCCAAAGATGAAGCCGCGAGCCTCGGTACCAACAATCTTGGTGATCCCTTGATCACGATAGTGATTGGCCAGCAGGTCGATGGTGGCTTTGAACGCCTCGGCATTTTCGATCAGGCTGGTAATGTCGCGAAACAGGATGCCCGGCTTCGGATAGTCGGGAATGGTCTTGATGCTCGCTTCGATAAATTTCAGGGTTTCCGGATTCATGGTTTGACCGTTTGTTTTTCGACCCAGATGGCCGTTTTATCTTAGTCTTCCCGCCAGCGGGAAATAAAAAAGCCTGTCACGCAAGAATGACAGGCCGACTCCATAGCATTATTGCCGCAATAGCTTAGGGACTTCACTTCTCCATTGCAACTGGCTCCAGCACCGGCAGGCGCATTAACCAGGTGAGCAGGATCACCATTATGAGAAGCAACAGCCCCCTGACCCATAGCAGCGGCACCACCGCCAGCGACACCGAGAAGGTGAGCAGAATGAAGATAATGGCGCGCCGCCGTGCATGACGGCGAATACCGCGATACTGCTGCCAGTCTGCAATGGGTGGGCCAAACCAGGGATGGCTCAGCAGCCAGTGGTGAAAACGGGGGAACGAACGAGCAAACAGGGCGGCCGCCAGCAGCATGAAGGGGGTGGTCGGCAGCAGTGGCAACACGATGCCGACAATGCCGGTCACAAAGGCCATCCACCCCAAGATCATCAGACACCAGCGCTGCATTGCCACCTCTCACCTCTGTTTCTACCTGTCTAGCCTAACAGAGTTTGGCTGATAGCTGACAGCAGGGCGCAACCCCACTACAATCTGCCCTCTTTTTTCTCCTTATCTCTTCGGAAAGCAGTTATGCGCGTTATTTTGGCCCCCATGCAGGGGGTACTGGATCACCTGATGCGGGAGGTACTGACCTCCGTCAACGATTACGACCTCTGCGTAAGCGAATTTATCCGGGTCGTTGATCAGCTGCTGCCCGCCAAGGTGTTCTATCGCCTCTGCCCCGAACTGCTGCAAGATGGCAAAACCCGAGCGGGAACCCCGGTGCGGGTCCAGCTGCTGGGCCAACATCCCGAGTGGCTGGCTGAAAACGCCAGGCGCGCCATCGAGCTGGGCTCCCCCGGGGTCGATCTCAACTTTGGTTGCCCTGCCCCCACCGTCAACAAGAGCAAGGGCGGCGCCGTCCTGCTCAAAGAGCCCGAGACCATCTACCGCATCGTCAAGGCGGTGCGCGAAGCGGTGCCCGCCCATCTGCCGGTCAGTGCCAAAATTCGCCTCGGTTACGATGACAAGGAGCTCTATCTGGAGAACGCTCAGGCGGTCTTGCAGGGGGGGGCCAACGAGCTGGCCGTCCATGCCCGCACCAAACGCGAAGGGTACAAGGCGCCCGCCCACTGGGAGTATGTGGATGCCATTCGCCGCGCCTTGCCGATCCCCGTCACGGCCAACGGCGAGATCTGGGATCATCAGGATGCCCTGACCTGTGCCAGCGTCTCCGGCTGCGATTCCCTGATGGTGGGGCGCGGCGCCATCTCCCTGCCAAATCTGGCAAACGTGATGAAGACCGGCTGCCCCCACATGAGCTGGGCCGAGGTACTGCAATTGATGGTGAGCTACACCGAGCAGGACTTGGCCAGCGAAAAGGCCGACTACTACCCCAGCCGGATCAAACAGTGGTTTAGCTATCTCAAACGGGAATATCCGGAAGCAGACCTGCTGTTTCAGGATATCCGGGTGCTCAAAGAGACGGATCCCATCCGCGATGCCTTGCTGCAAGCGGCCAAAAGCCACGGCTAACCGTCGTTAACTTGACTCATATCATCTTGATAAAGTTATCGGATCCCTATACTGCCCCGAATCTGTCGTCTGTCCTGTGGGGGATAATGTGTGTGAAATGACGCAAGCACAGTTGACTGTCTGGCGTAATCGCCTGCTGTCCGACTGGGCCCAGGTACGAGAAACGCTGATCGGTCAGCTGAAAGCCTGTCGCCGTGACGAGTGGGCCGAAAAGCTGGATCACTGCGAACAGGATCAACTGGTCGAGTTGACCAGCCGGCTGGATCTGCCAAAAGTGGAGCAGAGCGTGGCGCATCTCAAACGGATCGATGCCGCACTCTGTCAGATGGATCTCGGTATCTATGGCCTCTGCTCCGATTGTGAAGAGCAACTGGCCATCGAATCGCTGGAGCAGGATCCGACCCTGCAACGCTGCCCACGCTGCGAAACCCGCTATCGCAAGGGATTCCACGCCCACGAGCTCTGAAAGATGCACCAACCGGTGCATCCTCTCTTTACTGCCTCACTGGTGACACTGCCATTCCTGTCCAATACTCGACTATATGAGCCGGTTCGAGGGGATGGGTCGTGTACAGACTCTTGTTGTTATGGTGTTTATGCTGCCAAGCCGCCGCACAGGAGTCTTTGGTCATTGGCTGGGGCGACTGGCAACCGTTCAGCTATCGCAATGAACAGCATCAGCTGCAAGGGCTGGATATCGAACTGCTCAATGCCATCCTGCAGCGGGCTGACTATCAGGCTCGCTTCATCGAAATGCCCTGGACAAGGGTGCTGCACGAATTGGAATTTGGCACGGTTCAACTGGCCATGTCCGCCAACATCACCACCGAACGTCAGCAATATGCCCGCTTCAGCCATGCCTATCGGGAAGAGGAGACGGTCATCATCATCCGCAAGGAGGATGAACCACGCTGGCGCAACATCACCACTCTGGAACAGCTGATCAATACTCCCGATTTTCATATCGGTCTGCTCAAGGGGTTTGACTACGGCGAGACGTTTCGCCGCCTTGTCGCCGACCCCAAGGTGAAACCTCGGCTACAGGAGCGATTTACACTGGAGCAACTGCTCAAGATGCTCAACGGCGGGCGGATCCAAGGATTTATCCTCGACCCGAACAGCCTGCAGGAGTGGGAGCATCAGGGCATCACCTTGAAACAGCTCCACATCCTGCTGCATATCGAACGCACTCCGGTTCACCTGATGCTCAGCAAGAAGAGTACATCGCAAGTCCAGCTGGATCGGCTCAATCAGGCGATCGACCAACTCAAGCAAAGCCCCGAATATCAGCAGATCCTGACCCGCTATACCCCTGGCCTGCTCGCAGAATAACAACGGGAGAGCCGATGGCTCTCCCGTTCTCTACGCTGGTTTCGTCAAATAACGTATCAGGAACCACTTCAACTGCACTACTGACCAAGCACAATGCCGGCCAGATGGGAGAAGTGATGGATCTCGTGAGTAGCATCACACTCACCGCTCTGCTTGCACGGGTTATACCAGCAGGTGGCCAACCCCTGTGCAGCCGCACCGGCAATATCGGTCTTGGGATTGTCGCCCACCATCAGCACTCTGGCCGGATCCGGAGCCCCCATCAGCGAGAGCGTGTGCTGAAAAATGGCGGGATCTGGCTTGGTAACCCGGATCTCGTCGGAAATCACCAAGGGTGCGAACCACTCGCTCCAGCCCAGCTTGCCAAGCCGGCCCCGCTGGGGAACGCTGAAGCCGTTGGTGATGATGCCCATCTTCACCTTGTCTTTCAGCAGCTGTAGCGTCTCCACTACCCCATCAAGGGGCATGCTCAAGGCAACGATCTGCGCCAGAAAGGTGTTGTTCATTACCATGGGGTCAACATTGACCTGCTCGGCAAAGAGGGAAAAGCGGGTCTCTTGCAGCGCTGTAGCATCGATTTCGCCATTGTTGTACTGCTGCCACAGACCGTGATTGAGGGTGTGATAGGCCGCCATGCCAGCCTCATCCACTTGTACGCCATAGTGGCGAAGAGTTTGCTCCAGCGCCTGTGTCACCGGGAAATCGAGCAGGGTCTCATCCAGATCGAACAGCACCCAGTCATAGCTTGTCTTGTTCACAAAAATCCTTGTCATCAGTCAGGTTGTTCCATGCTGTGGCGCCCCGTTCTGCCCAGCGGACTGGCCAGCAGATCCAGTGTCAGACGCACGCCAAAGCCTGTTACTTCGCTTGAAACCACCCCGTTGCCTCCCTTGTTGCGAAAACCGCTCAGGTCAAAATGCAGCCAGGGGGTCTGCTCGGGGACGAAATGGGAGAGAAAACGGGCCGCATCGATATGATCCGGGGAGCTGCCCGGCGCGCACTGCAGCAGATCGGCCCATTCACTCTCGATGTTGTCGTCATAATCCTCATCGAGCGGAAACGGCCAGACGCGCTCGCCGCTGCGCTGCCCCATATTGACCAGCGACATCAGCCAATCGGTGCGGTTGGTAAAGACGCCGCTGTAACGGCTGCCCAGCGCCCGTTTGCAGGCTCCAGTCAGGGTGGCGTAGTCGATCAGCAGATCCGGGGTATCCTGCGCCGCCATCGCCAGCGTATCAGCCAGCACCATCCGCCCCTCCGCATCGGTATCGACCACTTCGATGGTGGTACCGTTGATGGCCGTGACAACCTCCCCGGGCCGATAGGCGTGAGGGCCGATATGGTTCTCGGCGATGGCGAGCCAGCAGTGAACTTCATAGGGTAGTTGGGCTCTGCTGATGGCGTAGAGGGTGCCGAGGGCCACCGCGCTGCCCCCCATGTCGAGATGCATGCCATACATGCTGCCGGAGATCTTGAGGTTGTAGCCGCCGGAGTCGTGGCAGATACCCTTGCCTACCAGCGCAATACGGCGCACCGGCTTGGGGGGATAGTAGCTGAGCTTGACCATGGCGCCCTGATTGTCTTCCGAACCACGAGCCACGGCCAAAAAGGCGCCGGCCCCCAGCTCGGCCAACTGGCCCTGATCATAATGGAGGCAGTGCCAACCCTCCTCCTGCGCCAACTGGCTGAGAAGCTCGCGATAGTTGGCAGCGGTCAGCTCAGAAGCTGGCAGCACCGCCAGATGGCGGGCCAGCCCGTTGCCGCCCGCTTCGCTGTAGATACGGGCCAGATCCAGCACCACAGCCGGGGACACAACCACCTGCTGATAGCTCCAGCTGCTTTCACTTCGGCTCTTGCTGGTCGGCAGCGGCATATTGGCAGCCAGCAGGGTGGAGAGCACCAGCTCGGCTAGTATCCCCCGCTCAGAGGCAGAAAAGCCCTCGAGGTGAAGACCAACCCGCTCGGCTTTTAACCCAGACAACGGCGCAATCCAGCTCCGCACCTGCTTGTAGAGGCGGTGATCCCGTTCCACACTGCCCGCCACACAGACGACCAGCAGCAGGCTGTTGCCCTGCATCAGGGTAAAGGGGGCTTTTTTGCCCAGCGCCAACAGGGTGTTGACACCCGATAGCTGGGGATGAGCCAGGATCGCCTCCTTCTGATCTTCGGCGATCAGCAATATCTGTATAGGAAGCGCCTGCTCGAGGGCCTGGACG
The DNA here is from genome assembly GCF_000764665.1 of Aeromonas lacus. Taxonomy (GTDB): domain Bacteria; phylum Pseudomonadota; class Gammaproteobacteria; order Enterobacterales; family Aeromonadaceae; genus Aeromonas; species Aeromonas lacus. The sequence continues at coordinate 269 of NZ_JRGM01000036.1, read as the reverse complement.
AGAGTGGCATCCTGGCAATCGATAGCGGGAGGAAGATAGGTAAAGGGAGTGATCACAGGCATATACCTCATCCGTGAAGAGATACCTGATCATACCTAACAAACAGGCGGGACGACCAGTTTTGCCCTGAAAAACCAGCACAAGCAGCATCTTCACCACGCAAAAGTGATATTGCGCAATGTCTGTAGAATATTTGGAAAGAGAAAAATGGGTATGATGAAAAGCAGCTGAACAAGGAAAAACAGAGAGGAAGTTGGTTGCGGGGGCCG
>NZ_JRGM01000035.1 GCF_000764665.1 Aeromonas lacus | reverse complement strand
GCCTCCAGCAATACTACAGGCGACAAGCTAGAAGCCGCTTTCCTTAATGGCGAAATTCAGTCTTTCCAGATCAACCGTCGTCATTCTTCTTGCTAGACCTCAACACGCATGAGGAAAATCATGGGGCGTGGCACCAACGCTTCATTGATGAGTGTCAGAAGAACACTGATAGGACCTACGTAATCGCTACTCACGACAATGGAGAAAGCCATAATTTCATTGTGCATGAAGTTAAACCTCTTAAGTCTGAAAAACCGCTTAAGTTGACAGTTACATTGAAACCAGCTGACTCCAAAGCCAGCTCTGTAATCCAATCTAAACGGGTCTAAGCGGTCATCCTAATAACCAAGGGGCCTCCGGCCCCTTTGTTCTACCTACAGGCATGACTGCGCATAATGTATATTATGTTAAATGAGATATCTTGTTTTCTGTTCCCACTAAGTGAACTGTGTATAATGGCAACAATTGATCCTCTCTCCGACCGGATGTCTTAAGTGGCTGAATTAACATCAGAACAATTAAAACCTGCTTTTGCGATTGAACAGTTTCCTACCCTCAGCGAGCTAGAACCCATTCCGTTTGCTGCGCTGCAACCCAGAGCCATTTCTGCCATCAAACGGTTAGCCAGTTTTGATGGTGACTGCCCGGTCATGCTGCTCAACGGGTTCCCCGGCGCAGATTACGAAGATGTCTGCCGTACCCTGATTGCCGCCTCCAACGGCAAGGATGGCGATCTGTTCGACCTCTGCTATACCGAGAACCTCAACAACCCCTTCAAACCGATCTGGCTGCGCCTGCAACCAGGCACTGGTATCGAGTTTTGCGAGATGGTTGGTGAATTGCTCAAACTGATGAGCCACCACCTCGATGCCGAGCGTCTGGTGACCCGCATCATGCGCAAGCAGAACAACGATCCCAAGATCGATGACTTCCTCTCCGATCTGGCCGCCCATGTGGCGCTGGGTTTGGAATTCCAGCATCCGGTGCTGATCAATCTGCTCATTCATCACGAAGAGCAGGAAGCGCCGGTGATCTACGGCCGCGACCTCAACTGGGATACCCTGTTTGGCTCCATCAACTACCAGACCGAGCAAGGCTCCGTCTATGCCAACCAGCATCTGCTGGAGCCGGGTCTGTTACGTCAAGCCAACGGTGGATATCTGATCCTGCAACTGGATGAACTGCTCGATCAGCCTCACCTCTGGTTCAAGCTCAAAAATGCCATGCAAAAAGGCGAGCTGGACTGGAACGCCTATCAGGAAGGCAAGACGCTGACCCCCTTCTTCACGCCGGAAGCGACCCCCATCAAGCTCAAGCTCATTCTGGTGGGCGATCGTCTCGACGTGGCCGAGTTCCAGATGCTGGATCGGGATATGTCCGAGCGTATCTTCCTGCGCGCAGATCTGGTCTCTGAAGTGAACATCGAAGAAGATCTGCAGGAGTTTTTGCAATATCTCGCTTGGCTGCGCGAGCGTTGGGAACTGCTGGATTTTACTCCTGCCGCCCTCGCCGCTCTATGCCGTCACGCCAGTCGTCTGTGCGATCATCAGGAGTGGCTCTCTCTCTCCGAGGTGCAACTCTCCGCCATCATGCGGATGGCTGACAGTCTGGCACGCGAACTGGAAGCGGACGTCGTCACCGACGAGCATATCCGCGGCGCGCTGGAGGAGCAGGATTACCGCCTCAACTATCTGGTGGAACAGTCCGATCAGGGTGTTATCGATGGGCAGATCCTGCTGCAGACCGATGGTGAAGAGATTGGCCAGATCAACGGTCTCTCGGTCATTCAGGTCTCCGGTCACCCATATGACTTCGGTGAACCGGTACGTCTGACCGCCACCGTTCATCTGGGTGATGGCGATGTGGCGGATATCGAACGCAAGGCTGAACTGGCCGGCCATATCCATGCCAAGGCGATGATGATCATTCACGGCTACCTCTCCAACAAGTTTGGTGCCGAGAACCCCTCTCCTCTTTCCGCCAATTTGGTGTTCGAACAGTCCTATCACGAAATTGATGGTGACAGCGCCTCACTCACCGGTTTGTGTGCCCTGCTATCAGCCCTCGCCCGCCAGCCCATTTACCAGCACTTTGCGGTAACGGGTGCGGTCGACCAGTTTGGCAATGTACAGGCCGTTGGCGGCGTCAACGAGAAGATCGAAGGCTTCTTCCGGGTGTGCAAGATCCACGGTCTGACTGGCAAGCAAGGCATCCTGCTGCCCGGCACCAACGCCCAGCAGCTTAACCTCTCTGATGAGGTGATCGCTGCAGTCGAAGCGGGCCAGTTCCATATCCACCCGGTGGATCATGTGGAAGAGGCCATCGAGCTCTTGACTGGCTGTGTGGCGGGTGAACCTGACATGCCAGATACCCTGTTCGGCCGCATTCAGGAACGACTGGATGAGCTGAACGGCAGCACTGCAAAAGTCGGGCTGCTGCGCGCCCTTCTTGATCGGCTGTTTGGCCGCTAATGAAGTGATCGGAGTTGTTTAGCGCACATCTGTACGCTAAATTGGCGCAGCTTTACTCATTTGAAGGAAACTCAGCGTGACCGTAGACAATTCGACCCTGGAAGCCCGCCTTTCCCTGTGTGAACAGGGCAAGAACTCTTTTACCCGTGAAGAGCTGCTGGCTTGCAGCCGTGGCGAACTCTTTGGTGAGGGTAACAGTCAGCTGCCCGCCCCCAACATGTTGATGATGGATCGCATCGTCAAGATCAATGACAACGGTGGCGAGCACGGCAAGGGCGAGATCCTGGCAGAGCTCGACATAACCCCCGATCTCTGGTTCTTCGATTGCCACTTCCCGGGAGACCCCGTGATGCCGGGCTGTCTCGGTCTGGATGCCATGTGGCAACTGGTTGGCTTCTTCCTCGGTTGGAAAGGCGGCCCGGGCAAAGGCCGTGCGCTGGGGGTCGGTGAAGTGAAATTTACCGGCCAGATCCTGCCGACCGCCAAGAAAGTGACCTACAAGATCACCTTCAAGCGGGTCATCAATCGCAAACTGGTGATGGGCATTGCCGATGGTGTCGTTGAAGTTGACGGTCGCCCGATCTACAGCGCAACCGACCTGAAAGTGGGCCTGTTCCAGGACACCACCGCATTCTGATTAATGCGAACCTGAATGTGGCGAAAGCCACAACGCAAAGGGGCCACAACGGCCCCTTTCCTTTTGTAATGAGTGTAATGAAGTAACTTACTTCATGAAGAGGCCTGAGCCCCGCCCTTCCATGGCATCTCGCCAACCACCAAGCCAGTGCCCACGGGCATCCAGACATTGATACGGACACGCTTCTTTCTGTTTGCCGACCACGCCAGCCTGATAACCACGAGCACGAGCTCTTTCCAGACGGTCCCGTTTCTGTCTCTTCATCATCTACGACCCTCTTCGTGGAACAAAAAAAGCGACCAATTCTTCATCGGTCGCTTTCATCTTTACCCCAGCAGGGAGGGAGGGTCAAACAAAAATTTCCATGCTAACCCCCCTCTGTGACATAAGGCACTGAACTCAATTAAATTTAAATTACAGGAAACTTATTCCTGATTTTTGAGTCCTTCCAGCTCTTCCCAACGAGCAAATGCCTCCTCCAGTGCCGTCTCGGCGGCACTCAATGCGGCCAGTTTGGGCTGGGTCTGCTCGCTTGGCAGGGCGAAGAAACCGGGCTGGTTGATCTCCCCTTGCAGCGCGTCAAGTTCGGCCTCCAGCTGCTCAAGACGCGCCGGCAGACCATCCAGTTCAAGCTGCAGCTTGTAGGAGAGTTTTTTGCCTTTCTTCGGTGCTTCGCTCACTGTGGCTACCGGCTCGGGAACCTTCGCCGGCGTGCTCTTTGCCTGTTGCTGAGCACGCTGCTGCTCGCGGGTCGCCATCATGTCGGCATAGCCGCCCACGTAGTCACTGATGCGGCCATCCCCTTCAAACAGCCAGCAACCGGTTACCGTATTGTCGATGAAGCGACGATCGTGGCTCACCAGCAGCAGAGTGCCCGGATAGTCCGCGAGCAGCTCTTCCAGCAGCTCCAGAGTCTCGACGTCGAGGTCGTTGGTCGGTTCATCGAGGATCAGCAGGTTGCTTGGCTTGAGGAACAGCTTGGCCAGCAGCAGACGGTTTTTCTCACCGCCAGAGAGCGCCTTGACCGGAGTGCGGGCCCGCTTGGGTTCGAACAGGAAGTCCTGCAGGTAGCCGAGGATGTGGCGGGAGCGACCGCGCACCATTACCTCCTGCTTGCCCTCCCCGACGTTGTCCACCACCGTCTGCTCGGGATCGAGCTGTTCGCGGTACTGATCGAAGTAGGCCACTTCCAGATTGGTGCCCTGACGCACCGAACCACGAGTGGCATCTAGCTGACCCAGCAGCAGCTTGATCAGCGTCGACTTGCCGCAACCGTTGGGGCCGACCAGCGCAATCTTGTCGCCACGCAACACCTGCAGATCCAGCCCCTCGAACAGGGTACGATCACCAAAGTCGAGCCCCAGCCCTTCTGCTTCGAATACCAGCTTGCCGGAGCGGCTCGCTTCATCGAGTTGCAGTTTGGCTTTACCCTGCAGTTCACGACGCTGGGTTCGTTCCATCCGCATCGCCTTGAGGGCGCGCACTCGCCCCTCGTTACGGGTACGGCGGGCCTTGATCCCTTGACGTACCCACACCTCCTCCTGAGCCAGTTTGCGATCGAACTCGGCATTTTTCAGCTCTTCGACCCGCAACCACTCCTCTTTGCCCTGCTGGTACTCGTCATAGTTGCCAGGCCAGGAGGTGATGACGCCGCGATCCAGATCGATGATCCGGGTTGCCAGCTTGTGGATGAACTCACGGTCGTGGGAGATGAATACGATGGCACCACGGAAATCCTTGAGGAACTCTTCCAGCCAGTTGATGGCCTCGATATCCAAGTGGTTGGTCGGCTCGTCCAGCAGCAGCAGATCGGGATCACAGGCCAATGCACGGGCCAGTGCCACCTTGCGCAGCCAGCCACCGGAGAGACTGTCGAGGGTCACGTCAGGATCAAGACCAAGCAGGGTCAGCACCTGATTGATACGGGTCTCGTACTGCCAGCCATTCTGATAATCAAGCTGCTCCTGCAGCTGGCTCATCTTGCGAATGTTGGCATCGGACGGGTCACTCGCCAGCGCCATGGAGACGTGGTGATACTGCTTGAGCAGCTCACCGACGCCGGCCAGCCCTTCGGCGGCGTAATCAAACACGGTGAGCTCGCTCGAGGTGGGCGGATCCTGCTCAAGACGAGTCACTTTCAGATCCTGCTGCAACACCAGACGGCCATCATCGAGCGGCAATTCGCCGGCAATTACCTTCATCAGGGTGGATTTGCCCGCCCCGTTTCGGCCCACCAGACAGAGGCGCTCGCCTCGCTCGATGGTCAGCTCGGCCTTGTCGAGCAACGGAAAATCACTGAACGACAGACACGCGCCGTGCAATGTTAAAAGAGCCATGTTCGTTCCTTATCTCATATGAAAAAACGGGCAACAGACTGGGTCTGCCCCCGTTTCATCGTCAAATCACAAATCAACCCTGACGAGCGAGCCAGCCCTTGAGCTCCACCAGCGTGAAGGGCCAGCCCAGCTCGCGGCCAGCCTCGTCCCGCAGCACCGGAATACGCACCCGATAGGCCTCAAGCCAGCCGGCATCGTCCATGATGTCGCAGCGGCGGGTCACATCGCCTGCCCCCGCCAGCTCCACCAGCCCCCAAGCCTGCTCGCACAGGTGGCAACCGTCGGTGTGAAACAGGGTCAGCATCAGGCCTCAGCCCCGCTATCGGCATGGGTGATGATCCAGCAGTTGTGGATGTGCTGGTTGCGTTCGAAATCCTTGGGCCGGGTCTTGCCGGTGATGTTCTGTGCCTTGAGACCGATGGCCTCGAGACCGGCCAGATCCATCTTGAAGTGGCGCTTGTTGTTGGAGAAGACCAGGGTGCCACCCGCAGCCAGCAGGCGCTTGAGGTGCTGCATCAACAGCAGGTGATCGCGCTGCACGTCGAAGCTCTCGTCCATCCGCTTGGAGTTGGAGAAGGTGGGCGGATCGATAAAGATGAGGTCGTACTGTTCATCGGCCTCGGAGAGCCACTTCAGGCAGTCGGCCTGCACAAACTTGTGCTCCCGGCCCACCAGCGAGTTGAGGCGCATGTTGTCCTGTGCCCAGTTGAGGTAGGTGCGCGACATATCCACCGTGGTAGTTTCGCTGGCACCGCCAAGACCCGCGTGCACGGTGGCACTGCCGGTATAGGCGAACAGGTTCAGGAAGCGCTTGCCCTTGGCCATCTGACCCAGCATGCGGCGGGTCTGACGGTGGTCGAGGAACAGGCCGGTATCCAGATAGTCGTAGAGGTTGACCCACAGACGGGCACCGTACTCCTGCACTTCCATCCGGTGCTGCTCTTCGGAGAGCTTCTGATACTGCTGTTTGCCTTCCTGACGCTCACGCACCTTCAGGATCACCTTCTCGCCGTCCATGCCGGTCACCTTGATGGCGGCCTGCACCATGTCGAGCAGACGCTGACGGGTCTTCTGGGCGGGGATGTCCTTGGGCGCGGCATACTCCTGCACCACCAGATAGTCCTGATAGCGGTCGATGGCGGCGTTGTATTCCGGCAAGTCGGCATCATAGAGACGGTAGCAGTCGAGATTCTCTTTCTTCGCCCACTTCTCCAGCGCTTTCAAATTCTTGCGCAGACGGTTGGCAAAGTCCTGCGCCACCTCTTTTTGCGAGGCCACAGAGTCAAGGGCGATCTGGTAGTTACGCAGCTGACACTCGAGGGCGCCGTTGAACAGGCGATATTGCTTGTCGGCGCGCAGGCGCAGACAGCTGAGCAGTTCAGGAGATGCGGACAGAATGGAGACTCTCCACCCCTGGAAGCTGCGACGCAGGGCATCGCCGAGAGCCTGATGCACTTCCAGCAGGGCCGGGAATTCACCAAGACGCTCGCCGTAAGGCGGGTTGGAGATCAGCATACCGACCTGACGAACCTCGCCTTCCACAGCCGGCAGCGGATTTTCCAGCTGGGTCACATCAGCCTGCTTGAAGGTGATGAGATGGGCGACACCGGCGGCTTTGGCGTTGTCACGGGCTTTGAGCAGCACGCGGGAGTCGGCATCACAACCAAACAGTTTCACCTCGCAGCGCTGCATGCCGCGTTTGGCGCGCACTTGCGCTTCCATCATCAGGCTCTGCCACAGCTCGCTATCGTGCTGCAGCCAGCGATCAAAACCGAAGCGCTCACGGCGCAGCGCCGGCGCCATATCGGCAGCGATAAAGGCCGCTTCAATCAACAGCGTACCGGAACCGCACATCGGGTCCATCATGGGCTCGCCGGCCCAACCGCTACGGGCAATCATGGCGACCGCCAGGTTCTCTTTGAGCGGAGCTTCACCTGTGCCCTGACGATAGAAACGCTGATGCAGCGCCGGGCCTGACAAGTCCAGCGTGATATTGGCCTTGCCTTTGCCCAGATGCGCCATGATCCGAATATCCGGCGATTTTTTGTCAACGTCCGGGCGCACATGACCGCGCTTGGTAAAGCGATCGACGATGGCATCCTTGATCTTCAGGGCGCCATATTGGGTATTGCGAATGGAAGCGTTGGTACCGGTAAAGTCCACCGCAATGGTGGCGGCGCCGGAGAAATGCTCTTCCCAGGGGATGGTATGCGCGCCCAGATAAAGATCCAGATCGTCGTTCATCTGGAATTCGGAGAGCACCAGTACGATACGGGAAGCCAGACGGCTCCAGAGACAGGCCTTGTAGCCCACCGCCAGTTCGCCTTTGAAGTGGACGCCGGCCACGGTCTCACGGACCTGCTCTGCACCCAGATTGGTCAGCTCGTCGGCCAACAGGTTTTCCAGCCCCTTGGGGCAGGTTGCAAAAAATTCTTTCATCACGCTCACGGGGAACCCATAAAAATAGTCCCGCATTATACCTCATCAGGTCACTCTGAGCATGTAAAAGTGGCTGATAATGGCAGGAGACACGGCGTAATAAGCGCCTATTGAACCCTTTCCGTAGTACCTTAAAAAGCGCGAGTCCTCCCCTTCCCCGATTTTTGTCCTGCACACGCCGATCCAGTTTTAAAAAATCCACACACATCAACTTATTGGACAACAATTAGGAGGTCTCGACCCATGTCACCCGGATATCTATAACGCCTGTGAACGAGTCACCTTTATGACCAAAACCATCCTTGTTGTGGAAGACTCCGCCAGCATCAGAGCCACGATTACCATGACGCTGCAAAGCGCCGGTTTTAGCGTGATCGAAGCGGATGATGGCAACGCGGCCCTCTCCCGTCTCGATGGCCAGCGGGTACATCTCATCATTTCCGATCTCAACATGCCCGGCATGGACGGAATGACGCTGCTGCGCCATCTCAAGGCGCAGGCAACCACCCGCTATATCCCATTCATCATGCTGACGACGGAAAACTCGCCCGAGATCCGCCAGGAGGGGTTCGATGCCGGCGCCCGTGTCTGGCTGACCAAGCCATTCGAGCCGCTGAAGCTTATCGATGATGTCTACAAGGTGGTGCAACCATGATACGGGAGCACAAGGTATGAGTTTTGAACTGGATATTATGCACGCACCTCCCGCAGCCATTCTCACTGGGGAGTTCACCATCATGACGGTGGCAGAGTTGCAAGACGATCTCTTCAGTCTGCTCAACTTTCCTGTTGCCCTGCTGGATTTGAGCCAGCTTGAAGCGCTCGATAGCTGCGGCGCGCAGCTTATCGCCCTCCTCCAGCAAGAGGCCAATACCCAGGGCAAGCGGCTGCGGATCAAGACGGGAGATGGCAGTGAAGCCGAACTGGCGCTGGGTCAGCTCGGGTTGCTTTCTTCCCTCACCAGAGCGGAGGGGCCCGATGGACGTCAATAAAGCGCGCGCCCTCTTTTTCGAGGAGGCCTACGAACAGTGTGATCATCTGGAGCAGGCGCTCCTTGATCGCGAAAGCTACCCGGCCAATTCAGAAACCTACAATCTGATGTTTCGCACTGCCCATACAATCAAGGGTTCAGCAAGCATGCTGGGCCTCACCATGCTGGTGCGCTTCGCCCACGCCATGGAGAACATGCTGGCGCGGCTTCGCAGCGGCGAGTTACAGCTCGATGAGCATCTGATCAACCTGCTGCTGGCCTGCAATGATCAGCTGCGCGATCTGTTGCAAGGGGCCGAGCACAACCCCGAGCTGCCACAGACCGAGACCCAGCAGATCCTGGCCCTGCTTTCCCAACTGCAGGGCCATCAAAGTTTGCCAACCCAACCTGTCGTAGTGCCGCCACAAAGCGTGCTCCCTTCACAGGATCTCAAGCGCTGGCATCTCTCTGTGCGTTTTTATCCTGCGCTCTATCAGGATGGCTTCGACCTGCTGGCCTTTATCCGCTATCTCGGCAATCTGGGAGAGATCGTCTTCATCGAACCAGTCTGGCACGAATGGCCGCCTTTGCAATTGCTCGACCCGACCGAATGTTTCCTTGGCTATGAGATTGGCCTGCACAGTGCTGAATCCCCCGAGCGGATCCGCAGTACCTTCGATTTTGTGGCTCATGCCAGCATCATCTGCCTGCTGACGCCTCATCAGGATCTCGCCGAGTTTGCGGCGCAAGGTGAACGGCTGGCCCAGTGGCGCAACGAACCGCTGACGGCCCAGCTTGCCCGCTGGGAGGCTGCCGACGTCCTGAGCCGTGAAGAAGCGGCCGCCATTGAGCGGGGCGACTATCGCCGCGGCCAAACCAACGAACCAGACAGCGCATCCGCCGACACTTCGCCATCATTTTCACAACCTGCACAGCCAGAGCCGGAACAGCCGGTAACACCTCAGCCCAAGCCCGCCCCGCAGCGCAGTGAAGGGCACTATATTCGCATTGAGGCCGCCAAGCTGGACAGGCTGATCAACCGGGTCGGAGAACTGGTGATCGCCACCTCCGCGACAACCCTGCAGGCCAGATTGAGAGGAGATGCGGAGCTGGTCGAGTCGGTGGCCGCGGTCAATACGCTGGTCGAGGGGATCCGCGACGATGCCCTTACCCTGCGCATGGTGCCCATCAACGAGATCTTCAATCGCTTTCCGAGGCTGGTGCACGAGCTCTCCCAGCAGACCGGCAAGAACATCAGCCTGCACATCAACAACGCCGAAACCGATATCGACAAATCCATGGTCGAGAAGCTGACCGATCCCCTGATGCATCTGGTGCGCAACGCCGTCGATCACGGCATCGAGAATGAGGCGCAGCGCCTTGAGGCTGGCAAGTCGGCTGGCGGCGTGGTCACCCTGAACGCCTATCACGACGCTGGCGCCGTGGTGGTTGAAGTGAGCGACGATGGTCGCGGCATCGATCGCGACAAGATCCTGGCCAAGGCCCAGACGATGGGCATGGCTCAGGAGGGAAAAGTCCTGAGCGAGCAGGAGATATTCCAGTTCCTGTTCCAACCCGGCTTCTCAACCGCCAGCGGTGTCAGCGATCTTTCGGGTCGCGGTGTCGGGCTCGATGTGGTCAAACGCAATCTGGAGTCCCTACGGGGCGAGACCACCATAGAGAGCCATCCTGGCCGCGGCACGACCTTCCGCCTGCGGCTCCCGCTAACCCTCGCCATCATCGACGGTTTTCGCATCGAGGTGGATCACTCCTCTCTGGTGATCCCCCTCGACATGATGCTCGAGTGCATTGATCTACCACCGGATGCCCTCGATACCCCCTCGCGCCAGATCAATATCCGTGGCGAGTGGGTGCCTTTTATCGTGCTGCGCGAGCTGTTTGCCCTTCCCCCCGCCGACGAGCCCGAGTTTGTCGTCATCGTCGACTATGCCGACAACCGCGCCGGCATTGTGGTGGATCGCCTGATTGGCGAAGTGCAGGCGGTGATCAAACCACTCGGAGAGTTGTTCAGGACGCTGCGATATGTCAGCGGTTCAACCATTTTGGGCAATGGCCAGCCGGCCCTCATTCTTGATGTACCACAGCTTATCGAGCTGGCCAGACGACGGGAGTTGCACTTGATCCACCAGCATGCCGATACCCTCTCCGGCAGCCGAACCTGATTGACCACATACTGTTATCAACCGCTTTAACGGAGTCAAAACCATGGACTGGTTTCACAACTTGCAAGTCAGAACAAAACTGGTGCTCTCGTTTTCCATTTTGATGGTGCTGCTGGTGACCTTGACCGTCACCAGCTACTACTCCACCAAAACGATGACACTGCTGGTTAAAAACATGCACGCCAACCAGCTGGTGCCCATTCGGGATCTGGCCAACGCCAACATGCAGGCGATCTACATGAACCGGGCTCTCTATCGCTACGTGCTGGAGACCAAGGAGGAGAGCAGAAAGCTCAATGCAGGCAACATCCTGCGTTATGAGAGCCAACTTAACAAACTGCTCGATGCCTATCGCAAAACCTATCTGACCCAACCTGAAATCGATGCGCTGGCGCGCTTCGACCAATCCTGGGTCACCTACAAGTCCTATGCCGATATCATCATGCGCACCGCGCAATCGGACACCGGAGACAATGTCAACAACCAGAAAGCCGCCCAGATCATGGCCGAGCAAGGCCGCCCGGCCTTCGACAAGTCAGATGATCTGCTGACCGAGCTGGTCAATATCAATGACCGCCTCGCCACCCAGTCGTTGAAAGAGAGCGAAGATATCTATCAGGACAACCTGAACCTGCTGATCCTCATCTCCAGCTCGGCCTTCGTTATCTGTCTGGTTCTGGCCATGCTGGTTACCCGCAGCATCCTGCGCCAGCTGGGAGGTGATCCCTCCTATACCGTACAGGTGGTTTCCCGTGTCGCCGCCGGGGATCTCTCGACTCCGGTCAAGCTGCGCAGCGATGACAGCAGCAGTTTGCTCTTTGCCATCAAGAGCATGGCCCATCGCCTCTCCGATATTCTCAACGAGGTGGGTGCCATGTCGGAAGCCATCGGCTCAGCCTCTGAACAGGTCGCCGCCACCGCCAACTCGCTGTCGCAAACCTCCTCCGAACTGGCCTCCAGCGTCGAGCAGACCAGCGCCTCCGTCGAGGAGATGGCCGCCACCGTCAGCCAGAACGCCGACAATGCCAAGGTCACCGAGAACATCTCCACCAAGGCTGCCAGCAGTGCAACCGAAAGCGGCAAGGCGGTGGGCGAGATGGTTCATGCCATGAAGGAGATCGCCTCGCGCATCACCGTCATCAACGACATCGCCAACAAGACCGACCTGCTGGCCATCAACGCCGCCATTGAAGCAGCCCGCGCTGGTGAACACGGTAAGGGCTTTGCCACCGTGGCGGCCGAGGTACGTAAACTGGCGGAGCGCTCGCAAAATGCCGCCAAGGAGATTGGCGAGCTGGCTGGCCGTTCGGTCAGCGTTGCCGAACAGGCTGGCACCCTGCTGCGGGAGATGCTGCCGGGGATCGATCAGACTGCCACTCTGGTGCAGGAGATCGCTTCGGCATCCCGTGAACAGCGGGCCAGCGTCTCCCAAATCAATATTGCGGTGACCCAGATCAGCGATGGCATGCAGGCCTCTGCCGCTTCGGCTGAAGAGCTGAGTTCGACCTCGGAAGAGCTGAGCTCCACCGCTCTGCAGTTGCAGGAGCTGATGCAGCAGTTCACCCTGCGCGGCGGCAACAACCGTCAGCCCACCCAGTTTCATGCCGCCGGTTACAGTGCCAGACCGGTCATTCCGAAAAAGAGCACGCTGAGCCAGCACCTGCACCAAGACGACGATCTGGAGCGGGAAGTGGACGATGGCAAGTTCAGCAACTATTAGGAGCAGCCCAATGCGCACAACACATGCCCCTGATACTGTCACCTCCCACTTCCACTGCGTGACCTTCATGCTGGGAGGGGAGCTCTACGGGGTCGATATCGGCTGCATCCGCGAGATCATCGAGTTCGAGGGGATGACGCCGGTGCCCATGATGCCGCGCTTTGTCAGGGGGATCATCAACCTGCGGGGCGCCGTGGTGCCGGTCATCGACCTCTCTATCCGCTTTGGCCGGGGGCAGACCCCGATCCAGCCCACAACCTGTGTCGCGATCCTTTCGCTGCCCAACAGCAATGGCGAAGAGCAGGAGATCGGCATGCTGCTCGACTCCGTCTGCGAGGTGCTGGAGATTGCCACCGACACCATAGAGCCGGCCCCGACCTTTGGCGCCCATATTCGCGGCGACTTCATCCAGGGGGTGGTCACCATCGCCCAGCAGTTCGCCATTCTGCTCGATATGCACAAGGCGCTCTCCATCGCCGAGCTGAGCGCCATGGCCGAGGCCACCACCAGCCAGCTCTTCAACAGCGAACAAGGGGGCTATTAGTGGCGGCATCCCTCACCACCCCGGATCAGGGGCCGGTGCTCACCCAAAGAGAGTTCGAACTGTTCCGGCGCTTTATCTTCACCGCCGCCGGCATCGATCTCGCCCCCTGCAAGCGGGCGCTGGTGCAATCCCGCCTCGCCAAGCGGCTGCGGGCGCTCAATCTCACCAGCTACTACGGCTACTGGGAGCGGATCAACCAGCCACAGAATGTGCAGGAACGGCAGATCGCCATCAACCTGCTCTCTACCAACGAAACCTATTTTTTCCGCGAGGCACAGCACTTCAGCTGGCTGAAACAGCATGCCGAGCAACTGTTCGCTAGCCGCCATCAACCACTGCGGATCTGGTCTGCCGCCTGCTCGACCGGCGAGGAGGCCTACTCCGCCGCCATGGTGCTGGCCGAACAGCTAGGTATCAACGATCGCTGGCGGATCTACGGAACCGACATCAACACCCGGGTGATCCCCTTTGCCCAGCGCGCCATCTATGCGGTGGAGCGGGCCCAGCATGTCCCGCCCCACCTCTGGATGCGCTATTTTCAACGGGGTCACGACGAATACGCGGGCAAGGTGAGGGTGAGGCCCGAGCTGGCGAGAAAAGTGTCGTTCTCCAACCTCAACCTGCTCACCTGCAGCAACTTTATCGAGCGGGAGTTCGACGTCATTTTTCTGCGCAATGTGCTTATCTACTTCAACGAAGAGACCAAAGGCCAGGTGCTCTCCCAATTGTGTGAGCTGCTCAGGCCCGGTGGTTATCTGCTGGTCGGCCATTCGGAGATCATCCGCCAGCAGGATCTGCCACTGGTGCAGGAGGCTCCTTCACGCTATCGCTGCCAACCTCAGCTTTTCAAGGATGAAACATGACCATACGGGTATTGATCGTTGACGACTCGGCACTGGTGCGGGAAGTGCTGACCCAGATGCTGGGCAAGGCTGCCGATATCGAAGTAATGGGGGCAGCATTCGATCCCATCTTCGCCATGCAGCAGATGAAAAAGAGCTGGCCCGACGTCATCATTCTCGACATCGAGATGCCCCGCATGGATGGTCTCACCTTCCTGCGCAAGATCATGAGCGAGCGCCCGACGCCGGTCATCATCTGCTCTTCCCTGACCGAAGAGGGCGCCACCATTACCCTGGATGCCATGGCTGCCGGTGCCATCTCCATCATCACCAAGCCCGCTGTTGGCATCAAAAGCTTCCTGCAGCAATCGGCCAACGAGCTGATCCAGGAGATCCGTACCGCCGTCAACGCCAAGCTGCGCAACCTGCTGCCAGACCACCAGCAACCCTGTTTTACTCCGCCTCCCAAACGCACCGCCGATGCCATGCTCTCGCCCCCGCCGGAGCGGGTCAAATTTCGCACAACCGACCGGATCATCGCCCTTGGCACCTCCACCGGCGGCACCCAGGCCCTTGAGTATCTACTGACCAGACTACCGGTCACCTGCCCGGGGCTCGCCATCGTGCAGCATATGCCGGGGCGCTTTACCGCCTCGTTTGCAGAGCGCTTGAACGGCCTTTCCAAGATTGAAGTCAAAGAGGCAGCCACCGGCGATCGCCTGCTGCCCGGGGTGGCGCTGATCGCCCCCGGAGGCAAGCATCTGCTGATCCAGCGCAGTGGTACCCAGTATCTGGCAGAGGTGAAAGAGGGCCCCCCCGTCTCTCGTCACTGCCCCTCGGTCGATGTGCTGTTTCGCTCGGTGGCGGTGAGTGCCGGACATAACGCCCTTGGCGTCATCATGACCGGCATGGGGGATGATGGCGCACGCGGTATGCGCGAATTGCATGACACCGGCGCTCGCACCATCGCGCAGGATGAGGCGAGTTGTGTGGTCTTTGGCATGCCCAAGGAGGCAATCGCCCACGGCGGGATCGATGAAGTAATGTCCCTTGCCCAGATAACCCAGACGCTTGGCCGTCCCGATTGAGAGGAACCACCATGTCCCTAGAACAATGGCAGGGCCGCAGCGCCCTGGTGGTCGATGACTCCCGTACCCAGCAGTATGAGGTGACCTGTCTGCTGCAAGAGCTGGGCTTTGGCCAGATCCATCTGGCCAGCGATGGCCAGGATGCCCTCAACAAGCTGCAGCAACTGGAGCATGTTGATCTGCTGCTGACCGATCTCAACATGCCGGGAATGGATGGGGTCGAGCTCATCAGCCAGCTGGAGAAGCACACCGGCTATCAGATGTTTGTCGCCGTGATGAGCGCCGTGGATCGGGATGTGCTGGATGTTATCCACTCCATCGCCGATGCCGGCACGCTGGAGGTGATCGGCGTGCTGGCCAAACCGCTCAGAGCCCAGGAGCTGCGCAACATGCTGCAGCACTGCGATCCGCGGATCCATCGGGAAAACAACAAATGGATGCAGCTCACCTTCACCAGCGACGATGTCCGCCATGCTCTGGAGCAAGGCCAGCTGGTTCCCTTTTTGCAGCCCAAGATCACCATGAGCGATGCCAGCCTCTATGGCTTCGAGGCGCTGGTACGCTGGCATCACCCCGAGCATGGCACCCTGCCCCCGGTCTGTTTCGTTCATCATCTGGAAGAGGGGCCGCTGGCGCTCGATTTTTTCTACGCCTTCCTGCAAGCCTCCTGCGAGGCGCTCAACAAGCTCACTCTGCAGGCCGGCCAGCTCAGCTGCTCCATCAACCTGCCGGTCTCGCTGCTGACCACCGACAAGCTGGTGGAAACCATGGTGGAGATCGTGCAGGCCCATCGCCTGCCCTGTCAGGCCATCATCATCGAAGTCACCGAAACCACCTTCATGTCCAACCTCGCCGTATCACTCGGTACCCTCGCCCGCCTGCGGCTGCGTGGCTTCGGTGTGGCAATGGACGATTACGGTACCGGCTACTCCTCGATGAAGCAGTTATCCCGCTGCCCGTTTACCGAAATCAAGATAGACAAGGAGTTTGTTCACGATGCTCATACCAGCCCCAAGAAGCTGGCCATCCTCACCTCCGCCATTGTGATGAGCCAGAAACTGGGGCTCAAAACGGTCGCAGAGGGGGTTGAGAGCGAAGAGGATTGGCATCAACTGGCCTTGTTGGGGTGTGATTTGGCCCAGGGCTATTACATCAGTCGCCCGCTGCCGGTTGAACAGATTGCACACTGGTTCGGCGAGTGGCAGGCAAAAAACGCTATTTATCCGCAAGACCAACCCTGATTGGGAAAATAACGTAAATTTAAGGTGTCGTGTAATTTCGGCATGGAATGCAAATACATCAGCATGAGGCTCTATATGATAAATCTGATCCGTCTTGTATCGATTAAAGTGCGACTGATGCTCGCATTTCTGTTTGTCAACCTGATCCTGATCGGGGTGGGTGTATATGGCAAACAAAATACCTCGACCGTCAACGACATGTTGAATGACATGTATCTCAACATGCTGGTCCCGATCAAGGATCTTGCCAACGCCAATATGCAGGCCATTTATCATAATCGCTCGCTGTTTGATTATGTGATTGAGCCGACCAAACCGGGCATGGATGCCATCGCCAGTAAAATGGATGGCTACGAACAGAAGATGAACGAACTGCTCAACAAATATCGTGCGACCGAGCTGACCGAGCCGGAAAAAGCGGCGCTGGCCGATTTTGATCGCGCCTGGCCCCTTTATAAAGAGGCGGCCAAAAAAGCGATGGCAGCCAGCTACACCAATGATAACGACACTGCGGTCAAATTGATGAAGAGTGAGGCGGCTGCGACCTTTCAGGTCGCCGATGACCTGCTCAGCAAGCTGGTGGATATCAACCAGGGGCTGGCTAAGAAAGCCTATGACGATAGCGACGTGATAGTCGCCGATATCTCCACTGCAACCTACACCATCATCACAATATCAGTCGCCCTTTCGGTCGTGCTTGGCTGGCTGCTTAGTCAGAGCATCAACCTGCCGCTTGGCAACATCATGGAAGAATTGAAACAATTGGCCGCCGGTTATCTCACTGGCAGTGATAATCGTGACGGGCAAGACGAGATCACCCAGATGCAGCTCTCCATGGGTAACGCCCGCCGCAGCCTGCGCAACATCGTATCCACCATGCAGCATGCCGCCGAAGGGCTTAGCGCCAGCTCCTCCCAGCTGGTTGCCGCAGCTCAGCAAGTCAACACCAGCTCCCAACAACAGTCGCTGGCGACCGCCAACACGGCTGCATCGGTAGAAGAGCTGACTACCTCGGTCTCCCAGCTCTCCTCCTTTGCCAATCAGGCCAACAGCGTGGTAATGGAGTCCGGTGAAATCGCTCACGCCGGTGAGGAGCAGGTCAAACGGGCGTCGCAGGAGGTGGTACGCGTTACCAACGCGGTCAACGAATCTGCCAAGCAGGTGCAGGGATTGTTTGATGACATCACTCGCATCAGCCAGATCTCGGTGATGATCCAGGGGGTAGCCGATCAGACCAACCTGCTGGCGCTCAACGCGGCTATCGAGGCCGCCCGGGCTGGCGACATGGGCCGCGGCTTTGCGGTCGTTGCCGATGAGGTACGTACTCTGGCAGCCCGCACCACGCAAGCCACCCAGGAGATCAACGAGATGCTCCAGTCAATCCAGCAGGGGGCAACCGGCGCGGTCAAGGGGATGAACGCCTGCTCCGACAGCATGGGCACGGTACGCGAGACTACCGACAACTCCAGCCACACCATGGCGCAGGTCGATCAGAGCTCCCGCAAGGTAGTGGGTCTTATTCAGGAGATCAGCTCCATGCTGCATGAGCAAGCGGCTGCCAGCCAGCTGATCGCCCAGTCGGTCGAGGAGATCACCCAGATGTCGCTGGAAAACGTCTCGGCCGCCGAGAGCGTCAACCACGATGCCTCCCAGCTGACCGACATCATCAAACAGCTCGACGAGGGGATCCGCTTCTTCAAGGTGTAAAACGGACTCAAAACAGGATCAGATGCAAAGTGGCGGGCAATCCCGCCACTTTTTTATTTCAACTTCACGTTGGGCAACTCTCTGTTTCGATTCCCAAGCACGCAATCAAACCATTCGCTAAACAACGGCGGCATCACTCTCTGGGAAAACTGAAATATAAGCAAATAACGGGGTAACGATGTGAGGAAATAGATGCAGATAAATGGAACTGAGAATGGCGGCGACAGGGCGCCGCCTTCAGCTGACCTGACGATATTGCTCGGTCAGGACAATACGAGGGGTCATCCGGTTATTCATCACCTTGATAACGCCAAAACGGGGCAAGGTTTTGCTGGTTGTCAGTACAAAATCCTGAGTCAGGTTCATGCAGACACTTGCCTGGTCACCCGCTTCAATGACCATAAACTCCCCTCTGCCGTGGGGCGTATTCATCCAGACCAGATCGCCATTTTGTGGCGATATAACAGGGTGCTGTTCACCAAAAAACCAGCTTTGTGGCATCAGGGGTTTATAAAAACGGCTCACTGCGATGGCATTAAGCACCAGCTGAACCTGATGAGGAATACTCCACGCCAGTTCTGCCGCTTTATCCATCAATTGATAATAGAGCGCCGCATCATCAACACAAAAAGGCTGGGTGGTAAATGAACTGGGTACCAATTGCCGCCCTTTATATTCGGTGGCAAATAGCATGTTATCAGACAGGTCCAACATCAGACGGTCATTCTTGGCATCATAGTGCCATTGCCAGCTATCGGTCGGTTGGATAAGCATGCGGGAGCCCTTACTTGATAATTACCAGTTGACTTTATTCCATATGCAGGAAATCAGCAACGTCAAATAAAGGGCTCCCCCATCTATTTCTTAAATATTGGTCACAATCTCTTTGACCAGACCCGGCCCTTTATAAATAAAACCGCTATAAATTTGTACCAGACTGGCTCCGGCAGCCAATTTTTCCCGCGCCGCCATGGCACTATCGATACCACCGACCCCGATAATTGGCAGAGCCCCATCAAGTGCTTTGGCCAGATGACGGATCACCTCGGTGCTCTTGTGCTGCAGCGGACGACCACTCAGGCCACCCGCTTCACCGGCATGAGGCATGTCGTAAATCATCTCGCGCTCTAGAGTGGTATTGGTGGCGATGACACCATCAATGCCATTGCGAACCAGCGAAGCGGCAACCTGATCTATTTCTTCGAAGCTCAAATCCGGCGCAATTTTTACCGCCAGCGGCACATATTTTTTATATTGGGCGGCCAGTTCTTGTTGCCGGGTTTTCAGCGCGGCGAGCAATTCATCGAGCGCCTCGCCATATTGCAGCGAACGCAAACCCGGGGTATTGGGAGAAGAGATATTGACCGCGATATAACCGGCATGGTCATACACCTTGTCCATGCAGAAGAGGTAATCATCCTTGCCCTGCTCGATGGGGGTATCTTTGTTTTTGCCGATATTGATGCCAATTACGCCCTGATATTTGGCCTCTTTGACCCGCGCCACCAGATGATCAACCCCCTTGTTGTTGAATCCCATCCGGTTGATGATCCCCTCTGCCGGAATAACCCGGAACAGGCGCGGCTTGTCATTGCCGCTTTGCGGTCTGGGGGTAACGGTACCTACCTCGATAAAGCCAAATCCCATGGCTCCCAATGCATCAATACACTCCCCATCTTTATCCAGACCGGCCGCCAATCCCACCGGATTGGCAAAAGAAAGCCCCATGACAGTGACGGGGCGTTTCGGCAAATTCTGGCGGAAGAAACAATCGAGTGGCGTACCGAGAAGGCGGGGCAAATATTTCATGGAGAGATCGTGAGCCTGTTCCGGATTGAGTTTGAACAGGAAATGCCTGGCGATGGGGTACAACATCTTTGCTCCTTAAAGAAAGCCCCGGCAACTGGCCGGGGCTTTGGGTGTAATGTCGGTGTCATGCCTTAATCTGGCAATTAAAGTGCCCGACAATTCAACTGGAGCAGGTTCAACTCTCGCAAGGCCACCGAGAACTTGGCGAACTCGTGAGTGCTGGTGGTCTTGAAGTCGGCCAACATATGGGTCCAACGGGACAAGAGTTGTTCATGCTCCGAAATCCAGTCGGCCAGTATGGTAGCGCATTCTCCCTGATCTTTGCACCCTTCCAGTACCACAGAAGTGAGACTGCGCTGCTGCCAGTCCAGATCTTCACGGAAGGAGGCCCGCGCCATCGCCTGCCAGTGGTTGCCAACCGGCTGATGGTTGATCTGGTCGAGGAACCAGTGCAGATCCAGCTTGGCGCCAAGGCGGTAGTAGACGTTGGCGACACGCAAGATGTCGGTCTTGTGCTCCGCGGCAATCTGCGCCAGATCCAGAGTGGAGAAGAGGCTGCTCATATGGGCGACCTGACGGGCGATGGCCTCCGGCACCTGTTTCTCCACCAGCTTCTGCACTGCCAGCTTGTGCTCGGCCACTTCGCTCTCATCCATGACCTCATAGAGGTGCTGACTCAGGGTTTCGAAGGCCGGACGAAAGAAGGCGATGTTCTCGCTGATGCTCCAGCTGCGGTTGCGGGCGCGCAGGAACCAGCGGGTGGCGCGGCGCACAATGCGGCGGCTGTAGAACATCAGCTCGAGCTGGGTCTCTGCCCCCACCAGGTTGTCGCACCCTTCGATGTCGCGCCACAGCCGGTTCATGCCAAACACCTCGCGGGCCATGGCAAAGCAGCAGGCCACTTCGGCGACCGAGGCTCCGGTCTCGTCCTTCATCCGGCTGGCGAAGTTGAGCCCCATGTCGTTGACCAGCATGTTGGCTACCCGGGTCGCAATGATCTCGCCACGCAGCGGATGCTGAGCCAGCGCCGCACCGAACTGCTGCTGCAATTTGGGCGGGAAGCTGGTGACCAGCATGTTGGCAAGGAACGGCTCATCGGTCACTTCCGGGCAGTTGAGCTGCTCTTTCAGTACCATCTTGCCGTACGCCACCAGCACCGCCAGCTCGGGTCGGGTCAGTCCCTGCCCCGCCGCCATCCGCTCGGAGAGCTCCTCATCGGAGGGCAGGAACTCCAGTGCACGATCGAGCTTGCCTTCCCGCTCCAGCCCCTGAATAAAGCGCTGCTGCTCTTTGAGTTGTTCAGAACCGCGGAAACTGGTGACCGAGATGGACTGGGACTGGCGATAGGCGTTGGTGATGACAATCTGCGCCACATCGTCGGTCATCTCGTAGAGCATCTGGTTGCGCTGCTTGAGGGTCATATCCCCGGCTGCCACCAACTGGTTCAGCAGGATCTTGATGTTTACCTCGTTATCGGAGCAGTCCACTCCACCCACATTGTCGGTAAAATCGGTATTGATGCGACCGCCCTGACTGGCGTACTCCACCCGGCCAAGCTGGGTAAAGCCGAGGTTACCGCCCTCACCCACGATGCGGGCACGCAGATCGCGGCCATTGACCCGCAGAGCATCGTTGCTGCGATCACCGACCTCGGCATCGCTCTCACGGGCGCTCTTCACGTAGGTGCCGATGCCGCCGTTCCACAGCAGGTCGACATTGAGGCAGAGCAGCGCCTTTATCAGCTCGTTCGGCGCCATGCTGGCCTTGTCGGTACCGAGCAGGGTCTGCATCTCGGGAGTGAGCTTGATGGACTTGGCCGAGCGCAGGAAGATGCCGCCCCCTGCCGAGATCAGGCTCTTGTCGTAGTCATCCCAGGTCGAGGCCGGCAGCTCGAACAGACGCTTGCGCTCGACAAAGCTCTTGGCCGAATACGGGTTGGGGTCGACGAAGATGTGCATGTGGTTGAAGGCGCCCACCAGTCGGGTGTGCTCGGAGAGCAGCATGCCGTTGCCAAACACGTCGCCCGCCATGTCGCCGATCCCGACGCAGGTAAAATCGGTGGTCTGGCAGTTGATACCCAGCTCGCGGAAGTGGCGCTTGACCGACTCCCAGGCGCCACGGGCGGTGATACCCATCTTCTTGTGGTCATAACCGACCGAACCACCGGAGGCGAATGCATCGCCCAGCCAGTGGCCATACTCCAGGCTGATTTCGTTGGCGATATCGGAGAAGGTGGCCGTCCCCTTGTCGGCGGCCACCACCAGGTAGTAGTCATCCTCGTCGTGGCGCACTACATCCTTGGGCGGGATCACTTCGCCTGAGATGATGTTGTCGGTCACATCGAGCAGACCGCGGATAAACAGGCGATAGCAGGCCTTGCCCTCTTCCTGGATCACGGCTCTGGGCGCTCCCGCTGGCATCTGCTTGCAATAGAAGCCACCCTTGGCACCCACCGGCACGATGACGGTGTTCTTCACCTGCTGGGCTTTGACCAGACCCAGTACCTCGGTACGGAAGTCCTCCTTGCGATCGGACCAACGCAGACCGCCACGGGCTACCTTGCCCCAGCGCAGGTGTACCCCTTCCACTCGGGGCGAGTAGACAAAAATCTCGAACTTGGGCAGCGGCAGCGGCATATCGGTGATGCTGGACGGCGCCAGCTTGAAGGAGATGTAGGGCTTGATGTTGCCCGCCTTGTCCTTCTGGTAGTAGTTGGTGCGCAGGGTGGCGTCGATCATCTCCACATAGCGGCGGATGATGCGGTCGTCATCGAGGTTGGCAACCTGATCCAGCTTGGCGGCAAGCTCCTCGTGCAGTCTGGCCTCGGTTTCCGCATTGCGGGTCATGGCCGGATTGAGACGCTGCTCGAAAAGCCCAAACAGCAGGCCGGCGATATCGGGATAGCGGGTCAAGGTCTCTTCGATATAGGACTGGCTGAAGGAGACGCCGGTCTGGCGCATGTATTTGGCATAGGCGCGCAGCACCGAGACCTGACGGCCAGTGAGGTTGGCCCCCAGCACCAGCCGGTTGAAGCCATCATCTTCCAGCTGCTTGTTCCAGATGGCCGCGAAGGCTTCCTGGAATCGCTGCTGGCTCTGCTCCAGATCGAACGGCTGATCGCTGTGCAGCAGCATGGAGAAGTCGAGGATCCAGAACAGTTCGCCCGCCGGAGTACGCACCTGATACGGGGTCTCGCCAATGACACGCAGCCCCATGTTCTCCAGCATCGGCAACACGTCGGAGAGGTGGATAGGTTCGGTGCGGTGGAACAGCTTGAGGCGTACCCGGCGATCGTTCTCCTCTTCTTGAGCGCGGTAGAACAACATGCCGAGTGGCTCGGCTTCACTCAGATTGTCCAGCGCCATGATGTCGGCCACGGCAGAGCCCGGCAGCACATCTTCCTTGTAAGCGCGGGGGAAAGCGGTGCTGAAACGACGACGCAGTTCGTTGCCGCGCGCTTCGCCATAGTGGGAGAGCAGCACGGAGTCGAGTCTGTCATCCCAGCTGCGGGCCGCTTCAATCAGGTTGTTCTGTACTTCGTTCACATCCACATCCACGTTGTTGTTGTTAACCCGCACTATGTAGTGAGTCCGCGCCAGCACTCCCTCGGTGAAGTAGACGTTGAACTCCACCTCTTCGCTGCTGCCGAAATACTGTTGCAGGATCTGCTGGGTCTTGATCCGCAGCGCGGTGTTGTAGCGCTCCTTGGTGACGTAGACCATGCAGGAGAAGAAGCGGCCATAGACATCGCGGCGCACGAACAGGCGCAGCATGTCCCGCTCCTGCATCTCCAGCACGCCAAGGCCAGTAGCCAGCAGCTCCTCTTCACGGGCCTGGATCAGCTCGTCACGGGGATAGGTTTCCAGCACGTTCAGCAACGCCTTGTAGGCGTGGGAGCCCTTCTCATGGCCGGAGGAGGCCATGATGCGCTCGAGACGGTGGCTGATGAGCGGGATCTGGGTCGCACTGGTGTTGTAGATGGAGGAGGCATACAGACCGATAAAGCGATCTTCCCCCACTACCTTGCCGTGCTCGTCGAAGCGCTTGATGCCGATGTAATCCACATAAGCCGGGCGATGAACACGGGATTTGCTGTTGGATTTGGTGAGGATCAGCAGATCCTGACTCAGCGCTGCGTGACGGGCGCTGGCCGGCATATTGCCAAGACGCTGTCCCTCATCCTTGATGGAGTTTTTCATCAGACCGAGGCTGGAGTTCGCCTGCGGCAGGATCTCGTGATCCCCCTCCACCGCCTTGACGTCGTAGCGGCGATAGCCCATCAGGGTGAAGTTATGGGCCGCTACCCATTTGAGAAACGCGATGCAGGAGTTGACCTCCTCCTTGCTCACCGGATGGTTGCGCTTGGGCAGCTCATCGATAATTTCATTGAGCTTGGCCAGCATCGGCTGCCAGTCGCCGACCGCCAGAGCAACTTCGCCAGAAACAGATTTGAGCTCGGCTGCCAACGCTTCCATCTGCGCTTCGCTGGTAAGGTGATCGATTTCGATGAGGAAGGCGGTTTCGACCGATGTCTGCCCGTCGGTATTGTCGAGATCCAGAATGGCGCTGATCTTGCCCTCTGCGCCTCGGATCAGGTGCAGCGGCTGGTGCAGCATCATGTGGGCGGTGATATTGAGACGCTTGAGCGCCATCCGGATGGAGTCCACCAGGAAGGGGGAATCCTGCAGGATCACCTCGACGATAGTGTGGGGGGACTGCCAGCCATGGCGGGTCAGCTCGGGGTTGTAGACCCGGATATAGGGTTCGGTGCCGCTACGCTGATTGAGGGCATTCCAGAGGCTAAGCGCCGCGCCGTAGAGATCGCTGTCGTTGCGATCATGCATGTCGGAGCTCGCCATGTTGCCGTAAAACTTGGCCACGAAGCATTCGACCAGAGAGGCACTCTTCTTGGGCAGTTTTTGATGGATCAGGCCGAGAACGTTTTCGAGCAGAACTGAGGTAGGGGCGTCTTTCAATGCCATTTTTATATTCCTTATCGGACGACATTAACCACCGACGCAGAGGCAACCACCCTGGTTACCCGCTGGTGCAGAGTTGTTGCGAAGTGTAATGGCTTGGATCAAGGAAGGCGAGAGAAGATGCTAACGGACTGTTAAAAACAAGGTGCAGATCACGGCTTAAACTGTGAGATATTTTGCCAACAGGCAAAAAAACAGAAATTCCCACTGCCTTTGTGCCACTTTTCCGGATAGATAGTGAGCATAATCAGATAATCAGTCGGTAAACAGTTCGTTTTTTGTTAACTTATGCGTTCGAGGCTGATAAAGCGATAATCGTCCTGCGTTTTGAGGCGAAAATAGCCATGTACCCCGTTGATAGCGACAAAAGGCCGGATTTTATCGATGCCAAGCTCGATGGTCAGCCCCTGTTCACTCCGCACCACCAGCCGTCTGGCGTGGCCCTGATACATCAACATCACCTCATCACTGCTCAGCGACAGCCGAAAGGTAAATTGCTTCACGTTTACTCCCGATAGTTGCCCTTTTTCCCCGCTGGCAAGCAGAGAGAGTCAAAAAACGGGGCAAAGGATTACACTCCCCTGCCCCGTCAATGTTACTGCTGCAGCGCCTTGCTCACTTTTTCGAACAGATCACGCGCCAGCCCCTCTAGGTTGGCCAGACGGGTCAGCTCGGCACGGATCAGCGCCTTGCGCCCCTCATCGAGCCGCTTGAACTGGATCAGCGGGGTGATGAGGCGGGAAGCCACCTGCGGGTTGACCTCGTTGAGCTCGATCAGCAGATCGGTCAGGAAGCGATAACCGCGACCATCGATGGCGTGGAACTGCACCTGGTTGTTCATGGCAAAGCTGCCGACCAGCGCACGCAGACGGTTCGGGTTGCGAATGCTGAAGGTCGGGTGAGCCATCGCCTGCTGTACCTCGCTCAGCACATCTTCCGCCGGCTTGCTGCCCACCAGACGCAGCCAGTTATCCAGCACCAGACCATCCTTGGCCCACTTGCCTTCGAAATCGGCCAGCAGCTCGGAGCGGCACGGCAACAGATAGCTGTTGGCCACCTGCAACGCCGCCAGAGTGTCGGTCATGTTGTCGGCGGCGGCATATTGCTGGCGCACCAGCAGGTCGGCACTGCCGGCATCGAGGGCCGCCAGATAGCCGAGCACCACGCTCTTGAGCGCGCGTTTGGCCATATCGGCATGCACCACCTGATAACCCGGCAGATGAAGGCTCTCGTAGGTCACCTGCAGCTGGGCGCCAAAGGCTTGCGCCAGCGAGGTGGTGATCTCGTTGCGCACCTGATGGATGGCATCGATATCCGCCACCTCAAACAGTTCAGCCAGGGTCGCCTCACCCGGCAGGGTCAGGATCTCCGCCTTGAGCGCCGGATCGAGTTCGGCATCTTCCAGAATGGCGATAAAGGCTGCCAGCAGGGTTTGGGAGAGCTCAACCCCCTGTCCGTGCTGCACCCGAGCCACCCCTTCGATAACTGCCTTGTTGATCAGCATCTGCGCCGCATCCCAGCGGGCAAATTCGTTGCGGGCATGGCGCATCAGGAAGGCCAGCGCCTCATCGCTGTAGTCAAAATGCAGTTTGACCGGCGCGGAGAAGTCCCGCAGCAGGGAGGGTACCGGTTTGACCGGCATCTGATCGAACACGAAAGTCTGCTCTGCTTCCAGCACGTCGAGCACGTTGCCGATAGCCTTGCCCTGATACTGCAGGGCAATAACAGCACCCTGCTCGTCATAGAGTTCGATATCGAGCGGAATGTGCAGCGGCAGCTTTTGCGGTTGATCCTGAGTCGGCGGGGTGTGCTGGCTCACGTGCAGACGGTAAACGCCGCTGGCGGCATCGTACTCGTCGGTCACAGTGAGTTCCGGGGTGCCGGACTGGCTGTACCAGCGGCGGAAACGGCCGAGATCGACCCCGGACGCATCCTCCATCGCCTGCACGAAATCATCACAGGTGGCCGCCGAGCCATCGTGACGCTCGAAGTAGAGGCGCATACCCGCCTGGAAGGCGGTCTCACCCAGCAGGGTGTGCATCATGCGGATCACTTCCGACCCTTTCTCATAGACGGTCAGGGTGTAGAAGTTGTTCATCTCGATCACCACATCCGGACGGATGGGGTGCGCCATAGGGCCCGCGTCTTCGGCAAACTGCGGCCCGCGCATGGTGCGCACGTTGTCGATGCGGTTGACGCCACGAGAACCCAGATCGGAGGAGAACTCCTGATCCCGGAACACCGTCAACCCCTCTTTCAGGCTGAGCTGGAACCAGTCACGGCAGGTAACGCGATTGCCGGTCCAGTTATGGAAATATTCGTGACCGATCACCCGTTCGATATCGTTGTAGTCGTTGTCGGTAGCGGTCGCCGGGTTGGCCAGTACGAAACGGGAGTTGAAGATATTCAGCCCCTTGTTCTCCATGGCGCCCATGTTGAAGAAGTCCACCGCCACGATCATGTAGATGTCGAGATCATACTCGAGGCCAAAGCGCTGCTCGTCCCAGCGCATGGAGTTGATGAGGCTCTCCATGGCGAAACCGGCGCGATCCAGATTGCCTTTGTCGACGAAGATCTCGAGAGCCACCTTGCGACCGCTCTTGGTGACATAGTGGTTGCGTTCCACATCGAAATCACCGGCCACCAGGGCAAACAGGTAGCTGGGCTTGGGGAATGGATCCTGCCACTGCACGAAATGGCGGCCGTCGCCCAGATCGCCGCTATCTACCTTGTTGCCGTTGGAGAGCAGGAAGGGATATTTGGCTTTGTCGGCGGTGATGCGGGTGCTGTAGCGCGCCAGAATATCGGGGCGATCCAGATAGTAGGTAATGCGGCGAAACCCTTCCGCTTCACACTGGGTACAGTAGGCATCACCCGATTTGTAGAGTCCTTCCAGCGCGGTGTTGGCGGCCGGATCCAGCAGGGTGACGATGGTCAGCACGCATTCAGCGGGCAGATTGAAGATGGTCAGGGTGCTCTCGCCCTGCTCGTAGTGTTCGCAGGGGATGCCATCGATGGCGATGCTCTCTAGCGTCAGCTGCTCACCATCCAGCACCAGCGGCGCATTGTGCTCACCGTTGCGGCGGATGCGGGTAATGGCGGTAACCCGGGTCTGTGGCTCCTGCAGCTGGAAATCGAGGTCGATGGTGTCGATCCAGTAGAGCGGTGCCTGATAGTCCTGACGATATTTGGCCGTCATGGCCTGGGAGTGATCGTTCATTATTGTCTGCTTCCACGCTTGTTAAAGGCGAGAAAGAGGCTGTCACAACCAACTGGCAGGGTCAAACAATTTGCATTCAGTCATAGACGCCAAACAAACCAAACAAAAAGAAAGGGCGACCGGAGTCGCCCTTGCTCGTTATCTCAGTCAGATCAGCTGCGTTTGCCGGTTTTGGCCAGATCTGCCGTAATATTGGCCGCTTCGACCAGATATTCGTCAGGGGCCTCAAAATCGGCAGGCAGTTCATCCAGGCTCTTCACCGGCGGCTTGCCAAGGCGAGCCAGTCGCTCATTGGTACGCTTGAGCGCCTTCTCATCCTGCTTGGCCTGCTCTGCCAGACGTACCGCTTCATTGAGGGAGACTGACTTCTTGTCCTTCTCCTCCTTGTAGTCAGCAATGTCCTGCATCACGTAGGCAAACTCAGGATCCTTGGCGATGCGCGCATCGTGGGCCGACTTCAGCTTGGGCAGCAGGCTGGCAAAGTTGCCGAGCTTGTCATACTTGGCCGAAGCGATCTTGTCCCAAGGCAGTGCATTGAACTCGCGGCTCTCACCCGTCTCTTCCGGTGCAACCGGTGTCGGGAAGCTGATATCCGGTGCAACCCCCTTGTTCTGGGTACTGCCACCGTTGATCCGGTAGAACTTGGCGATAGTGTACTGCACGTGACCCAGCGGCTGCTCGTAGAAGTCGTAGACCTTGGCGAGGCTGCGATGCTGCTGCACCGTCCCCTTGCCGAACGAGTTTTCACCGAGGATCAGAGCCCGGCCGTAATCCTGCATGGCTGCAGCGAAGATCTCGGACGCCGAAGCGCTGTAGCGATCGATCAGCACAGTCATGGGGCCGCCGTAATAGACGTTGCCATCATCGTCACCATTGACCGTGATACGCCCCATGTGATCACGGATCTGAACCACCGGGCCACTGCCGAAGAAGAGGCCGCTCAGGGCAGACGCCTCGGTCAGGGCACCACCACCGTTACCGCGCAAATCGATGATCAGGCCGTCGATCTTCTGCTTGTTGAGGGTAGAGAGCTCCTTGATCACATCATCATGCAGATTGACGTAGAAGCTCGGAATCTCGATGACACCGATCTTCTTGCCTTCAGCCGTGATCACCTTCGACTTGGCAGCGCGATCTTCGAGGCGCACCTTGTCGCGAGTCAGGTCAATCAGCTCGGTCTTGGCGGTTGCCCCCTTGCCACGCTGGATCTCCAGCTTGACCTTGCTCCCCTTGGGCCCCTTGATGAGCTCGACCACGTCATCAAGACGCCAGCCGATCACATCGACAATCTTGCCATCGTCCTGCCCTACCCCAGTGATCTTGTCATCGGGCTTGAGGCGGTTGGACTTGGCAGCCGGGCCGCCGGGAACCAGCGAGCGAATGACGGTGAAATCATCCTCTGCCTGCAACACGGCACCAATCCCCTCGAGCGAGAGGTTCATCTCGGTATTGAAACGATCGGCACTGCGCGGAGAGAGATAACTGGTGTGCGGTTCGATGGCACGAGCGAAGGAGTTCATGAAGAGCTGGAACACATCCTCGCTCTCGGTCTGGGACATCCGCTTGATGGCGTTGTTGTAACGCTTGCCAAGCAGCTCCTTGATCTCGGGCCACTCCTTGCCGCTGAGCTTGAGGCTCAGGGCATCGAACTTGACCCGCTGACGCCACAACTCATTGAGTTCGGCCTCATCTTTTGGCCAAGCCGCCCCTTCCCGATCAAACACATAGTTGTCGTTCTGGGTGAAATCAAAAGGAGTATCGAGCAGTTTGAGGGCGTATTCGTACCGCTCATAACGTCGCTGCTGACTCAGGTTGAACATCTCGTAGGCGGGCGCCAGACGGCCTCTTTCAAGGTCGGTGTCAAAACCGTTACGGTACTTTTCAAAACGGCTGATATCAGAGGCCAAAAACAGATTGCGGCTGTAATCCAGGTTCTCCAGATACTTGTCGAAGATCACGGAGGAGAAGGCATCATCCAGCTTGAACTGTTTGTAGTGCGAGCGGGTAAACAGATTGGTAATTCGCTTGCTGGCCGTAGCATGTTGGCTCTCTTGAGCCAACACAGGCAAATCACTCTCCTTGAGCACCGGCTCGATGGCCTGTGCAAGCCCGACAAACGCCAGGCTACAGGCAACGAGGGAAAAACGAATTACGCCATGCTTCAACATTTGTCTCCTTAGAGAACCAAGTGCTCTGATTTGACCCGCAGCATCATGCCGGTCTGCAGTTGGACCTGTACATCATCTTTGGTCACTTCCTTGATGGTGGCCGCAACCGGGGATTTACCCATAACAACGCGCACACCCTGACCCACTTTCAGCGTAGCGGCATCCACTTTTACCAGCGGAGCTTCAGCGACCGGTGCTTTCTCCTGCGCTTTCGGCTTGGCAGCTACATCAGCTTTTTCGGTTTTGCGGGGAGCAGGACGACGCGGCTTCTTGGCCTTTTCATCCTTCTCTTTGGTATTGGTGCGACGGCTGGCAAAGACGCGCTCTTTGCTCTCTTTCAGAGCCTGCTTGGCGTGCTCGATGTGCTCTTCGGTCAGCAGTTCGCCCGGGTTACCATCCAGATCAACGCGAGCCTGACCGGCTTTGAGCCCATGCAGATAGCGCCAGCTGGAGGTGTATTGACGCAGTGCGGAACGCAGCATGGTCTTGGAGACTCTGGCATCGTCAGCAAGACGCTCGGCCAAATCCTGGAAGATGCCAATCTTGAGCGGCTTGGCCTCTCCTTCAGCAACGAAGCAGGCCGGGAATTTCTCGACCAGGTAGGCAACGATCTCTTTACTGTTCTTCAGCTTCTCAGTGTTTTCCATGTATAACCTTGGCTTTCAATAAACGCACGGGCACTTCCCGAGCACAACAAAGGCCCCATTATAGAGAGCTTGGGGCCTTTTGCGAACCATCTAGCAATGACTTAAAGCATGCTTTCCAAAATTTGCACCGTTTCTTCAAGACCAATCCGGTCTTCCTGGTCGAAACGGTTAAAAATCGGACTGTCGATATCCAGCACCCCGATGATCTCGTGACCCCGGCGCAGCGGAATCACAATTTCAGCGTTGCTGGCACCGTCACAGGCAATATGTCCCTCGAACTGGTGCACATCATCCACCAACTGGGTCTTGCCTTGGGCAACGGCCGTACCACAGACACCACGGCCAACCGGGATCCGGACACAGGCCGGCTTGCCCTGAAAGGGGCCGAGCACCAGGGTATCCCCTTGCAACAGATAAAAACCGACCCAGTTGATACCGGTCAACTCCTGATTGAGCAAGGCGGAGAGGTTGGCGAGTTTGGCGATCAGATCTGGCTCCCCTTCCAGCAGCGCCTGCGCTTGCCGGTTGAGGGTACGATAAAAGGCGTTCTTGTCACTCATGATTAAATGCACTTCACTCCCTGTAGACTGAAGGGAAGGTAACCTCTGAGACAAAAATTTCAAATATTTTTTCCAGAGTCCCCCTTCCCTGCCACGACATTACTATTCCCGAGCGACTGAAAGTGCCAGCTGTTGGCGCTGGCCATTGCTCCACTCAATATTGAGCAACCAGACCATCATGGGGGATGTGCAGCTTCCTACCAGCGCATTTGCCTGCCAGCCATTGCCACTTGATTCAAAATTGACAGGGATGGTGCCCATAAACATATCTCGCCCCTCGAGCCAGGCTTTGAGCGGTTTAATCCCGGGCTCCCCGCCCTCCAATCGAATTATAAAATCGCGTTCAGCGCGCACAGGTAATTGTGAAATAGCAATTGCCATCGACTTTTCACCAATTAATACGTCACAACTGCTGTGGGAAAGATCACAAATTTGATCTTTTTTTGGTTCGGAATTTTGTGAGTTATCGGCTGCAAACCAGGTGCGATAGCTCACCAACGCCATCAGAACGGCCAGCACTAGCACAAGATGCGTTACTTTCTGTGCAGTCAGTCTCTCTTTCATCAAAAACACCCTGTAAAGATGTAATAAAAATGGTCTTTTTTTTGATCTCGCACAAGGTAAAACAAGCGTGTAAACGAGACCGGGCGGAGCCAAATATATCACTGTTTATACTGTTATTTTACCTGTCAGTTCAGTATCATTCCCATGGAGTTTTCATTTAGCCATCTTTTACTTTTCCTTTCGTTAACAGGTGTTAACAAGTGGTTGAAGATAGCTCGATGAAGTCCGTCCGGTTTGCCGGACAAAAAACCAAACAACAGCAGCATCGGAAGCGGAATATAACGATGAGCCATACAACTAACCATCCTGAGTACAACTACACCGTTGTTCGCCAGTTTACCGTCATGACGATTGTCTGGGGAATTGTCGGCATGTCGGTTGGCGTACTGATCGCAGCCCAGTTGATCTGGCCTGCCCTCAACTTCGAGACTCCGTGGCTGACCTACAGTCGTCTGCGGCCCCTCCATACCAACGCAGTGATCTTCGCCTTCGGCGTCAGTGCGCTGATGGCCACCTCGTTTTACGTGGTGCAGCGTACCTGTCAAACCAGACTGTTCGGTGGCCCGCTGGCAACCTTCGTCTTCTGGGGCTGGCAAGCGATCATCCTCTCTGCCGCCATCTCTCTGCCGCTGGGTTACACCTCCGCCAAAGAGTATGCCGAGCTGGAGTGGCCGATTGATATCGCCATCACAGTGGTATGGGTCGCCTATGCCATCGTCTTCTTCGGCACCCTGATGAAGCGCACCACCTCCCACATCTATGTGGCGAACTGGTTCTTCGGCGCCTTCATCATCACCGTCGCGGTGCTGCACATTGTCAATAACATGGAAGTGCCGCTCTCCGGCATGAAGTCCTACTCCATGTACTCCGGCGCCATGGACGCCATGGTACAGTGGTGGTATGGCCACAACGCGGTAGGCTTCCTGCTGACCGCCGGCTTCCTGGGGATGATGTACTATTTCGTGCCCAAGCAGGCTGGACGTCCGGTTTACTCCTACCGTCTCTCCATCGTGCACTTCTGGGCGCTGATCTCCCTCTATATCTGGGCCGGTCCGCACCACCTGCACTACACCGCACTGCCTGACTGGGCTCAGTCGCTAGGCATGGTGATGTCCCTGATCCTGTTCGTGCCCTCTTGGGGCGGCATGATCAACGGCATCATGACCCTCTCCGGTGCGTGGCACAAACTGCGTTATGACCCCATCCTGCGCTTCCTGATCGTCTCCCTCTCTTTCTACGGCATGTCGACTTTCGAAGGCCCGATGATGGCGATCAAAACCGTCAACGCCCTCTCCCACTACACCGACTGGACCGTCGGTCACGTACACTCCGGCGCGCTGGGCTGGGTAGCCATGGTCTCCATCGGTGCGGTTTACCACCTGATCCCGAACCTGTTCGGTCAGGGCCGCATGTACAGCATCAAGCTCATCAACGTCCACTTCTGGCTGGCGACCGTGGGCACCGTGCTCTACATCGTTGCCATGTGGATTTCCGGCGTGATGCAGGGCCTGATGTGGCGTGCAGTCAACGAAGACGGCACTCTGACCTACAGCTTCGTAGAAGCGCTGCAGGCCTCCTATCCCTTCTACTTCGTGCGCTTCCTGGGTGGCTGCTTCTTCGTCACCGGTATGCTGCTGTTGGCCTACAACGCCTATCGCACCATCACTGCGCCCAAAGGTTCCCTGGAACCTGTCGCCCAGCCAGCATGATTGAAGAGGTCCAAGAATGAGCAACAATAACCGTCACGAAATATTTGAAAAAAGCGTTCCCATGCTGGTGGTCGGCATCATCTTCGCCATCAGCCTGGGGGGCCTGGTTGAAATCACCCCGCTGTTCTTCCAGAAGCAGACCACCGAGCCGGTGGAGGGCCTCAAGCCCTACACAGCACTGCAAATGGAAGGGCGCGACATCTTCATTCGCGAAGGCTGCACCAACTGCCACAGCCAGATGATCCGTCCGTTCCGTGCCGAAACCGAGCGTTACGGTCACTACTCGGTTGCCGGCGAGAGCGTGTGGGAGCACCCCTTCCTGTGGGGCTCCAAGCGTACCGGTCCGGATCTGGCCCGCGTAGGCGGTCGCTACTCCGATGCATGGCACCACGCTCACCTCATCAACCCGCGTGATGTGGTTCCCGAGTCCAACATGCCTGCCTATCCCTGGCTCGACACCAATGTGCTGACCGGCGAGATGACAGACAAAAAACTGGCGCTGTTCCGCGATCACTTCGGTGTGCCATATACCGATGCGGATATTCAGGGTGCAGGGGAAGCAGTTAAAGGCAAGACCGAGCTGGAAGCCCTCATCGCCTACCTCCAATCACTGGGTCATGCCCTGAAATAAGGAGCCTGAGATGGATTACGGCACATTTCGCGGTCTGTATACCCTGCTGTTGATGGCCATCATGATTGGCATCATCGTCTGGGCCTACAGCAAACGCCGCAAGACCTCTTTTGATGAGGCCGCCAATCTGGTGTTTGCCGATGATGAGCAAACCGGTGCTGATAAAAAGAACGCAGGAGCGAAACAAGAATGAGCACTCTGTTTAGTATTTTCGTAACCGTCATCACCTTGGGGACCATCCTTGGCTGCTTCTTGCTGCTGATGTGGTGCCTCAAGGACAAGATGGGCGTCGAAGAAGGCAAGCCGATGGGCCACTCCTTCGATGGTATCGAGGAGATCAACAACCCGTTGCCGAAGTGGTGGACCTACATGTTCCTCTTCTTCATCGTCACCGGTCTGGTCTATCTGGTCGCCTTCCCGGGTCTTGGCAACTTCAAAGGCCTGCTGGGCTGGCAAAGTTCCAACCAGGACGTACGTTCGCTGGCCGAATCCAAGACGGCAACCGAATCAGCCAAGGCTGAAGGTCGCGCCGTGGAGTATGACCGTGAGGTCGCCAAAGCTGACGAGATCTATGGTGCCAAGTTCCGTGAACTGACCTATGAGGCCGATGGCAAGACCTACCGTGCCATCACCGAAATCGCCAAGGATCCGGAAGCCCTGAAAGTGGGTCAGCGTCTGTTCCTGCAGAACTGCTCCCAGTGCCACGGCTCTGACGCCCGCGGCGGTCGCGGTTTCCCGAACCTGACCGACAGCGAATGGCAATGGGGTGGTCAGCCTGATCAAATCAAGACCACCATCATGGGCGGTCGTCAGGGGATCATGGCTGCCTGGGGTGAAATCCTCGGTAAAGACGGTGTGCAAGAGGTGGCATCCTATGTGCTGAGCCTCTCTGGTCGCAAGGTTGATCTGGTCGAAGCCAAGAAGGGCGAAGCGCGCTTCACCATCTGTGCTGCGTGCCACGGCCCCGATGCCAAGGGCGGGATCGCCGTTGGTGCACCGGACCTGACCAACAACACCTGGCTCTACGGCGGTTCCCGCGAAGTGGTGGTGCAGACCATCACCCACGGTCGCCACGGTGTGATGCCGGCCTGGAAAGACATCCTGGGTGAAGACAAGGTACACCTGCTGGCTTCCTACGTTTACAGCCTGTCCCATCAGCCTGCTAAATAAAGGTCGCTCACATAAGTCGTAACATGTGATAAACACGTGATTACACAGCAAAAAGCCTCGACTCCTCGAGGCTTTTTGTTATCTTGTGTTGCAGAAAAGCTCTCTTACTCGTTAATCATTCGTTTCACGGCAGTAGCATCATGACCCAACCTGTATTCAAACCCTGGTATCGCCAATTCTGGCCCTGGTTTATCATCGCCCTCCCCACTGCCGCCGTTGTCGGCAGCATCTCTACCGCCATCATTGCCAGCAAGGATGGGGTCAATCTGGTGGCCGAGGACTATTACAAACAAGGGAAAGAGATCAATCAGGATCTGAGCAAGTTCGATCGCTCCGAAGCCCTCAATATCCGTTTCGCCCTTGAGGTCAACAGCCACGAGCTGACCCTCAAACCCGTCAGCGGCGACATCCCGCCGGGTCAGGCCCTCTATCTGTCGCTCTTCCACCCCACTCTGGCGGGACTGGATAGCGAACACATGATCACCGCCGATGCGAGCGGCACCTATCGCCTCCACTTCGACAAGCCCCTCACCGGTAAATGGCACATCCGGGTGGATGCGTTCAACCACGAGTGGCGCCTGCAAGAGACGGTACAACTGCCCACCCAGGCACCTGTCGAACTCGATCCGAAAGGACGCTAAGTCATGACCGGCTGTTTTCACTGTGGCGAGCCGGTTCCCGCCAATAGCGGCTATTCCCTCGAGATCAAGGGGATTGTCAGGCCCATGTGCTGCCCAGGCTGTCAGGCCGTGGCAGAGACCATCATGGAGTGCGGCCTTGCCAGCTATTACGACCACCGCACCGCCCCCGGCATCAAGGGTGAACTGGTGCCCGAGGAGCTCGCAGCCCTCACCCACTACGATCTGGCGGAAGTGCAGCAGGAGTTTGTCACCGACAGCAGCACTGGTCGCGAGACAACGCGCGAAATTCAGCTGACGGTAGAGGGATTGACCTGCGCCGCCTGCGCCTGGCTTATCGAGCGGCATCTGATGACGTTAAGCGGTCTGCGCTACATCAACGTCAACACCACGACCCATCGCGCCCGTATCAAGTGGGATCCGGCCCAGCTCTCCCTGAGCGACATTCTCAAGGGCTTCGCCAAGATCGGCTATCGCGCCTACCCCTTCCAGACCCATCAGCAGGAAGCCCTCTACGCCAAAGAGGTGCGCAGCTACATGTTCCGGCTGGCATTGGCGGGGCTGGGGTCGATGCAGGTGATGATGTGCGCCGTCGCGCTCTACATGGACCTCTTTATCAGCGTCGAAGATGAATTCATGGTCTACTTCAAGTGGATAAGCCTCTTGCTCTCCACCCCTATCATGATCTACTCGGCCCAGCCCTTCTACATCAACGCCTGGCGCAGCCTGAAGCAGGGACACCTGTCGATGGATGTCTCGGTATCGCTGGCACTGATCGGCGCTTTTATCGCCTCCATGTGGGCCACTGTGTTCAATACCGGTGAGGTCTACTACGACTCCATCACCATGTTCGTCTTCTTCCTGCTGCTCGGCCGTTTTCTTGAGCTGCGGGCCCGGCGCAAAGCCTCCGAATCAAGCTCCAACCTGGCACGGCTGGTACCCATCATGGCGACCCTGGTCGACCAGGATGGCGAGCGTGAAGTGGCAGCCAAGACCCTGCAGGTCGGCGATCGGGTGCGGGTACTGGCAGGGGCGACGCTGCCCGCAGATGGCGTCATCGTGGCGGGAGAGGCAAGCCTCAACGAGGCGATGCTGACCGGCGAGCAGTTACCGCTGTTCAAGCAGTGCGGCGATCTGGTCTATGCCGGCACCATCAACACCGATGCGCCGCTGCAGATCCGGGTGACCCACCGCATCGAAGAGTCGCGCATCTCCCAGATCATGCGCCTGCAGGATCATGCCCTCGATGACAAACCGGCCATCGCCCAGATGGCGGATCAGCTGTCGCGCCACTTTATTCTGGTGCTGCTTATCATTGCCGCGGCGGTCTGGACCTTATGGCACTTCCACCAACCGGAACAGGCATTCTGGATCGCGCTGGCCGTGCTGGTGGCTACCTGCCCCTGCGCACTCTCGCTGGCAACGCCGACCGCGTTGACATCGGCGACCGCCAATCTGACCCGCAACGGCATCCTGCTGCGCCGCGGCCATGTGCTGGATATATTGACCAAGGCCAACCGGATCGTGATGGACAAGACTGGCACGCTCACCACCGGTGAGATCCGCCTGTCCGCAACCACAGCGCTCGGCACGCTCGATGCAGATCGTTGCTTGAGCATCGCCCGGGCACTGGAAGCCCAGTCCGAGCACCCCATCGCCCGCGCTTTCAGGCTACCCGCCGATGAAGTGGTGCTGTTGCCACAGGCCAGCGAAATCACGCCAGTCATCGGTCACGGCATCACCGGGCTGGTAGCCGGCGTTCGCTATCGTATCGGCAGCGCCCGCTGGCTTGGCATGGAGAGTAACGACAATCCCGAGCATGGTCTTGCCATCTACCTTGCTGACGAGCAGCAACTGCTCGCCCGCTTTGAGCTGGATGACACCTTGCGCCCGGATGCCAAAGCGTTGATCGAGGCGTTCAAGGCTGCCGGTCTGCACACGACTATTCTGACCGGTGACAGCTCTCCCCAGGCTGACGAGATTGCCCGCACCCTTGGCGTTGACGAGCTGGTCAAGGGGGTGACGCCGGATGGCAAGCTGGCGTATCTCAAAGCCCGTGAAGCAGAGGGTGAGATCAGCATCATGGTGGGCGATGGGATCAACGATGCCCCCGTGCTGGCCGGAGCTCACGCCTCCTTTGCCATGGCGGGCGGCACTGACCTGGCCAAAAACAGCGCCGATGCCATTCTGCTGGCTGATGACCTGAGTCGTCTGCTCGATGCCAGAACACTCGCGCTGCGCACCCGCAAGATCATCATCGAGAACTTTACCTGGTCCATCGGTTACAACCTGCTGGTACTGCCGCTGGCAGCCTGTGGCTGGCTGCCTCCCTATCTGGCAGCCGCGGGCATGTCGCTCAGTTCACTCATCGTGGTGACCAACTCGATGCGGCTCAACAGATAAACAAACTGCAAGAAAATAGCTGAAATAGTGGCCTGCCTCCGATGCAGGCCACATTTTTGACCGATAGCGGCTGGCCCTCCTCCCGAACGGGGTTACCATGGAGGACGCTTGCCACGGATGAATGCCAAGGTACCTCTCATGAACATAATTTTTGTCCTGATCCCCATCGCCATTCTCTTCGTCGTCATCGCCGGCGTGGTCTTTTTCTGGGCCATTCGCTCCGAACAATTTGAAGATCTCGATCGCCAGGGTTCCAACATCCTGTTTGATGAAGATGAACCCCAACAAAAAGCGGTGAAGCCCTCCTCCCATGACTCACAACCTTGATCTGCTGGGTGCTCTGCTGGTAGGACTGGCAGGCTCGGCTCACTGCATCGGCATGTGTGGTGGCGTCTCCGCCGCCCTCTCCATGGCCATCCCGGCCGACAAACAACACTTCAGTGGACGCCTTGGCTACCTGCTCAACTACAACCTGGGGCGGATCCTGAGCTATGTGCTGGCAGGAGCACTGGTAGGCGGCCTGCTCGCCACCACCAGTGAACTGGGCGCAGGCAAACATGCCATCGAAGGACTGCGGCTGGTAGCCGCATTGCTGATGATCGCCCTTGGTCTCTATCTGGCCGGCTGGTGGCAGGGGATCCTACTGCTGGAGCGCCTCGGCGCCAAACTCTGGCCCCATATCAAACCCCTTGCCGGTAAGTTTCTCCCCTTCACTTCTCCGCTGCAGGCACTCCCCTTTGGCATGGTCTGGGGCTGGCTTCCCTGCGGGCTAGTCTACTCCATGCTGACCTGGAGCGCGGCTGCCGGCTCTGCCGCTGGCGGGGCGCTGATCATGCTCTTTTTTGGCCTCGGCACCCTGCCGACCTTGTTCGCGCTGGGAGGGCTTGCCGATCGCCTCAGATACTGGTTAACCCTGCGCAGTTTGCGCCTTGGCGGTGCTCTGTTACTCATTTTGTTCGGGGTTCATACCCTGTGGGTTGGCATAGCCGCCTTTTGAAACCCTATCCAAAACGGATGAGTTGGTGGTAAACTTGTTTGATATAAATCAATTATTCGTATGAGCCTATGATCCCGGAAAAGAAACCTGGCAGACGTATCCAGAGCGGTGGCTGTGCAATTCATTGCCAGGATTGCAGCATCAGTCAGCTCTGTATCCCCTTCACCCTGAACGACAACGAGCTTGATCAGCTCGATAGCATCATCGAGCGCAAAAAGCCGATCCAGAAGGGTGAGGAGCTGTTCAAGGCCGGTGATGAGTTCAAGTCGCTCTACGCCATTCGTTCCGGGACCATCAAGTCCTACACCATCACCGAACAGGGCGATGAGCAGATCACCGCCTTCCACTTGGCTGGTGATTTGGTCGGGTTTGACGCCATCAACAAGCAGGCTCACCCCTCCTTCGCTCAGGCGCTGGAAACGGCTATGGTATGCGAGATCCCCTTTGAAGTGCTGGATGATCTTTCCGGCAAGATGCCCAAACTGCGCCAGCAGATCATGCGTCTGATGAGCAGTGAAATCATGGGCGATCAGGAGATGATCCTGCTGCTCTCCAAGAAGAATGCTGAAGAGCGCCTCGCCGCCTTCCTGCACAACCTCTCGGTGCGCTTCTCCGAACGCGGTTTCTCTGCAAAAGAGTTCCGTCTGGCTATGACCCGTGGCGATATCGGCAACTATCTGGGTCTGACCGTCGAGACCATCAGTCGTCTGCTCGGCCGCTTCCAGAAGTCCGGCCTCATCAGCGTCAAAGGCAAATACATTACCGTGCTGGATCAGGTCGCGCTTGGCATGATGGCCGGTGCTACTCGCCCGCCCTGCGGCTGATTGTTCTCCTTACAATCCCGCTTTATATTCCGCTTTCCCTGCCGGATCCTTTCCTCTGGAATGTGATCCGGTACGTTCCAGCCCCCCTCCTCCTGCGCTAAGCTGTAATGACTAAGATTCTGCTGTCATTGGACTTTTCCAAGGAGGAGAAGATGGTCAAATATCAGAATATTCTGGTAGTTATCAATCCAGAAGAGGAGCGTCAAATCGCCCTCGAACGGGCCGTCAAGATCGCCGAGCTGGACGACAATGCCCGCCTGACCCTGCTGCTCACCATCTATGACTTCTCGTATGAAATGACCGCCATGCTCTCCGTCGAGGAGCGTGAAGAGATGCGTAACGGCGTTATCTCCCAGCGGCGAGAGTGGCTGGACGAGATCCTCACCCCCTACCGCTCGCAAGGGATCGCTTGCGAGGTCAAAGTGATCTGGCACAACCGCCCCTTCGAATCCGTCATTCAGGAGGTGCTGGAGCAACGCCACGATCTGGTGGTCAAGGCCACCCACCATCACAGCTTCCTGCAAACCTTCATTTTTACGCCAACCGACTGGCATCTGCTGCGCAAATGCCCCTGCCCGGTGCTGCTGGTAAAAGAGGGCCATTGGAAACGGGGCGGCAATATCATCGCAGCCATCAACTGCTCCAGCGACGATCCGGATCAGAAACTGCTCAACGAGCGGATCACCCAGGAAGGTGGCGATATCGCCGAGCTACTCGGCTCCAGTCTCTATCTGGTCAACACCTATCCGGGAACTCCGGTCAATGTGGCCATCGAGCTGCCGGAGTTTGATCCCAACGCCTACAACGAGGCTATTCGCAAACACCACGAGACCCTGCTGCTGAGCCATGCCGACAAGTTTGGTATCGGCCATCTCTGGACCCGGGTAGCAGAAGGGCTACCGGAAGAGGTGCTGCCGGACATGGCCGAAGAGCTTGATGCCAATCTGATGATCATGGGCTGCGTCGGCCGCACCGGTCTCTCGGCCGCCTTGCTCGGCAATACCGCCGAGCATGTGATCGACCGCCTCTCCTGCGACCTGCTGATCCTCAAACCGGCCGACTACAGCTGCCCGGTCGACAACCGTCGCAATCAATCATAAGGTGCCTGGCACCTTGCCCTGCCCCGGGACATGGCTATAATAACGCGCTTATTTGTGTCCCGGGTTTTACGAGCATGCTAGAAGAGCTGAACGCCAAAGAAAAATACAGTTTCAACAAACTGCAAAAGCGCCTGCGGCGCAACGTAGGTCAGGCCATTGCCGACTTCAACATGATTGAAGAGGGCGACAAGGTCATGGTCTGCCTCTCCGGCGGCAAGGACAGCTTCGGTATGCTCGACATACTGATGAGCCTCAAAGCCAGTGCCCCCATCCATTTCGATCTGGTTGCCGTCAACCTGGATCAGAAGCAGCCCGGCTTCCCCGAGCACGTGCTGCCCGAGTATCTGGACTCCCTCGGCATCGAGTACAAGATTGTCGAAGAGGATACCTACTCCATCGTCAAGGAGAAGGTACCGGAAGGCAAAACCACCTGCTCCCTCTGCTCACGGCTGCGCCGCGGTATTCTCTACCGCACCGCCCAGGAGCTGGGTTGCACCAAGATTGCCCTTGGCCACCACCGCGACGACATCCTCGAGACCCTGTTCCTCAACATGTTCTACGGTGGCAAGCTCAAGTCCATGCCACCCAAGCTGGTGAGCGACGATGGCAAGAACGTGGTTATCCGCCCGCTGGCCTACTGCAAAGAGAAGGACCTGATCCGCTACGCCGATGTCAAAGCCTTCCCCATCATTCCGTGCAACCTGTGCGGCTCGCAGGAGAACCTGCAGCGTCAGGCCATCAAGCAGATGATGCAGGATTGGGATCGCCGCTTCCCCGGTCGTATCGAGACCATGTTCACCGCCATTCAGGATGTGATCCCGAGCCACCTGCTCGACCACAAGCTGTTTGACTTCAAGAGCATCAACCGCGATTCCGGCATCATCGATGGTGGCGACAAGGCGTTTGATCCGCCCGAGATGCCAAAGGCTCCGCTGCTGGACATCGACGAGATGGACATGCTGGATGTGATTGAAGTGCGCTAAGCCGCTCTCACAGGGCAAACGCCACACAATAAAAAAGGAGCGATTATCGCTCCTTTTTTGCTTTCTTGATCTGCCTGTTACCAACGTGACAGCGCCGTTGGCATCACCCCTTGTGCAGCCAGGGGGTCAACCGCAACACCTCGCCCTGCAGACGCAAGGTACCAACCGCAAATGCACTCAGCTGCGCATTGCTCAAGAGCAACTGGCCATCCTGCCACGCAACAGGCTCCTGCCGGGCCCCATCGACAAGGTAGGCAGTCCCTTGCGGCTCGACCAGTGCGATCCGGATCCCCTCCATCTTAGGCAAGAAGTACTTGCCGACCATGCCAGCCATCTTGTCCAGCAGCTGCTGCATCTGCTGCTGACGCTTGGCAAGCTCTGCCAGTGGCATGTCGGGAACAGCCGGTGCATCGGCCATCACCTGTACCGTCATATCGCAAGTCGCGTGCGGCTCTTTCAGGGCGACCGCAACCACCGCCTTGTCGAGATTGAGATCGTCATCAAACGGCAGGCGCAGTTCGCTGTCGATCGTCACCTCCCCCTTCACATCCTTGTCCTGCGTCGAGACCCGGGCAGAGTCGAGCGCACAGCGCTTGCCATTTTGCGGATCGGTCAGATAAAACCCCAGTCTGGCATGGCCAAACTCCCCCTTGGCGAAGGTCTTCATCTGGCTGTAGAAGGCGCCATATTGCAGCTCCAGCACAGGTTGCCCGGCCATCGCCAGTGTCGGCAGCAACAGACTGGCCAGCAGACCCTGGCGCAAGGCCTTGGTCACTCCATATCGACGGGTCATTCAACATCCTTTTGCATCATGCATTGAAATGGTTGGGGCCTTCTGTCACCTCGTTAACCTCTACCCCCACCCCACAGAGATCGCGATAGAGGATCCCCTTGCAGTTGAAATAGAGCGGTGCCACCCAGATAAGCCCCAACCCCATGGGGATCAGAGCCAGGAAGAAAAGCGCGGTCATCACGCCGTGGAACAGCACTATGCTGGGCCAGCCGCGCGCAAAGAGCTTGAGA
This sequence comes from Aeromonas lacus, assembly GCF_000764665.1. Classification (GTDB taxonomy): domain Bacteria; phylum Pseudomonadota; class Gammaproteobacteria; order Enterobacterales; family Aeromonadaceae; genus Aeromonas; species Aeromonas lacus. The sequence goes on along the minus strand of NZ_JRGM01000035.1, from coordinate 5,344 downwards.
GAGACCACAATGGCCTGGGGCGGCGTCAGGCCGCGCTCCAGCACCAGCGGTACGGTAAAGAGCAGCCCCATACCGATCAGGGCCGAGGGAATGAAAGAGAGCACGGCGGGCAATCCCAGCAGATCGAACAGCGGGCCAAACAGGCTGGTGAGCAGGCTGCCAAGCAGGCTCAACATGCCTAAGCGCACAAAGTGGCGGAAGAAGTCAAACACCTGGTTTGCCCGGGCGCGCACACCGACCGACTGCTGCAACCCCAGCATATCGAGGGAGCTGGTCATGGGGGCCATCACCACCGTCATCAGCAGGCTCAGAACCATGGCCACATTCATCTGGTTATCGTCTCCCAGATAGGGCAACAGCAGCACATTGCTGAGCAGGATCCAGATCGCCGTTACCCCGACAATCGCCAGCAGCAGGCCAAATCCGGTACGGCGGGTCTGTTGCCACCCCTCTTGAATGACCCCTTTCAGGTCCAGGCGATAACCCTTGTTCAAAGATTGCTCAAGGGAGCCGCCAATACGCATTCTGTTACTCAATTGACTATCCAATATCGAAAACGACCAAATCAGGTGGCACATTATAGCGACTTGGCCTGCTATTCGTAGTCGTTTTTCCTGACCACTTGCGGCCAAAAAGCCTTTAATTTCATGGATTGGCTGCATAGAATGCGGCCCTCTTTCAACATGATGGCCACTGGCTGGGGTGAGACTGGCGGATGATGAACAATCCACAGGTAATTGTCGCGCTGAACAAGATCAGCAAACTTTATGACGGCAAGGCGATATTGAGCGACCTTGACCTTGAGATCTATGACGGTGAATTTCTCACCCTGCTGGGCCCCTCCGGCTGCGGCAAGACCACCTTGCTGCGCCTGCTGGCCGGGCTCGAATCGGTCGACGGTGGCACCATCCATCTGGCCGGTGACGAGATCACCCATATCCCCGCCGAACACAGGCACATCAACACCGTGTTCCAGAGCTATGCGCTCTTCCCCCATATGACGGTGTTTGAAAACGTCGCCTTTGGCCTCGAGATGCAGAAGGTACCGGCCAGCGAGATCCGCCAGCGGGTCGAGGAGACCCTCGCCATGGTGCAGCTCACCGAACTGGCCAACCGCCGCCCGGATCAGCTCTCCGGCGGTCAGCAGCAACGGGTCGCCATCGCCCGCGCCGTTGTCAACAAGCCCCGCCTGCTGCTGCTCGATGAATCCCTCTCGGCGCTCGATTACAAGCTGCGCAAACAGATGCAGAGCGAGCTCAAGGCGCTGCAGCGCCGCCTTGGCATAACCTTTGTCTTTGTCACCCATGATCAGGAAGAGGCGCTCACAATGTCTGATCGCATCCTGGTGATGGAGGGCGGCAAGATCATCCAGCGCGGCACCCCGCGCGATATCTACGAATCGCCAGCCAATCTGTTCGTGGCCCGCTTTATCGGCGAGATCAACGTGATGGATGGCAAGCTGATCAGCCAGCGCGAGCCCGGTATCTGGCAGGCCGAGGTAGAAGGGCGCGAATGCCTGCTTCATACCGCCTTGCCGTTCCAGCCAGACGACAAGGTGCTGGTGCTGCTGCGCCCAGAAGATCTGCGCATTCTCGATCAGGATGACGATCAACGCGGTGCACTGCGCGGCAACATCCGCGAGCGCAACTACAAGGGGGCGACGCTGGATTCGGTGATCGAACTCGACAGTGGCAAACAGCTGCTTATCTCCGAGTTCTTCGACGAAGATGACCCCGACTTTGACTACCGTCTGGGTCAGGAGGTGGCGATCCACTGGGTCGACAGCTGGGAGGTGGTGTTGCCCTATGAGCCTCACTAATCTGCGGGTACCGCACAGCTTTGCCCACAACGGCTTTCGCAACGGGGCCATCGCGCTGATCCTAGGCTGGCTGACACTGTTTGTCTTCCTGCCCAACCTGATGATCATCGGCGTGAGCTTCCTGACCCGTGACGAGTCCGAGCTTATCGCGCCGCTCTTTACCCTGAGCAACTATGGCCGCCTGCTGGATCCCCTCTATTTCGAGGTGCTGCTCCACTCCCTCTGGCTGGCGCTGCTCGCTACCACCATCTGCCTGCTGGTGGGTTATCCCTTTGCCTGGCTGCTGGCCCATCTGCCAACGCGCATCCGCCCGCTGCTGCTGTTTCTGGTGGTGGTGCCGTTCTGGACCAACTCACTGATCCGCACCTATGCGCTGAAAGTGCTGCTCGGCACCCGGGGGCTGATCAACGGCTGGCTGCTGGATCTGGGGCTTATCGAGCGGCCGCTGCAGATGATGTATACCGAGGTGGCCGTCATCATCGGGCTGGTCTATGTGCTGCTCCCCTTTATGGTGCTGCCGCTCTACTCCGGCATCGAAAAGCTCGATGGCCGTTTGCTGGAGGCGGCGCGTGATCTCGGTGCCAACGGCTGGCAGCGGCTGGTGCGGATCATTTTGCCCCTCACCCTGCCCGGCATCATCGCCGGTTGTCTGCTGGTCTTCCTGCCCGCCATGGGGATGTTCTACGTCTCCGACTTGCTGGGTGGCGCCAAGCACCTGCTCATCGGCAACCTGATCAAGACCCAGTTCCTCAACAGCCGTGACTGGCCCTTTGGCGCGGCCATCAGCGTGATGTTGACGGTACTGATGGCGCTCTTGGTCTACTGCTACTGGCGGGCAGGCAAGTTACTCAGCAAGAAGGGGGAGCTGGCATGATTCGCACACTGAAAGCTCTGTTCCTGCTGCTGGTGTTTGGCTATCTTTATGTGCCCATCGGGGTACTGATCGCCAACTCCTTCAACCTGTCGAAATATGGCATCGACTGGCGCGGCTTTACCCTGGGCTGGTATGAGAAGCTGTTTGCCAGCGCCAGCCTGATGCAGGCGGCCCAACACTCCCTGACCATCGCCGCCCTCACCGCCACCGCAGCCACCCTGATCGGCACCCTCACCGCCGTGGCGCTGTTTCGCTATCGCTTTCGCGGCAAACAGTACGTGAGCGGCATGCTGTTCGTAGTGATGATGTCCCCCGATATCGTGATGGCCATCTCCCTGCTGACCCTGTTTGTGGTCACCGGCATTGCGCTCGGCTTCTGGTCGCTGCTGATCGCCCACATCACCTTCTGCCTGCCGTTCGTGGTGATCACCGTCTACTCGCGGCTGTGTGGTTTTGATGTGCGGATGCTGGAGGCAGCGCGGGATCTGGGGGCTGGCGAGTGGATCATTCTGCGCCGCATCATACTGCCGCTGGCGCTGCCGGCGGTGATGGCGGGCTGGCTGCTCTCCTTTACCCTGTCGCTGGACGATGTGGTGGTGAGCTCCTTTGTTACCGGCCCGGCCTACGAGATCCTGCCGCTCAAGATCTACTCCATGGTCAAGGTGGGCGTCTCCCCCGAGGTCAACGCCCTGGCCACCCTGATGCTGGTCGCCTCCCTCGGGATGGTGCTGCTGGCGCAACTGTTACTGCGCAAACGGCAGGGTTGACCCTACCCGTTTCGTCCCCGCCACCTTTGGCGAACTCTGTCACGGTGGGCCGCGAGGCCCCATAACCCCAAGGAGTTGTTGATGACAATCCAACACAAGGCCGGCGCCCTGCTGGCAGCCGCCCTCACCCTCACCACCCCGCTGCTGAGCCAGAACGCTCACGCGGCCGACGACAAGGTGGTCTACTTCTACAACTGGTCGGAATATGTGCCGGACGGCCTGCTGGAGCAGTTCCAGCAAGAGACCGGTATCAAGGTGATCTACTCCACCTACGAATCCAACGAGACCCTCTACGCCAAGCTGAAAACCCATGGCGACGGCTATGACGTAGTGGTGCCCAGCACCTACTTCATCTCGAAAATGGCCAAAGAGGGGATGCTGCAGCCGCTGGATCGCGCCCAACTGCCCAACTTCAAGCACCTCGACCCTACCCTGCTCAACCACGAGTACGACCCGGACAACCGCTACTCCATTCCCTATATCTGGGGCGCAACCGGGATCGGCACCAACACCGACATCATCGAGCAGCCGGTTACCAGCTGGAAGCAGCTCTGGGCACCGGAGTGGAAAGAGAGCCTGCTGTTGATGGACGATGCCCGCGAGGTGTTCCATATCGCGCTGGTGCAGCTGGGCTACAGCCCCAACACCCAGGACAAGGCGCAAATTGCCGAAGCGTTCGAATACCTGAAAAAGCTGATGCCCAACGTCAAGGCGTTCAACTCCGACAACCCGGCCGACCCCTTTATCGCTGGTGAGGTCAATATCGGTATGCTGTGGAACGGCTCGGCCTACGGCGCCCAGCGCGAATACCCCTCCATCCAGATGACCTACCCCGAAGAAGGTGCCGTACTCTGGATGGACAACCTCGCCATCCCGGCCAAGGCCAAGCATGTGAAAGAGGCCCACGCCCTGATCAACTTCCTGATGCGCCCCGATGTGGCCGCCAAGGTGGCCGAGGCGATTGGCTACCCCACCCCGGTCAAGGATGCCATTCCCCTGCTCACCCCGGCGTTTCGCAATAACCCCATGGTCTTCCCGAGTGACGAGATCAAGCGCAAAGGCGAGTTCCAGTCCGATGTGGGGGACGCCTCCCGCCTCTACGAGCAGTACTTCCTGAAGCTTAAAGCAATGGTGGCCAAGGCCGGTTAAGTCGGCGGTTAATCAGCCCTGACGGGGTTAATGAATGAAGGGGGTAATTGCCCCCTTTTTCGTCTTTCACGTATACGTGTTCCATCACAACGACACACGCTTAGAATATTGCGCGCCTCGTGCCATGCACAACTCAAGCTGGTCGGTGTCAGCAGTGAATCATACGAGACATACGCCTTAGTGGTATGGCTAGCTTATAACGAGTCATTTAAATTAATAGCCGTAACCAACCACGGCAACTCATACGAATTGTCAACGCTGATGGTTGACAACCATTTTTATGTCATTGTTTATTTAATGTGATTGTTTGAAACTCGGTAAAATACATATTTCTATTTTGGAGATTAAGTCCAAACATAAATTCAATTTCATTTTCCAAACTAATTTCGCCAATTGACTTTTTTGTAAAAAACAATTTTTTACCAAGATTTAAATAAAAAATTCACCCCTCCACGTCTTACTCATATTTAATACAACGTAATCATCTTCTTTGATAAAATTTTTTTTAAACTTTCAATTAAAGCCTGTTCATAATCACTCGTCATTAAGGCTGAGAACTTAACCGGGATATTAAAATGAACACATTCATGCCGTTTAATAGCCTCGCTCGTATCTGCTTGTGAATTATATGGTCTTTCTGAAAAAACAAACTTAGAAAACCAACCACAAGGCCCTATTTCAACAAATAAGTTTTTATTAGACCAGTCAAAATCCAAAAACGACTCTGAATTATAT